>NZ_NBCN01000012.1:0-190323 GCF_002099185.1 Streptomyces sp. CB03238 | reverse complement strand
CGTACCGCCCCCGCCCGGCCCCGCCCCCGCCCCGTACCGGCCCCGCCTCCGCCCTACGCCCGCCCCGTACCGCCCCCGCCCCCGTCCGGTACCGCCGCACCCCCTACCGGCACCGCCCCGCTGCCCGTCCCCGTACCGGCGACGTGGCCGGACCGCCCCCGGCGGTATTGACATGATCATGAAGAGTCATGAGCCTGGCGCCTGTCCACTTTCGTGGCAGACAACAGCAAGGGGGGCACATGAGACGTAGCGCGAGATCGATCCTCGCCGCGGCTTCACTGCTGATGGCCGGACTGGTGGCGGCACCCGTCGCCGGGGCGGAGCAGACGGACGACACGGGCAACGGGGACGGCGACAGCCTCTCCGTGTGGCACGCGAAGGTGAGCAAGGAGCAGATCCCGCTCCTGCTCGACGCCGGGACCGACGGCCACGAGCTGAGCGAGCAGGTGCCCGAGAAGGGCACCGCCACCGTCGAGTTGTACCTCACCGGCCGGCAGGCCGAGGCGCTGCGCGACAAGGGTGTCGGGGTCACCGAGCACGACCTCACCAAGGCCGCCGAGAAGCGCGTCGCGGCCGCGGGCGACGGCGTGTTCCGGCCGTACGGCGGAAAGGGCGGGCTCAAGGGGGAGATCCTGGCGACCGCCCGCGCCAACCGGGACCTCACCAAGGTCATCAGCATCGGCAGGACGGTCAAGGGCCAGGACATCCTCGCCCTCAAGCTGACCAAGGGCGCCAAGAAGTACAAGGACGGCTCCAAGCCGGCCACCCTCTACCTCTCCAACCAGCACGCCCGCGAGTGGATCACGCCCGAGATGAACCGGCGGCTGCTCCACCACTACCTGGCCGGCTACGGCAAGGACCCGCGCATCACGAAGATCGTCGACACCACCGAGCTGTGGTTCGTGCTCTCCGCCAACCCCGACGGCTACGACCACACCCACGCCGCCCCCGCCAACCGGCAGTGGCGCAAGAACCTCCGCGACAACAACGGTGACGGGAAGATCGCACCCGGCGACGGCGTCGACCTCAACCGCAACTTCTCCTACAAGTGGGGCTACGACGACGAGGGTTCGTCGCCCGACCCCGCCGGCGAGACCTACCGCGGCACCGGCCCGATGTCCGAGCCCGAGACGAAGGCGCTGGACGCCTTCCAGAAGCGGATCGGATTCCAGTACGGCATCAACTACCACTCCGCCGCCCAGCTGATCCTGTACGGCGTCGGCTGGCAGGTCGCCACCGACACCCCCGACGACGTCGCCCTCAAGGCGCTGGCCGGCACCCCCGCCAAGCCCGCGATCCCCGGCTACCGCCCGCAGGTGTCCTCCGAGCTCTACACCACCAACGGCGAATCCGACGGACACGCGGCCAACGTCAACGGCATGCAGATGTTCACCCCGGAGATGTCCACCTGCGCCACCGCCTCCCGCGTCGACCCGAACGACGCCTGGGACCCGGCCGACTGCGCGTCCATCTTCACCTTCCCCGACGACGAGAAACTGATCCAGCAGGAGTTCGCCAAGAACGTCCCGTTCGCGCTCGCCGTCGCCGAGTCCGCCGCCCGCCCCGACGACCCGGTCTCCCCGGTCGGCGCCGACGCGCCCCCCTTCGTCCCCGACACCTTCGCCACGTCCTACGCGTACGACGGCGACGACCAGGAAGTCGCCGTCACCGCCCGCAAGTCGCTGCGGGACAAGGAGCTCAAGTACCGCGTCAACGGCGGCCGTACGCACGACCAGCGGCTCGACGCCTGGGAGGGCGGCGAGACGTACGGCGGCGAGGACAACCTCTACTACGACGAGTACCGCGCCGAAGTCCAGGACGGCGAACCCGGTGACACCGTCGAGGTCTGGTTCACCGGCCGCACCCGCGACGGCAAGCGCGTCTCCTCGACCCCCTTCACGTACACGATCCAGGCACGCCCGCGCGGCGACACGCTCGTCCTCGCCGAGGAGGGCGGCACCGCGCCGGTGCGGCACACCGCCACGTACACCAAGGCGCTGAAGGACAACGGCCGCAGGGCCGCCGTCTGGGACGTCGCCACCCAGGGCGCCCCGCACCCGCTGGGCGTGCTCGGCCACTTCGACACCGTGGTCTGGTACACCGGCGCGGGCCAACCCTCCGGACCCACCACCCTCGCCGTACGGGAGTACCTCAACGAGGGCGGCACGCTGATCAACGCCGGTGAGAACTCCGGCGGACTCGTCGACATCGGCCGCGCCGACTCCAACGACTTCGCCCAGTACTACCTCGGCGCCTACCGCCGCTCCGGCATGGCATCACCCGGCGCCTTCGAGGGCGTGGGCCGCTTCGCCGGTACGGAGGCCTCCCTCGGCGACGCGCCCGGCAACCCGCTCGACAGCGCCGGCGCCTACACCGTCACCTCCGACACCCTCCCCCCGGACCGGTTCCCGCAGTTCCACAGCACCGCCGCGGGCGACTACCCCGGCGTACGCACACCCTTCGAGCCGTACGAGGGCGAGACCTTCGCCGCCGCCCGGCACACCGACAACGCCTGGATGCGGCTCACCCGGACCGTCGACCTGACCGGCACGGACGCCGCGGCGAAGCCCACGCTCCAGTTCCGGCTCAGCCACGACACCGAACCCGGCTACGACAACGTGGTCGTCGAGGCGCACACCGTCGGCCAGGACGACTGGACGACCCTGCCCGACACGAACGGCCGCTCCTCCAGCGAGGTCCCGGCCGACTGCGCCGAGGGCTACTACCTCGCCGGGCACCCCTTCCTCGCCCACTACCTGACCCTCGGCGGCAACGGCTGCACCGCCACCGGCACCACCGGCGCCTGGCACGCCTTCACCGGTACGTCGGGCGGCTGGCAGCCCGTCTCCGTCGACCTGAGCGCCTACGCGGGCCAGCGGGTCGAGCTGTCCGTCTCGTACATCACCGACCCCGGCACCGGCGAGACGGGCGCCTTCGTCGACGACACGAGACTGGTCACCGCCGGCGGCGCACGGGACAGCGAGGGCTTCGAGACCTCACTCGGCGCCTGGAGCGTTCCCGGCCCGCCGGCCGGCAGCCGGGGCAACGCCACCGACTGGGCCCGGTCGCCCGCGCTGTTCCACTCCCGGGCGGCCGTCACCACCCGCGACACCGTGCTGCTCGGGTTCGGACTCGAGCACGTACCCGATCCCGCACAGCGCAAGCGGCTGCTCGGCACGGCGCTCGGCGCACTCCGTCACTGAGGAGCGCGACACCGCGCCGATGAGCGCTGTCCCGCTGACGCACCGTAGCCGGACGAATGCCCCGGTGGACCATACTGTCCAGTAGGTCAGAGGCCCCGGTCCACCGGGCTCGTACGGGTGCGCTCGATGTCACTCCGCCGCCTGGAGGGAGGTAGGGTCGTAAGCGGTCGGGGACATCCCAATACATCTCGCCGGCGTCGAAAACCGGCGTACCTAACGAGGAGATCGGTTCGTGACGATCCGCGTAGGCATCAACGGCTTTGGCCGCATCGGTCGTAACTACTTCCGCGCGCTGCTGGAGCAGGGTGCAGACATCGAGATCGTGGCTGTCAACGACCTGGGTGACACCGCGACCACGGCGCACCTCCTGAAGTACGACACCATTCTGGGTCGTCTCAAGGCCGAGGTCAGCCACACCGCCGACACCATCACCGTCGACGGTCACACCATCAAGGTGCTGTCCGAGCGCAACCCGGCCGACATCCCCTGGGGCGAGCTGGGCGTCGACATCGTCATCGAGTCGACCGGCATCTTCACCAAGAAGGCCGACGCCGCGAAGCACATCGCCGGTGGCGCGAAGAAGGTCCTCATCTCGGCTCCGGCCAGCGACGAGGACATCACCATCGTCATGGGTGTCAACCAGGACAAGTACGACGCGGCCAACCACCACGTCATCTCCAACGCCTCCTGCACCACCAACTGTGTGGCGCCGATGGCCAAGGTTCTCGACGAGAACTTCGGCATCGTCAAGGGCATGATGACGACGGTCCACGCGTACACCAACGACCAGCGCATCCTGGACTTCCCGCACAAGGACCTCCGCCGCGCCCGTGCCGCCGCGGAGAACATCATTCCGACCTCGACCGGTGCCGCCAAGGCCACCGCCCTGGTCCTCCCGCAGCTCAAGGGCAAGCTGGACGGCATCGCCATGCGCGTCCCGGTCCCGACCGGATCGGTCACCGACCTCGTCCTGGAGCTCGACCGCGAGGTCACCAAGGACGAGGTCAACACCGCGTTCCAGAAGGCCGCCGAGGGTCAGCTGAAGGGCATCCTGGAGTACACCGAGGACCCGATCGTCTCCTCGGACATCGTCAACTGGCCGGCCTCCTGCACCTTCGACTCGCTGCTGACGATGGTCCAGGGCAAGCAGGTCAAGGTCGTCGGCTGGTACGACAATGAGTGGGGCTACTCGAACCGCCTCGTCGACCTCACCGTATTCGTGGGCGGCCAGCTCTAGGCAATTGGGCACAAGGGCAGGCACCTCGATGTGAGCACAGGGCTCGGGCAGCGCAACGCCGCGCTGTACGAGCCCTGTCGCTTGCGTGGAATTTCCAAGGAGCAACAGGACAGATGAAGACGATCGACGAACTTCTCCGCCAAGGGGTCGAGGGCAAGCGGGTATTCGTCCGCGCCGACCTCAACGTGCCGCAGGACGGCACCACCATCACCGACGACGGCCGCATCCGCGCCGTCCTGCCGACCATCAAGGCGCTGACCGGAGCCGGTGCCAAGGTCGTCGTGGCCTCGCACCTCGGCCGCCCCAAGGGCGAGCCGGACCCCGCCTTCACGCTGCGGTTCGCCGCCTCCCGGCTCGGTGAACTGCTCGGCCGCCCCGTCGCCTTCGCCGGCGACACCATCGGCTCCGAGGCCCACTCGGCCGTCGCCGGCCTGGACAACGGCCAGGTGGCTGTTCTGGAGAACCTCCGCTTCAACGCCGGCGAGACGTCCAAGGACGACGCCGAGCGCGCCGAGTTCGCCGCCCGCCTCGCCGCCCTCGCGGACGTGTACGTCGGTGACGGCTTCGGCGCCGTGCACCGGAAGCACGCCTCCGTCTACGACCTGGCGCGCCTGCTGCCGAGTTACGCCGGCTACCTGATCGCCACCGAGGTCGGCGTCCTCAGGAAGCTCACCGACGACGTCAAGCGCCCCTACGTCGTCGTGCTGGGCGGTGCCAAGGTCTCCGACAAGCTCGGCGTCATCGACCACCTGCTGGAGAAGGCCGACCGCATCCTGATCGGCGGCGGCATGGCGTACACCTTCCTCAAGGCCAAGGGCCACGAGGTGGGCATCTCGCTGCTCCAGGAGGACCAGATCCCGGTCTGCCTGGAGTACCTGGCGCGGGCCGAGAAGAAGGGCGTGGAGTTCGTGCTCCCCGTCGACGTGCTGGTCTCGGCCGACTTCCCGGACCTGAAGACCAAGGCCCCGGCCAACCCGACCCTGGTCGCCTCGACCGCCATCCCGGCCGACCAGGAGGGTCTGGACATCGGTCCGCAGACCCGCAAGCTGTACGCATCGAAGCTCGCCGACGCGGCCACCGTCTTCTGGAACGGCCCCATGGGCGTCTTCGAGCACCCCGACTACGCCGAGGGCACCAAGGCCGTTGCCCAGGCGCTCGTCGACTCCCCGGCCTTCACGGTCGTCGGCGGTGGCGACTCCGCCGCGGCCGTCCGGATCCTGGGCTTCGACGAGGACGCATTCGGCCACATCTCGACCGGCGGCGGCGCGAGCCTCGAGTACCTCGAAGGCAAGACGCTTCCCGGCCTCGCCGCACTGGAGGACTGACCCTCAATGACCGCCCGTACCCCGCTGATGGCGGGCAACTGGAAGATGAACCTCAACCACCTCGAGGCCATCGCCCACGTCCAGAAGCTCGCCTTCGCCCTGACCGACAAGGACTACGAGGCCGTCGAGGTCGCCGTCCTCGCGCCCTTCACCGACCTGCGGTCCGTCCAGACCCTCGTCGACGGCGACAAGCTGAAGATCAAGTACGGCGCCCAGGACATCTCGGCGCACGACTCCGGTGCGTACACCGGTGAGATCTCCGGCGTGATGCTGTCCAAGCTGAAGTGCGCGTACGTCGCCGTCGGCCACTCCGAGCGCCGGCAGTACCACGCCGAGACGGACGAGATCTGCAACGCCAAGGTCCAGGCCGCCTTCCGCAACGGCCTGGTCCCGATCCTCTGCGTCGGCGAGGGCCTGGACATCCGCAAGGCCGGTGACCAGGTCTCCTACACGCTCGCGCAGCTCGACGGCGGCCTGAAGGACATCCCGGCCGAGCAGGCCGAGACCATCGTGATCGCCTACGAGCCGGTGTGGGCCATCGGCACCGGCGAGGTCGCCACGCCCGAGGACGCCCAGGAGGTCTGCGGGGCGATCCGCGGCCGGCTCGCCGAGCTGTACTCCAAGGAGCTGGCCGACAAGGTCCGCATCCAGTACGGCGGCTCCGTGAAGGCCTCGAACGTGGCCGCGATCATGGCGCAGCCCGATGTGGACGGCGCCCTGGTGGGCGGCGCGGCGCTGGACGCGGAAGAGTTCGTCAAGATCGTCCGGTTCCGCGACCAGTGAGGGGGGTCCCCCCACCGGTGAGTATGCGGTAGGGCGGAATCGTCGTACCCTTGCGGGGGCCGAGGCTCTTCATCGGAGCCTGGGCCCCCGTCGTCCGTAGACGTCCGATAGTCCGTGTAATCCGAGAATTGCCAGGAAGTAGGGTCCAGCCGTGGTTATGGGGTTCTCGATCGCCCTCATCGTCTTCAGCGCGCTGCTGATGCTGCTGGTGCTGATGCACAAGGGGAAGGGCGGCGGCCTCTCCGACATGTTCGGTGGCGGCATGCAGTCGTCCGTCGGCGGCTCGTCGGTCGCCGAGCGCAACCTGGACCGCATCACCGTGGTCGTCGGTCTGCTGTGGTTCGCGTGCATTGTCGTACTTGCTCTCCTGATCAAGCTGGACAACTGACGTCTCGGTTCCGCGTCCCGGGGAGGGGTGTAACTCCAATCACTGGACGCGCGTTGGGCCTTACGTAGACTGGGGCATCTTCGAGCACCATCACGCAGGGAGTTACAACCGTGGCAAGTGGCAACGCGATCCGGGGAAGCCGGGTCGGCGCGGGGCCGATGGGGGAGGCCGAGCGGGGCGAGTCCGCGCCGCGACTCCGCATCTCCTTCTGGTGCTCGAACGGGCACGAGACGCAGCCGAGCTTCGCGAGTGACGCGCAGGTCCCCGACACCTGGGACTGCCCGCGCTGCGGGTTCCCGGCCGGCCAGGACCGGGACAACCCGCCGGACCCGCCGCGCACCGAACCGTACAAGACGCACCTGGCGTATGTACGGGAGCGGCGCAGCGACGCGGACGGCGAGGCGATCCTGGCCGAGGCGCTGGCCAAACTCCGCGGCGAAATCTGAGCACACGAGGGCCCTGTAGGTGAATTCCACCGACAGGGCCCGCTTTGTTGCGCGTGGCATCGCCGATGCTCGGTCCGCGCTTGCCGTCGCCTCGCCGGTGCCCCAGATCAATTAGGTTGGAGGGGCAGCGGGGCAAGCAGGCAGGTACGAGAAGAAGTGGGCTGATGTCCGAGATGAATGCAGAAAGCCGCACGAGGCTCAACCGGATGCCCGAGTGGACGTCCCTCGGCAAGCACCGGGAGCAGTGGGGGCAGACGCATCTGCGCGCATTGTTCGCCGCCGACCCGGCGCGCGGCACCGCATACACGCTGCGGGTCGGCGACCTGTATCTGGACTACTCCAAGCACCTGGTCACCGACGAGACGCTGCGGCTGCTGCGCGAGCTGGCAGCGGCGGCCGGGGTGGCCGAGCTGCGGGACGCCATGTTCCGCGGCGACAAGATCAACACCACCGAGAACCGGGCGGTCCTCCACACGGCGCTGCGGGCCCCGCGCGAGGCAGTGACCGAGGTCGACGGCGAGAACGTGGTGCCGGGCGTGCACGCGGTGCTCGACAGGATGGCCGCCTTCTCGGAGCGGATCCGCTCCAGTGAGTGGACCGGTCACACCGGCAAGCCCATCAAGAACATCGTCAACATCGGCATCGGCGGCTCCGACCTGGGCCCGGCGATGGCGTACGAGGCGCTGCGCTCCTTCACCCAGCGGAACCTGACGTTCCGTTTCGTCTCCAACGTGGACGGCGCCGACCTGCACGAGGCGATCCGGGACCTGGACCCGGCCGAGACGCTCTTCATCATCGCGTCCAAGACGTTCACCACCATCGAGACCATCACCAACGCCACCTCCGCCCGCGACTGGCTCCTCACCGGGCTGAGCGCCGGTCAGGAGGCGGTGGCCAAGCACTTCGTGGCCCTGTCGACCAATGCCGGCAAGGTCGAGGGCTTCGGCATCGACACGGCCAACATGTTCGAGTTCTGGGACTGGGTCGGCGGCCGGTACTCGTACGACTCCGCCATCGGCCTCTCCCTGATGATCGCCATCGGACCGGACCGGTTCCGGGAGATGCTCGACGGCTTCCACCTGGTCGACGAGCACTTCCGCACCGCCCCGCCCGAGGAGAACGCGCCGCTGCTGCTCGGCCTGCTGGGCGTCTGGTACGGGGCGTTCTTCGACGCCCAGTCCCACGCCGTCCTGCCCTACAGCCACTACCTGTCGAAGTTCACGGCGTACCTCCAGCAGCTCGACATGGAGTCCAACGGCAAGTCCGTGGACCGCGACGGCAACCCGGTGGACTGGCAGACCGGCCCGGTCGTCTGGGGCACGCCGGGTACGAACGGGCAGCACGCCTACTACCAGTTGATTCACCAGGGCACCAAGGTCATTCCGGCCGACTTCATCGGCTTCGCCAGGCCGGTCGCCGACCTGGCGCCCCGGCTGGTCGGCCAGCACGACCTGCTGATGGCCAACTTCTTCGCCCAGACCCAGGCGCTCGCCTTCGGCAAGACGCCCGACGAGGTACGGGCCGAAGGCGTGGCGGAGGAACTGGTTCCGCACAAGACCTTCCGGGGCAACCACCCCACCACCACCATCCTCGCCGACGAGCTGACCCCGTCCGTGCTGGGCCAGCTGATCGCGCTGTACGAGCACAAGGTCTTCGTCCAGGGCGCCATCTGGAACATCGACTCCTTCGACCAGTGGGGTGTCGAACTCGGCAAGGTGCTGGCCAAGAAGATCGAGCCCGTACTGACCGAGGGCGAGGGCGGCGAGCAGCTCGACAGCTCGACCGCCGCGCTGGCCGAGCGGTACCGGACGCTGCGGGGACGCTGACCGATGACGGGGGAGGACGCGGTGCGGCTGCGGCCGCCGAACAACACGCTGAACGAGCGGGTCATCGGCTGGTGGCGCACCCAGTGGCTGCTGCTGACCGCCGCGCCCGTGGTGGTGCCGGCCGTGCTGGGGGCGCTGATCGGGCCGGCCAGGCCCTGGCTGTGGGGGGCCGCCGGGATCCTGGCCGTGACCGGGCTCGCCTGCACCGCGTTCTTCCCCCGCTGGTGGTTCAGGGTCCACCGCTGGGAGGTCACCGACGACGCCGTCTACGTCCGGACCGGCGCCTTCTGGCAGGAGTGGCGGATCGCGCCGATGTCCCGGATCCAGACCGTGGACACCGTACGCGGACCGCTGGAGCAGGCGTTCGGCCTCGCCACGGTCACCGTGACCACCGCCTCCGCCAAGGGTGCCATCCGGATCGAGGGCCTCGACCACGAACTGGCCGCCGAACTCGCCGAGCGGCTGACCCGCATTACCCAGGCCACGCCCGGGGACGCCACATGAGCGACCGGGGTGCGGACAGCGACGGGTGGCAGCGGCTCGACAAGCGGGCCGTGCTGGTCACCGCCCTCGTCATGGCCGGAGTCGCCGGCGGTGTCTGCGTGCCGGTGCTGTTCGGGCTGAGCGGCGGCGCCTGGTTCGGCGACGGGCCGCGACGAGGTTCCGGCATCCTCCTGCTGCTCGCCGGAGCCGTGGCGCTCGTGCTGGGCGGGGCGGCGGTGGAGTACGTGCGCTGGACCCGCACGCGCTACCGCATCGGGCCGGAGCGCGCCGAGCTGCACAGCGGGCTGCTGCTGGTCAAACGCCGGTCGCTCGCCCGGGAACGCATCCGCAGCGTCGATCTGACGGCCAGTCCGCTGTTGCGCCTCCTCGGCCTGGTGAAGGTCCGGATAGGCACCGGCGAGCACACCGGCGGCGGCGAGTCCACGCTGGAGCTCCACCCGGTCAGCAGGGCCGAGGGCGAGCGGCTGCGCCGCGCACTGCTCGACCGGCCGCCGGCACCGGCCGAGGCCGGTCACCGCAACGGCGAGCTGGCCGTCCTGGATCCCCGCTGGATCCGTTACGCCCCCCTGTCGTTCGTCGCCCCGCTGCTCGGCGGCGCGGCGGCGGGCGCCGTCATGCAGGTCAGCGACTGGTTCGGCGCCCAGGACGAGGTCATCGGCTGGGTGGGCGACCGGTTCCGGGACACGCCCGTCGTGTGGGTCGTCCTGACCCTCGCCGTCGTCGCCCTGCTCGCGGGCGCCGTCGGCGCGCTCGGCCTGTGGGTCGAGATGTGGTGGAACTACCGGCTGGAGCGCGAGCCGGGCGGCACGCTGCGGGTGCGGCGCGGCCTGTTCACCACCCGCTCCCTCTCCATCGAGGAGCGGCGACTGCGCGGCGTGGAGCTGGTCGAGCCGTTCGGCGTCCGGCTGACCCGCGCGGCCAGGGTCGACGCGGTCGCCACCGGGCTCGCCAAGGCCGAGGAGGACCAGCACGCCGACCACAAGACGCTGCTGCCCGCCGTGCCCCGCGCCGTGGCGGACGAGGTGGCCGCGCGGGTCCTCCGGGAGGCCGTCTCCCCGACCGGCGCGCCGCTCACCGCCCACCCCCGCGCGGCCCGCACCCGGCGGCTGCGCTGGGGCGTGGGGGCCGCGCTGCTGCCCGTCGTGGTCCTCGCCGTCCTCGGCGCCGTACTCACCGACGTCCTGCTGTACGCCGCCGGAGCCGGCGCCCTGGTGCTGCTGCCGCTCGCGGTGTTCCTCGCCCTGGACGCGTACCGCAGCCTGGGCCACGGGACCAGCGGCGGCTACCTGGTGGCCCGCTCCGGCACCGCCCGCCGCGCCACCGTCGCCCTCCACCGGGGCGGCGTCATCGGCTGGACGGTCAAGCAGTCGTACGTCCAGCGCCGCGCGGGCCTTCTCACCCTGACCGCGACGACGGCGGCGGGAGCGGGCGCGTACCACGTCCACGACGCGGACGAGAGCGAGGGCCTCCGCTTCGCGGACGCGGCGGTTCCGGGGCTCCTCGAACCGTTCCTGGAGCGTGGCGCACCGCGGGGTCAGTGACGCACGGCACAGCGTCGGCGGTCTCCGTGCCCGACCGGTGCGTTGATCATGAGGGCATGACATACACCAGCCGTCGTACGGTCCTCACTGCCCTCGCCACCGCTACCGTCAGCGGCCCGCTGCTGGGCGGCGTGTCCGCCTCCCCGGCGTACGCCACCGACGAGTTCGACCTCTACACCTCCAACACCGACCTCTACACCAAGCTGGCCGGCAAGGAGGGCACCGACTTCGCCCGCCGCTACAAGCGGCACGAGTACCTCGACAGCAGCCTCGGCGAGAGATACCCCTACCACCGCACCACGATCATGGCCATGCACGGTGGCGGCATCGAGACCGGCACCTCCGAGCTGTGCCTCGGCATCGCCGGGTACCACCCCGCCACCCTCGCACCGCTCCAGGACGGCTACGGGCCGCACGACTACTGGATGTTCGAGGGCCTGCGTTCCTCCAACAACCGGGAACTGCACGTCACCGCCAAGAACAACGACGACCACGTCGCCATATCCATGGCCGTCAGCAGCCTCAACGTCCTGAGCCTGCACGGCTGCACGGCGGCGCAGGCAGGGACCGCCAACCCGCAGGCCGTGGTCGTCGGCGGGCTCAACGAGCGGTTCAAGACGCTCCTGAAGACGGAGTTCGGCAAGGCCGGGATCGCGTGGCGCGACGGCAACGACCCCGAGGTCCGCGATCTGGCCGGCGTCAACCCGGACAACCCCTGCAACCGCACCATGCTCTCCAAGGGCGGCCAGCTGGAACTCACCACCGAGCTGCGGGCCGCGATGTTCTCGGTCAACACCCGCGCGGGGCGGGCCGGCAGCACCACGGAGGTCTACGACCGGTTCGTCCGGGCCTGCCGGGCCGCGATCGCCACGCTGGAGAAGGACGCGGACCAGGTCATCCTCTGACCCCGCCGACGCCGAAGAGACGCTGAAGGCCCGGCTCACCCCCCAGCGAGGTGAACCGGGCCTTCGCCCAGCAGAACCGCGTACCCGTCAGGGAATCGCCGGTGGGTACAGGGCCCGCGGCAGCCGCGCCGCCGCCGCCTGGTCCAGCAGCCACAGCGTCCGCGACCTGCCGTACGCCCCGGCGGCCGGGGCCTGGACCTCGCCCGCACCCGACAGCGCGATCGCCGCCGCCTGCGCCTTGTCCTCTCCCGCCGCCAGCAGCCACACCTCACGCGCCGCCCGGATCGCCGGGAGCGTCAGCGTGATACGGGTCGGCGGCGGCTTGGGCGCGCCGTGCACGCCCACCACCGTGCGTTCCGTCTCCCGCACCGCCGGAAGCTCGGGGAAGAGGGAGGCGACATGCGTGTCCGGGCCGACGCCCAGCATCAGGACGTCGAACGTCGGCACCGGGCCATGGTCCTCCGGCCCGGCCGCGGCGGCCAGTTCGTCGGCGTACGCGGCGGCCGCGGCGTCCGCGTCCGCGCCGTACGCGCCGCCCGCCACCGGCATGGTGTGCAGCCGCGCCGGGTCGAGCGGGACGCTGTCGAGGAGCGCCTCGCGGGCCTGGGTGTCGTTCCGGTCGGGATCGCCCTCCGGGAGGAACCGCTCGTCGCCCCACCACAGGTCCAGGCGCGACCAGTCGATCGCGTCCCGGGCGGGGGACGAACTCAGTGCCGCCAGCAGTCCGTTGCCGTTGCGGCCACCGGTCAGGACCACCGAGGCGGAGCCGCGGGCGGCCTGGGCGTCCACGATCTTCGTGATCAGCCGGGCCGCCGCGGCCTGCGCCATCAGCCCCTTGTCGCGGTGGACGACGAGCTGCGGAGCGCTCACTTGGCCGCCGCCTTCTTGGCCGCGGCCTTCTTCGCGGCGGGCTTGTCCGCGGCGGGCTTGTCCGCGGAACCCTCCGCGACAGGTTCCCCGGCGGCGGGCTTCGCCGCCTGGCCCAGCCGCTCCACGCCGTACCGCAGCACCGACGCGTACGTGTCGTCCGGGTCGAGGCGCCGCAGCTCCTCCGCGATCAGCTCGGACGTCTCACGGCGCTTGAGCGCCACCGCGCGATCCGGCTGCCCCTGGATGCACAGCGTCGCCAGCGAGGCGTCCGGCCGGTGCAGCACGATGGGGCCGCAGTTCGTCTCCATCCGTACGGCCGTCAGACCGGGCCCCGCCGACGTCGAGCGCTTCACCGGGATCTTCAGCCGGTCCGCCAGCCACATCGCCAGCAGCTCGACGCTCGGGTTGAACTCCTCGCCCTCCACCTCGGCGGACGTGACCTCGCACGTCACCTGGTCCAGGGCCGCCGCGAGCATCGAACGCCACGGCGTGATCCGGGTCCAGGACAGGTCCGTGTCACCCGGTGTGTAGGCGGCGGCGCGCGCGACCAGCTCCTGTACCGGGTGCTCGGACGCGTACGAGTCGGTGACGCGCCGCTGCGCGAGGGCGCCCAGCGGGTCGTTGGCCGGGTCGGTCGGCGCGGCCACCGGCCACCAGACCACCACCGGGGCGTCCGGCAGCAGCAGCGGCAGGACCACCGACTGGGCGTGGTCGATGACCTCGCCGTACAGCCGCAGCACCACCGTCTCGCCGGTGGAGGCGTCCGCACCCAGCCGCACCTCGGCGTCCAGGCGCGCGTTGGCCCGGTCGCGCGGCGAACGCGAGGGGCGCTTGATGACGACCAGGGTCCGCGAGGGGTGCTCGCGGGACGCCTCGTTGGCGGCCTTCAGCGCGTCGTAGGCGTTCTCCTCGTCGGTGACGATGACCAGGGTGAGCACCATGCCTATGGCAGGCGTACCGATGGCGCGCCGCCCCAGCACCAGCGCCTTGTTGATCTTGCTGGATGTGGTGTCCGTAAGGTCGGTCTTCATGGCCGGCGCCAGCTCCGTCCGTCTCGTGCGAGCATCTCGTCCGCCTCGACCGGCCCCCACGTCCCGGCTTCGTACCGGGCGGGCTTGCCGTGCCGGTCCCAGTACTGCTCGATCGGGTCGAGGATCTTCCAGGACAGCTCGACCTCCTCCGTGCGCGGGAAGAGGTTGGCGTCACCGAGCAGGACGTCGAGGATGAGCCGCTCGTACGCCTCGGGGCTGGACTCCGTGAAGGACTCGCCGTACGCGAAGTCCATCGAGACGTCCCGGACCTCCATCGACGTGCCCGGCACCTTCGACCCGAACCGCAGCGTCACGCCCTCGTCCGGCTGGACGCGGATGACCAGGGCGTTCTGCCCCAGCTCCTCCGTCGCCGTGTGGTCGAACGGGGAGTGCGGGGCGCGCTGGAAGACGACCGCGATCTCGGTGACCCGGCGGCCGAGCCGCTTGCCGGTGCGCAGGTAGAAGGGGACGCCCGCCCAGCGGCGGTTGTCGATCCCCAGCTTGATCGCGGCGTAGGTGTCGGTCTTCGACTGCGGGTCGATGCCCTCCTCCTCCAGGTAGCCGACGGCCTTCGCGCCGCCCTGCCACCCGGCCGCGTACTGGGCGCGCACGGAGGACTTGCCGAGGTCCTTGGGCAGCTTCACCGCGCCCAGCACCTTGGTCTTCTCGGCCGCGAGCGCGTCCGCGTCGAAGGAGGCCGGCTCCTCCATCGCGGTCAGCGCCAGCAGCTGGAGAAGATGGTTCTGGATGACGTCACGGGCGGCGCCGATGCCGTCGTAGTACCCGGCGCGGCCGCCGATGCCGATGTCCTCGGCCATCGTGATCTGTACGTGGTCGACGTACGACCGGTTCCAGATCGGCTCGAAGAGCGTGTTGGCGAACCGCAGCGCCAGGATGTTCTGGACGGTCTCCTTGCCCAGGTAGTGGTCGATCCGGAAGACCTGGTCGGGCGAGAAGACCTCGTGGACGATCTCGTTGAGCTCCTTGGCGGAGGCCAGGTCGTGCCCGAACGGCTTCTCGATGACCGCGCGCCGCCAGGCGTCGCCCTTCTCGTCGGCCAGCCCGTGCTTCTTCAGCTGCTGGACCACGACGGGGAAGAACTTGGGCGGTACGGAGAGGTAGAACGCGAAGTTGCCGCCGGTGCCCTGCGCCTGGTCGAGCTCCTCCATCGTCTTCTTCAGGGTCTCGAACGCCTCGTTGTCGTCGAAGTTGCCCTGGACGAACCGCATGCCCTGGCTGAGCTGCTGCCACACCTCCTCACGGAAGGGCGTACGGGCATGCTGCTTGACGGCCTGGTACACCTCGTCGGCGAAGTCCTCGTCCGCCCACTCCCGACGAGCGAACCCGATCAGCGAGAAACCCGGCGGGAGCAGGCCCCGGTTGGCCAGGTCGTACACGGCAGGCATCAGCTTTTTACGGGACAAATCGCCCGTGACGCCGAAGATCACCAGGCCCGACGGCCCCGCGATGCGCGGGAGCCGTCGGTCTGCGGCGTCACGGAGCGGATTCGCTCCATGAACTGCGTTCAAGGGTTACGCCTCCGAAGGGGCGAGGCGCTTGAGCTCCGCCTCGGTCGACTTGAGCAGGTCGTTCCAGGACGCCTCGAACTTGTCGACGCCCTCGTCCTCCAGCAGCTGCACGACGTCGTCGTAGCCGATGCCGAGCTTCTCGAGGGCCGCGAGGTCGGCGCGCGCCTGGCCGTACGTACCCGCGATCGTGTTGCCGGTGATCTCACCGTGGTCGGCGGTGGCCTCCAGGGTCGCCTCCGGCATGGTGTTCACCGTGCCCGGCGCGACCAGCTCGTCGACGTACAGCGTGTCCTTGTACGCCGGGTCCTTGACGCCGGTCGAGGCCCACAGCGGACGCTGCTTGTTGGCCTGCGCCTTGTCCAGGGCCGCCCAGCGCTCGCCGCTGAACACCTCTTCGTACGCCTCGTACGCCAGGCGGGCGTTGGCGAGGGCGGCCTTGCCGCGCAGCGCCTTGGCCTCGTCGGTGCCGAGGGAGTCCAGCCGCTTGTCGATCTCGGTGTCCACGCGGGACACGAAGAAGGACGCCACCGAGTGGATCTTCGACAGGTCCAGGCCGCGCTCCTTGGCCTTCTCCAGACCGGC
Organism: Streptomyces sp. CB03238; assembly: GCF_002099185.1. Classification (NCBI taxonomy): domain Bacteria; kingdom Bacillati; phylum Actinomycetota; class Actinomycetes; order Kitasatosporales; family Streptomycetaceae; genus Streptomyces; species Streptomyces sp. CB03238. The sequence goes on along the minus strand of NZ_NBCN01000012.1, from coordinate 174,153 downwards.
CAGGTAGGCGTCCATCACCGCGCGGTAGCGCTCCAGCGAGAAGATCAGCGTGACGTTGACGCTGATGCCGAGGCCGATGACCTCGGTGATCGCCGGCAGACCCGCCTTGGTGGCCGGGATCTTGATGAGCGTGTTCGGCCGGTCCACCAGCCACGCCAGCTGCTTCGCCTCGGCGACCGTCGCCTTGGTGTTGTGCGCCAGGCGCGGGTCGACCTCGATCGACACCCGGCCGTCCAGGCCGTGGGTCGCGTCGAAGACCGGGCGCAGGATGTCGGCGGCGTCCCGCACGTCCGCCGTCGTGATCATGCGGATGGCTTCCTCGACGGTCACCTCACGGGCGGCGAGGTCCGACAGCTGCTGGTCGTAGCCGTGGCCCTCGGAGATCGCCTTCTGGAAGATCGACGGGTTGGTGGTGACACCCACCACGTGCTGCTGGTCGATCAGTTCGGCGAGGTTGCCGGACGTGATCCGCTTGCGGGACAGGTCGTCCAGCCAGATCGCGACGCCTTCGTCGGAGAGGCGCTTGAGTGCGTCTGTCATGAGAATTGCATCTCCTACTAGTTCGTATACCGGCGTCAGCGCGCGGCGGCTTCGATCGATTCCTTGGCGGCGGCGGCGACCGCCTCGGCAGTGAAGCCGAACTCACGGAAGAGCACCTTGCCGTCGGCCGAAGCACCGAAGTGCTCCAGCGAAACGATGCGACCCGCGTCACCGACGTACCGGTGCCAGGTCAGACCGATCCCGGCCTCGACCGCGACGCGCGCCTTCACCGACGGCGGCAGCACCGCATCCCGGTACCCCTGGTCCTGCTCCTCGAACCACTCCACGGACGGCATCGACACGACCCGCGTCGGAACACCGGCGGCCTGGAGCTGCTCACGGGCCTGGACGGCCAGGTGCACCTCGGAGCCCGTACCGATCAGCACGACCTGCGGCTCACCGCCGTCGGCGTCGAACAGCACGTAGCCACCGCGGGCGGCGTCGTCGTTCCACTCGTACGTCGGAACGCCCTGGCGGGTGAGCGCCAGACCGTGCGGGGCGCCCTTGCCGAACTCCTTGGTCCAGCGGCGGAGGATCTCGCGCCAGGCGATCGCCGTCTCGTTGGCGTCGGCCGGGCGCACGATGTTCAGGCCCGGGATGGCGCGCAGCGAGGCCAGGTGCTCGACCGGCTGGTGCGTCGGGCCGTCCTCGCCGAGGCCGATGGAGTCGTGCGTCCACACGTACGTCACCGGCAGGTGCATCAGCGCGGAGAGGCGGACGGCGTTGCGCATGTAGTCGGAGAACACCAGGAAGGTGCCGCCGAAGATGCGGGTGTTGCCGTGCAGCGCGATGCCGTTCATCTCCGCGGCCATGGCGTGCTCACGGATACCGAAGTGGATGGTGCGGCCGTACGGGTCCGCCTCGGGCAGCGGGTTGCCCTCGGGGAGGAACGACGACGTCTTGTCGATCGTCGTGTTGTTCGAGCCGGCCAGGTCGGCGGAGCCGCCCCACAGCTCGGGGATGACCGCGCCCAGCGCCTGGAGCACCTTGCCGGAGGCCGCGCGGGTGGCGACGCCCTTGCCGGTCTCGAAGACCGGGAGCTTCTCCTCCCAGCCGGTGGGCAGCTCGCCCGCGGCGATGCGGTCGAACTCGGCGGCGCGCTCCGGGTTGGCGGCACGCCACTCCTGGAACTGCTTCTCCCACTTGGCGCGGGCCTCACGGCCGCGGTCCAGGGCCTGCCGGGTGTGGCCGATGACCTCGTCCGACACCTCGAAGGACTTCTCGGGGTCGAAGCCCAGGACGCGCTTGGTGGCCGCCACCTCCTCGTCGCCGAGCGCCGAGCCGTGGGCGGCCTCGGTGTTCTGCGCGTTGGGCGCCGGCCACGCGATGATCGAGCGCATCGCGATGAACGACGGGCGGGTGGTCTCGGCCTTGGCGGCCTGGAGGGCACGGAAGAGGGCCTCGGGGTCGAGGTCGCCGTTCTCCTTGGGCTCCACGCGCTGGACGTGCCAGCCGTACGCCTCGTACCGCTGCATCGTGTCTTCCGAGACGGCGGTCTCGGTGTCGCCCTCGATCGAGATGTGGTTGTCGTCCCACAGCAGGATCAGGTTGCCCAGCTTCTGGTGCCCGGCCGTCGAGGACGCCTCCGCGGAGATGCCCTCCTGGAGGCAGCCGTCACCGGCGACGCAGTAGACGAAGTGGTCGAACGGCGAGGTGCCGGGCGCCGCCTCCGGGTCGAACAGGCCGCGCTCGTAGCGGGCGGCCATGGCCATGCCCACGGCGTTGGCGACACCCTGGCCCAGCGGGCCGGTCGTCGTCTCGACGCCGACCGTGTGGCCGTACTCCGGGTGGCCCGGGGTCTTGGAGCCCCAGGTCCGGAACGCCTTCAGGTCGTCCAGCTCCAGGCCGAACCCGGCCAGGTACAGCTGGATGTAGAGCGTCAGGGACGAGTGTCCGGCGGACAGCACGAAACGGTCGCGCCCGGTCCAGTCGGCGTCCGCCGGGTCGTGCCGCATCACCTTCTGGAAGAGGGCGTACGCGGCCGGGGCCAGGCTCATGGCCGTACCGGGATGGCCGTTGCCGACCTTCTGTACGGCATCGGCGGCCAGGATGCGGGCGGTGTCGACGGCCCGCTGGTCCAACTCGGTCCACTCGAGGTCTGTGGTGGTCGGCTTGGTGCTCACCCTGGGTCAGGGCTCCTCTCCACATGTCGAATGCCGGTGACGTAGATCCCACCGGCCGTTGTCGAGCCTACCCCCGTGAGAACGTGCATTTTTTCGAGTCATTCCAGACTGCCGGGATCGGCCGGGATCCGCCTCCTGACTGGGCCCTACGGCTTTCGGCAAGTGAATACGGAGGCGCTCATCCGATCGCTCATCCGAGCGTGGAAACCACCCTTTGCGGTGCCCCTCTCAACACGACCCACCCCCGCGAAGGGCGAGGTATGGGCAACGTCTAGAGTGGCGTGGTACGCGCGAGTCTTTACCGGGCCTTCACCTCCTTCCGTCCGGTGCTGCTCGCTGGGATGTCTCTGTCAGGGGTGTGCGTGACGGCCGTCGAATCCCGTCCGGCGGGTGTGCTCGGGGCGAGCACGGGAAAGCGGCCATTCGGGGCCCGCGTCAAGGCCTTCGTGGCGCTGACCAAGCCGCGCATCATCGAGCTGCTCCTCATCACCACGGTCCCCGTGATGTTCCTGGCCGAGCAGGGCGTGCCCGACCTGTGGCTGGTGCTCAACACCTGCCTCGGCGGTTACCTCTCGGCCGGCGGCGCCAACGCGCTGAACATGTACATCGACCGTGACATCGACGCCCTGATGGACCGCACGTCGCAGCGGCCGCTGGTCACCGGCATGGTCTCGCCGCGTGAGGGGCTGGTCTTCGGCCTCACCCTCGCCGTCGTCTCCACCCTCTGGTTCGGGCTGCTCGTCAACTGGCTGTCCGCCTGGCTCTCGCTCGGCGCGCTCCTCTTCTACGTCGTCGTCTACACGATGATCCTCAAGCGCCGCACCTCGCAGAACATCGTGTGGGGCGGCATCGCCGGCTGTATGCCGGTCCTCATCGGCTGGTCCGCCGTCACCGATTCGATGTCCTGGGCCGCCGTCGTCCTCTTCCTCGTCATCTTCTTCTGGACGCCGCCGCACTACTGGCCGCTGTCGATGAAGGTGAAGGAGGACTACGCGCGCGTGGGCGTGCCCATGCTGCCCGTCATCGCCTCGAACAAGGTGGTGGCCCGGCAGATCGTCCTCTACAGCTGGGTGATGGTCGCCGTCTCCCTGCTGCTGACGCCGCTCGGCTACACCGGCTGGTTCTACACGTCGGTGGCGCTGGCGACCGGCGGCTGGTGGCTGTGGGAGGCGCACGCCCTGCAGAACCGCGCGAAGTCCGGCGAGACGGGCGGCAAGCTGAAGGAAATGCGGCTGTTCCACTGGTCGATCACGTATGTGTCGCTGCTGTTCGTGGCGGTGGCGGTGGACCCCTTCCTGCGGTAGAGCAGGCTCTGGCGGGTTTTCCTACCGGTGGGTAGCATCCTGTTCATGGCAGACACGAAGCAGGGCGACACCAAGCAGGCGGAGGGCAAGGCCGAGCGCAAGGCCGCGAAGCTCGCCAAGCAGATCCAGGCGTTCTCCAAGGAGCACGGCGGCGCCGAGGGCCAGCTGGCCTACCTCGGCCAGATGGGCACCCGCATCGTCCTCGTCGGCGAGGACGGCGGCTGGGGCGACCTGGTCGCGCCCACGCACGAGGTCGCGAAGAGCGCCGCCGAGAAGGCGGGCCTCACCCTCCACGACTCCTTCGACGGCGACCTCGCGGCCAAGGTCCGCACGGGCCCGTACGAGTGGACCCGCATGGCGGGCATCCAGGTCGGCGGCCCCTCGAACGACTGAGGCAACACCTTGGGCGGGGGTCACCCGTTAGGACCTGTAAAGGTCCATCCGCCGCAGGGAGCCCCCGCAATGATCGACACCCCGACGCTGGTGGACCAGTACTGCCACGGGGTGCTCCGTACGGAGCTGGGCCTGGGCACCTTCGAGACCCTGCTCGGCCGGGCCGAGGGACCGCCCGCGGCCGGCACGACCTTCTTCGACACCCAGACCGGCTTCGCCGTACGCCGCTGGTGCCCGCCCCTGCTCGGCCTCGAACCGCACTGCCCGCCCTCCCGCTACCTGGCCCGCCGCCGGGAGCTCGGCGTCCTGGAGTCCGGCCGCCGGCTGCTGCGCGCCACCGGGATCTCCACCTATCTGGTGGAGACCGGCCTGCCCGGCGACCTCACAGGCCCGGTCGAGATCGCCGCCGCGGGCGACGCCCGGGCCCACGAGATCGTCCGCCTGGAACTGCTCGCCGAGCAGGTCGCCGACACGTCCGGCACCGTCGACTCCCTGCTCGCCAACCTCGCCGAGGCCGTGCACGGAGCGGCCGTCTCCGCCGTGGCGTTCACCTCCGTGGCGGCGGTACGCCACGGGCTCGCCCTCGCGCCCGCGCCGCCCGGCCCGGGTGAGGTACGGGGCGCGGCAGGGCGGTGGCTGGCCCGCCGCCAGGTCGGCGGGGCGCTCACCGACCCCGTACTGCTGCGGCACCTGCTGTGGATCGCGGTGGCGTCCGGGCGGCCGCTCCAGCTGCACGTGGGCGTGGACGACCCCATGAGCCTCGGGGACTTCGCGGCGGCCACCGCCGGGCTCGGCACCGACCTGGTGCTGCTGCACGGCTACCCGTACCACCGGCAGGCCGCGCACCTGACGAGCGTGTTCCCGCACGTGTACGCCGACCTGGGCCCCGCGCTCGCGCGGACGGGCGCGCGGGCGGCGGCCGTGCTGGCCGAGACGCTGGAGCTCGCGCCGTTCGGCAAGCTGCTGTTCTCCAGCGGCGCCCGGGGGCTGCCCGAGCTGCACGTGGTGGGCGCGCGGGTGTTCCGCGAGGCGCTCACACGGGTGCTGGCCGACTGGGTCTGCGACGGCTCGTGGTCCCGTACGGACGCCCAGCGGGTCGCCGACATGATCGCGGCGGGGAACGCCCGGCGGGTGTACCGGCTGAACTAGACGGTCGTGCTCAGCGCCGCGTCCGGCGCTTGCGCGGGAATCCCGGCGCCCGGCGCCGCGAGGGGCCGCTCGCGCAGGCTGAGCGCCAGGCGCAGCACCGCGATCCACATCAGCGACGAGCCCAGCATGTGCAGGCCGACCAGGATCTCCGGCACCCCCGTGAAGTACTGCACGTACCCGATGCCGCCCTGCGCCAGCAGCATCAGCAGCAGGTCACGGGCGCGCGCCCGGGTGTCGTCCGGGGCGTCCACCACGCGCAGCACGAAGAACACGGCCAGCGCCAGGGCGCACACCGCCCAGGCGAAGAGCGCGTGGATCTGCGCGACGGAGGCGTAGTCGAACGGCATGCGCGGTACGTCACTGCTGTCGCCCGCGTGCTCGCCCGAGCCCGTCACCGTGGTGCCCGCCGCCACGAGCAGCCCGGCGACGACCACCAGCGCCCAGCTGAGCTTCCGCACCGGCCCCGGCACACGGGGGCGGGCCGCGCCGTCGCCCTCACGGGTGCGCAGCCAGCTGACCGTGGTGACCGTCAGCAGTGCGTTGGCGGCGAGGAAGTGGACGGCCACCGTCCAGGGGTTGAGCTCCAGGCGCACCGTGATGCCGCCGATGACGGCGTTGAGCGCCACGATCCAGAACTGCAGCCACCCCAGCCGGCTCAGTTCCCGCCGCCACGGCTTGGCGCAGCGCGCCGCGACGATGAACCAGCCCACCGCCGCCGACACCACGTACGTCAGCATCCGGTTGCCGAACTCGATCGCGCCGTGGATGCCCTGCTCGGACGTGGTGAAGAGGCTGTCGTCCGTGCACTTGGGCCAGGTGTCGCAGCCGAGGCCGGAACCGGTCAGCCGGACGGCACCGCCCGTCACGATGATGACGACCGTCATGACGACGGCGGAGAGTGCGGCGCGCCGGACCGTCTTGGGGGAGGGTGTCCAGCGCTGGGCGATATAGGCGAGGGGGGTCAACACGGACTCCATCGTAGGTGCCTGCTTGTGCATGCGTTCACGAGGGTCACTCCCAGCGGAAGAAGCGCGCCGCCGCACCCAGTCCGGCGACCGCCCACACGGTCAGGATCCCCGCCGCGCCCCACGGCATCGGCGCGCCGCCCTGGAGCACGTCCCGCAGCCCGTCCGACAGCGCCGAGATCGGGAGAAGCTCCAGCACCGCCCGTGCCGCGCCGGGGAACTTCTCCAGCGGCACGATCACCCCGCCGCCCACCAGGAGCAGCAGGAACACCAGGTTCGCGGCGGCCAGCGTCGCCTCGGCCTTCAGCGTCCCGGCCATCAGCAGACCGAGCCCGGAGAACGCCGCCGTACCGAGCAGGAGGAGCAGCAGGACGGACAGGGGGTTGCCGTGCGGCGACCAGCCCAGCGACAGCGCGATCACCGTCAGCAGCGCGATCTGGAGGACCTCGGTGACCAGGACCGAGGCGGTCTTGGCCGTCATCAGCGCCCAGCGGGGCAGCGGTGACGCGCCCAGGCGCTTGAGCACCCCGTACCGCCGCTCGAAGCCGGTCGCGATGGCCTGGCCGGTGAAGGCCGTCGACATCACGGCGAGCGCCAGGACGCCGGGCGCGAGGAAGTCCACGGCCTTCCCGCTGCCCGTGTCGATGATGTCGACCGTCGAGAACAGCACGAGGAGGAGCGAGGGGATGATCACGGTGAGCAGCAGCTGCTCGCCGTTGCGCAGCAGCATCTTCGTCTCGAACGCGGCCTGCGCGGTGATCATCCGCCAGACCGGCGCCGCGCCGGGCTTGGGCGTGTAGGTCCCGGCACTCATGAACGCAGCTCCTTGCCGGTCAGTTCCAGGAAGACGTCTTCGAGGGTGTGCCGCTCGACCGCGATGCCGTCCGGCATCACCCCGTGCTGGGCGCACCACGTGGTGACCGTGGCCAGCAGCTGCGGGTCCACCGTGCCGCTGATGCGGTACGCGCCCGGCGTCAGCTCGGCGGCCGCGGTGCCGTCCGGGAGGGCCTTCAGCAGGGAGCCGAGGTCCAGGCCGGGGCGGCCGGTGAAGCGGAGGGTGTTCTCGGCGCCGCCCCGGCACAGTTCCTCGGGGCTGCCCTGGGCCACGACCCGGCCGGCGTCGATGATTGCGACGTCGTCGGCCAGCTCCTCCGCCTCGTCCATGAAGTGGGTGGTCAGGACGGTGGTGACGCCGTCGGCGCGCAGCTCGCGGATCAGCTGCCAGGTGGAGCGGCGGGCCTGCGGGTCGAGACCGGCGGTCGGCTCGTCGAGGAACACGAGCTCGGGGCGGCCGACGACGGCCATGGCGAGGGCCAGGCGCTGCTGCTGGCCGCCGGAGAGCCGCCGGTACGTCGTCCGGCCGCAGGAGCCGAGCCCGAGGCGCTCGATCAGGGCGTCCACGTCGAGGGGGTGGGCGTGCAGGGTGGCCATGTGGCGGAGCATCTCGTCGGCGCGGGCGCCGGAGTAGACGCCGCCGGACTGGAGCATCACGCCGATGCGGGGACGGAGGCGGGCCGCGTCGGCGACCGGGTCGAGGCCGAGGACGCGGACGGTGCCGGCGTCGGCGCGGCGGTAGCCCTCGCAGGTCTCGACGGTGGTGGTCTTGCCGGCCCCGTTGGGGCCCAGGACGGCGGTGACCGTGCCCGCCCGGACGTCGAGGTCGAGGCCGTTCACCGCGGTCTTGGTCCCGTACCGCTTGACCAGGCCCCGGACCTGGACGACGGACTCGTATCGCATGGCAAGGCAGTCTAGAGAGCCGGGCGGGGCGCCCCGTTCGGCGGGTGGCGTCCGGTATCGGCGAAACAGCCGGAAAGGGGCGTGGCGGGTCTCCTCGGCAGGTGCTCAGAGAGAGCGGCACTCCAGGCGGCGATCGGGCAAAACGGGCAGGTCAGGCCCGGTGGGCTGCGGGTCACGCACGGCGCCGACGCTGATCGTTTCCGCAGGTCAGGTTAGGTTTCCCTTAGTGATGCACGGCACCGTCCACCTGTCAGGACGTCGCTTGTCAGGCTCTGAGGAATTACGCAACAATGGCGTTGTGAAAAACGTCGGTGAGGCTCCCGCGGCTCCAGCGGAGGAACTCGCGACCGGGGAGCGCTCCACGCGCAACCGGGTCGCGCGGTCCATCCTGGATCACGGCCCGTCCACCGTGGCCGAGCTCGCGAAGCGGCTCGGCCTCACTCAGGCCGCCGTCCGCCGGCACCTCGACGCGCTGGTCGCCGACGACGTCGTCGCCCCGCGCGAGCAGCGCGTCTACGGCGCCCGCACCCGTGGCCGCCCGGCCAAGGTGTTCGCCCTGACCGACTGCGGCCGGGACGCCTTCGACCAGTCGTACGACTCGCTCGCCGTCGACGCGCTGCGCTGGATCGAGCGGAACGCGGGCGGTGAAGCCGCCGTCGCCGCGTTCGCCCGGGACCGGATCGAGGCCCAGGCGGAGGCGTACCGCGAGGCGGTCGAGGCGGCGGCGCCGGAGGAGCGTGCCGAGGCGCTCGCCAGGGCCCTGAGCGCCGACGGGTACGCTGCGACGGCGCGCAACGCGCCGGTCGGACAGCAGCTGTGCCAGCACCACTGCCCGGTCGCGCACGTCGCCGAGCAGTACCCGCAGCTGTGCGAGGCCGAGACCGAGATCTTCAGCCGTCTGCTCGGAACGCACGTGCAGCGACTGGCGACCATCGCCCATGGCGACGGGGTCTGCACGACGTACATCCCGCACACCACATCATCAGCATCTGCAAGCACGGCCGGGAGGAACCCCGCATGACCACCGAGATCAGCCACCCCGAGCTCGAGGGCCTGGGTCGGTACGAGTACGGCTGGGCCGACCCGGACGCCGCCGGAGCCGCTGCCAAGCGCGGTCTCTCCGAGGACGTCGTCCGCGACATCTCCGCGAAGAAGAACGAGCCCGAATGGATGCTGAAGCTGCGGCTGAAGGGTCTGCGCCTCTTCGACAAGAAGCCCATGCCGAACTGGGGCTCCGACCTGTCGGGCATCGACTTCGACAACATCAAGTACTTCGTCCGCTCCACCGAGAAGCAGGCGGCCTCCTGGGAGGACCTGCCCGAGGACATCAAGAACACGTACGACAAGCTCGGCATCCCCGAGGCGGAGAAGCAGCGCCTCGTCGCCGGTGTCGCGGCCCAGTACGAGTCGGAGGTCGTCTACCACCAGATCCGTGAGGACCTGGAGGAGCAGGGCGTCATCTTCCTCGACACCGACACCGCGCTCAAGGAGCACCCGGAGCTCTTCCAGGAGTACTTCGGCACGGTCATCCCGGTCGGCGACAACAAGTTCGCGTCGCTGAACACCGCGGTGTGGTCCGGCGGCTCGTTCATCTACGTCCCCAAGGGCGTGCACGTCGAGATCCCGCTCCAGGCCTACTTCCGTATCAACACGGAGAACATGGGCCAGTTCGAGCGGACGCTGATCATCGTCGACGAGGACGCCTACGTCCACTACGTCGAGGGCTGCACCGCCCCGATCTACTCCTCGGACTCGCTGCACAGCGCCGTCGTGGAGATCATCGTCAAGAAGGGCGGCCGCTGCCGCTACACGACGATCCAGAACTGGTCGAACAACGTCTACAACCTGGTCACCAAGCGCGCCGTGGCCTACGAGGGCGCGACCATGGAGTGGGTCGACGGCAACATCGGCTCCAAGGTGACGATGAAGTACCCGGCCGTCTACCTGATGGGCGAGCACGCCAAGGGCGAGACCCTGTCCATCGCCTTCGCGGGCGAGGGCCAGCACCAGGACGCCGGCGCCAAGATGGTCCACATGGCCCCGAACACCTCCTCCAACATCGTCTCCAAGTCGGTGGCGCGAGGCGGCGGCCGCACCTCCTACCGCGGTCTCATCGAGATCGGCGAGGGTGCGCCGGGCTCCAAGTCGAACGTGCTGTGCGACGCGCTGCTCGTCGACACGATCTCCCGCTCGGACACGTACCCGTACGTGGACGTCCGTGAGGACGACGTGTCCATGGGCCATGAGGCGACCGTCTCCAAGGTCTCCGAGGACCAGCTCTTCTACCTGATGAGCCGCGGACTGTCGGAGGACGAGGCCATGGCGATGATCGTGCGCGGCTTCGTCGAGCCGATCGCCAAGGAGCTGCCCATGGAGTACGCGCTCGAGCTCAACCGGCTGATCGAGCTGCAGATGGAAGGCGCGGTGGGCTGACCCGCCCAGCCGTATCGATCACGTCCCCGGGCTCACCCGGTGAGTCCAGTGAGCCGCCCGCAGGGCGCCCGGCCACGGCCGGGGCCGCCCCGCGGGCAGCGAACGCACCGAACGCAGAAAGCGAGCAGACCGACAGCCATGGCTGAGGCCCAGAATCTCCCGGCGGGCTCCACCACCGCCGGCTCCATCGCGGTGGCGGCCGAGTCCACCGTCGCGACCCGCATGAGCGCACCCCCGTCCTTCGACGTCGCGGACTTCCCCGTCCCGCACGGCCGCGAGGAGGAGTGGCGGTTCACGCCGCTGGAGCGGCTGCGCGGGCTCCACGACGGCACCGCGGTCGCCACCGGCGACGGCGTACGCGTCGAGGTGGAGGCGCCCGAGGGCGTCACGGTCGAGACCGTCGGCCGCGACGACGCCCGGCTCGGCAAGGCCGGCACCCCGGTGGACCGGGTCGCCGCCCAGGCGTACTCCGCCTTCGAGAAGGCCTCGGTCGTCACCGTGCCCAAGGAGACCGTGCTCACCGAGCCGATCCGCATCTCCGTGCACGGCGAGGGCGGCACCGCCTTCGGCCACCAGGTCGTCGAGCTCGGCGCGTTCGCCGAGGCCGTCGTGGTCATCGACCACACCGGTGACGCGGTACTCGCCGCCAACGTCGACTACCTGCTCGGCGACGGCGCCAAGCTCACCGTCGTCTCCATCCAGGACTGGGACGAGAAGGCCGTCCACGTCGGCCAGCACAACGCGCTGATCGGCCGCGACGCCTCCTTCAAGTCGGTCGTCGTCACCTTCGGCGGTGACCTCGTCCGCCTCCACCCGCGCGTGAAGTACGCCGCGACCGGCGGCGAGGCCGAGCTGTTCGGCCTGTACTTCACCGAGCAGGGCCAGCACCAGGAGCACCGTCTCCTCGTCGACCACAACACCCCGCACTGCAAGTCCAACGTCGCCTACAAGGGCGCGCTGCAGGGCGACAACGCCCACGCCGTGTGGATCGGTGACGTCCTCATCCAGGCCGCGGCCGAGGGCACCGACACGTACGAGATGAACCGCAACCTGGTCCTCACGGACGGCGCCCGCGTCGACTCCGTGCCGAACCTGGAGATCGAGACCGGCGAAATCGCCGGCGCCGGTCACGCGTCGGCCACCGGCCGCTTCGACGACGAGCAGCTCTTCTACCTGATGGCTCGCGGCATCCCGGAGACCGAGGCCCGCCGCCTCGTCGTCCGCGGCTTCTTCGCCGAGCTGGTCCAGCAGATCGGTCTGCCGGACGTCGAGGAGCGCCTCATCACCAAGATCGAGGCCGAGCTGGAGGCGTCCCTCTGATGCCCTTCGTCCGAGCCTGTGGGCTGAGCGAGCTGGAGGAGGACACCCCGAAGCGGGTGGAACTCGACGGCACGCCCATCTCCATCGTCCAGACCGAGGGCGAGGTGTTCGCGATCCACGACATCTGCTCGCACGCGAACGTCTCGCTGTCGGAGGGCGAGGTCGAGGACTGCCAGATCGAGTGCTGGCTGCACGGTTCAGCCTTCGACCTTCGTACCGGCAAGCCGTCCGGCCTTCCCGCGACGCGCCCCGTCCCCGTATACCCCGTCAAGATCGAAGGGGACGATGTGCTCGTCTCCGTCACCCAGGAGTCCTGAGTCACCCATGGCAACGCTTGAAATCCGCGACCTGCACGTCTCCGTCGAGGCCGACAACGCCACGAAGGAGATCCTCAAGGGCGTCGACCTGACCGTGAAGCAGGGCGAGACCCACGCCATCATGGGCCCCAACGGCTCCGGCAAGTCGACGCTCGCGTACTCCCTCGCCGGTCACCCCAAGTACACGATCACCAGCGGCACCGTCACCCTCGACGGCGAGGACGTCCTCGCGATGTCCGTCGACGAGCGGGCCCGCGCCGGCCTCTTCCTGGCCATGCAGTACCCGGTCGAGGTCCCGGGCGTCTCGGTGAGCAACTTCCTGCGCACCTCCGCCACCGCCATCCGCGGCGAGGCCCCCAAGCTGCGCACCTGGGTGAAGGAGGTCAAGGAGGCCATGGAGCGCCTCAACATGGACCCCGCCTTCGCCGAGCGCAACGTCAACGAGGGCTTCTCCGGCGGTGAGAAGAAGCGCCACGAGATCCTCCAGCTGGAGCTCCTCAAGCCGAAGGTCGCGATCCTCGACGAGACCGACTCCGGCCTGGACGTCGACGCGCTGCGCATCGTCTCCGAGGGCGTCAACCGCGTCCGCGAGAGCGGCCAGGTCGGCACCATGCTGATCACGCACTACACGCGCATCCTCCGCTACATCAAGCCGGACCACGTCCACGTCTTCTCCGCCGGCCGGATCGTCGAGTCGGGTGGCCCCGAGCTCGCCGACAAGCTGGAGAACGAGGGCTACGAGTCCTACACGAAGGGTGGCGTATCCGCGTGACACAGCTGCCGGGCCTCCTCGACACCGAGGCGCTCCGCAAGGACTTCCCGATTCTCGACCGGGTGCTCCACGACGGCAAGAAGCTCGTCTACCTGGACAACGCGGCGACGTCGCAGACGCCGCGCCAGGTCATCGACGCCGTCAGCGAGTACTACGAGCGGCACAACGCCAATGTGCACCGCGGCGTGCATGTGCTGGCCGAGGAGGCCACGGCGCTGTACGAGGGAGCGCGTGACAAGGTCGCCGCCTTCATCAACGCGCCCAGCCGGGACGAGGTGATCTTCACCAAGAACGCTTCGGAGTCGCTCAACCTCGTCGCCAACATGCTGGGCTGGGCCGACGAGCCCTACCGGGTCGACCACGAGACCGAGATCGTCATCACGGAGATGGAGCACCACTCCAACATCGTTCCGTGGCAGCTGCTCGCGCAGCGCACCGGCGCGAAGCTGAAGTGGTTCGGCCTGACCGACGACGGCCGCCTCGACCTGTCGAACATCGAAGAGATCATCACGGAGAAGACGAAGATCGTCTCCTTCACGCTGGTCTCCAACATCCTGGGCACCGTCAACCCGGTCGAGGCGATAGTGCGCCGCGCCCAGGACGTCGGCGCCCTGGTACTGATCGACGCCTCGCAGGCCGCCCCGCACATGGTGCTGGACGTGCAGGCCCTCCAGGCCGACTTCGTCGCCTTCACCGGCCACAAGATGTGCGGCCCGACCGGCATCGGTGTGCTCTGGGGCCGCCAGGAGCTGCTGGAGGACCTCCCGCCGTTCCTCGGCGGCGGCGAGATGATCGAGACCGTGTCGATGAGCTCGTCGACGTACGCCCCGGCGCCGCACAAGTTCGAGGCGGGGACGCCCCCGATCGCGCAGGCCGTCGGTCTCGGCGCGGCCGTGGACTACCTCACCTCGATCGGCATGGAGAACATCGCGCGCCATGAGCACGCGATCACCGAGTACGCGGTCCGCCGCCTCCAGGAGGTCCCGGACCTGCGGATCATCGGCCCGGTGACGGCCGAGGACCGCGGCGCGGCGATCTCCTTCGTGCTGGGTGACATCCACCCGCACGACGTGGGCCAGGTCCTCGACGAGCAGGGCATCGCGGTCCGGGTCGGTCACCACTGCGCGCGGCCCGTCTGCCTCAGGTACGGAATTCCTGCGACCACGCGGGCGTCGTTCTATCTGTACTCCACGCCGGCCGAGGTCGACGCCTTGGTCGACGGCCTGGAGCACGTCCGGAACTTCTTCGGCTAGGAGCGGGTGTGAAGCTGGATTCGATGTACCAGGACGTCATCCTGGACCACTACAAGCACCCGCACGGGCGGGGCTTGCGGGACGGCGACGCCGAGGTGCACCACGTCAACCCGACGTGCGGCGACGAGATCACGCTGCGCGTCAAGTACGACGGGTCGCGCATCGCGGACGTGTCGTACGAGGGGCAGGGCTGCTCCATCAGCCAGGCATCCGCCTCGGTCCTGAATGAACTGCTCGTCGGCAAGGAACTCGCCGAGGCGCAGAAGATCCAGGCCACCTTCCTGGAGCTGATGCAGTCCAAGGGCAGGATCGAGCCCGACGACGCGATGGAGGAGGTGCTGGAGGACGCGGTCGCGTTCGCCGGTGTCTCGAAGTACCCGGCCCGGGTGAAGTGCGCCCTGCTGAGCTGGATGGCCTGGAAGGACGCGACGGCCCAGGCGATGGGTGACGGCGCGGAGAGGAAGACGGCATGAGCGAGAACGAGACGGTTGCCATGAAGCCGGCGTCCGAGGAGGAGGTCCGCGAGGCGCTGTACGACGTCGTCGACCCCGAGCTGGGCATCGACGTCGTCAACCTCGGCCTCATCTACGGCATCCACATCGACGACTCCAACATCGCGACCCTGGACATGACGCTGACGTCCGCGGCCTGCCCGCTGACCGATGTGATCGAGGACCAGGCGAAGTCCGCGACGGAGGGCATCGTCAGCGAGCTGAAGATCAACTGGGTCTGGATGCCGCCGTGGGGTCCGGACAAGATCACCGACGACGGCCGGGAGCAGCTGCGCGCGCTCGGCTTCAACGTCTGAGGTTCCCTCCCGTACCGGGTGTGACGGTCATGCCCTCCCCTGCTCGACGAGCAGAGGAGGGCATGACCGTTTTCTGTGCCCGCCGTCGAGCCGACTGATGTGTACGCTCGTACACATGGGATACGGACTGCTCGCCGCGGCCATCGCGGCGGAGGTGGCCGGCACGACGGCCATGAAGTACAGCGACGGCTTCACCCGGCTGTGGCCCTCGCTGATCACCGTCGCGGGCTACCTGCTCGCCTTCACCCTGCTCGCCCAGACGCTCAAGACGCTGTCCGTCGGCACCGCGTACGCGATCTGGGCGGGCATCGGCACCGCCGCCGTCGCGGCGATCGGGATGCTGTTCCTGGGGGAGTCGACCAGCCTGGTCAAGGTCGCCGGCATCGCCCTCGTCATCGCCGGCGTGGTCGTCCTCAACCTCGGCGGGGCCCACTGATGGCGCCGCGTGCGCCGCGCGCACCCCGCCGGTACGACCCCGACCGGCGCCGCCGCATCATCGACGCGGCCATCCGCGTCGTCGGGCGCGGCGGCATCGCGGGGCTCAGCCACCGCACGGTGGCGGCCGAGGCGGACGTGCCGCTCGGCTCGACGACGTACCACTTCGCCTCCCTCGACGAACTGCTCGTCGCCGCGCTGCGCCAGGCGGGCGAGGGGTTCGCCGGGGCCCTCCGCGACAGCGGGGCGCTCACCGACCCCGAGGCGGACCTCGCGGCGGAGCTCGCCCGGCTGACCGGGCGGTGGCTCGGCGGCGAGCGCACGGGCGTGGAGCTGGAGTACGAGCTGTACCTCGCCGCGCTGCGGCGCCCGGCGCTGCGCCCGGTGGCCGCCGAGTGGACCGACGGCGTGGTGGCCGCCCTGTCCGCCAGGACGGACCCGGCCACCGCCCGCGCGCTGGTCGCCCTGATGGACGGGATCTGCCTCCAGGTTCTGCTGACGGACACGGTGTACGACGAGGGGTACGCCGCCGAGATGCTGGGCCGGCTGCTCGCGTGAACCCCACCGTGCCCTGCGGGGAACAGAGGGTGTGACCACACCCGCCAGAGACGGAGACTCCGTGAACGGCCCACCCGGCACCGCCGGCGACGGCGACGACGACTCCACCGTCATAGCCGACTCCCTGGACCGCCCGGAGGCCTTCGCCGAGCTGTACCACAGGTACGCCGCCGACATCCACCGGTACGCCACCCGGCGGCTCGGCGACGCGGCCGCCGACGACATCACGGCCGACACCTTCCTCGCCGCCTTCCGGGGCCGCGCGCGCTACGACCAGGGCCGCGCCAACGCCCGCCCCTGGCTGTACGGCATCGCCGCCAACCTGATCGGCAAGCAGCGCCGCACCGAGGTGCGCGCCCTCAACGCGCTGGCCCGCACCGGCCACGACCCGGTCGCCGAGTCGTGGGTCGACCACGCCGACGACCGGGTCACCGCCCAGGCCGCCCACGGCCCCCTCGCCGGTGCGCTGGCGTCCCTGCCGGGCGGCGACCGGCACGTGCTGCTGCTCGTCGCCTGGGCGGACCTGACGTACCAGGAGGTCGCCGAGGCGCTCTCCATCCCCGTCGGCACGGTCCGCTCTCGGCTCAACCGGGCGCGCAAGAAGGTACGGGCCGCGCTCGGCGACAGTGACCCCACCCTCGTACACGACTTCGCTGCGGAGGTCACCCATGGATGAGATGCGAACGCTCCAGGACTTCCGCGCGGACGCCCCCACCCCCGACCGCGCCCGCCTCGCCCCCGGCCACCAACGCCTCCTCGACGAGGCCGGCCGCCCCCGGCGGCGCCCGTGGGGCGGGCGGCTGCTCGTGGCGGCGGGCGCCGCGGCGGCGGTGACCGCGGTGGCGACGCTCGCCACGCTGCTGCCGGCCGGGCAGGAGCCGGAGGCCCCGGCGGCCAAGCCGCGGGCGGACCAATGGGTCTACCGGAAGACCGAGTGGCGGATGGTGAACTGCGGCTTCGGAGCAAGCGGCCACGACAACATGGAAGCGCTCAGCGTGAACCTCCACTACAGGAAGGGGGAAATGCCCTGTGACCTGCATAGCCGGCGGTCAGACCTGGAGGAGGCATGGGGGCGCTACGACGGCTGGAACGAGTTCATGCGCTCGGAGGTGCCCCCCGCGCAGACCCCGGTGGGCGCCAGGGAGGGAGCGGGCGGGACCGACATCCTCGCCCCCCGGCAGTCGGACGCGCTCGTGGAGGACCTGCCGGACGACACCGAAGCCGCCCTCGTCCTGATCCGGAAGCGGTCCGTCCCCAGCCGGTTGAGCAGCGCGTGGCGGCTGACTCAGGCGCAGCGCGACTTCAAGGAGATCGCGGAGGTCCTGGCGACGGCGACCACGATGCCCGAGGAAAAGGGGAGGCTGCTGATCCGGACCGCCGGGAAGCTGCCGGGGGCCAAGGTGACGTCCACCGTCGTGCCGGACGGGAAGGAGGCCCTCATGGCGCTGGGAGTCGAAGGCAACTACCGCGACTACTCCTACGAGCGGAACACCTTCGAGGTGCTGTTCGACCCGGAGACCCAGGCATTCCGGGGCTTCCGGATCGTGGCCGGGATCGGCTACTACGTCGGCGGCAAGAAGTCCGGCGGCCCCTACGTGGCCAAGGGCACCGTTCTCGCCACTGCCATGCGCGTCACGACCAAGGTCGTCGACGCGCGCGGCGTGCGCTCCTGACCCACCCCGATCGGTCGCCCGCCCCGGTACGGGGGTCCCGGGCGGGCGACCGGCCGGGGCGCATGGCCGGGGCGCATGGCCGGGGCGCACGGCGGGGGCGCATGGCTGGGGCTCACGGCCGGGGCGACCGGGAGGTGAGACCGGTTCGCCCGGACGGTGGCGCGGCGGTTAGGTTTCTGGCATGACTTCTGCACCTCGTACCACCGGCGCCGTCGCCGCCGGCCTTGCCACCATCGCCGGCGACGGCACCGTTCTCGACACCTGGTTCCCCGCTCCCGAGCTCGTCGCCGAGCCCGGGCCCTCGGGGACCGAGCGGCTCACCTCCGACCAGGCCGTGAACCTCCTCGGCGAAGGCGCCGCCAAGGCCATCCGCGTCGACGCCCGCCGCGGCGTCGAGGTCGTCGCCGTACGCACGGTCATCGCCTCGCTCGACGACAAGCCGCTCGACACCCACGACGTCTACCTGCGTCTGCACCTGCTCAGCCACCGGCTCGTCACGCCGCACGGGCAGAGCCTGGACGGGATCTTCGGGCTGCTGGCGAACGTGGCGTGGACCAGCCTCGGACCCGTCGCCGTCGACGACATCGAGAAGGTCCGGCTGAACGCCCGCGCCGAGGGCCTGCACCTTCAGGTCACCAGCATCGACAAGTTCCCGCGCATGACGGACTACGTCGCGCCCAAGGGCGTACGCATCGCCGACGCCGACCGCGTGCGGCTCGGCGCGCACCTCGCCTCCGGGACCACCGTCATGCACGAGGGCTTCGTGAACTTCAACGCCGGCACGCTCGGCAGCTCCATGGTCGAGGGCCGCATCTCCGCGGGCGTCGTCATCGGCGACGGCACCGACATCGGTGGCGGCGCCTCCACCATGGGCACCCTCTCCGGTGGCGGCAACGTCATCATCTCCATCGGCGAGCGCTGCCTGATCGGCGCCGAGGCGGGCGTCGGCATCGCGCTCGGCGACGAGTGCGTCGTCGAGGCCGGTCTGTACGTCACGGCGGGCACGCGGGTGACCATGCCGGACGGGCAGATCGTCAAGGCCCGTGAGCTGTCCGGCGCCTCCAACATCCTCTTCCGCCGCAACTCGGTCACCGGCACCGTCGAGGCCCGGCCGAACAACGCGGTGTGGGGCGGCCTCAACGACATCCTCCACAGCCACAACTGATTCGTGTGATTGTGCGTAACCTTTCCGCCAGTCGGGTGGATAAGCAGGTTGCGCACAGTCACACGAACCGGCAAACGGGCAACCCGGCAAGGCGAGGAACGTATATGAACACCAGCAGGCTGATCGCTCTGGGCGTGCTCGCGCTGGGCGCGGTCCTTCCGGCTGTCGTCGCGCTGCCGTCGGGCGTCGCCCACGCGGACGAGACGCACCACGGCTCCGACAACGGACACCGCATCGCCCTGCTGTCGATCGGCCAGGTCGACGACCCGATGGAGGACGTGCTGGAGCACGTCGCCATCCTCGGTCACAACAAAGTCGTCGGCTCCTGAACCAGTTCCTCGTACGCCGCCCGCAGCCCGTCGACCGCCTCCCGGTCGGCGGGCTGCAGCGGTTCGCGGACCGGGCCCGCGTCCAGCAGCGCCTTCACCGTCACCGTGCCCGGCAGCCCGGACGCCATCATCAGCTCCGCCAGCTCCATGACGACCTGGTTGAGCCGGGCGGCCCGCGCGGTGTCGCCCGCGTCGAACGCGTCCAGCACCGCCCGCATCTGACGGGGCGCCACATTGGCCACCGTACTGATGAAACCCGCGCCGCCGATCGCGTACAGCGGCAGGTTCATCTCCTCGCAGCCCGAGTAGTACGCCAGTGACGTGCGGGCCAGGACCTTCGTGGAGCCGAGCAGGTCGTAGGTGCAGTCCTTGACGGCCACGACCCGCGGGTGCTCCGCCAGCCGCAGCACCGTCTCCGGCTCGATGCGCGTGCCGGTGCGGGCGGGGATGTCGTACAGCGCCAGGGGCAGGCCCGTCGCGTCCGCCACTCGCCGGAAGTGGGCCTCGACGGCCGCCTGGGGTGGGCGGCTGTAGTACGGGGGGATCACCAGCAGGCCGTCCGCACCCGCCCGCTCCGCCTGGCGGGCCAGTTCCACCGTGTGCGCCGTGTCCGCGGTGCCCACGCCCGCGACGAGCGGGGTGCCCGGGCCGAGCGCGTCCCGCACCGCCCGCAAGAGCGCCGCCTTCTCGGCGTCCGTGGTGGTCGGGGACTCGCCTGTCGTTCCGTTGAGCACCAGGCCGTCGCAGCCCTGGGCCATCAGGTCGGCGGCGAGCTTCTGTGCCCGGTCCAGGTCGAGGGCCCCGGCGGCGGTGAAGGGCGTGACCATCGCGCACAGGGCGCGGCCGAAGGGGCGGGGAGGTGACGTGGTGAGGGGCATGGCCGCAGTCTGTGGCCCAGGAAAGTGTAGGTCTACTTAGTTCTTCTTGGGGTGAAGGGCAAGTGTTGCTGAAGGATCGGCTGGTTCCGGCATCGCTCGGCGGGGTACCCGGAGCTTCCCGTACGAGATGGGAGGCGATCCGCGTGGCCGGAGAACCGTCGGTCGGCGAGCTGGTGAAGCAGGCGTCGGAACAGCTCTCCGACCTGGTGAAGACCGAGATGCGCACCGCGCAGGCCGAGATGATGCAGAAGGGGAAACGCGCGGGCAAGGGCGGCGGGATGCTGGGGGCCGCGGCGGCCGTCGGCTACGTCGGGCTCATCGGCGTGTGGGCCAGCGTGGCCGCCGCGCTGGCGATCCCGCTCGACGTCTGGCTCGCCGTGCTCATCGCGACCGTCCTGTTCCTGGCGGTCGCCGGGGTGCTCGCCCTGCTGGGCCGTGCGCAGCTGAAACGCGCGGTGCCGCCCAAACCGGAGCGGGCGATCGACGGTGTGCGTTCGGACGTCCACGAGATCAAGGAGAGGGTCCACCGATGACACGGGACACGCCCCACCGCCCGGGACCTGACGAGCTCCGCCTCCAGGCGGCACGCAAACGGCAGGAACTGGGCGAGACCATCGACCAGCTGATGGCCAAGACGGACGTGAAGGCGCGCGCCGCCCACCTGGTGCACGACAAGACCCCGGAACCGGTACGCGAACACCCGCGCCGGCTCCTCGCGGCGGTCGCCGCGGTCGTCGTCGCGGGCGTGGTGCTCTGGCAGCTGCGGCGCACCGGGAAGTGGGGGTGACGCCGATGACGCGCCAGAAGGACCGGAAGGACCAGAAGAAGAAAAAGAAGAAGAAGCAGAAGATGCTCTACCGGCCCGTCGGCATCCTGCTCGGCATGGCGAGCGGCGCCGCGGCCAGCGCGCTCTTCGCACGCGCCTGGGCGATGATCGGCAGCGGCGACGCCCCGGACGCCATGGACGAGGAACGGAAGTGGAAGGAGATCCTGCTGGCGGCGGCCGTGGAAGGTGCGATCTTCGCGGTGGTCAAGGCCGCGGTGGACCGCGGCGGCGCGGTCGGCGTCCGCCGCCTGACCGGCACCTGGCCGGCCTGACGGGCCGGCCCCGGGGGCCGGCACCCCGCTCGCGGCGGGCGATGCCCAGCGAGCCGGAGAACCGGTGCGCGGCCGTGCGCTCCTCGTTGCCTCGTCAACCGGACCAGCGCGCAGCCGCGCACCCGCGCCCGTCCCACCGCACCCGCCGACTGTTGACCTCAACCGAGCTTGACCTTCGAGGATGGTCATGCGACCGCGCCCACGGGTGGTGCGGCGTCCGAGGAGGCATGACATGACCGTGATCAAGGTCAGCACCTGGCGCGTCGGTACACCGGAGCGGCAGCGGGCCGCCGTCGACGCCATCGCCAAGACGTGGGCGGGACGGGAGTGGCCGGACGTGGGGCCGCTCTCGTACAGCGTGTACACCGGTGAGGACGGGGACACCCTCCTGCACTACTCGCGGTGGCCGAGCGAGGAGGCGTACCAGGAGTTCTTCCGGTCCCACCGGGACGACCGGAACGGCGAGATCGACGCCGCCGTGCCCGGCATCGAGCGGGTCGGACTGCGCTCGTACGAGCTCTACCGCAGCGGCCGGCTGAACCCCGGCGACCCCCGCGTACCCGGCTGCGTGGTGATCGTCGACGTCGAGTTCGACGGGCCGGACGCCGACCGGCAACGGGCGTGGGTGGACGCGGTGTTCGAGGCCCTGGAGACCGACCCGAGCCCGCACCCCGGCGGGATCTCCGCGCACTTCCACGTCAGCCTCGACGGCACCCGCGTCCTCAACTACGCCGAGTGGGAGAGCGCCGAGGCGCACATCGAGGCGCTCGCCGCGCCCGGCGACGGGGTCGGGGCGGCGACACCGCAGTGGCGGAAGGTACGGACGTACCCCGGCGTGGTGGGTTCGGGCGTGCGGCGGTACACGCCCGCGCTGAGCCTCGGCGCGGGCGTGTACTGACAGGGGGTTACGGGCGGAAGCGCAGCACCTGCGGGTCGTGGTCGCTGTTCTGCTCGGCGAACTCGGCGTTGATGTGCACGCTGTCGTACTCGAAGCGGCGGATCGACGGGCTGGTCAGGATCTGGTCCAGCACCTGGCTGTTGCCCTGGTAGACGTACGAGTAGCGCTCGCTGCGCGGCAGCGACGTGACCGCCGCGTGGAGCGCGCCGCCGTCCGTGAGCGCCTTCGTCGTCTCGGAGAACTCGAAGTCGTTGATGTCGCCGAGGACGACGACGTCGGCGGTGCGCTGGACGTGCAGGATGTCCTTGACGAAGGCGTTGACGGCCTGCGCCTGCTGGAGGCGCTTGACCTCGGAGGAACGGTTCGGCGGCTGGCGGTGCGAGACCAGCGACTCGTCGCCGCCCTTCGAGCCGAAGTGGTTCGCGATGACGAAGACCGTACGGCCCCGGAAGGTGAACTCGCCGGCCAGCGGCTTACGGCTGTTGTCCCACGCCGGGTTCGCCGGGTCGATCCGGCCGGGGGAGTGGGTCAGGGCCGCCCGCCCCTTCTCCCGTACGACCCCGGTCGCGGTCGTCGCGTCACCGGCCGCGCGGTCGGTGAACGACACGCGCTCGGGGTTGAAGAGGAACACCTGGCGGATGTTGCCGCCCGGCTGGCCGCCGTCCTTGTTGTTGACGGGGTCGATGGTGCGCCACTCGTACGCCGGGCCGCCGGCCGCGACGATCGCGTCCGTGAACTTCTTCAGCGTCTGGTCGGCGGCGACCGTACCGTCGTTCTTGGCGCCGTTGTTGTCCTGGATCTCCTCCAGGGCGACGATGTCGGGCGACGCCAGGTTCTCCACGACGGCCTTGGCGAGCGCGTCGAACTTCGCCTGCGGGTCGGACGGGTCCAGGTTCTCGACGTTGTACGTCGCCACCGCCAGCTCGCTGCGGTGCTGCTTCTCGGTCGTCTCCCGCTCCAGGCCCCGGTCGGCGACCGTGCCGAGGGTACGGGCCGTGAGGGTGTAGCCGCCGTACTGGTTGAAGTCCAGCGGGCCCTCGGTCGTCCCGGTCAGCCAGTCGCCCACGTTCGCCTTCGGGAACGGCTGCTGGGCGATCGGGGTCAGCGACTGGATCTGGAGGCGGCCGGTGTTCTGGGAGGTGTACGAGCCGTAGACCGTGCCGCCGCGCCGGTTGTCGTTCTCGTCCGGCTTCACCGTCACCCACAGCTCGTGGTGCGGGCTGGTCGCGCCGACCACCCGGGAGGAGCCGATGCGGACGTTGGTGCCCTCCAGGGCCTCGTAGTGGTCCAGGGCGTACGAACCCGGCCGGAGGGTCCGGCCGTTGATGGAACCGCCGGCCGCCGGGTCGCCCTCGGGGGCGTACGCGGAGGGGACGGAGCGGGCGGTGATGGTGGTGGGCGAGGGGAGCGGGTTGCCGGAGGAGGTGACGGTGACGGTGGGCTTGGTGATCTGCGTGAGCGACTGGTTGCCGGAGGACGTGCCGCCGGGGACGTACTCGGTGACCGTGCCGGAGACGGTGACCGCGTCGCCGACGGCGACGGTCGGGACGGAGCCGGTGTAGACGAAGACGCCCTCGCTGGTGGCCGGGTTGTCGTCGCCCTGCGGGTCCTGGAACCAGAAGCCGCGCGAGCCGTACGTCCGTACGCCGGTGACGATGCCGGACACGCCACTGACCTGCTGCCCGGCCAGGGGGGATATGCGGGTGGCGCCCTGGATGTCGTGGATGCGTATCGCGCCGGCGGCGGTGTCGTCGGCCGTGGCGGTCGCCGTTCCCGCGGCGAGCAGCCCGGCGGCCAGGGCGGTGGCGACGACGGCCGAGACGGCGGCGGTTCTCGGCGCGGTTCTCGGCGCGGTTCTCGGCAGGGAGGAAGACATCACAGGGCTCCGATGAGGTCGTGGGAGGTACTGAGCGGTAGCTCTACGCGCGTCAATCTCTTGGCTGAGCACCGGCCTTGTCAAGGGTTCGCGGATGTACGGACTTTGACCGGTACATGAACTGCCAGGCATGCGCCCGAATGCGTCTACGCTGGGGGCCGCCCGACCCCCACGTACGCGCCGAGGAGAGACCCCTGATGTCGGACCGCCCCACCCTGCCGCCGGTGCGGCTGCCCTCGGACGCGGAGCTGGCGCGGGACGCGCTCGGCACCCCCTTGCTGGCCAGGGCCGTCCGGCTCGCCCGCTGGGCGGGTCCGCAGACCCGGGTCGGCGCCGGCGGCGAACTCGTCGAGGAGCAGCTGCCGGCCGCCGCCGAGGCGCTCGGGCTCACGCCGGACGACGACGGCGCGGCGTACGCGAGCGAGGCGTGGCGGGTCGCCGTCGACACCGGACTCGTCGTGGTCGACGACCCGCAGGACGGCGAGGGCGACGAGGACGGCGGCGACGGTGGCCTTGTCGAGGCGGGCGGGCAGCTCGCGCTGGTCACCGGCGGGGCGCCGCAGGACGTCCTGGCGCTGTGGCTGGACGCCCTGGAGACGGCGCTCGCCGACGCGACCGCGCCCCTGCTCGACGACCTCGCGGACGTACTAAACGAGGACGGCGACCTCGACTTGGAGTCGCTGGACTGGGACCCGCAGCGGGAGGCCGAGTTCCTCGACGGCGTCCTCGGCAACCTGTACCTCCTGACCGTCACGGAGGGCGGCGCCGGGGACGCGCCGGTGCCGCTGCCCGCGCTCGCCGCGTCGATGATCGTGCCCGACGACATGGGCGAACCGACCGACGACATCCTGGAGCAGGTGTCCGAGGCGATGATGCGGCTGGACGACCAGTTCCGGGTGCTGGAGCCGATCGGGCTGGTCGAGTACCAGCCGGTCGACGAGGCGCTGATGGCGGAGGAGGGCGAGTCGGAGCCGGTCGCGGTGGGCGACGACGAGGACGTGTCGCGGTACGGGATGGTGAAACTGACCCCTCTCGGGCTGTACGGCGTCCGCGCCCGGATGCTGGAGGCTGGCGTGGACGCGCCGGCGGTCGGCG
Source organism: Streptomyces sp. CB03238 (assembly GCF_002099185.1). Classification (NCBI taxonomy): domain Bacteria; kingdom Bacillati; phylum Actinomycetota; class Actinomycetes; order Kitasatosporales; family Streptomycetaceae; genus Streptomyces; species Streptomyces sp. CB03238. The sequence continues at coordinate 149,034 of NZ_NBCN01000012.1, read as the reverse complement.
ACCTGACCGACAAGGGCGCGGACTCGCTGCTCGACGGGGTGGCCCACTACCCGGAGGCATCGGCGCGCGCGGAGACGCAACGGTGGCTGGCCCGCCGCGAGCCGCTGCCCGCGGCGCGCGAGCTGCTCACGGCGGCGAAGGGCACGGACGCCGGCTCGCCGCTGCGCCGGCTCCACTGCCAGCAGGCGCTGTCGCTGGTGGGCGCGGATGCGGAACACGCCGTACGGGAGGTCCTGGACGACCGGGAGCTGGGCGGGCTGGCGCGGGTCTGGCTCGCGGAGCGGGGCGCGGCGGACGTGCCGGCGCCGCCGGAGTCCATGATCTTCTGGCTGGCCGTCGACACGATCGCGGCGCAGCTGGACGCGGTGGGTGGCGGCGACCTGGACGAACTCCAGGACCTGGTGGAGGGCCTGACGAGCCAGCACACCGGCTTCTTCGACGCGGCGTGGCGGGTGGACCACCCGGCGACGCCGGAGGTGCTGGAGGCGATGGGGCGGCTGCACCGGGACAAGCGGGTGGCGAAGGAAGCCCGTAAGGCCGCGTTCAAGGCCCGCTCGCGCGCGGGCGCCTGACGGGGGCTCGGCCCCGTGCCCCGCTCTGTCGTCCGGGGTGTGGGCGGGTCCGGTGCGGCGGCTGTGGCCCGTGGGTCCTGAGCAGTCTGCTTGCCGGCCTCGGGTTCGTCGCCGACCACCCAAGTCGTCGAAGTCGAGCGGCACATCCTGCCGCTGGGCCGAGCGCAGCCTACGCCGCACACTCCGCCAGCGGGCCCCACGCGCTTACGCGCGGGGCCCGTAACCGTGAAGGGAATGGCCCTACACCGGGACGCCCCCGGTCCACCGCCCGGTCCATGCGTGATCCAATCAGAGCATGGCACGATTCATACGAAGACTCCTTCGGCGTGCGTCCCGCGAACAAGGCCCGGACCAAGCCGCACCCGTATTCGCCCCGGTGAGTCGCCCTGCCGTGCCGCCCCGGCGCGCATATCAACCGAGGCCTCGGTGATCCCGGCCCAGCAGACCGCGGCGCCAGGCCCTCGGCCGTGAGCCCGGTCGGATACGTACGCCGCCAGCCTTCCAGCACCAGCCCGCATGCCTCCGCCGCAGCCGGGAGGGAAAAGACGTCGGCCGCGAAGGACGATCCCCACCCACCCCTCCCTGTGCTCATCGGCGCCGCAGGCGCAGCACTCCTGATCACTGCCGCCGGGGTAGTCGTGGCCACGCGCAGACGCCGCGCCACATGACCCGTGCCGGGCAGCGGTGAAGTCGGTGCGGAAATCGCTTCCGCCACTCGGCCAGTCCGCTCCTGCGTACCTCGCTCGCGCGGTCAACGGGCAGGCTGCGACGGTGAAGCGAGGGCCATGGCGGCCCCCAGAGCAACTCCCCTACCGGGCAGGCCGCTGCCCACCGTGGGAGCTCCCCGCCCGCACAGGCTTGGCAGCCCCCGGCTCCCGGGCGGACGAGCGTCAGGTGGGGGTGGCGACTCCGGTGCCCATGGCGATGAGCAGACGTTGCCGCCGACCTCTGCGGAGGACCCCGCGTGGCCCCGCCCGGTCGTCTTCCGGTGCCGGGGCCGGGGGCGGGTCAGGTGCGGAGGTGGGACGCGCCGTTGAGGTCGAGGATGGCGCCGGAGGACCATTCAGCGGCCGGGGAGGCGAGCCAGAGGACCGCCGCGGCGATCTCCTCCGTGGTGCCCACCCGGCCGAAGGGGCTCTGGGCGCGGATCGTGTCGCCTTCCGGGCCGGTCAGGCGGGGCGTGACGCGTTCCGTGGCGAAGAAGCCGGGAGCGACCGAGGCTACGGCGATGCCGTGCGGTGCGAGGGACACCGCGAGGGACTGGCCCAGGGCGTGGACGGCCGCTTTGGTGGCGCCGTAGGCGGGGTGGTCCGGTTCGCCACGGAAGGCGCCGCGGGAACCGATGTTGACGATGCGTCCGCCGGTGCCCTGGTCGATCATGCGGCGCGCGGCCAGGTGGCTGAGGCCGGCGGTGGCGAGCAGGTTGACGGCGACGTGCTGTTGCCAGACCCGTACCCACTCCTCGTACGGGGTCTCGGGAAGCGGGTGCCGGGTGTTCACGGCCGCGTTGTTGACGAGGACGTCCAGGCCGCCGAGCGCGGAGGCGGCGGCGTCCGCGACGCGGAGGGCCTCCGCCGGGTCGGTGAGGTCACCGCCCACGAGGGCGTGGCCCGTGCCCGGGAGGGCATCGAGGGTCGCGCGTGCTTCGTCGGCACGGGAGCCGTAGTGCACCGCGACCCGGTCGCCGTTCGCGGCGAAGGCCTGCGCGACAGCGCGGCCGAGGCCCCGGGAGGCGCCGCTGACGAGGACGCGACGGCCGGTGGCGGGGAGGTTCATGGGACGACGACTCTCTGTTCGAGAAAGGTGTGGGAGGCCATAGGTCGCTGCCCGGGACGGGCCGGTGGTGCGGCACGCGCCGGGCGCCGACGACGAGGCGGCCCGGGCCTGGCTGGACCGCCTCGTCGCGGACGGGCGCTATGTGGAGGACGTCTACGGAGGCGGTCCTACAGGGCCTGGGCGGCCGGCTTGACCATGCCGCGCACGGTCCGCGACTTCACGAACTGGCCCATCGCGGTCATCTCCCACTCGCCGGAGAACTGCTTGACGAGCTTGGCCATCATGACGCCCGTCTGGGGCTCGGCGGAGGTCAGGTCGAAGCGGGCCAGTTCCTCGCCGGTCGCCGCGTCCATCAGGCGGCAGTACGCCTTGGCGACCTCGGTGAACTTCTGTCCGGAGAAGGAGTTCACCGTGAAGACCAGCCCGGTGGCGTCGGCGGGGAGCCGGCCCAGGTCGACCACGATCACCTCGTCGTCGCCCGCGCCCTCACCCGTCAGGTTGTCGCCGGAGTGCTTGATCGCTCCGTTCAGGATGGACAGCTTGCCGAAGTAGCAGCTGTCCAGGTGGTTGCGCTGGGGGCCGTACGCGATGACGGAGGCGTCCAGGTCGATGTCCTTGCCGCGGAACGCGGGCTCCCAGCCGAGGCCCATCTTGACCTGGGAGAGGAGGGGGCGGCCGCCCTTGACGAGGGAGACGGTCTGGTTCTTCTGGAGGTTGACCCGGCCCTTGTCGAGGTTGATCTTCCCGGTGCCGGGCGCGGGCGCCGGAGCGGCGGGGGGCGCCGGCGGGGCGGCCTGGGCCACCGGGGCGGGCGGGGGCGCCGGCGTCCGGGCGGGCGCGGGAGTGGGCGCCGGGGCGGCCTGCGCCGGTTCCTCGTCGACCGAGACGCCGAAGTCGGTGGCGATGCCGGCCAGCCCGTTGGCGTACCCCTGCCCGACGGCGCGGGCCTTCCAGGCGCCGTTGCGGAGGTAGACCTCGACCACGACCAGTGCGGTCTCCGTGCCGAGCCGCGGCGGGGTGAAGGTGGCGAGCGCGCTGCCGTCGTCGGCGTTGCGGATGGTGGCGGTGGGTTCGATGCCCTGGAACGTCTGCCCCGCGGCGTCCGGGCTCGCGGTGACGACGATCTTCTCGATGCCGGGCGGGACGGCGGCCGTGTCCACGATGATCGCGTCCGGTGCCGTGCCGCCGCCCGACCGGTACGTCACGCCGGGGCCGGACGGCTGGTTGTAGAAGATGAAGTCGTCGTCGGAGCGCACCTTGCCGTCGGCGGTGAGCAGCAGGCCCGATACGTCGAGCCGCACGGGCGCGGCGACGTCCACCGCCACACGGGTGACGGGAAGCGGGATGTTCGAGCCGGGGGTCATAGCTGTCATGCCTGAGGTAACGACCGAGGCTGCTTTGCCGTTCCCTTACCTTGGGCCACTCCGGTTACGCGGTGATCGCGGGCGGCCCTAGTACGGCCACTGGGGCGGGCTGGTGCAGAAGTGGCCGCCCAGGTGGGTGTGGTCCGGGTTGGTGTCGTCCAGTTCGCCCTGTTCGGCGATCAGCTTCTCGGCGTACTGCTCGGAGTCGTCCTGCGGCTCGTAGCCGAGCGCCCGGGCGGTGGAGAGGTCCCACCACAGGCGGGTGTTGGCGGACGAGCCGTACACCACGGTGTGCTTCACGTCCTCGGCGGTGAGGGCGGCGTGGAAGAGGCGGGCGCAGTCGCCGGGGCTCATCCAGACCGACAGCATCCGCACGGAGGTGGGCTCCATGAAGCAGGAGCCGATGCGTACGGAGACGGTTTCGATGCCGTGCAGGTCCCAGTGGAGCTGGGCCAGGTCCTCGCCGAAGCACTTGGACAGGCCGTAGTACGTGTCGGGGCGGCGCGGGGTGTCGACCGGGATGAGCGGGTCGCCCTCGTGGGGGCGCGGGGTGAAGCCGACCGCGTGGTTGCTGGACGCGAACAGGATCCGGCGCACGCCTTGCTCACGGGCCGCCTCATACAGGTTGTACGTGCCTTCGATGTTGGCGCGCAGGATCTTCTCGAAGGGGGCTTCCAGGGAGATGCCCGCCAGGTGGATGATCGCGTCGACGCCCCGTACGGCCTCCCGCAGTGCCTCCTTGTCGGCGAGGTCGGCGGTGATCGCGTCCGGTTCGCCCTCGATGGGAGTGGCGTCGAAGAGGCGCAGCTCGTATCCGTACGCGGGCAGCAGCCCCCGCATCAGGGTGCCGAGGCCGCCGGCGGCTCCGGTGAGCAGGACCATACGGGGAGCGGGCATGGGCGGATCTCCTTGCTGGGGCTCATGCACATGGGTCGCATTCACATGCGTGGACACGCTAGAGAGGGACTCCGAACACCGTCAAGTGTGGTGGCGGGCGGTCAACTCTGCTTGTGATTTGCGGTTTTCCACCAACCTTTCGGCAGGCCTCCGCCTTGACCGGCCCAAGGGGGCCGGTCTAGCGTGGTGATGTTCATGGATGTAAATGCGGATCATGGTTGTGTACGACGTCTTGCCCAGGGAGCGCCCGTGACCCCAGTCCCGCTCGCCGGCCGACTCGACGGCCTGCTCTTCTTCCCCGTCACCGCGTACGGACCCGACGGCGCGCTCGGCCTGGACGCGTTCCGCGCGCATGTGCGCGCCGGGGTCGAGGCCGGTGCCGGCGCCGTGTTCGCCTGCTGCGGCACGGGGGAGTTCCACGCCCTCACGCCCGAGGAGTTCCACGCCTGCGTGGCGGCCGCCGTCGAGGAGACCGCCGGTCGGGTGCCGGTCGTGGCCGGCGCCGGGTACGGCACGGCGCTCGCGATCCAGTACGCGAAGCTCGCCGAGGAGGCGGGCGCCGACGGGCTGCTCGCCATGCCGCCCTACCTCGTCGTCGCCGACCAGGAAGGGCTGCTGCGCCACTACACCGCCCTGGCCGGGGCCACCGGGCTCGACGTCATCGTCTACCAGCGCGACAACGCGATCCTCACACCGGAGACGGTGGTCGAACTCGCTCGGGTCGACGGCATCATCGGCCTCAAGGACGGCCACGGCGACCTGGACCTGATGCAGCGCGTCGTCAGCGCCGTACGCGCCGAAGGGCTCGGCCTGCTGTACTTCAACGGCCTGCCCACCGCCGAACTCACCGGCCTCGCCTACCGGGGCATCGGCGTCCCGCTCTACTCCTCCGCCGTCTTCTGCTTCGCGCCCGACATCGCCCTAGCCTTCCACCGCGCGCTGAACAGCGGCGACGACGCGACCGCGAACCGGCTCATCGACGGCTTCTACCGGCCGCTGGTCGAACTGCGCGCCAAGGGGCGGGGATACGCCGTCTCGCTGGTCAAGGCGGCGGTGCGGATGGGCGGCCTGGACGTCGGCGAGGTCCGCCCGCCGCTCAGTGAACCGGCGCCCGCCCACATCAAGGAGCTCGCCGAGATCGTCGAGCGCGGCCGTGCCCTGCTGGGGGACCAGCGGTGAGGACCTCCGCCTTCGTCTACCCCTGGGACGTCATCGGCGACCCGGACGCCGCCGCGCGGATCGCGGACCTCGGCGTCCAGCAGGTCACCCTCGCCTCCGCGTACCACTCCACCCGCGCCCTGACCCCGCGTCACCCGGCCCACCGCCTCGTCACGGCCGAGTACGCCGCCGTCCTCTACCCACCGGACCGCTCCCGCTGGGCCGGGCGGGACCTGGCGCCGTACGAGGCGGGGGACTGGGCGCCCGGAGACGCGTACGGGGCGGCCGCCCGGGCGCTCGAGGCCGCCGGGCTGGACGTCCACAGCTGGGTCGTCCTCGCGCACAGCTCCCGCCTCGGCGCCGAACACCCCGGCACCTCCGTGGTCAACGCCTACGGCGACCGCTACCCGTGGGCGCCCTGCATCGCCCGCCCCGAGGTGCGGGCCTACCTGGTGGACCTGGCCGCCGAGGCGGCGGTACGCCCCGGGGCGCGCGGCACCGAACTGGAGTCGTGCGGCTGGTACGGGATGGCCCACCTGCACGCCCACGACAAGATCGCGGGCGTCGCCCTCGGGGACGCCGCGCAGTACCTGATGTCCCTGTGCTTCTGCGCCGCGTGCCGCGACGGGTACGCGGGGCAGGGCGCCGATCCGGACGAGCTGGCCGCGTGCGTGCGCCGCGCCCTGGAGCCGGTGTGGAGCGCGGGCGGCTCGGCCGACGCGGGGTGGCCCGCCGTGGAGAAGCTGCTGGGCGCCGGCCTCGCCTCGGCCACCGTCGCATGGCGCACCCACGCCGCCCGTAGCCTCCAGGAGGCCGCCGTCGCGGCGGTCCGGGCGGCCGCCCACCCGGCGTTCCGGATCCTGCTGCACGCCGACCCCGCCCCGTACCGCACGGGCGCCAACGCCGGGGTGGACCCGGCGCACATCCTGTCCGTCGCGGACGGCGTCGTCCTGCCCTGCACCGGTGGCGGCGCGGACACGGTGCTGCCCCCGTTCGCCGCCCACGCGCGCGTGGACACCGTCCTGGCGGCCAACCTCACGGTGGTGACCGGCATGGGAGGGTCCCCGTCCACCCTCGCAGCCGACGCCGCCCACGCGCGGGAGCTGGGCGCCACCGAACTGCGCCTGTACCACGCGGGCCTCGCCTCCGACCAGGACCTGGCGGCGGTCAGGGAGGCGCTGCTCGCCCTGCGGTGAAACCCGCGTCCATGTGTGCCCTGGCCCGGCACCGCCGGCTCACACGGCGAGGATGTGCGCGTCCGCCGGGTTCAGCACCGCCAGGTACGCGGCCATGTCGTCCGGGTCGCTGGTGAAGACCACCGCGCTGCCGTGCTTGGCGGCGGCCAGCGCCACCCAGGCGTTCACGGCGTCCGGCCGCTTCTTGGGCGGCAGGGCCGCTTCATTCAGTGCGGTGCCCACCCGCCGCCAGTCCGTGAGGTCCGGGCCGGCACTGCAGGCGATGCACCCCGGAAGCCCTGCCCTCGTTTCCCGCATCGCTGGTTCCGAGCATCTCGCCTGCGGTACCGAGCAGTGCTTGAGGAGGCCGGCCAGCGTGTGCACCATGGCCGGCTGGGGGCGCCGCACCTGGGCCAGGACCGGCCCCAGCACCAAGGCGCGATGCGGTGTCGCCTTGAGGCCCTCGTGCAGCCGGACCGCCTTTGTCTTCCGATCGGCGAGCGCGATCAGCATCCCCGTGTCGTAGACCGGGACTCTCGCCCTCACGCGGCGTGCCCCGGGCGAGTCCCGCCTCCTGGTCGAGGCTGATGCTGATCCTGGTCTTTGCCAGCCTCTCAGCGTATGACGCGTAATACGCCTGGTCACTTGAGTCTTCGCCAATCCAGGCCCAGTGGAGCCCCCGCGAGTTTTGTCAGAAGCGTTGACGAATACCGGCCACCGCCCTAGCTTCATCGCGTCGTACTTCGTACGTCATATATGAGACGCGATACGCGAGATATGAGAGCCCGCCCCTATGGCCTTCGCCGCCGCCCCCAGCCCCATCCCCTCCCGCACCCAGTACGTCCTGGAGGCGATCAAGCACGCGATCCTCACCGGGCAGCTGCCCCCGGGCAAAGCCCTGGTGGAGACGGAACTGGCCGCGCAGTACGGGGTGTCCAAGACCCCCGTACGGGAAGCCCTGAAGACCCTCGCCGGGACCGGCCTCGTCGTCATGAGCCAGTACAAGGGCGCCACCGTCCGCACCGTCGACGCCGCCATGGCGCGTGAGGTCTACGACGTACGCCTGCTCCTCGAGCCCGAGGCGCTGCGCCGCACCATCGGGCGCGGCGCGTCACTCGACGCCGCCGGCCAGGCGCTCGCCGACGCCGACGGGGCGGCCGACCAGGCCGAACGCTCGCTCGCCAACCGGGAGTTCCACCGCGCCCTCTACCTGCCCTGCGGCAACCCGCTGCTCGCCCGGATGCTCGACGAGGTGCGCGACCAGGCCGCGCTCGTGTCCACCGTCGCCTGGAGCGCCCAGCCCTCCTGGCGGCACGAGGCCGAGGAGCACCGGCAGATCCTGAGCCTGGCGCTGGCCGGGGACGCCGAGGGCGCCGCGCGCGCCCTGCACGACCACATCGCCTCGTTCGTCGCACGGGCCTTCCCCGGCGACGACGACGCCCAGTGACCACGGAAAAGGACAGCCGTATGGACCACGCATCGCTGAGGGCGGCTCTCGCGGACGTCGTCGCGATCCCCGTGACACCCTTCGGCGCCGACGGCGGCGTCGAGCGCGACACCTACCGTGCCCTGCTGCGCCGGATGCTCGACGGCGGCGTACGGGCCGTCACCCCGGGCGGCAACACGGGCGAGTTCTACGCCCTGACGCCTCAGGAGCGCGTTCTGGTGACCGAGTTGACCATCGAGGAGACCGGCGACCGCGCCGCCGTCCTCGTCGGCGTCGGACACGACCTGCCGACCGCGACCGCCGCCGCCCGGCACGCCCGCGACCTCGGCGCCGGCATGGTCATGGTTCACCAGCCCGTGCACCCGTACGTCTCGCGCGACGGCTGGATCGCGTACCACCGCGAGATCGCCGACGCCGTCCCCGAGCTGGGCGTCGTGCCGTACATCCGCAACCCGCTCCTCGACGGCGCCACCATCGCCCGGCTCGGCGAGCTGTGCCCCAACGTCATCGGCGTCAAGTACGCCGTGCCCGACGCCGCCCGCTTCGGCGCCGTCGCCCGCGACGCCGGGCTCGACCGGTTCGTGTGGATCGCCGGCCTCGCCGAGCTGTACGCACCCGCCTACTGGGCCATGGGCGCCACCGGCTTCACGTCCGGGCTGGTCAACGTCGCCCCGGCCGTCTCGCTCGCCATGCTGGAGGCGCTGCGCGCCGGGGACCAGCAGGCCGCCGCGAAGGTCTGGGAGCAGATCCGCCCCTTCGAGGACCTGCGCGCCGCCGACCAGTCCGCCGACAACGTCACCGTCGTCAAGGAGGCCCTGGACGCCCTCGGCCTGTGCCGCCGCGACGTGCGCCCGCCGAGCCGCCTGCTCCCCGAGGCGCACCGCGCCGAGATCGCCGCAATGGTCGGGGGCTGGTCCATATGAAGCCGGAAGAGCTCCGCAGCCACCAGTGGTACGGGACCGACGGCCTGCGCTCGTTCAGCCACCGCGCCCGCACCCGCCAGCTCGGCTACCTCCCCGAGGAGCACCTGGGCAAGCCGGTCATCGCGATCCTCAACACCTGGTCCGACATCAACCCCTGTCACGTCCACCTGCGTGACCGGGCGCAGGCCGTGAAGCGGGGGGTGTGGCAGGCCGGCGGTTTCCCGCTGGAGTTCCCGGTCTCCACGCTCTCGGAGACGTTCCAGAAGCCGACGCCGATGCTCTACCGCAATCTCCTGGCGATGGAGACGGAGGAGCTCCTGCGCTCGTACCCGGTCGACGGGGCCGTGCTGATGGGCGGCTGCGACAAGTCGACACCGGCGCTGCTGATGGGCGCGGCCTCGGTCGACCTGCCCGCCGTCTTCGTACCGGCCGGGCCGATGCTGCCGGGCCACTGGCGCGGCGAAGTCCTCGGCTCGGGCACGGACATGTGGAAGTACTGGGACGACAAGCGCGCCGGGCTCATCGGCGACTGCGAGATGGCCGAGCTGGAGAACGGACTCGCCCGCTCGCCCGGCCACTGCATGACCATGGGCACCGCCTCCACCCTCACGGCTGCCGCCGAGGCGCTGGGCGTCACCCTGCCGGGCGCCTCCTCCATCCCGGCCGTCGACTCGGGCCACGACCGGATGGCCGCCGCCTCCGGGATGCGGATCGTCGAGCTCGTACGCCGGGACCTGAGGCTGTCGACGATCCTGACGAGGGAGGCGTACGAGGACGCCGTGACGACCGTCCTCGGGCTGGGCGGGTCCACCAACGCCGTGATCCACCTGATCGCCATGGCCGGCCGCTCCGGCGTCACGCTCACGCTCGACGACTTCGACCGGATCGCCCGCACCGTACCGGTGCTGGCGAACCTCCGCCCGGGCGGGCGGTACCTGATGGAGGACTTCCACTTCGCCGGCGGACTGCCCGGGTTCCTCTCCCGCATCACCGACCTGCTGCACCTGGACCGGCCGACCGTCGCCCATGCCACCCTGCGCGAACAGCTCGACGGCGCGCCGGTGCACAACGACGACGTGATCCGGCCGCGCGACCGGGCGCTCGCCGACGAGGGCGGTGTCGCCGTCCTGCGCGGCAACCTCTGCCCCGACGGCGCCGTCATCAAGCACATCGCCGCCGAGCCGCACCTGCTCAAGCACACGGGCCCCGCCGTCGTCTTCGACGACTACCGGACCATGCAGCGCACCATCAACGACCCGGCCCTCGGCATCACCGCCGACCATGTGCTCGTGCTGCGGGGCGCCGGACCCAAGGGCGGCCCCGGGATGCCCGAGTACGGCATGCTCCCCATCCCCGACCACCTGCTCAAGCAGGGCGTCCGGGACATGGTGCGGATCTCCGACGCCCGGATGAGCGGCACCAGTTACGGCACGTGTGTGCTGCACATCGCGCCCGAGTCGTACGTCGGCGGGCCCCTGGCGCTGGTCCGCACCGGCGACCCCATCACCCTCGACGTCGAGGCGCGCACGCTCCACCTGGACGTGAGTGACGAGGAGCTTCAGCGGCGCAGGGCCGAGTGGACCCCGCCGCCCACCCGGTACGGGCGCGGCTACGGCGCCCTCTACAGCGAGCACATCACCCAGGCCGACACCGGCTGCGACTTCGCGTTCCTCGCCAGGGCCGGCGAGGTCCCGGACCCCTACGCGGGCTGAACCGCTTCCTTTCATGACCGGAGTCGCTGTGTTCGGTATTCCGAACGTGATCCGGTAAGCGCTTCACCCCACGCAATGACGAACGGAGACATGTCATGGCCCACGCCGCAGCCGTGGCGAAACACCCCCGGGCCGGCCGGCGCCGCACGGGGACCGGAGCCGAACCACGCCGCCTGCCGTACCTGCTGATCGCGCCCGCCGGTCTGCTGATGCTGGGCTTCATCGCCTACCCGGTACTGAGCGTCTTCTACTACAGCCTGCAGCACTACAACGTCACCAAGCCGTGGAAGAACGGCTACGCGGGCCTGGACAACTTCACCCGCGTCTTCACCGAGGACCCCCTCTTCTGGTCCACGCTCGGCTTCAGCGCCAAGTGGGTCATCGTCCAGGTCGGCCTCCAACTCGCCCTCGGGCTCGTACTGGCGCTGCTGGTCAACCAGACGTTCGTCGGCCGGGCCGTCGCCCGCGCCCTGGTCTTCTCGCCGTGGGCCGTCTCCGGCGTCCTGACCACCACCATCTGGATGCTGCTCTACAACCCCTCCACGGGTATGAGCCGCTACCTCGCCGACATCGGCATCGGCTCGTACGGCACCTCCGTGCTGTCCGACACGGGCACCGTCTTCTGGGCGGCGGTCGTCGCCGAACTGTGGCGAGGAGTCCCCTTCTTCGCCATCCTCATCCTCGCCGACCTCCAGTCCATCCCCAGGGACCTGTACGAGGCGGCGTCGGTGGACGGGGCCGGCCGACTGCGGCAGTTCTTCCACATCACGCTGCCGCACCTCAAGGACGCGATCATCCTCTCCACGCTGCTGCGCGGCGTCTGGGAGTTCAACAACGTCGACCTGCTCTACACCCTCACGGGCGGTGGCCCCGCCGGAGTCACCACGACGCTGCCCCTGATGATCGCCAACACCGGTATCGAGGGCCACGACTTCGGTTACGCCTCCGCGCTGACCACCGTCGCGTTCGTGATCCTCCTCTTCTGCTCGATCCTCTATCTGCGCCTGAGCAAGTTCGGAGGCGACCGCACATGACCGCCGCACTCGCGGAAAAGGGCACCCACGCGCGCGTGCCCACGTCCCAGCCGCCGCTGCCCCCGTCCCGGTCGCGCACACCGAAGCGGGAGCGCGCCTTCGACGACGTACCGCGCTGGCAGATCTACGTCCCCCTCGGGCTGTACCTGCTGTTCACGCTCGTCCCCTTCTACTGGATGCTGCTGTTCGCGCTGCGGCCCGCCGGGTCCACCTCGCTGGTGCCGTGGCCGCTGACCTTCGAGCACTTCGACAAGGTCTGGAACGAACGCAGCTTCGGCGTCTTCTTCCAGAACAGCATGCTCGTCGGCGTCGCCACGCTGGTGACGACCACCCTCATCGCCCTGTCCGGCGGGTACGCCCTGGCCCGGTTCGACTTCCGCATCAAGAACGGCTTCATGCTGGCGCTGCTGTGCTCCCAGTTCATCCCGGGCGCGCTGATGCTGGTCCCGCTGTTCGAGATCTTCCGCGAGATGCGGATGATCAACTCGCTGGGCAGCGTCATCATCGCCGAGACGGTCTTCCAGCTGCCCCTGTCGATCATCCTGATCAGCGGGTTCATCAAGAACGTGCCGGTCTCCCTGGAGGAGGCCGCCTGGGTGGACGGCTGCTCCCGCTTCCGCGCCTTCTGCGCGGTCGTCCTGCCGCTGCTGCGGCCCGGGCTGATCGCGGTCGGCTCCTTCGCCTTCGTCCACAGCTGGAACCACTTCCTGTTCGCCCTGATGTTCCTCAGCCGGCAGGACAGGCAGACCATCCCCGTCGGCCTCAACACCCTCATCGGCTCGGACAGCGTCGACCTCGGCGCGCTGGCGGCGGGCGGGGTCGTCGCGGCCGTCCCCGTGGTGATCGTCTTCGCGTGCATCCAGAAGTGGCTCATCACCGGCTTCAGCGCCGGCGCGGTGAAGGGCTGACGCCCTGCGCCCCGGGCGACCCGGGCCACCTGGTCCCGGATGCCGCGCCCGGCCCCTGGGGCGGAACTCCGCCCCTGGCTCCTGGTCGCCGCACGTGGCCCACGTGGTGGCGGCGCCTGGCCGCACCGGCCGAAACCGAACGTCGAGGAGGACGACGCATGAGAGCCAAGCCCGACAGCCGGCACCCGCATCCCGCGAGCGTCGGCCGCAGGCCCGGCCGGGTCGCGCGGACCGCCGGCACGGTCGCGCTGCTGACGGCCCTGGCGGCGCTGACGGCCCCCGCCGCCGTGCGGACCGATCCGGCCGCGTACGCGGGGCATGTCGCCCCGCAGGGTGCCCCGGCCGCCGGGCGGGCGAACTCGGCCGCGTACGCCGGGCCTGTCGCCCCGCAGGGGGTCCGCACGGCGCAGCCGGAGTCCGCCGCGTACGCGGGGCCCGCCGCCCCGCACGGCGCCCCTGCCGCCGCGTACGCGGGAACCGGCGCCCGTACCGCCGAGCGTTCCGGGAGCGGCCCCACGGGGTCGGGCGAACGCCCGGCCGCCGGGCGGGACATCGGGCGCGAGGTGCTGGCGCCCCGGGACGGGTGGGCGGCCGAGGGCGCGGGCACCACCGGCGGGGCCGCCGCTGACGCGGCGCACGACGTGACCGTACGCACCCGCGCCGAGCTGGTCCGGGCGCTGGACGGCGGCAGCGCCACGCCCAGGATCATCCGCATCGCCGGCACCATCGACGCCAACACCGACGACCACGGCCGCCGCCTCCACTGCGCCGACTACGCCACCGGCGGCTACGACCTGGCCGCCTACCTCGCCGCGTACGATCCGCGCACCTGGGGCGGGGCCAAGCCGGCGGGTCCGCAGGAGGACGCCCGCAAGGCGTCCGCCGCCCGGCAGGCCGCCCGCGTCGAGCTCGCCGTCGGGTCGAACACCACGATCGTGGGGGTGGGCGCCGACGCCGTACTCAAAGGCGCGAGCCTCCAGGTCAAGGACGCGGACAACGTCATCATCCGCAACCTCGAACTGCGCGACGCCTACGACTGCTTCCCTGCCTGGCAGCCCAACACCGGTGGGCTCGGCGACTGGAAGAGCGCGTACGACAACCTCTGGCTGCGCGGTGCCACCCATGTGTGGATCGACCACGTCACGGCGAGCGACAAGGGCCACCCCGACGACCGTGAGCCCACCCACTTCGGCCGCAACTACCTCCGTCACGACGGACTGCTGGACATCACCAATGGCGCCGACCTGATAACCGTCTCCTGGAGCCGGTTCACCGACCACGACAAGGCGATGCTCATCGGCAACGGCGACAACGTCACCACCGACCGGGGCAAGCTGCGCGTCACCCTCCACCACAACCGGTTCGAGTCGATCGTCCAGCGCGCCCCGCGCGTCCGCTTCGGACAGGTCCACCTCTACAACAACCGTTACGACATTCCCGAGGGCGACCAGTACCGGTACTCCCTCGGCGTCTCCACCGAGTCGCGCATCGTCGCCGAGAACAACTCCTTCACCACCCCCGGCCACATCGAGGCCGCCGACCTGGTCAAGAGCTGGAACGGCACCGCCCTGCAGCAGACCGGCACCGAGTTCAACGGCTTCCCGGTCGACCTGCTCGCCATCCACAACGCCTACAACTCCGGCAGCGAGCGCGACCTCACCCCCGACGTCGGCTGGACCCCCACCCTCCACGGACGGGTCGACACCGCGCGCCAGGCGGCACAGGACGTGGCGCGTGGCGCGGGCGCCGGGAGGCTCCCATGACCGCCGGCCCGATCCCGGTCGTCCTCGCGGGCGCCCGCGGCCACGGCCGCTGGCACCTGGACAACATCCGGCGCCTCCAACAGCAGGGCCTGGTACGGCTCGCGGGCGTCTGCGAGCTGCGGCCGCTCGACCCCCACGAACTCGCCGGCTTCGACAGCCCCGTCCAGTCCGCCGACTTCGCCACCCTCCTGGACGCCACCGGCGCCCGTGTCGCCGTCATCTGCACGCCCATCGACACCCACATCCCGCTCGCGCTCACCGCCGCCCGGCGCGGGGCGCACCTCCTGCTGGAGAAGCCGCCCGCGCCCTCCTACGCGGAGTTCCGGCGCATGGCCGACGGGGTACGGGAGGCCGGCACCGCCTGCCAGATCGGCTTCCAGTCGCTCGGCTCGCACGCCCTGCCCGCCATCGCCGACCTCATCGCGGGCGGCGCCATCGGTGAGGTCACGGGCATCGGGGCGGCCGGGGCATGGGCCCGGGACGAGGCGTACTTCCGGCGCTCCCCATGGGCCGGGAAACGGCGCATGGACGACGGCAGCGACGTGGTCGACGGCGTCCTCACCAACCCGCTCGCGCACGCCGTGGCCACCGCCCTCGCCCTCGACGGCAGTGCCCACGCCGACGACGTGACGGGCATCGAACTCGACCTCGCGCGGGCCAACGACATCGAGGCCGACGACACCTCCTGCGTACGGATCACCACGGCACGCGGCACGCCCGTCACCGTCGCCGTGACGCTCTGCGCCGAACAGCCCGGAGAGCCGTACGTCGTCGTCCACGGCAGCCACGGCCGCATCACGCTCTGGTACAAGCAGGACCGGGTCCTGGTGCAGCGGGCCGGACACGGGCCCATGGAGACCGTCCACGGCCGGACGGACCTGCTGGAAAACCTGATCGCGCACCTACACGACGGCGACGACCTGCTCGTGCCGCCGGACCGCACCGGCGCCTTCATGCGGCTCGTCGAAGCCGTACGCACCGCCCCCGAACCGCGCCGGCTCCCCGAGGGCAGCTGGTACGCGGACGGCGACCGCCGTGTGGTGAAGGGCATCGACGGGCTCGTCCACGCCAGCGCCGACACCCTCGCCCTCTTCTCCGAACTGGAGAGCTCCCCATGAACCTCCTCCTGCGCTGCGCGGGACGCCCCGTCGGCCGCTACCTCACCCGGCCCGACCTCGTGGCCCGCCTCTCCCCGCGCCCGTACCTCCACCCCGTCACCACTCTCAAGGGCACCCCCGTCACCGAGGAGCGGCCCGAGGACCACCTCCATCACCTGGGCGTCTCGGTCGCCGTGCCGGATGTCGCGGGACACAACTTCTGGGGCGGGCGCACCTTCGTACGCGACCGGGGGCCGACCGAGCTGGACAACCACGGCGTCCAGCACCACGACGGCTGGAAGCTGCGCGACCCGGACGGGTTCGTCGAGGACCTGTCCTGGCGCGCCGAAGGCCGCGAGGTGCTGCGGGAGCGCCGGACCGTCGCCGCCACCGAACTGACCTCCACCGCGTGGGCGCTGGACTTCACCTTCTCGCTCACCAACCCCGGCCCGGAAACCCTCTCCATAGGGTCCCCCGCCACAAACGGCCGCCATGGCGCCGGTTACGGAGGCTTCTTCTGGCGCGCCCCCAAGGCGGCCGCCCCGCCCGCCGCCTTCACCGAGGACGCGGACGGGGAAGCAGCCGTGCACGGGCGGACCGCCGACTGGCTGGCCCTCATGGGCACGGACTGGACGCTCGTCTTCGCCGGCGCCACCGACGAAACCCGGCGCGACCCCTGGTTCGTCCGCACCGGGGAGTACCCCGGCGTCGGCTCCGCCCTCGCCTGGGAGGAGCGCCTGGTCATCGCGGCGGGCGACACCGTCGTACGCCGTGTGGTGACCGTCGTCGCCGACGGCGCCCTGGACCGGGGCGAAGCCGCCGCCCTCGTACGAAAGGCCCTGGCATGACACCACCGGTATGGGCGGCCGACCTCGGCGACGGGACCTACCGCAACCCGGTCCTGAACGCCGACTGGTCCGACCCGGACGTCGTCGCCGTCGGCGAGGACTTCTACCTCACTGCCTCCAGCTTCGGCCGCGCCCCCGGGCTGCCCCTGCTGCACTCCCGCGACCTGGTCAACTGGTCGCTCGTCGGGCACGCCCTGGACCGGCTGGAGCCGGCCGCCGACTTCGCCGTGCCACGCCACGACTGCGGCGTATGGGCGCCGTCCCTGCGTCACGCCGACGGCCGCTTCTGGATCTTCTGGGGCGACCCGGACCACGGGGTCTACCAGGTGCACGCCGAGCACATCCGGGGCCCGTGGAGCGAGCCGCACCTGCTGAAGGCCGGCAAGGGCCTCATCGACGCCTGCCCCCTGTGGGACGAGGAGACAGGCGAGGCGTACCTGGTGCACGCCTGGGCCAAGTCCCGGTCCGGGGTGAAGAACCGGCTCACCGGCCACCGGATGAGCCGGGACGGCCGCACCCTCCTCGACGAGGGCAAGATCATCGTGGACGGGGACCGCATCCCCGGCTGGTTCACCCTGGAAGGGCCCAAGCTCTACCGGCACGGCGGCTGGTTCTGGATCCTCGCCCCGGCCGGCGGAGTGGAGACCGGCTGGCAGGGCGCCTTCCGGGCGCGGGACTTCTTCGGCCCGTACGAGGAGAAGGTCGTCCTCGCGCAGGGCTCCACCGACGTCAACGGCCCCCACCAGGGCGGCTGGGTGCGCACCCCGGCGGGCGAGGACTGGTTCCTGCACTTCCAGGCGCGCGGGGCGTACGGGCGCGTCGTCCACCTCCAGCCGATGGCGTGGGACGCCGACGGCTGGCCCGTCCTCGGCGACGGCGGCGAGCCCGTGCGCGTCCACCGCAAACCGGCCGGCCCGCCGCAACCCGTGGAGGCGCCCGCGACGGACGACGCGTTCCCGGGCGGGCGGTACGGGCGGCAGTGGCAGTGGACCGCAAACCCGCGCCAAGGGTGGACGGTGGAACACGGCGGTGACGGACTGCGGCTGGCCTGCGTCCGGACCGCCGACGCCCACGCCCATGACCTGCGCCTCCTGCCGAACGTCCTCACCCAGCGGCTGCCCGCCGAGACGTTCACCGTGGAGGTCGGCCTGGCCCTGGAGTCCACCGAACCGGGCGCCCGCGCGGGGCTCGCCGTACTGGGTGACGCCTTCTCGTGGATCGGGCTGGAGCGGGACGGGGGCGGCGCGGTGCGGCTGGTCCACCGGTTCGCCGAGGCGGTCGCCGAGCGGGAGCGGGACGCGGCGCACGCGCGCGTGGTGCCGGATTCCGGGGCGGGCGCACGGGTGCGGTTGCGTGTCGAGGTGTCGGCGGGCGCCCGCTGCCGGTTCTCGTACGACGCGGGGGAGGGGTGGCGGGCGTCGGGGCCGGTCTTCGCCGCCACGCCATGGCGCTGGGTCGGCGCCCTGCTCGGCCTGTTCGCGGTGGCCCCCCAGGGACAGGGGGACGCCGGGACGGCCACGTTCACCGAGTTCCACGTCAACTGACCGATTACGTACGTCGATTGGAGCCGCCATGCCGTACCTCCATAGCAAGCGCTTGCCAGGCAGGGTCCTGGCAGCGGTCACCGCCCTCGTGGCCGCGCTCGGCCTGGGCGCGGTCCCCCCGGCCGCAGGGGCAGTGCCCGCTGCCGGATCCGTGCCGGCCGCCGGGGCCGCCGGGGCCGCGCCGGTGACCCAGGAGACCCAGGAGGCCACCGCTGCCGCCGCACTCGGCAAGTGGACCGACCAGCCGCACGGATTCGCCTCCCTGGCCGGTGGGACCACCGGCGGCAAGGGAGGCAAGGTCGTCACCGTCCGCACCCAGGCCGACCTGGCGAAGTACGCGGGCGCCACCGAGCCCTACATCATCCGCGTCGCCGGCGCGATCGACGTCGAGCCCTTCGGGTCCTCGATCACCGTCGCCTCAGACAAGACCATCGTCGGCGTCGGCACGAGCGGTGAGATCGTCCACGGCGAGCTCCAGCTCAAGCCCGGCACGCACAACGTCATCATCCGCAACCTCACCATCCGCGACTCGTACGTCGAGGGCGACTGGGACGGCAAGACCACCGACTTCGACGCCATCCAGATGGACTCCGTCCACCACGTCTGGATCGACCACAACCGCTTCACGCGCATGGGCGACGGACTGCTGGACGTCCGCAAGGACAGCCAGTACGTCACCGTCTCGTACAACCGCTTCGACACCCACAACAAGGCGTTCGGCATCGGCTGGACGGAGAACGTCACCACCCAGATCACCATCGACCACAACTGGTTCAGCGGCACCAAGCAGCGCAACCCGTCCGCCGACAACTGCGCCTACGCCCACCTCTACAACAACTACCTGTCCGCCCAGGTCGCGGACGGCGACCCGGTCTGGTCGTACGGCAACTGGGCGCGCGGCAAGACCCGGATGGTGATCGAGAACAGCTACTACGAGGACGTCCAGCACCCCTACCAGGCCGATGCCACGGCCGAGTTGGTGGAGCGCGGGTCCATCCTGCGGAGGACGACGGGCCGCCACGACGAGTGGGGCACCGCCTTCGAGCCGCGTGACTTCTACGCGTACCGGCTCGACCCGGCCGCCGCCGTACCCGCCCTGGTGAAGCGCTTCTCCGGGCCGCAGAGGACGATCGGCGCGAACGTGGCGCTGGACGTTCCCGCTGCCTACCCCACCGTCCAGGCCGCCGTCGACGCCGTCCCGGCCGACAACGACGGGCTCGTCACGGTGCGGATCGCGCCCGGGACGTACCGGGAGAAGGTGCGCATCCCTCGCGACAAGCCAAAGATCTCGCTGCTCGGGACCGGAGAAGACCGGGACGACACCGTGATCGTGTACGACACGCCGAACGCGTACGGAGGCTCCTCCGGCAGCGCCACCGTCCTGATCGCCGCCTCCGACGTCACCGCACGCAACCTCACCTTCGTCAACGACTTCGACGAGGCCGCGGTCGAGCTGAACGCCGAGCAGGCGCTGGCGATGAAGACGACGGGTGACCGGATCGTCTTCGAGAACACCGCCTTCAAGGGCAATCAGGACACCCTGATGACCGACAGCCCCCGACTGGACACCATCAGCCGGGTCTACATCCGCGACTCGTACATCGAGGGCGATGTCGACTTCGTCTACGGGCGGGCCACGACCGTCATCGAGCGGTCGCTGATCCGGGCGCTCAGCCGCGGCTCCGCCACCAACAACGGGTACGTCACCGCCGCCAGCACCTGGAAGGACAACCCGTACGGGTTCCTGATCACCCGGTCCCGGATCGTCAGCGACGCCCCGGCCGGCTCCTTCCACCTCGGCCGGCCCTGGCACCCGGGCGGCAACCCGGACGCCATCGGCCAGGTGCTCATCCGTGAGACCGAGCTGCCGGCCGCCATCAAGGCGTCGCCCTGGACCGACATGGGTGGCTTCTCGTGGAAGGACGCCCGCTTCAGCGAGTACGGCACCTACGGCCCGGGCGCCGTCGTCACAGCCGACCGCCCCCAGATGTCCGACGCCGACGCCGCCCGCCACGAGGTCGCCGACTACCTCGCCGGCCGGGACGGCTGGGCCCCGCACCACTCCCGCACCCACTGAGAGAGAAGAGCCGATCATGAACAACGACCACAGACGGCGTCGTATGACGGTTGCCGTGTCCCTGGCCGCCGTGCTCGCCCTGACCGCCACCGCGTGCGGTGACGACGGCACCGCCGCCGCGGGCGAGGAGGGTTCCGGCAAGGGCACCATCACCTTCTGGGACAACAACGGTGGTGTGCGCACCGCCGTCTGGCAGGAGATCATCAAGGACTTCGAGGCCAAGAACCCCGGCATCAAGGTCACCTACGTCCCGATCCCCAGCGAGGACGTCCAGTCGAAGTACGACACCGCCATCGCGGGCGGCGGCCTGCCGGACGTCGGCGGCGTCGGCGCCGCGTACCTCGCCAACATCGTCGCGCAGGACGCGCTGGAGCCGGTCGGCGACCGGATCGAGGACTCCGCCCTCAAGGGCAAGCTCGTCCCGAGCATGGTCGCGTCGGTCAAGTCGGCCGGGGGGCGGGGCGACGAGATGTACTCGGTGCCCACCTCCGCCAGCAACGGCACCCTGTACTACCGCACCGACCTGTTCAAGGCGGCGGGCCTGGACGCGCCGACGACCTGGGCGAAGTTCTACGAGGCGGCCACCGAGCTGACGGATGTCAAGAACAACAAGTTCGGCTACACCATCCGCGGCGGGGCGGGCTCCATCGCGCAGGCGCTGGACGCCATGTACGGGCAGTCGGGCATCACGTCCTTCTGGGACGGTGACAAGACCACCGTCAACGACCCGAAGAACGTGGCGGCGCTGGAGAAGTACGTCGGGCTGTTCAAGACGACCACGCCCGAGGCGGACGTCAACAACGACTTCAAGAAGATGGTCGCCCAGTTCGACACCGGCACCATCGGCATGCTGAGCCACAACCTCGGCTCGTACACCGACCATGTGAAGGCACTCGGCAAGGACAAGTTCGCCGGCATCCCGAAC
The DNA here is from genome assembly GCF_002099185.1 of Streptomyces sp. CB03238. NCBI lineage: Bacteria > Bacillati > Actinomycetota > Actinomycetes > Kitasatosporales > Streptomycetaceae > Streptomyces > Streptomyces sp. CB03238. The sequence continues at coordinate 127,814 of NZ_NBCN01000012.1, read as the reverse complement.
CCGGTGGGCGACAGCGGTACGCGTGTCCAGGTGTCCAACCCGGTCGACGGACTGGGACTCTTCAAGAGCAGCAAGAACAAGGCCGCGGCCTGGAAGTTCATCGAGTTCGCCGTCTCGCACGAGTCCAACAGCAAGTGGAACGAGTCGGCGGGCGCCATACCGGCGAACACGGAGGCGGCGGCCGACCCGTGGATGAACGAGGCCGAGGCCACCAAGCTGGGCGCCAAGGCGCTCACGGACGGCTCCACCAAGATCGTGGAGCTGCCGTACTACCTGCCCGACTGGAACAAGATCAGCAAGGCCGACAACGAGCCGAACTTCCAGAAGGTGCTGCTGGGCGCGATGACGGCGAAGGAGTTCCTGGACACGCTCGCCGAGCAGCTCAACGAGGCCCAGGCCGAGTGGAACGAGCAGAACAAGTCCTGACGCGGTCCCCCCGTGGGGGCAGTCGCCCCGTCTGGGCCCCCGTTGTGGGCAGTCGTTCCGCAGGGCGGGACGGGTGGGCACAACGGGACAGGGCGGCGCCCTTTCTCGGTTCGCCCCGGGGCGGTGCCCGAGCGGCGGCTACCCCCGGTGCGTGGGGGGCGTGGCCCCTTTGGGCTCGTCTCCCCCCCAGAGGGGGCACCCCCACGAGGCCGGCGGCCTTGGGCGCCGGCCAGGGAGCCCACCAGGCGCCGCCAACCTCTGCGGCGACCCTGCACGGCCCCGCCCCGGCCGTCGCCCGGCTGCGGGCCGGCACTCCTTTTTCCTTCGTACGAGAGGTCCCGCATGTCCCTGAGCCGTAGACGGACCGTGGCGGCACTCGCCGCCGCCTTGCCGCTCGTCCCCGCGGGTACGGCCACCGCGCGGCCACGCACGCGCACGGTCTGGATCGCCGGTGACTCCACCGCCGCCCAGAAGTACGCCGACGCGGCGCCCGAGGCGGGGTGGGGGATGGCCCTGCCCTTCTTCCTCGCCTCGCGTCTGGCCGTGGCCAACCACGCGATGAACGGGCGCAGTTCGAAGAGCTTCGTCGACGAGGGCCGCCTCGATGCCCTGCTCGGCGGCGTACGCCCCGGTGACCTGCTGCTCGTGCAGTTCGGGCACAACGACCAGAAGGCGTCCGACCCCGCCCGGTACACCGAGCCGTGGACGACCTACCAGGAGCACCTGCTCCGGTACGTGGCGGGGGCGCGGGAACGGGGGGCGCTGCCCGTGCTGCTCACGCCGGTAGAACGGCGCAGGTTCGACGCCGGGGGAAACGCCGTGCCGACGCACGGGGAGTACCCGGCGGCGATGCGGGCGCTGGCCGAGGAGCAGGGCGTGCCGCTCGTCGACGTACAGGCCGCGTCGCTCGCCGAGTGGCAGAGGCTCGGGCCCGAGGCGTCGAAGGCGTACTTCAACTGGCTGGCACCGGGCGAGTCGCCCAACTACCCGGACGGCGAGCAGGACAACACCCACTTCCGGCCGCGTGGCGCCATCGAGGTGGCGCGGCTGGTGGCGGGCGGCCTGCGGGAGCGCGGGGTGCTGGCCGCCCGCGACGTACGGCGGCTGGAGGACCCCGTCCCGGCCGTATGGATCACCTGGCCACCACGATAGGAGTCGCCATGCGAACCCGAGCCATAGGTACCTCGCTCGTCGGATGCACCGTTCTGGTGTTGTCCCTTACCGCCCCTGCTCACGCGACGTCGCCCGACCTCGGGCGCCAGACCCTCGCCGTGGGCGACGGCTGGGCGTCCGAGGGCGCGGGCACCACGGGTGGGGCCGCCGCGGATGCGGCGCACACCCGTACGGTCAGAACCTGGGCCGAGTTCAAGGCCGCGCTCGCGGTCGGTGGAACCGCCCCGAAGATCATTCGGGTCGTGGGCACCCTCAATGCCACCGAAGGCGGCTGTGAGGCATTCGAGGCCGACGGCTACGACTTCACGCGGTACCTCGCCGACTACGACCCGGCCGTGTGGGGATACGACACCCCGGTCAGCGGGCCGCAGGAGGACCTGCGTGCGGCCTCCGCGAAGAAACAGGCCGCCTCCGTCAAGGCGTACGTCCCCGCCAACACGACCATCGTCGGGGTGGGCAAGCATGCCGGGATCACGGGGGGCAGCCTCCAGATCCAGGGCGTGGACAACGTCATCATCCGCAACCTGACCGTGGAGAGCCCACTCGACTGCTTCCCGCAGTGGGACCCGACGGACGGCTCGACCGGCGCCTGGAACTCCGAGTACGACGCGATGGTCGTGTACGGCTCCACGCATGTGTGGATCGACCACAACACCTTCACGGACGGGCGGTATCCCGACAGTTCGCTGCCCCGGTACTACGGCGAGATCTACCAGCAGCACGACGGCGAGCTGGACATCGTGCGCGGCGCCAACCACGTCACCGCGTCCTGGAATGTGTTCGCGGAACATGACAAGACGCTGATGATCGGCAACAGTGACAGCGCGGCCGCTACGGATGCGGGCAAGCTCAAGGTGACGCTGCATCACAATCTGTTCACGGGGATCGTGGAGCGCGCCCCGCGCGTTCGGTTCGGCCAGGTCGACGCGTACAACAACCACTTCGTGGTGAAGGAGGGACAGAGCTACGCGTACTCCTTCGGCATCGGCCACGAGTCGCGGCTGTACGCCGAGAAGAACGCCTTCACCCTGCCCGGCGGAGTCGCCGCCGGGAAGATCCTGAAGAAGTGGAAGGACGCGCCGCTCACGGCCGTGGGCAACCGGGTCAACGGCCGTACGGTCGACCTCATCACCGCACACAACGCCCTGAACCCGGACAACCCACTTCAGTCCGGGGCGGGTTGGGCCCCCGCTCTGCGGGCCAGGGTCGACGATCCGCGTGCGGTGCCGGGACTCGTCGGGCAGCGGGCCGGCGCGGGGAAGGTCTGCTGAGCCGGGTGGCCTCCCCCTGCCCCGGCCGGCCGGCCGGGGCAGGGGGAGGCCGAACCCATCCGATCCTGTCGGGAAGGTTGACAGCTCCGGTGACGCCTGGCTTCATGAACATCGCGACTTGGGAGCGCTCCCACAACTGAACGTGCTTCTCGTTTCCCGAAACGACAGAAGGGCACACAGTGGGACAGTCACGAACACGGAAGCACCGGCCTCGTGGGCCGCTCCGGCGCCTGCGGGCGCTGGTGGCCGGAGTGATCACCGCCGGGCTCCTGGCCACCGCCGGCCCGGTGGCCCAGGCCGCCGCGCAGCAGACCGCCGCCCCCGAGGCGGTCGCCGTCGCCGCCCCCGGTGACGACTGGCTGCACACCGAGGGCAACAAGATCGTCGACGCCAACGGCGACGAGGTGTGGCTCACGGGTGCCAACTGGTTCGGCTTCAACGCCTCCGAGCGGGTCTTCCACGGCCTGTGGTCCGGCAACATCACCGGCATCACCAAGTCCATGGCGGACCGGGGCATCAACACGGTCCGCGTACCGATCTCCACCCAGCTGCTGCTGGAATGGAAGAACGGACAGGCCACCGTCCCGAACGTCAACACCCACGCCAACCCCGAGCTGGCGGGAAAGACCTCGCTGGAGATCTTCGACTTCTGGCTCGCCCTGTGCAAGCAGTACGGCATCAAGGTCATGCTCGACGTGCACAGCGCGGAGGCCGACAACTCCGGCCATGTCTATCCGGTGTGGTGGAAGGGCGCGATCACGCCCGAGCACTTCTACAGCGCGTGGGAGTGGGTGACCGCGCGGTACAGGAACGACGACACCCTCGTCGCCATGGACGTCAAGAACGAGCCGCACGGCAAGGCCAACGAGACCCCGCGCGCCAAGTGGGACGGCTCGACCGACCAGGACAACTTCAAGTACGCCTGCGAGACGGCGGGCAAGCGCATCCTCGCCATCAACCCGAACCTGCTGGTGCTGTGCGAGGGCATCGAGGTGTATCCCAAGGCGGGCGTGAGCTGGACGTCCACCACCCCGACCGACTACCACTCCACCTGGTGGGGCGGCAACCTGCGCGGCGTCCGCGAACACCCCGTGGATCTGGGGAGCAACAACGACCAGTTGGTGTATTCCCCGCACGACTACGGGCCGCTGGTCTACGCTCAGCCCTGGTTCACCGGCGACTGGAACCGCACGACCCTCGAACGGGACGTCTGGGACCCCAACTGGCTCTACCTGCACAAGGAAAACAAGTCCCCGCTGCTCATCGGCGAATGGGGCGGCTTCCTCGACGGCGGCCCGAACCAGAAGTGGATGACCGCGCTGCGCGACCTCATCGTCGAGCACCGCATCCACCAGACCTTCTGGTGCATCAACCCCAACTCCGGTGACACCGGGGGCCTGCTGCTCGGCGACTGGAAGTCGTGGGACGAGCAGAAGTACGCCCTGCTCAAGCCCGCCCTGTGGCAGCACGGCGGCAAGTTCGTCAGCCTGGACCACGAGGTGCCGCTGGGCGGCGCCGGGAGCACCACGGGCATCAGCCTGCGTGAGGTGTACGGGGACGGCGACCCGGGCGACCCGGCGGATACGCAGGCGCCCACCGCGCCGACCGGTCTGACCAGCACCGCGAAGACGTCCAGCAGCGTGTCGCTGTCGTGGACGGCGGCGACCGACAACGTACGGGTGACCGGGTACGACGTGTACCGGGGCACGGTGAAGGTGAACGCGGCGCCGGTGACCGGCACCACGTACACCGACACCGGGCTCACGCCCTCCACCGCGTACAGCTACTCGGTACGCGCCCGGGACGCGGCGGGCAACGTGTCGGCACCGTCCGCGGTGCTGGGCGTCAGGACCGACGCGGGCAGCAGCCCGTCGGGCGCGGTGAAGGTCCGGTACAAGAACAACGACGCCTCGGCGACCGACAACGCCATCCGGCCGGGGCTCCAGGTGGTCAACACCGGGTCGTCCGCGCTGGACCTGCGCACGGTGTCCGCGCGGTACTACTTCACCCGGGACGGTGGTTCCCCCTCCGTGAACGCCTGGTGCGACTACGCGGCCGTGGGCTGTGCCCAGGTGAAGCTCCGGGTGGTGCCCCTGCCCGCGCCGGTCGCGGGCGCGGACGCCTACCTGGAGGTGACCTTCTCCGGAGGGTCCCTGGCGGCCGGGAGGGACACCGGTGACATCCAGCTGCGGATGAGCAAGTCCGACTGGTCCAACTTCAACGAGGCCAACGACTACAGCCGTACGGCGTCGACCGCGTACGCCGACGCCCCGGCGATCCCGGCGTACACCGGCACCACTCTGGCCTGGGGCGCGCCGCCGGCCGCCTGAGCCCCCCTGGAGATCCCCACCGGGAGCGCCCTTCGACGGGAGCGCTCCCGGAACCCCTCCCGGAACCCCTCCCCGAACAAGGAGCCGCACATGACCACCCCGTACCGCGGAAGCAGGTGGCGAGGGCTCGCCGCCGCCCTGGCCGCGGCCACCGTCACCGCCACGCTGCTCGGCGCGGCCCCGGCCGCGGCCGACAGGACCCCCGTCCACGTGGACAACCCCTTCGCGGGCGCGTCGTTCTACGTCAACCCCGACTACGCACGCCTCGTCGAGGGGTCCGTCGCCAAGACCGCCGACCCGATCGTGCGGGCGAAGATGAGGACGGTCAAGCGCTACCCGACGGCCGTCTGGCTGGACCGTATCGCCGCGATCCACGGGGGCACCGCCAACGCGGGCCGCAGGAGCCTCGCCCAGCACCTCGACCTGGCGCTCGCCCAGAAGAAGCCCGGCCGGCCGGTGGTCGCCACCTTCGTGGTGTACGACCTCCCCGGCCGCGACTGCGCAGCCCAGGCCTCCAACGGCGAACTGCCGCTCACCGAGGCGGGCCTCGCCCGTTACCGGACCGAGTACATCGACGCCATCGCCAAGGTCCTCGCCCGCCCCAAGTACCGCGACATCCGCATCACCACGGTCATCGAGCCCGACGGCCTGCCGAACCTGGTCACCAACCTCGCCGACCCGGAATGCGCCCAGGCGCAGAGCAGCGGCATCCAGGTCGAGGCCATCCGGTACGCGCTCGACAAGCTGCACGCCATCCCGAACGTGTACACCTACATGGACTTCGCGCACTCCGGCTGGCTCGGCTGGGACAGCAACCTGGCGCAGACCGCGCAGCTGTACACGGACGTCGCCGAGGGAACGGCCGCGGGCCTCGCGAGCGTGGACGGGCTGGTCACCAACGTCTCCAACTACACGCCGCTCGCCGAGCCGTTCCTCACCGACCCGGACCGGGTGGTGGGCGGCGGCCCGGTCAAGTCGAGCGCCTTCTACGGGTGGAACCCGCAGTTCGACGAGGCGGACTTCACCCGCGCCATCCACCGGGCGCTGGTCGCCCAGGGCTGGCCCGCGAGCACCGGGCTGGTCATCGACACCTCCCGCAACGGCTGGGGCGGCCCCGGCCGGCCCACCACGGAGAGCACCAGCACCACCCTCGACACGTACGTCACCGAATCCAAGGCGGACCGCCGGCCGCAGCGCGGGCTGTGGTGCAACGTGAGCGGCGCCGGCCTGGGCGAGCCGCCGCGGGCGGCACCCGCCGGGTACCCGGACTCGCACCTGGACGCCTTCCTGTGGGTCAAGCCGCCGGGCGAGTCGGACGGGGCGGGCGAGGACATCCCGAACGACGAGGGCAAGCGCCCGGACCCGATGTGCGACGCGGAGGCGACTCCCGGCGCGCTGCCGGACGCGCCGCTGGCCGGCCACTGGTTCCACGACCAGTTCCGGATGCTCGTCACCAACGCCCACCCGGCGATCCCGCTGAAGTGATCCCTGGAAGGAGAAGATCATGAGGAGAGGATCACGCGTCCGACGACGCTTACGCACCCCCTTGTCCCTGCTGAGCCTGCTCGCCGTGCTGCCCGCGCTGCTCATGGTGGTGATGTCGGGGAGCCCGGCCGCCGCGCACGGCGCGATGATGCAGCCGGGCAGCCGTACGTTCCTCTGCTGGAAGGACGGGCTGACCCCACAGGGCAACATCGATCCCAAGAACCCCGCCTGTGACGCGGCGGTGGCCCAGAGCGGTGACAACTCGCTCTACAACTGGTTCTCGGTGCTCCGCTCCGACGGCGGCGGCCGCACCGAGGGCTTCAAACCGGACGGCAAGCTGTGCAGCGGCGGCAACCCGGGGTACGCGGGCTTCGACCTGCCCCGTACGGACTGGCCGCTCACCCACCTGACCTCCGGCGCCTCGCTGAACTTCTCGTACAACGCGTGGGCCGCGCACCCGGGCTGGTTCCACCTCTACGTCACCAAGGACGGCTACGATCCGGAACGGCCGCTCGCCTGGGACGACCTGGAGGACCAGCCGTTCCTGACGGTGGACCACCCCCGGGTCACCGGCCAGGTGGGCACGCTGGAGGGCCAGTACAAGTGGACGGCCGCCCTCCCCGCCAACAAGACCGGCCGCCACATCATCTACTCGGTGTGGCAGCGCTCCGACAGCCAGGAGACCTTCTACGGCTGCTCCGACGTCGTCTTCGACGGCGGCAACGGCGAGGTGACGGGCGTCGGCGACCCGGCCGGCAACCCCGGCCCGACGCCGACCCCGACCCCGCCGACCGGGGCCTGTGCGGCCACCCAGCGTACGGTCAACGCCTGGAGCGGCGGCTACCAGGCCGAGGTCACCGTCAAGAACAACGGCACGACCCCCATCCCCTCCTGGATGGTCCACGCCACCCTCCCGGACGGCCAGCGCGTCGCCTCCCTCTGGAACGGCACCCTCGCCGGCACCGGCACCGCGATCACCGTCTCCAACACCTCCTGGAACGGCTCGCTCGCCCCCGGAGCCACCACCACCTACGGCTTCACCGCCACGGGCGGCGCCCCGCCCACCACGCCACAACTGAGCTGCATGGTTCATCACCACTGAGCCACACGAAGCGGCCGGCCGTGCCCACGGGGGGACGGCCGGCCGGACGGCGCCTACAGGACGGGCCAGGGCATCGCCGTGTCCTCTCGGCGGCGCCGCCCGCCCGGGCCGAGACAGTACTGGTCGGCGTCCTGGGGAAGCGCAGACCTTGAATCTGACGGCGCGTCAGATTACGGTGTGCGGCACCCGGCTCCGCCTCCGGTCCTGCGTCGGCCGCGGTCGCTCGGGTGGGAGGGAGTGGCATGAGTCACGTCGTCGGGAACGGAAGCGGTCCGGCTGCCGGCGCGGGGGAGTCCGGCTCCGGCGAGCTGCTGCGCGTGGCGGGCGAGTCGCCCGAGTCCCTGTACGCGCTTCTCGCCGACCGCGGTTGGGGCGACGGGCTGCCGGTCGTCGCCCCCACGCCCGCGCGCGTCGAGGCGATGCTGGCCGCGTGCGGCCCCGGCCTGGACCCGGACGAGGTGATCGGGGTCCTGCCTCCGCGGCTGGGTGAGGCCACCCCCCGGCTGCTGGCCGTCAACGCGGTGCTGGCCGGCTGCACACCGGACCTGATGCCGCTGCTCGTCGCGGCCGTGCGGGGCATCACCGCGCCGCAGTTCAACCTGCGGGGCGTCAACTCCACCACCCACCCCGTGTCCGTTCTGGTCATCGTGCACGGCGAGGCCGTGCACCGCTGCGGCTTCAACGCGGGCGCCGGGACGCTCGGACCGGGCAACCGGGCCAACGCCACGCTCGGCCGCGCCATGCGGCTCGTGCTGCTGCACATCGCAGGTGGAACGGCCGGTTCCGGGGACGCCGCCACGCACGGGCAGCCGTCGAAGTACACGTACTGCCTGGCGGAGAACGCCGCCGCCGGCCCATGGCCCGCCTATCCGCACACCGTCGGCGTGGACGCGTCGAGCGCCGTCACGGTGGCGGGCGCGGAGAACCCGCACAACCTGCACGACATGGAGACCCGCGGCAGCCCGGTGCCCCTGCTGGACAAGGCCGCCAGCGTCATGGCCACGCTGGGTGCCAACAACGCCGTGGTCTCCAGCGCCGAGTTCTTCGTCGTCCTCGGTCCCGAGCACGCGGCGACCGTCGCCGCCGCCGGATGGTCGCGGCAGGACGTGCAGGCGTACCTGTACGAGAAGTGCCGCCGGCCGGCCGGGGAGCTGCGGGCGCATTTCGGCAGCGCCCTGTGGTCTCCGTGGCTGCGAGCGCTGCGCGACGAGGACCTCCAGCCCCTGACGGACAGCCCGCAGAACATCCGGCTGCTCGTGGCGGGCGGACCGGGCAAGCACTCGCTCGTCGTGCCGAGTTGGGGTCTGACCCGCAGCGTGACCGTCCCCGTCGCCCTTCCGTACGAGGAGTGCCGTTGATCGAGATCCTGTCGCCCGCCGGGCGCGTCGGTGTCCGGCCCGCGGAACTGGCGCCCGGGCCCGGCGTGCTCACCGGTCGCCGCATCGCCGTACTGGACAACGGCAAGCCGCACGCCGGCTTCGTCATGGCGACCATCGCCCGGCTGATCGCCGAACGCGCCGGAGCCTCGCTCGCGGTGGAGGCCGTGAAGACCAGCGCGGCCCTCCCCATGGAGCCGGACGTGGCCGAGCGGCTGCGCGGCGCGGCCGACGTCGTGCTGACCGGCTCCGCCGACTGCGGCTCGTGCACCGCGTGGAGCGTGCACGACACCGTGGAGCTGGAACGGCTGGGCCTGCCGACGGTCCTGCTCGCCACCCGCGCCTTCGCGGACCTCGCCCGTGACGTCTGCGCGCTGCACGGGCTGGCCGGGGCCCGGGTCATGACCGTCCGCGGCCCGCTCGGCGGCTCGCCGGACAGCGAGCTGGTCGCGATGGCGGAGGCGGGCGCGGAGCAGGCGCTCCGCCTGTGGACCGAGAGCTGACCGACGCGAGAGGGGAACCGCCATGACGCACCCCGGACCCGGTGGCGAGGGCGTGGCCGCTGCCTTGGACCCACTGGCCCGGACGCTCGCGGCGGACGGGTACCGCTTGGAAGTCACCCGTCTCGAAGCGGCCGCGCGCCGGCTCGTCCTCACCATCGCCGCTGGGGAGGGAGCCTGTGCGGAGTGCCTCGTCCCCGAGGAACTCCTGTGCCGCCTGGCGCGCGAGCGGCTGAGCGCGGCGATTCCCGGCGCGCCGTGGAACGTGGAGTTCGTGCTCCCCGGCACCGCCCCGGTGGACGCCTGATGGCCGGCTCGGCGCCGTTGGGCCTCCAGGGGCGCTGCGCCCTGGTCACGGGCGGCGGCGCCGGCATCGGCCGGGCCGTGGCGCGGGTGCTGGCGGAGGCGGGCGCCGCCGTGGCCGTCGTGGACGTCGTGGCGCACGCCGCGCGGGAGACGGCCCAGGACCTCGTGGACGCCGGTCACCGCGCCATCGCCGTCACCGCGGACGTCACCGAGGCGCGGCAGGTCGAGGCGGCGGTCGAGGAGGCTGTGCGCGAGCTGGGGCGCCTGGACATCGCCGTCAACAACGTGGGCATGCTGGCCGGGCACCGCCCGCGTCCGTTCGTGGCCTGGACGCCCGGAGCGACCGCGGACGTGGTGGCGAACAATCTGTACGCGACGGTGTACTCCTGTCAGGCCGAGGCGCGGGCCATCATCGCGTGCCAGGACCGGGCGGACGGTGGCGGTGGCGGTGGTGGTGGCGTGATCATCAACGTCAGCTCGGGTGAGGCCACCCGGCCCGCGCCCGGCATGGCCGTGTACGGCGCCGCCAAGGCCGCCGTGAACCATCTGACGCAGACGCTCGCCGTGGAACTGGCGCCGCACGGCATCCGCGTCAACGCCGTCGCCCCCGGGACGACGCTCACCCGCGACGTCGAGGCCGGGCTGCCCGTGGACTACCGGCGGGCGCTGCTGCGCTCCATCCCCCTCGGCGCTCTCTCCGCGCCGGGCGACTTGGCCGGTCTCGTCCTGCTTCTGGCATCCGACCTGGCGGCACACACCACCGGCCAGTTCCTCCTCGCGGACAACGGCGCCTTCCTGTCCCGGAACCGGCCGGAGCTGCCCCTGCCCGCGGAGGGCACGGCGAGCCGCGTTCAGGACCAGTAACGGCGGGCGGCCGCCCACGCCCGGCGGGCGAACTCGTCCGGGCCCAGTGCCGCGAGTTCCGCGGAGTTGACCTCCACGCTCACCAGCCCCGCGTAGCCTTTCGCGGTGAGCGCGTCCCGGAAGGCATCGAGCGGGAACACCCCGTCCCCGGGCATCACGCGCCGTGTCATGCACTCGTGATACAGGTCGGCGTCGGCTCCGAGCAGTTGCGGATGGTCGTTGAACTGGACGTACGCGAGCTCCTCGGCGGGCAGCGCGGAGAGTTCGTCCCAGCTGTCCGGCCCCTGGAAGAAGTGCCAGGTGTCGACGAGCACCCCGGCCCGTCCCGCGCCGGCGTGCCGGACCAGCGCGCGGGCGTCGGCGATCGTGGCGAGGGGCGTGAACGGCAGGAACTCCACCGCCGCCGTTCCGTCCGCGTCCGCGACGACCTCGGCGCAGCGCGCGAAAAGGTCGGCCGTGCGCGGTCCCGGCGGCGCGGTGACCATGCCGAGCGCGTACGGGGCGCCGAACGCCGCGACGGCCTCGGCGACCCGCCGCGCACCCTCGTACGTGCCCTCCGCGTCGTCGGACACGACGAATCCCAGCATCTCGGAGCAGCGCAGCCCGGCCGCCGCCAGGTCCCGGGCGACACCGGCCAGAGTGCGCCCGCGACCAGCCCACGCGTCCACGGTGAACAGATCCAGTCCCACCCCGGTGAACCCGGCGGCCCGTACCGCGTCGAACAGTTCCCCCGGATCCACGGCCTCGCCGCCCGCCGCGCCGGGACCTGCCGACCGTACGAACGCCGACCGTATGAACGGCGAGAAGCCGAACATGTTGCAGCAGAGCTCCATCCCGCCCCCTTCCTGATCTGATGGTCCGTCAGATAGTGGCTCGCAGTCTAGTGTGGGAGGGGGCATCCGGCGCCTTCGGAGCACATCCGCGCACATCCGTGCCCCGTCACCCGTCACCCGTCGCCGCGGCGCGAAGGCGGCCACTGAGCCGAACTGTTGCGAACGAACTGTTCAGGTGCCGGTCGGGGACGTGAGAGACGCCCTCGCCAGTGGGGCGATCATCGGCGAGGGCGGCCGAAGCCGGCTACGCCACCGCGCACGCCGTTCCGTTGAGGCTGAACTGCGCGGGCCTGGCGAAGGTGCCCGTGTAGGTGCCCTGGAAGCCGAACGACTGGGTGCCGTTCGGCGGGATCTGGGCGTTGGACGGGGTGTTCGTGGCGGTCATCGCGCCGGAGGAGGGGGTGAGCGTGGCGTTCCAGGCGTTGGTGACGCTCTGGCCGGAGGGGAGGGTGAAGGCGACCCGCCAGCCGTTGACGGGGGCGGAGCCGGTGTTGGCCACGGTCACGTCGGCGGTGAAGCCGCCCGGCCAGACGTTCGTGGCGTAGGTGACCCGGCAGGCGGCGGGGGTGCCGGGGCCGCCCGGGTCACCGGGGCCGGTACCGCCGGCGTTGACGGTGGAGGAGAAGGAGTTCACGCGCAGCCCGGCGCCGTTCTGCCACGGCTCGAAGCCCGCCTGCACGCTGGTGACGTACCAGGACGGCTGCGCGAGGCCCCGGGCCACGGCCTGGTCGACGAAGTCCATCACGTCGAAGTTCCAGCCGCTGATGGCGGAGGGCGCCACGAAGGAGATGACGTCGTTGGCGCCGTTGCTGCCGGTCCATACCTCCCAGGACCGGCCGCCCACCGTGGCGGTACCGGTGGGTGAGCCGATGGGCTGGATCGGGCCGACCCGGTTGAACCAGATCATGATCTCGGTGCGGTTCACGCCGTCGGTGCGGGGCGTCGGGTCCAGCCAGATGTCGTACGAGGCGTTGTAGACGGCGTTGTTGACGTACCCGTACGAGATGCTGGACGGCGCGCTGCTGATGGCGTCGACCCGCATCGGGAGGTTGGTGCCGGGGGAGCAGTTCGTGTAGTGACAGCCGTTGTAGACGGAGGGGTACGACTTGGGCGCCCCGTTCGTCGGGACGGAGCCGTCGGCGCGGGTGAGCTCGAAGCCGGTGGCGGTCGCGTTGACGCACTGCGTCGCGCTGGTGCCCCAGCGGTTGTTCTGGACGACGTAACGGCCCTGGATGGTCGTGGAGCCGAACTGGTCGCAGATCAGCGTGTCGGCCTGCGCCGGGGCGGTCGCCGTCACGAGGGCGGTCAGTGAGCCCAGCGTCAGCAGGGCCGCTGTCGCGGCGGTGCGCAGGGAGCGGGCGCGGCGGAGGAAGCTCTTCATACGGGTGCGGGTCCCTTCCGGATGAGCGGTATGAGGGGGTCCAATTTGGGAGCGCTCCCATTTCCTGCGTCCGTAGTGGGACTGTAGGAGCCGCAGGGGTGGGTGACAAGAGATCGGACGCGTGCATTGACGTGAGCCCATCACGTCAGCACAGTGGTGGACGAGGGCGGGAGCGCTCCCAAAACCTGCCGCCCTCACCCCGGTGGCGCGGCGGCGGAGAACGCCGATCTCCTCCGCCGTGCCGCCTTCATCCCCCAGGAGGGAACCCCCGATGCGCCGACCCACCGCACGTTCAGCCCTGGCCGCCTTAGCCGCGCTCGCACTCGTCGTCGCCGCGATCGCCGTCCAGCTGGGCGTCTCCCGCCCGGCCACCGCCGCCGCCGGCCAGACCACGGCCGTCAACGGCGGCCCCGAGACCTTCACGCAAGCGCTCCCGACCGGCGGGGCCTCGCAGTACACCACGCCGCTGGAGCGCTGCCACACCAGCCCCAGCTACCCGCTCTCCGGCCGCAACCCCATCCTCGACGAGCCGCTGACCAGGTCCTTCACCTCCAACGTCCCGCTGTCCGTCAGCGTCCGCGCCGACAGCACCACCGGCTACGGGCTGCGCGAGCTGGTCTTCACCAACCGCTCCAGCAAGCCCGTCCACCTGGACTGCGGCGTCCTGGTCTTCCTCGCCCCGTCCGGCTCCGACCAGCACCACTACGGCGCCTCGCAGCCGTTCGGGCACCCGCAGCAGGACTTCGTCGAGGTGAAGCGCGGCGACGGCACGTCGTACTACATCGCCCGCCTCGGCTTCCACGACGTGGCGCTGCCCCAGCGCGGCATCGACCCCGGCCACACCTGGGTCTACAAGCTCGGCGGCCCGAACCAGGGCGCCGTGAGCCTGGAGACCACCCGCGACTCGGTCCGCTTCACCGCGGACCTGACCGTCTCCTCCAACACCGACCTGGTGAAGAAGTACGGCACCACCCGCTACGCCAACTGACGGTCTCCCGACCATCTCCTCAGGGCCGCGTGGCCGGGTGCCTGCCCCCCGGCCACGCGGCCCGCATCCGCGCAAGCCCGCAAGCCCGCAAGCCCGCAAGCCCGGAAGGCCTCATGCGCCGAAACGCCCGCCTGCCGCTGCTCGTCACGGTGCTCGTCGCCCTCCTCGCCATGGCGTTCGTCAGCCGCGCCCAGGACGGCACCCCCGCGGCCACCGGCGCCGACGGAGGCAGAGGCGGAGGTGCCACCGCCTCCGAGGCCGCCAGGTCCGCCGCCCAGAACCACCTCGGCCTGCTCTCCGGCGGCGACTGGTCCGGCGCCTGGGACGGCTGGACCCGCGACGCCAAGCAGCGGGTGCCGCGCGCCACCTACGTACGCGGCAGCCAGGCCTGCCACCCGCTGCTCGCCGTGCCCCTCCAGACGGTCCGCGCCGTCCTCGTGAACGACCGCACGGTCGACGTCGACTGGCAGGGCGGCGGAGCCTCCGGCACCCTGCGCATGGTGTACGAGGACGGACGGTGGCACGTCGCGACGCCCCCGGCTCAGCGGTGCGGCCTCACGTCGACGCCCGCTCCACCAGCTCCGTCCGCAGGATGACGTGCCGCCAGGAGGCCGCGCCGCCCTCCTGGATGGCCTCCAGCAGCACCTGTGCCATCGCCCGGCCCATCTCCTCCACCGGCTGGCGCACCGTCGTCAGCTGAGGGTCCGTGTGCTGGGCGATCGGCGAGTCGTCGAACCCCACCACGGCCACGTCCTCCGGCACCCGCCGCCCCGCCGCCCGCAGCACGTGCAGCGCGCCCGCCGCCATCACGTCCGACGCCGCGAAGATCGCGTCCAGCCGGGGGCACCGCGCCAGCAGCTCCCGCGTCGCCCGGCGCCCGCTCTCCTCCGTGAAGTCGCCCTGTGCGGTCAACGCCGGGTCCACCACCCCGAACGCCTCCCGTATCTCCTCCCGGTACCCGCGCAGCCGGCACTGCGCCCCGTACATGTCGAGCGGACCCGCGATCGTCGCGATGGCGCGCCGCCCCGTCCCCACCAAGTGCCGCACCGCCGCCCGCGCCCCGCCGACGTTGTCCGAGTCGACGTACGACACCGGCTCGTCGCTGCGGCGCCGCCCGCTGAGCACCGTCGGCACCTCCAGCTCCGCCAGCAGGTCCGGCAGCGGTTCGCTGTCGTGCACCGACACCAGCAGCACCCCGTCCACCCGGCCCGCCCGCGCGTACTGCACGAACCGCTGCCGCTCCTTGTCGGTGCGCACCAGCGTCAGCAGCAGCTGCATCTCGGTGTCGGCGAGGCCCGCGCCGACCCCGTGGACGATGTCGGAGAAGAACGGTTCGGCGAAGAACCGCCGCGCGCTCTCCGGGATCACCAGCGCCACCGCGTCGGCCCGGCTGCCCGCCAGGGCCCGGGCGGCCCGGTTCGGTACGTAGCCGAGCTCGGCGATCGCCCGCTGGACCAGCAGCCGTGTCGCCTCCTTCACCCCCGGCGCGTTGTTGACGACCCGCGACACCGTGCCCCGCCCCACGCCCGCGAGCGCGGCGACCTCCTCCAGCGTGGGCGGGCCCACCCGTCCTCGTCCGACCATCCCGTGACCTCCAAGGCTCCATCGAATCACCGGACACGGCCACGCCCCACCCGTTGATCACATGTGTTACACGCCGTAAACCTGGAACCGCCCGCTCCCCGGCCACAATCGGTCCACCCACCCGCCGATCCCCCCACCCCGTCCGACGAGGAGTCCCATGCCGGCAGCACAGGCCGCGGCACACGCCGTCGACCGCTACTTCCGCATCAGCGCACGCGGATCGAGCTTCGCACGCGAGGTCCGCGGCGGGTTCGCCACCTTCTTCACCATGGCGTACATCCTCGTCCTCAACCCGATCATCCTGGGCGGCGTCGAGGACAGGTTCGGTACGCAGCTGTCGGGGCCCCAGCTCGTCACCGTCACCGCCCTGGTGGCGGCGGTGATGACCGCGGTCATGGGACTGGGCGGCAACCTCCCGCTCGCCCTCGCCGCCGGACTGGGCCTCAACGCCGTCGTCGCCTTCCAGCTCGCGCCGCTGATGAGCTGGGCCGACGCGATGGGCCTGGTCGTCCTCGAAGGCATCCTCATCTGCGTCCTGGTCGTCACCGGGCTGCGCGAGGCCGTCATGAACGCCATCCCTCAGCAGCTCAAGCAGGCCATCAGCGTCGGCATCGGCCTGTTCATCGCGTTCATCGGCTTCATCGACGCCGGTTTCGTCACCCGCATCCCCGGCGACACCGGCACCGTCCCCGTCCAGCTCGGCGCCACCGGACAGCTCGCCGGCTGGCCGGTTCTGGTCTTCTGCCTCGGCGTCCTGCTCACCATCGCGCTCATGGCGCGCAGGATGCGCGGCGCGATCCTCATCTCCATCGTCACGATGACGGTCGTCGCGATCGTCATCAACGAACTCGCCGACATCCAGCCGCTCTCCTGGGGCCTGACCGTCCCCACCCTCCCCGACGACGTCGTCGCCGCCCCGGACTTCGGCCTCGTCGGCTCCTTCAGCCTCTTCGGCGCGTTCGAGCAGGTCGGGGCCGTCACCCTGGTGCTGCTGGTGTTCACCCTCCTGCTGAGTGACTTCTTCGACACCATGGGCACGGTCGTCGGCGTCTCCAGCGAGGCGGGCCTCCTCGACGAGAAGGGCAGGGTCCCGAACATCGGCCGGATCCTGCTCATCGACGGCGCGGCGGCGGTCGCGGGCGGCGCGGCCTCCTCGTCCTCCAACACCTCGTACATCGAATCGGCGGCCGGCGTCGGCGAAGGCGCCCGCACCGGCTTCGCCTCGCTCGTCACCGGTGGCCTGTTCGCCGTGGCGCTCTTCCTCACCCCGCTCGCCACCGTCGTTCCCGCCCAGGCCGCCGCCCCCGCGCTGGTCGCGGTCGGCTTCCTGCTGATGGCCCAGGTGCGGCACATCGACTGGGAGCGGTACGAGATCGCCATCCCCGCGTTCCTGACGGTCGCGGTCATGCCGTTCACGTACTCGATCACCAACGGCATCGGCGCCGGGTTCCTCGCGTACGTCGTCATCAAGACGGTCCTGGGCAAGGCCCGCGAGGTGCACCCGCTGCTGTGGGGCGCGGCGGCGCTGTTCGCGGTGTACTTCGCGATCGACCCGATCGAGCGGCTACTCGGCGCGTAGGCGTTCGGTGTGCCGGCGCTCGGCGCGCGGGGACGCGTTCCGCTCGTACCGCAGGGCCGCGCCCGTCGCCACCGCGCCCAGGCCCTCCCACAGGCCCACGCCCAGGAACCCGGCCGGGGCGCGGCCGGTGACGACGGCGAGGGTGAACACCGCGCAGGTGAGGAGGCGGAAGAGGACCGTCCAGCGGAAGAAGGCCTTCCAGTCGGCGAGCGCCGCCAGCAGGTAGTAGACGCCCATATTGACCGCCGCCATCGACGAGGCGGTCAGGAACACCAGGGTGTGGTCCCCCTCCGCGCGCCGGGCGTGCGGTATGGGTGCGAAGCCCATCACCGTCAGCAGCGCGTCGGGGGAGGCCAGGCCCACAGCGCCCAGCGCGGTGGCGAGCAGCCCGAAGACCGCCATGGTCCAGCCGGACAGGGAACGGGGACAAGGCAGCGGTCGCACGGCGGGTCCTCCTATGCACAGGGGTGGGGACCTGCATACCGTGCGGCCGCCAACAGCCGCCCGCCGGGGGCTACTTCAGCGCCGCCGCCATCATCTTCTGCGCCACCGGCGCCGCCAGCCCGTTGCCGCTGACCTCCGCCCGCTGGGCGTTGGAGTCCTCGATCAGCACCGCGACCGCGACCTCCTTGCCGGTCTTGGCGTCCTTGGCGTACGAGGTGAACCAGGCGTATGGCTTCTCGCTGTTCTCCACACCGCGCTGCGCCGTGCCCGTCTTGCCGCCCACCTCCGCGCCGTCGACCTTGGCGTTGGAGCCGGTGCCGTCCTCGACGACCGTGACCATCGCGCTGCGCAGCTGCTCGGCGGTGGAGGAGGAGACGATCCGCCGCGCCTCCCCGTCCTCCAGCGAGTCCAGGGTGTCGCCGTCCGCGTCCACGACCTTGGACACCATGTGCGGCGCCGCCAGCATCCCGTCGTTGGCGATGGCGGACGACACCATCGCCATCTGGAGCGGCGTGGCCGTCACATCGAACTGGCCGATGCCCGACAGCGCCGTCTGCGCCTTGTCCATCTCGGAGGGGTAGACGCTCGGGTAGGCGCGCACCGGCACGTCCTGCTTCTCGTCGTTGAAGCCGAACTTCTCCGCCATCGCCCTGACCTTGTCCTTGCCCAGGTCGACGGCCATCTTCCCGAAGACGTTGTTGCAGGAGTACTGGAGCGCGACGCGGATCGAGGCGTTCTCGCACGGGGCCGAGGGGTTCTCGTTCTCCAGGTCCGTGACGGTGCCCGGCAGCCGGTACGGGTTCTCACTCCTCGTCGGCTCGTCGACCGACCCGTACAGCCCGTTCTCCAGCGCCGCCGCCGCGACGACCAGCTTGAACGTCGAGCCGGGCGCCACCGGCTGCCGGATCGCCCGGTTCACCAGCGGCTTGTCCTCGTCGGTGGTCAGCTTCCGCCAGGCGTCGCCGTCCGCCGACCCGGCGATCGCCGACGGGTCGTACGACGGGGTGCTGACCATGCCCAGGATGCGCCCGGTCTTCGGGTCGATCGCGACGGCCGCGCCCTTGGTGTCGCCCAGCGCCTCGAACCCGGCCTTCTGCACCGTCGGGTCGATCGTCGTGAGCACATCACCCGGCTCGGTCTGTTTGCCGGTGAGCGCGTCGAGCGGGTTCTTCAGCCGGGGATCCGTCCCGTCCAGCACCGAGGAGTAGATGCCCTCCAGCTGGTTCGACCCGTACGCCTGCGAGCTGTAACCGGTCACGGCCGCGTACAGCTCGCCCTCCTTGTAGGTGCGCTTGTAGTGGAGGTCCCCGCTCCTGGTCTCCTTCGAGCCGGTGACCGGCGAACCGGCCACGATGATGTCCCCGAGCGGATGGGCGTACTGCGCGATGACGTTCCGCCGGTTGTGCTTGTCGTCCGCGAGCGCCTTGGCTTCGTACGCCTGCACCCAGGTCGCCCGGACCAGCAGGGCGAGCACCAGCAGCAGGGAGAAGACGGCGGCTCTTCTGATCGTCTTGTTCATCCCGTACACAGGACGAACGGCCGGGACGGGCGGGTTCCGGGATGCCGTGTTTCTCAGGAAACGTTCATCCGGCGGGAGCGGCCGGCGCGATGAAGCCGGACTCGTACGCCGCGATCACCGCCTGCGTACGGTCCCGCGCCCCCGTCTTCGCCAGCACCGCCGCCACATGGGTCTTCGCCGTCGCCGGGCCGACCCCCATGCGCCGGGCGATCTCCGCGTTCGTCAGGCCCGTCGCCATCAGCCGCAGCACCTCCGCCTCCCGCTCGGTCAGCCGCGCCACCCACGGCGGGGCGGGCGCCGGGCGGCGGCGCGCGTACGCGGCCGCCAGGCCCCGCAGCGCAGCCGGGTACAGCAGCGAGTCGCTGCGCGCGACCAGCCGGACCGCGCCCACCAGGTCCTCCACCGCTGCCCGCTTCAGCAGGAACCCGGCCGCCCCGGCGCGCAGCGCGTCGTACACATAGCTGTCGTTCTCAAAGGTCGTCACCACCACGATCCGGGGGCGCGGCTCGGGCAGTGAGGCGAGGATCCGCTCGGTGGCGCGGATCCCGTCGACCTCCGGCATCCGTACGTCCATCAGGACGACGTCCGGCCTCACCTCACGCACCACGGACACCGCCTCCGCCCCGGTGGACGCCTCGCCGGCCACCTCCAGGTCGGGCTCCGCGTCCAGGATGACGCGCAGCGCGGTACGCACCATCCGCTCGTCGTCCGCCAGGACGATCCGGATCATCGGGCGGCCTCCCCCAGCGGCAGGCGGGCCGTCAGCCGCCACACGCCGTCCACCGGGCGGGCCCCGGCGGTGCCGCCCAGCAGCCGCGCCCGTTCGCCGACGCCCCGCAGGCCCAGGCCGCCGCCCGGGCGGGCCACCGGGGGCCGGGCGGGCAGGGGGTTCTCCATGGTGATCTCCAACTCGTCCTCGTACCGCACGACGGTCACCGACACCGGCTCGCCCGCCGCGTGCCGGGCCGCGTTGGTCAGCCCCTCCTGCACGATCCGGTACGCCTCGCGGGACACCGGCTCCGGTACGCCCGCCACGCCGCCGCCCTCGACGGTCAGCGACACGTGCCGGCCGGTCGCGGCCAGCAGCGCGTCCAGAGCCTCCAGGCCCGGCCGCCCCGGCAGCTCCCCGTCGTCCTCGCCCTGCCGCAACAGGCCCAGCACGGCGTCCAGTTCACCGACCGTGCGGCGCGTCGTCTCCTCGATGCCCGCCAGCGCCTCCCGTACGAAGCCGGGATCGCTGTCGAGCACCTTGCGCGCCGCGCCCGCCTGGAGCGTGACGGCGCTCAGGGCGTGCCCCACCGAGTCGTGCAGCTCCCGGGCGAGCCGGTTGCGTACGGCCAGTTCGGCGGCGCGCCGCTCGGCCGCCGCCAGCCGGTCCGCGGGCGTCGGGCCCAGCAGCAGCGGCGCCTGCCGGGCCAGCAGCGCCCCGGCCCCGGCGGCCGCCGCCGCGAGCGCGACCAGCATCGCGAGCCCCGCCGGCACCCCTCCGTACACCAGCCACCGCTGGTCCAGCGACCAGAACTCGGCGACCGCCGACTCCCGCAGCGTCGCGGAGAAGGGCACCACCATCAGGGTGACCGCGAACGGCGGCAGCGCCAGCGACGCCCCGCTGACCAGCCCGCCCATCCCCACATGCAACGTGAACCACCCGGCCGTGCGCGCCCGCGCCGCCCGCGACCTCGCGGGCCCGTCCGCGAACCGCTCCGCCGGAACCCCGCACAGCGTCCGTGCCGCCGCCACCGACATGGGCCGGGCGAGCGGGAACAGCGCCGTCACGGCGGCGAGCGGCAGGGCCACGCCGTACGCCCCGAACTGCACCACCGGGGAGGCGGAGAACATCCCGGCCCCGTCCACGAAGGGCGAGACGACCAGCGTGCCCAGCAGCCAGTACGGCATCAACAGCGCGCCGCCCAGGATCAGATGCACCCACCGCAGCCGTGCGCGCCGCCCGAGCAGCGCCGTACCCAGCGTCTTCACGCGCCTCGCCGCCGCAGGAAGGCGGCCACGCAGCAGGCCAGCAACACCCCCGTGATCATCTCGCCAGCGTAGGCCAGGGTCATCAGTGCTGTCGGCTCGTTGGCGGGATCGGTCTGCGGCACCAGTACCGAGAGCAGCAGCCAGCCGCCCCAGCACCCCACCCCGCCCGTACCGATCCAGGCGAGCGCCAGCGGCACCTTCACGGGCAACGCCCGCCCCAGACGGAACACCAGCATCAGCACACCTGCCACGGCGACGGCCGCGAAGAGCAGACGTACGCCCTCCAGGACGGAGAAGTCGCCCGAGCGTTCCGCGATCCGCCCCGCCGACAGCCCATGCGGCGAGCCGGAGATCCACAGCAGATGCAACGCGGACGGCACCAGCAGGAGCGCCGACGCGGCCACGGCCGTCACCCGGTCGACGGGCCGGAACAGCGTGGGGGACAACTCCCGCACGCTGCCACGCCACACCCGGCTCCAGCGGTCCCGTGCGTACAGCGCGAACAGGGTGCCGAGGGTGAGGCCCTGGACGATGAAACCGCCGTAGACGACGGAGAAGACCCACTCGTCGAGGAAGGGTTCCCGGGGAGCCGTGTCCCGCGCGGTCAGCAGCTGGAGCGGGAAACCGACCATGATCGGCCCGAGCAGTCCGGTCGCCACCCACATCGGGAAGGCCAGCAGCCACGCCCTGACCCGGAGCCCCCAGCGCTGGGTGAACAGCAGCGCCAGGACGACCACGGCCGCGTCCATCAGCACCGTCGCCAGGTTGAGCGCGGCCATGATGCCCGGGTTGTCCAGCAGTGCGCTGCCGTCGGGGATGCCGACGCGGCTGCCGGACAGCCAGGCGATCTTGAGCGAGACGTACGGGACGCACGAGGCGATGGCGAGGGCGCGCAGCACCCGGCGGGCCCTGGTGGGCGAGGTCGTTGTCATGCCCCTACGCTCCCGCCCGGGGCGGGACCCCCGCCTCCTTCCTGGCGGCGAACCCTCTCCGCCGTGCGGCGGAGACCGGTCAGCCGCCGAGGAGGAGGATCACCTCGTCCGTCTCCTCGCCCCGTGCGTGCGCGAAGCCCCGGTCATGGCCGACGACGGAGAAGCCGCACTTCTCCAGGACCCGGATCGAGCCCTTGTTGTCGGCGGCGGCGCGGGCGTGCAGCGGCCGCACCGGTACGACGTCGAGCAGGGCGCGCAGGGCGGCCGTGGCGATGCCCCGCCCCCAGTGGGCGCGGCCGATGAAGTACGTCACCTCCCGCTCGTCCGGCGGCCCGTACACCGCCGCATGGCCGACGACCTCGCCGTCGGCGAGCACGGTGCGGACGACGGCGTCGGAGGCGAGGACCCGGGCCCAGTGGGCGTCGAAGTAGGCCCGGTCCGTGGGGTCTTCACAGGTGAAGGCGGCGACCCGGTTGGACTCGGGGTCGCTCGTGTGGGAGAAGAACACCGGCAGGTCGCTCTCCCGTACGTTCCGCAAGGTCACGTCCATCAGAGCCGCCGCGTCGCGAGCGTCAGCCGGTCGCGGGCGTCGAACAGCGCGTCCTTGATCATTTGCTCGTGCCCCGGGGTGAGCCGGGCGACCGGCACGGAGCAGCTGATGGCGTCCCGCGCGGGGGTGCGGTACGGGATCGCGATGCCGAAGCAGCGCAGGCCCAGCGTGTTCTCCTCGCGGTCCACGGCGTACCCCTGCTCGCGGACGGTGTGGAGCTCCTCGATGAGCTTCTCGCGGTCCGTGATGGTGTGCTCGGTGAGCGCCGGCAGCGTCTCCGGGAGCATCTTGCGGACCTGCTCGTCGCTGTACGTGGCCAGCAGCGCCTTGCCGAGCGAGGTGGAGTGGGCGGGCAGCCGGCGGCCGACGCGGGTGAAGGGCCGCAGGTAGTGCTGGGACTGGCGGGTGGCGAGGTAGACGACGTTGGTGCCGTCCAGCCGGGCCAGGTGGATGGTCTCGGTGGTGTCGTCGGAGAGCCGGTCCAGGGTGGGGCGGGCGGCGGCGACGACCTCGTCACCGTCGATGTACGAGGTGCCCACCAGCAGCGCGCGCACGCCGATGCCGTACCGCGTGCCCGTGGCGTCCGTCTCCACCCAGCCGAGCTCCACCAGGGTGCGCAGCAGCATGTACAGGCTGGACTTGGGGTACCCGACGGCTTCCTGCACGGCGGCCAGCGAGTGCATGCCGGGACTGCCCGCGAAGTATTCGAGCAGTTCCACCGTGCGGACGGCGGACTTGACCTGTGCTCCGCCGGATTCGGTAGCTGGCATCAGCACCCCTCTTGTAAACACGCCGCGCCCGTTAATAGAGTCCCATTCATCATCAGGAACGCTGTTCAGAATACCGAACAACCATGCAGGGCGGGAAGGACGTAGCGGTGTCAGCAGCACAAGTCTGGAGTGTCGACCCCCGAACCGGGAAGCGGCGTGAACAGGTTGCCGTCGAAGCCACGGCCCAGGACGTCGACCGCGCCGTGCGCGCCGCGCACGCCGCCCGGGGCGCCCTCGCCGACCGCGCGGTGCGCGCCGCCTTCCTGCGTACCGCCGCCGATCTGCTCGACGGCGCGAGGGACCGGCTCGTGGCGGCGGCCGACGCCGAGACCGCCCTCGGCCCCGCCCGCCTGACCGGCGAACTGGCCCGCACGTGCTTCCAGTTGCGGGCCTTCGCCGACATCGTCGACGAAGGCGCCTTCCTCGGCGTGATCATCGACCACCCCGACGACACCGCGACCCCGCCCATCCCGGACCTGCGCCGCTACAAGGTGCCGCTCGGTGTCGTCGCCGTGTACTCCGCCTCGAACTTCCCCTTCGCCTTCTCCGTGCCCGGTGGCGACACCGCCAGCGCGCTCGCCGCCGGCTGCCCCGTCGTCGTCAAGGCCCACCCCGACCACCCGGCCACCTCCGAGCTGGTCGCCGCCGTCCTCGGTCAGGCCGCCGCACACCACGGCATCCCGCAGGCCGTCGTCGGCCTCGTCCACGGCTTCGACGCGGGTGTCGCGCTCGTGAAGCACCCGCTGATCGCGGCCGCCGGATTCACCGGCTCGGTACGCGGCGGGCGGGCGCTCTTCGACGCGGCGGCCGCCCGCCCCGTACCCATCCCCTTCCACGGCGAACTCGGCTCCCTCAACCCGGTCGTGGTCACCGAGGCGGCCGCCGCCGAGCGCGCCGAGCAGATCGGGACCGGGCTCGCCGGGTCGATGACGCTCGGGGTGGGCCAGTTCTGCGTCAAGCCGGGCCTGGTGCTGGCGCCCACCGGCGCGGACGGCGACGAACTGGTCACCTCCCTCGCCGGCGCGGTCAAGGACGTCGCCGAGGGGGTGCTCCTCGACCACCGCATGCGGGACAACTTCGTCGCGGGCGTCGCCGAGCGCGCCGCGCTCCCCGACGTCGAGGCCCCCGTCGCCCCCGGCGCCGGCGACGAGCACACCGTCAGCCCCGGGTTCCTGACCGTGCCGGCCGCCAGGCTGGCCACCGAGGGCGCGCACGACCTGCTGCTGGAGGAGTGCTTCGGCCCCGTCACGGTCGTCGCCCGGTACGACAGCGACGACGAGGTCGCCGCCGTCCTGTCCCGCCTCCCCGGCAACCTCACCGCCACGGTCCACCTCTCCTCGGAGGAGGCCTCCGGCGCGGGCCGCGGCGCCGAGGTCCTCGCCGAACTCACCCCGCTCGCCGGCCGCGTCCTCGTCAACGGCTGGCCCACCGGCGTCGCCGTCGCCCCCGCCCAGCACCACGGCGGCCCCTACCCGGCCACCACCTCCACCTCGACCTCCGTCGGCGGCACCGCCGTCGAACGCTGGCTGCGGCCCGTCACCTACCAGTCCACCCCCGAGGCGCTGCTCCCGCCCGAGCTGCGCGACGACAACCCGCTCGGTCTTCCCCGCCGCGTCGACGGGCGGCTGGAACACTGAGCCCCATGGATCTCGCGCTGCCCGAACTCCCCTTCCCGCTACGGGCGTACGGCCCCGACGCCGGCTGGTCCTACGAGGACGGGGTGCTCACCGGCTGGGCCGGCCCCCGCCAGGACCGCTTCGTCCCCCCGACGGGTGGCGCCCTGGACCCGGTCTCCGACGCGCCGCGCCTGCTCGGCGCGGCGCCGGAGGGCGACTTCCAGCTGATCGCCCGCGTGAGGGCCGACCTGGCGGCCGCCTTCGACGCGGGCGTGCTGTACGTCCACGTCGGGGAGCGGGAGTGGGCCAAGCTCTGCCTGGAGCTGTCCCCGGACCGGCCGACCGTCTGCACGGTCGTCACCCGGGGCCACTCCGACGACGCCAACTCCTTCGTGGTGGAGGGCGACAGCGTGTGGCTGCGGGTC
Source organism: Streptomyces sp. CB03238 (assembly GCF_002099185.1). NCBI lineage: Bacteria > Bacillati > Actinomycetota > Actinomycetes > Kitasatosporales > Streptomycetaceae > Streptomyces > Streptomyces sp. CB03238. The sequence goes on along the minus strand of NZ_NBCN01000012.1, from coordinate 102,383 downwards.
AGCCGCACGGGCAAGGCGTTCGCGTTCCACGCCTCGACGGACGGCGAGCACTGGACGTTCGTCCGGATCTTCGCCCTCGGCGACGAGGAGCGGGCGGGCGCGGCGCTGATCGGGTTCATGGCCCAGTCGCCGGTGGGGGAGGGGTGCGTGGTCACCTTCGACCGGATCGCGTACCGCCCGAGCTGGCCGGACGGCCTGCGCGACGGTTCCTGACCCATGCCTCCCGCCCGGTACCGGACCGCTCCCGGCCGGTACCGGAACCCGGCCCGAGCCGGGTGGACGCGAGCGCGGTGAGCGTCATCAGCGCGACGCTCAGGACGAGACTCACGCGCATCCCGTGCACGAATCCCCCCGCCACCAGCGACCCGAACACCGCGATGCTCAAGGCCCCCGCCGTCTGCCGCACCGCGTTCAGCAACCCGGCCGCCGTACCCGCCCGTTCCGCCGGGACCGCCTCCATCATCGCGGCGATCAGGGGTGGCAGGGCGAGGCCGCAGCCCAGCGCGAGGGGCACCAGCAGCACGGCCACCAGGGCGAGGGGCGTGGCGTCGTCCACGTACAGCAGGAGCAGCAGCATCCCGGTGATCGCGACGACCTGGCCCGCCACGATCGGCAGCCGGGCACCGTGCCGGGCGGCGACCTTCGCGGACAGCACGTTCACCGCCGCGAGCAGCCCCGTCATCGGCAGGAACATCAGCCCCGCGCCCAGCGGGGAAAGCCCCCGCACCTGCTGGAAGAAGAGGCTGAAGACGAACACCATGCCGTAGGAGGCGACGCTCGCCGCCGACCCGGCCGCCACCGACACCGCCACCGTCGTGGACCGGAACAGCCCCAGCGGCACCACCGGATGCGGGTGCCGCGCCTCGACCAGCAGGAACGCGGCGAACGCCACCACGGCCACCCCCAGCGCCCACCAGCCCTCGCGGCCGCCCTCGATCGCCGCGAACGTGAGCGCGCCGAGGCCGAGCGTCGCGGTCAGCTGCCCCGGCACGTCCAGCGGCGCCGGGCGCGGCCGCGAGCGTGCCACCCGGCCCATCAGGGCGAGGGCGAGCAGCCCCAGCGGCAGGTTGATGAAGAAGATCCAGCGCCAGCTCCAGGCGCTGGTCAGCGCCCCGCCCGCGACCGGCCCCAGCGCCACCGCCACCGTGCCGCCCGCCGCCCACAGGGACACCGCGCGCGCCCGCCGCACCGGATCGGCGTACGCCTCGCGCACCAGCGCCAGCGACGCGGGCAGCATCACGGCCGCGGCCAGGCCCTGCACCACCCGGGCGGCGATCAGCGCGGGCAGGCCGGGCGCCAGTCCGCAGGCGGCCGAGGCGAGCGTGAAGACGACGACCCCGGCCGCGTACGCACGGCTCGCGCCCGCCCGGTCGGCGAGCGCGCCGGTGGACAGGAGCAGAGCGGCGAACGCGAGGGTGTAGGCGTCCACCACCCACTGAAGGCCCGTCATCCCGCCGCCCAGATCGGCTCCCATCGCCGGCAGGGCGACATTGACGACGGACGTGTCGAGGGTGATGAGGGCGAAGCCGAGCAGCGCGGCGCCGAGGGCTGACGCGGTGCGGGCGGGGGGCCGGTGAACGGGCCGGGTTTTCGTGTCCATGCCCTCCACCTTCGCGATCTTCCGGCTCGTACAGTAGTGGCCCGAATGCCATACGTCCGGAGGATCTGGCCATGCGCACTCCGCATCCGCAACCGCACCGGGTCGCGGTGATCGCGGCTCCGCCCGTGTCGATGTTCAACCTCGCCATCCCCGAGATGCTGCTCTCGAAGGTGGAGGTCGACGGTGGACCGGGATAGGAGACGGTGATCTGCACCCCTGACCCGGGGCCGGTCGCCACCAGTGGCGGCCTGGACGTCCACGTCCCGCTCGGCCTGGACGCCCTGGAGACGGCCGACACCGTGGTCGTCGCGGGCACCGGATGCCGGGAGAACCCGGACCGGCGGGTCGTCGAGGCGCTGCGGCGCGCCGCCGACGGGGGGCGGCGGATCGCGTCCATCTGCACCGGCGCGTTCGTCCTCGCGGCGGCCGGGCTCCTGGACGGCCGGACGGCGACCACGTACTGGAAGTACAGCCGGGAACTGGCCGAGCGGTACCCCGCCGTCGACCTCCAGCAGGACGTCCTCTTCGTCGACGAGGGCGACATCATGACGTCTTCCGGCTACGCGGCCGGCATCGACCTGTGCCTGCACCTGATCCGCACCGACTACGGCGCCGCCACCGCCAACGAGGTCGCCCGGGAGGCCCTCGTCGCGCCCGTACGGCCCGGTGGCCAGACGCAGTTCACGCACACGCCGCTGCCGCCCGAGCGGGGCGTGGCCTGCGCCGACACCCGGGGCTGGGCCATGCGCAACCTGGACCGGCCGCTCACCCTGAACGACCTGGCCCGGCACGCGGGCGTCAGCGTCCGCACCCTCACGCGCCGCTTCCACGCCGAGAGCGGCATGAGCCCCCTGCAGTGGCTGCTCCACCAGCGCGTCGAGCGCGCCAGGGAACTCCTGGAGACCACCGAACTCCCCATGGACCAGGTCGCCCGGGCGTGCGGCCTCGGCACCGCCGACTCGCTGCGCGCCCACGTGGTCCGCCGCACCGGCCTGACCCCAGCGCCTACCGGACCACCTTCACCCGCCTCGCAACCGCCCCGGGCCCGGGTAGTGGTGCTCCGGCTCGCCGTCACCGCTCCGTGAGGTTCCGGGCCGCGATCGCGGCGTAACGTGACGAACAGGAGCAAAGTACGCCCTTCTGAGGAGGACCATGACGACCCCGGACGTTGCCCGCCAGGAGGCCTTCACCGAGCTGATGGTCGACGTGCTGAACAAGGGGGTGCTGGCCCTCCTCATCAGCGTCGGTCACCAGACCGGCCTGTTCGACACCATGAGCACCCTGCCTCCCGCCACCAGCGCCGACATCGCCAAGGCGGCGGACCTCGACGAGCGGTACGTACGCGAGTGGCTCGGCGGGATGGTCGTGGGCGGCATCGTGGAGTACGAGCCGGACGGCGCGACGTACAGGCTGCCGCCCGAGCATGCCGCCTCGCTCACCACGGCCGCCGGCCCCGACAACCTCGCCGGGATGATGCCCTACATCGCCCTGATGGGCGAGGTCGAGCAGCAGGTCGTCGCGTCGTTCCGCGACGGCGGCGGCGTCCCGTACGCGGCGTACCCCCGCTTCCAGGCGCTGCAGGCCCAGGAGACGGCCCGCGTGTACGACGTGGCCCTCGTCGACACGATCGTCCCGCTGGTCCCGGGCCTCACCGAGCGGCTGCGCGACGGCATCGACGTCCTGGACGTGGGCACCGGCCAGGGCCACGCCCCGCTCGTCCTGGCCCGGGCCTTCCCAAGCAGCCGCTTCCACGGCCTCGACCAGTCGGAGGACGGCATCGCGGCCGCCCGCCGGGAGGCCGAGCGGCTGGACCTGGACAACCTCCGCTACACGGTGGCCGACTCCACCGAGATCCCCGGCCGGTACGACCTGATCACCGCCTTCGACGTCATCCACGACCTGGCCCGGCCGCAGCAGACCCTCGCCGCCATCGCCGCGTCCCTCCGTGACGGCGGGACCTTCCTGATGGGCGACATCGCGGCCTCCAGCAACCTGGAGGAGAACGTCGACCACCCCTTCGGGCCCGCGCTCTTCGGCTTCTCCGTCTTCTATTGCATGACCACCTCCCTGAGCACCGGCGGCGCCGGCCTCGGCACGGTCTGGGGCGAGCAGGCCGCCCGCCGCATGCTGGGCGAGGCGGGTTTCACCGACGTCCAGGTCCGGTCGGTCGAAGGGGACCCGCTGAACGTCTACTACGTGGCGAGGACCGCCCCTGCCTAGAACCAGGCGGCCTTGACCACGGCGTGGCCGGCAGGATAGCTCAGGGCAGCGCCCTTTTGATCAGTACACCGACCGTATCGGGCACCACTGACAACGCCCCGCCCGCACGAGTCCCGTTGGACCGGCACGGCGGGGCCGCTCGATTAAGGGGCGCCGAGGGGGGATCGTCGTACGTATCCGTACTCCGACGACGTGAGGTACCGCGATGGGAAAGATCGTCCTGTTCATGTCGGTGTCCCTGGACGGCTTCATGGAGGGGCCGCACCGTGAGATCGACTGGCACCGGGTCGACGACGAACTGCACAGCCACTTCAACGAGCAACTCGCGGGCATGGGCGCCTTCGTCGAGGGGCGCGTCACCTACGAGCTGATGGAGGGGTTCTGGTCGACGGCCGACTCCGATCCCGCCATCACCGGGCCCATGCGGGAGTTCGCCGGGATCTGGCGGGAGAGGCCCAAGTACGTGTTCTCCAGCACTCTGCAGGAAGCCGGCGGGAACGCCACCGTCATCCGGGACGTGGACCCCGAGGACATCGAGGCGCTGAAGAGGCAGCATCCGGGCGGCCTGGCGCTCGGCGGCGCCGACCTCGCCGCGGCGTTCAGGCGGCTCGACCTGATCGACGAGTACCGCATCTATGTCCACCCCGTACTCATCGGCCGGGGCAAGCCCCTGTTCCAGGACGCGGACACCACGACCGGCCTGCGGCTCGTCGAGACGCGGGCTTTCGGCAACGGGGTGGTGCTCCTGAGGTACGAGCGGGAATGAGCCGATGAGCGCACGAAAGCCCCGCCCACGCGGCTCGGGGAGACCGCTTGGACGGGGCGAAGGGGGAGTGGCTACGGCCTGGTGGCGCGAGCGATCAGGGTTCCGATGTGGCCGGGCGTGGGAGCGTCGAGGATCTGAACGTCCGGGTCCGTGAACCCGGCTTTGAGCAGGAAGCCGGCCCACCTGCGCGGGGTGTAGCTGTACCGGTACGTGTACATGGCCTTTCCGGCGAACCCGCCCTTGTACATGCCCTGTGGGCCGTACGCCCCGGGAATGGCGGGCGGGTGGGAGAACGCGAAGATGCCGCCGGGGTTGAGTCGCTGCGCGATGAGCGGCAGGAGCTTGGCCGGGTCGGTGAACCAGACCGCGCCGAAGATGGAATAGATGGCGTCGTACGTCTCGGTGCTTTCGCGGAGATGATGCAGGACTTCGGCGCACACGAATTGCGCTCCCCATGGTCCCCAGCGGTCGGTGGTGTTCGTCACCATGACGGGCGAGAGGTCCAGGCCGGTCATCTTGACCCCTTGCTGTGCCAGGTAGGCGAGTGCCCGCCCGGTGCCGCATCCGATTTCGAGGGCGGTTGTCGGCGTGCCGAGGATTTCGGGTCCCGGGCCGTGGCCGGAGTACTGGGTCCAGCAGAACACGGGGTCGGACTCGAACACCTTGTTCTTCGTGCTCTCGGCGAAGGTGTCCCAGAGTTCGCGTTCGGCGTCGATGTCGTGTCGTGCGGGCAACGGGCTGTCCTCGCTGTGGTGGTGGGGAACGCGGCGGTGCCCCCGTCCTCGAGGAGAGGGCGGGGGCAGGAACTCTAGTGCCGGATCAGTGGCTGTCGGGGACCTTGTTGTCACACGGCGAGCAGTCGGAGGCGTCGACCGACCACAGTTCGTCGTCGACCGCGAATCCGTTCTGCCGGATCAGCTCGGCGGTACGCGTCACCGTGCCGTCGAGGCGCCGTTCGATGAGCGGGGCGTGGTGCTTGTAGTTCCCGCCGTTGTACTCGTCGCAGAGCGCGAAGTAGAGCGGCGTGTCCAGGATGAGCTGGTGCACGCCGATGTCGACGGTGTACCCAACCCCCATGTCCACGCCGGGGTTCTCCATGGCGGTGATCAGGTACGCGATGCCCTGGCCCAGGATGCGTTCGGCGAGGCTCCGGACGGCCACGCTGTCGCGCAGCAGCAGCCGGACTTCACGCTCCCAGAGGTCGGACACGCCCACATCGGCGACCAGGTGGGGCACCCGGGATTCGAGTGTGTTCAGGATGATGCGCGGATCGCGGGTCCGCGTCAGGGCTGCGGTACTCATCGTGCTCCTCCTGTGGTTTGGAGTTACTGCACTTGCCAACCCGCCCGTCCCTTGCTGTCGCACGGCCGGGAGTGGTGCCCGCTCTCCTCCCGGGCGAAAGACGGGGGGCCTCCGTTGCGAGATCAAGGACGGAGAGCGGAGTTCGTGGTTCGCGCTGCGAGCCGGCCGCCTACGCGGCGAGCCCCGCGCAGCGCGTTCGGTGGAGCTTCGCCAGTGCGGCAAGCTGTCGACGCTCCCGCTTGTTGGCGGGTCGTACGCGAGTCCAGGGGACAGCCCATTCGTAGCCGGTCGGCCGAACGAGGCGAACGATTCCCCCTGGGTTGAACCCGGCGACGACACCGACCATCTCGTGCGAGGACTCGTAGACCTTGAGCCCGACGAAGAGACCGGTGTTCCCGTACGGCTTGGGCCTGCGGTTCACCACGCCCGGGGTCCGTACTCGCGGCTGCGCCGATTCGCTTCGGCCACGCGTTCCGTCAGTGCGTCCGACTGCCGCGCCGGGGTCATCTCTGCCGGGTCGGCTTCCCATTCCCTACCACCATTCAGCGGGCGAAGCTGGTAGCGCGGGCCGGCGTGACCCATCACGCGCCCCACACGGCCCGTTTTCGTGTCCTGGACGACTTCCCCCGGCTCCCACACCCGCGGGTGCTCACGTGCGCTCTCAGTGGTGTTCACGGCGCCCCCTGCGTTCCAGGCCGTCACGGACCCGGAGCAGTACCGGTCGGGTGGGCGGCGCGTAGCCGCTCCGGGGCACCCACTCCGGCGCGAGTCGCCAGAACTCACCCGCCTGTATCAGGGCGGCCAACTCGTCCACGTCTTCGGTCTCGGGAGCGGGCTTGTGATTCATGTCGGGGGTCCTTCGCTGTGGCGTCGTCCCTTGCGGTGATCTCTCCTCGCACTAGGCAACCGCGCCGCTACGCCCGGCGGTACCGTTGCAAGAGGGGCAGGACTTAAGAGCTTTAAGCGGCTTCATACGCGGGGAGTTGAGGACCGGTGGCCAAGCCGGAACCGAACGCGGGGCTTGAGCGGCTGTTCCGGGAAACCGGGTGGACGCTGCGGCAGTTCGCGCAGGAGATCAACCGCTTGGGGACAGAGCGCGGGACGCCCTTGCGATACCGAGAGCCATCGGTGCACCAGTGGCTCAGTGGGCACACGCCAAAAGCGGACGTGCGCCCACTGATCCTGGAAGCCCTTGCCCGCAAGCTGCGGCGCCCGGTGACGCACAGCGAGGCGGGGTTTCCCGCGACTCCCGCCGATCAGCAGCCCGCCCACCCCAGTACGGTGGAAGGGCTGTTAGACCTGGGGAGGCAAGACATGGACCCATCCCGCCGAAGCATTCTCGGCGTCGGCCTCTTCTCTGTTGCGCTGACTATTCCCAACTGGCCCGATGTCGTCGGCAGGATGGAAGCAGTCCAGAAGGGCGATGTCCAGCGCATAGGGATGGCCGATGTCCAGACCGTTTCCGCGATGACCGAGCGAATCTCTGAGCTTGACGACCAGTTCGGGGGCCGCACTGCCCGGCCCATGGCTGCCGCGTTCCTGGTAAACGCAGCGGCTCCGTACCTCCGGATGGAAGCCCCGGAATCTGTTCGCAAAGCCATGATGGGTGCGGTCTCGGATCTCTGTTACCTCACGGGCTATATGGCAGTGGACGAGGGGCTTCACGGACTGGCGCAGAAGTACTACCTGAAGGCCCTTGAACTCGCCGGAGCGTCTGAGGATCACTTGACGTTCTGCACCACTCTCCGAGGGATGAGTGTTCAAGCAGTCGATTTGGGGCATGGCGCGCAAGCAATGCGTCTCGCGGACGCTGCGGCGGCTGCCTCCCCGCAAGCCGGCCCCCGAATGCGCGCCTTTCTCGTGGGGCAGCAAGCCCATGCGGCAGCACAGACAGGTGCGCGTGTCCAGGCGCAGCGCTACCTGCGGGAGGCCGAAGTGGCCATGGAAAAGGCGGAGTCGCAGTCCAAGGCTTTCGGCTCGTACGACCCGTCGTCGCTCCTGTACCACACGAGCCAAGTGCGGTATGAGCTAGGAGACATCGCCGGTTCAATCGAAGCTATGGAACAGTCGGACCGGATTCGGCAGAGCGTCTATCGCCGTGCCAGGGTCCGGCATCGCTGCACCCTCGCCGAGCGGCAGTTGGAACTAGGTCATCTCGAAGCCGCGTGCCGGACGTGGACACTCGCTCTGGAGGACTACCCCAGGCTCCAGTCCGGACGGGCGGACGAGCGGATTCGCACCATGCACAGCAGGATTCGTCCGTTCATGAAGAACCATGCGGCCCGTGACCTATTCGAGCGGGCTCGTCTGGTGACCCCGGCACGGTTGATGCCCCAATAAACACGCTGGCCAGTTCGAACCATCCGAACCCCACCGTCCAGACCTGGGCCCTGCGCGCCTACCTGCGCTGGCGGAACGACAACGCCCGCCACCCCGTCCTGGCCGCCCGGCGACGCGAACGCGCACGCATCCGCAGCGAACGAGGTGTCCGCCGGCGCGGCGGACCTCTACCAGCGCCGGCCTGACGTCATCGCCCGGACCCACATGAACTGCTCGTCCGGTTCCTCACGCCGCTCCAGTACTCCTGTGGCAACCAGCTGAAGGAGCACCTCATGGAGGGCGTTCCCCAATGGGTTGTCCGTCCAGAACACCGACTTGACCTGTGTGTACGCCACAGACTCCTCAAAGATCCCCAACGAGCGGCCCACCATGAAGGCGGCATAGTCCCAATCGGTCCATCCGGCCAGGTCCTCGGAAAGATCCACGGTCTGATCCTGCCATCACACGATCGGACCTGGTGAACCTTTGCGGTCACAGCACCAGTGGCCTCTGGGCGCGCTGAGCCTCCGTGAGGACGTGGCCCCGCTTGTACCGGGCGGACCGGTACTCCACGTACGCTGCGAACCGCTACCACACGCGCAGCGAGAACAAGCAAGTTCGGTACGTGTGTTCGGGCAGCGGAGCGCGAGCAAAGCAAGCGTCCGCCGAGAAGAGTTCGAGATGCCGGCCGCGCGCCCGAGGAGCGGTCCGTCTTCGACCCCGAGGTGCTGGTCCGGCTGGGCGTCGGGCCCGGGAAGGCGGAGGACGGGGTGCGGGGCGTTCTGGCCGGCGAGTTGGTGACGTGCCGGCCGATGAGCGCGAGGCGGTCGAAGTGGGCGCCGCCGACGTGCCGTTCTGCGTTTGCGACCGGCGCGGCGGCGTTTCCGTGGCAGCCCGCCGGGGGTTTCACCAAGGCGCTGGGGCAGGCCTGGCGGGCGGGTGGGCCGGGCCGGATGGTGAGGCGGGGGCCGATGGCGGGCTGTCAGGTGGACGGGGGCCTGTTGACCTTGGCGGTGTGCGCCGCCCAGGGTAGGGGCATGGAAACCCCCCTCGGCGGCGACGAGTTCGCGCCCGCTCAGACGTACTTGGACACTTCCCGCTGCGGGCTGCTGCCCCGGCGTACCGTGGCCGCCGTGACCGCGCTGGCGGAGGGGATCGCCGCGGGGACGGCGGGCGGGTCGGGGAGTTTCGAAGCCGTGGACGGGGCACGGCGCGGGTTCGGACGGGTGGTGGGCGTGGGGCCGGACCGGGTCGCCGTGGGCGGTTCGGTCGCCGTCCATGTGGGGCTGGTGGCGAACTCGTTGCCGGCCGGGACGGAAGTGCTGTTCGTGGACGGCGACTTCGGCTCGCTGATCACGCCGTTCACGGTGCGCGGGGACCTCAAGGCGCGGTTCGTGCCGCTGGAGGACCTGGCGGACGCGGTACGGCCCGGGACGGCGCTCGTCGCGTTCTCGGCCGTCCAGTCGGCGGACGGGCGCGTCGCCGACCTGGCCGCGGTACGGGAGGCGGCGGCCGCGCACGGGGCCCGCACGCTCGTCGACGCGAGCCAGGCGGCGGGGTGGCTGCCGCTGGACGCGGGGGCGTACGACTACACCGTGACGGGGGCGTTCAAGTTCCTGATGTGCCCGCGGGGCGCGTCGTTCCTCACCGTCACCGAGGAGGCCCAGGAGTCCCTGGCGCCCATCCACGCGGGCTGGTTCGCCGCTGACGACCTGCGCGATCCGTACGGTCCGGCCGCCCGGCTCGCCGACACCGCCCGCCGGTTCGACGAGCCGCCCGCGTTCCTCTCGTACCACGGCGCCGAGCAGTCCCTGGCGCTCCTCGGCGAGATCGGCGTCGACGCCGTGCACGCCCACGACACGGCGCTCGCCGCCCGCTTCCGCGACGGCCTGGTCCGCCTCGGCCACCAGCCGGTGCCGGGCGAGTCGGCCATCGTCGCCGTCCCGGGCCTGGGCGGGCGGCAGCCCGAGCTGGCGGCGGCGGGCGTCGCCGTTTCGGCCCGCGCCGGCAACCTCCGGGCCGCCTTCCACCTCTACAACTCGGCCGCCGACGTGGACCGCGCGCTGGACGTGCTGTCCTGAATGCCGGGGCAGCCGGCGGCCTCGCCGCACAGGTTGGCCTCCACCTTGCCCAGCAGCCGTGCCAGCTCGGCGCGCTCGGGCGCGTCGAGCCCGGCGAGCGTGTGCTCCTCCAGGCCGGCCCAGGCGCCGCTGACCTGCGCGTGCAGCGAGCAGCTGGCGCCGGTGGCCTCGACGAGGACCGCCCGCCGGTCGGCGGGGTCGGGTGAGCGGCGTACGTGCCCGGTCTGCTCCAGTCGCTGGAGCATCTTGGTGACCGTCGACGGGTCGAGGTCCACGACCTTGATCAGCTCCGACTGGCGCACCGGCCCCGCGTCCCAGAGGTACATCATCACGAACTCCTGGCCCGGGTAGATCCCGGCCGCCTTGAGGAACTTGCCCGCCGTGATGCGGTGCAGCCGGGCCACCCGCGCCAGGGTGTGGCTGATGGGGCCGCCGCGTGCCGCCGACGGCAGCGCGTCGGGGCACAGCGCGTCGGGCGGCAGTGCGTCGGGGGGCAGCGCGTCGGTACAGGCGGCGGTCTCGGCGCCCGCCTCGGAGTGCTGGGGGGCTGGCATCGGGGGTCTCCTTGTGGGCGTCCGGATGACGATTCCGATTTTACCTTGGTCGGCCAATCGATGCGCTACAGTGGCGTCAGGCAGAAATGCTTGGCCGACCACATATTGCTCTGGGAGCCTTACGATGACCACCGCCTTCGACCCCATCGACCTCTCCGGTACGCAGCTCGCCAACCGCATCGCCATGGCCCCGATGACCCGCAGCCGGGCCGGTGCCGGGCGGGTCCCGACCGACCTCACCGCCGAGTACTACGCCCAGCGCGCCTCGGCCGGCCTGATCATCACCGAGGGCGTCCAGCCCTCCCCGGTCGGCCAGGGCTACCCCGACACCCCCGGCCTGCACAGCGACGAGCAGACCGCCGCCTGGCGCAAGGTCACCGACGCCGTGCACGCCAAGGGCGGCCGGATCTTCGCCCAGCTGATGCACTCCGGCCGCATCGGCCACCCCGATCTGCTGGCCGACCAGCCCGGCGACCTCCACCCGGTGGCCCCCTCCGCCGTCGCCGCCCAGGGCCAGGTCTACACCGCCGACGGCCCCAAGGACTTCGTCACCCCGCGCGAGCTCACCGACGCCGAGGTACGGGACACCATCGCCGGCTTCGTCGCCGCCGCCCGCAACGCCGTGGCCGCCGGGTTCGACGGCGTCGAGCTGCACGGCGCCAACGGCTACCTCATCCACCAGTTCCTGGCGCCCGGCACCAACCGGCGCACCGACGCCTGGGGCGGCTCCGTCGAGGGCCGCATCCGCTTCGCCGCCGAGGTCGTCAAGGCCGTCGCCGCCGAGATCGGGCCCGAGCGCACCGGCCTCAGGGTCTCGCCCGGGAACCCGTTCAACGACATCGAGGAGCCCGAGCCGGAGGAGACGTACACCGCGCTCGTGGCAGCCCTCGAACCGCTCGGCATCGCCTACCTGCACGTCCTGGAGAGCTCCCCGGCCTCCCGCGAGATCACCCTGGCGCTGCGCAAGCGGTTCTCCGGCACCCTCGTCCTCAACCCGGCCACCGAGGGCCCGACCAGCGCCGAGGACCTCGCGCTGATCGAGAACGGCACGGCCGACATGGTGGCGTTCGGCGCCCTGTTCCTCGCCAACCCCGACCTGCCGGCCCGGCTGAAGGCCAACGGCCCGTACAACACCCCGGACACCGCCACCTTCTACGGTGGCGACCACCGCGGGTACACGGACTACCCGGCCCTGACCGTCTGAGCCCGAAGAATCACGCCGACTCGCGGCGTACCAGCTCGGTGGGGAGGATGACGGCGGCGGCCTCCTCCCCACCTATGCGGGCCAGCAGCATCCGCACCATCTCGGCGCTGATCCGGTCCCACGGCTGGCGGATCGTGGTGAGCGGCGGCCGGGACGCCACCGCGGCCGGCGAGTCGTCGAAACCGCCCACCGCCACGTCCTCCGGCACCCGCCGCCCCGCCCGCGCCAGCGCGTCCAGCACGCCCTGCGCCATCAGGTCCGACGCCACGAACACCGCGTCCACGCCCGGCGCCCGCTCCAGCAGCAGCCCGGCCGCCGCCTCGCCGCTCGCCCGGCTGTAGTCGCCCGGCACGATCAGCCCCTCGTCCACCGGCAGCCCGCACTCGGCCAGCGTCTCCCGGTACCCCGCGAGCCGCTCCACCCCGCCCGGGGTGTCCGGCGGGCCGGTCACCGTGGCGATGCGGCGGCGCCCCGACGCGTACAGATAGCGCACCATCTCCCGCGCGCCGTCCCGGTCGTCGGCCGCGACATAGCTGACCTTCGACGACTGGCCGAGCGGCTTGCCGCACGCCACCAGCGGAACGCCCGCCCGGCGCAGCTGCGTGACCACCGGGTCGCCGGAGTGGCTGGACACCAGCAGCACCCCGTCCACATGGCCCGCCTCGATGTACCGCAGGTTGCGCCGCCGTTCGTCGGCCGTGCCCGCGATCATCAGCAGCAGCGGGATGTCCTGGTCGGCCAGCGCCCGGGTGCAGCCCCGCAGCAGCACATTGAAGTTGGGGTCCTCGAAGAACCGCTCCTGCGGCTCGGTCAGCAGGAACGCCACCGAGTCCGACTTGCCGGTGATCAGCGAGCGGGCGTGCCGGTTGACGACGTAACCGGTCTTGCGGATCGCGGCGTTGACCGCGTCCTGGGCGGCGGGGCTGACGTAGTGCCCGCCGTTGAGGACGCGCGAGACGGTGCCGCGGGAGACTCCCGCCTCCCGGGCCACGTCATGGATGGTCGGCGGCCGACGCCTGCCCTCGGTGCTGCGGCTCATGCTCTGCGTTCCCCTCGTCCTCATCAGGACTTTACGGCCCCGGACAGCAGGTCCAGGCTCCAGAACCGCTGGATGACCAGGAAGAGGGCGATGAGCGGGACGACCGCCAGCATGGCACCGGTGATCACCAGCGTGTAGAGCGCCGGCGTCGCGGAGCCCTGCGCGAGCAGGGTGTACAGCCCCACCGTCATCGGGAACTTCTCGTCGTCACCGAGCATGATGTACGGCAGCAGGAAGTTGTTCCAGATCGCCACGAACTGGAAGAGGAAGATCGTGACGAGCCCCGGTGACATCATCGGGACCGCGATCCGCCAGAAGATCCGCCACTCGCCCGCCCCGTCCATCCGGCCCGCCTCGACCAGCTCCATGGGTATGGCCGCCTCGGCGTAGATCCGGCCGAGGTAGACGCCGTACGGGGACAGGACCAGTGGCAGCAGCACGGACAGGTACGTGTCCGCCATGCCGGTCTTCGCCAGCAGCAGGTACTGCGGGATGGCGAGGATGACCGGCGGCATCAGTACGCCCGTGAGCAGGACGTTGAAGACCGTCTCGCGCCCGCGGAACCGGTAGATCGCCAGCGCGTACCCCGACACCGCCGACACGACCGTGGACAGGACGGCGCCGAAGCCCGCGTAGAAGGCCGAGTTGGCCATCCACCGCCAGTAGATCCCGTCCCGGTACGCGCCCAGGTCGGCCAGGTTGTCGCCGAAGCCGCTGCCCGGCAGGAACGTGAAGGTCGAGAACAGCTCCGTACCGGACTTGGTGGCCGCCACCACCACCCAGGCGACCGGCAGCAGGCAGTACAGCGCGCCCAGCAGCAGCGCCGCGGTGGGCAGCAGGGCGATCCGGCGCGGGCGGGAGGCCCCGGAGACGGGCCGACCCTGGGAGGTGCCCTGGGAGGTTCCGGCGGCCGGGGGCGCGGTGCGTATCGGGGGAGCGGTGAGGTCGGTCATCGGGTACGTCCCTGCTTCCTTCCGGAGTTGGAGGCCCTCAGGAGGCCGAACGACAGCACGAACGTCGCCACCGCGAGGACGACGGCGGTCGCCGAGGCCGCGTACACGTTCCCGCCCACGAAGGCGTCGTTGTACACCTTCATCAGCGGGCTCCAGGTGGTGGGGATGCCGTTGGTCAGCGGGCGCAGGGTGGTCGGCTCGCTGAAGACCTGGAGCGTCGCGATGATCGAGAAGAAGAAGGTCAGTACGAGCGACGGCGCCACCATCGGGATCTTGATGCGCAGCGCGATCTGCAGCGGCGTGGCGCCGTCCAGCTTCGCCGCCTCGTACACCTCCGGCGGGATGGACCGGAGCGAGGTGTAGATCACGATCATGTTGAACCCGGTGCCGCCCCACACGGCGATGTTCGACAGCGCCAGGAACAGCGGTCCGCCGTCCAGCAGGTTCGGCTGGGGCAGCCCCAGTTCCCTCAGTACGTAGTGGAACGGGCTGACGTCCGGCAGGTACAGGAACCCCCACAGCATCGCCGCGACGACCCCGGGGATGGCGTACGGGAGGAAGATCGCGAGCCGCGAGAAGGACCGCGCCCGCACCCGCTCGGTGTCCAGCAGCAGCGCGAACAGCAGCGCCAGGCCGAGCATCACGGGTACGACGATCGCGCCGTACCCGAGGATGCGCAGCGCGCCGCGGCCGAGCTCGGAGTCGGTGAGCGCGGCGGTGTAGTTGGCCAGGCCCGCCCAGACCTCCGCGCGGGCGCCCCTGCCGAGGCCCAGCCCCTGGACCTCGATCTTGTGCAGGCTGAGCCAGACCGCGTAGCCGATGGGCAGGGCGAAGAAGAGCGTGAAGAGGACCGCGGCAGGGAGGAGGAAAAGATAGGGGGCGCTTCGCGCTCGTTTGAGGGTGGTGGTGGGAGACGGGTGGGCATACGGGGCGCCCTTCACCCCGTACGCCTTCCGGCGCGTGCTGGTCACGGGGCGACCTCGAAGCCCTGCTTCTTCAGGTCCGCGACCGTGGCCTGCTGCATCGCGGTCAGGGCCGCGTCGAAGCCGGCCCTGGCCTTGGCGGCCTTGCCGAACTCGTCCTTGAAGGAGGTGTACGCGACGTTGACGTTCGGGCCCCAGGCGGCGGGCGCGGTGCCCTCGGCGATCTCGGCGGCGCGGGTGTAGAAGTCCGGCTGGTTGGCGAAGAACGCGGGGGCGGTGGCGAGGGCGCCGCCGGTCTGGGCGGCGGTGGCGGCCGGGTATATGCCGCTCTCCTTCACCAGCGCGGCCAGCGCCTCGGGGTCGGTGTTCAGCCAGGTGGCGAACTCGGCCGCGGCGGCCTTGTGCCGGGAGTCGGTGGTGACGGCGGTGGTGGAGCCGCCCCAACTGCCGGTGGTGTTCGCGCCCTTGGTCCACTGGGGGAGCGGGGCCATGGCCCACTTGCCCTTGGTCTCGGGCGCGGCGGTGGTGAGGGTGCCGGGCGCCCACACCGCGCTGACCCAGGCGATCTGCTTGCCGGTGTTGAGCGCCTTGTTCCACGCCGGGGTGTACATCGGCTGGTTGTCGATGGCGCCCTCCTTGACCAGGCCGCCCCAGAAGCCGGTGACCTTCCTGGTGGCCGCGTCGTCGATGTCGACCTTCCACTTCTCGCCCTCGGTCGTCCACCACTTCGCGCCGGCCTGCTGGGCCAGTCCGGCGAACAGGCCGGAGTCGCTGGAGGAGAAGGTCGTCAGCGCCTTGTCCGGGGCCTTCTTCTTCAGGGCGCGGGCGGTGGCGGCGAACTCGTCCCAGGTGGTGGGGACGGTCAGCCCGTACTGCTTGAAGAGGTCGGTCCGGTAGTAGAACATCATCGGCCCGGAGTCCTGGGGCAGCGCGTACACGGCGTCCGTGCCGAGCGTGACCTGCTGCCAGACGCCCGGCGCGAACGCCTTCTCGGCGTCGCCGGCCTCCTTGGAGATGTCGGCGAGGGCGTCATTGCTGACCAGGGTCGGCAGCGCCTGGTACTCGGCCTGGACGAGGTCGGGGGCCTGGTGTGCCTTGGCCGCCGTGATGATCTTCGTGACCAGGTCGTCGCCGGAGGCCTGCTTCTTCACCGTGACGGTGATGTCCGGATTCTTCTTGTTCCACAGGGCGGCCACCTTGTCCATGCCGGGCGCCCAGGCCCAGTACGTGAGCGAGACAGGGCCGGATGCGGTGCCCTCGCCGTCGTCGGAGGACGACCCGCACCCGGTGAGGGCGGTCGCGCCCAGGGCGACGGCGGTGGCGATGGCGATGGCGGGAATGCGGCGGTGCGGCGCGTGCGGCATGGGGGCTTCTCCCTGACCGAGGGGGCGGCCTCCGCCGTGGTGGGAGGCCTGCCATGCTTCTGTGAGCGTTCACAGTAGAGAAACATCCCAGACACTTGTCAATGGTTGTTGCTGTGCGGTTATGTTGCGTTCCGACGGTACGCCGAGTGTGTGCACGTTCCCACTTGGTCGAAACGCGGTGGGAAGCTTTCCGAGGAACCAGGAGAAACCCCATGCCGGAGACCACTCCCCGAGGCCTGCGCCGGCTCGCCTACGGCGGGGACTACAACCCCGAACAGTGGCCGGAAAGCATCTGGCAGGAGGACGTCCGGCTGATGCGCGAGGCCGGCGTCACCATGGTCAGCGTCGGCATCTTCTCCTGGGCCAGGCTCGAACCCGAGCCCGGCGCCTACGACTTCGGCTGGCTCGACAGGCTCCTGGACCTGCTCCACGAGCACGGCATCCGCGCCGACCTCGGCACGCCCACCGTCGTCCCGCCCGCCTGGTTCTACCGCGCCCACCCCGACGCGCTGCCCGTCACCCGCGAGGGCACGCGGTACGCCTTCGGCTCGCGCGGCGCCATCTGCCACAGCTCACCGGCGTACCGCGCGGCCGCCGCGAACATCACCGAACAGCTCGCCCGCCGCTACGGCGCCCACCCGGCCCTCGCCCTGTGGCACGTCCACAACGAGTACGGCGTCCCCGTCAGCGCCTGCTACTGCGACACCTGCGCCGCTCACTTCCGCCGCTGGCTCGACGCCCGTTACGGCTCGGTCGACGCCGTCAACGACGCCTGGGGCACCGCCTTCTGGGGTCAGCACTACACCTCGTACGACCAGATCGACCCGCCCCGCGCCACCCCCACCGTCGGCAACCCGGCCCAAGCGCTCGACTACCGCCGCTTCGCCGACGCCACCATGCGCGAGAACTTCGCGATGGAGCGGGACATCCTGCACCGGCTGTCCCCCGGCGTCCCCGTCACCACCAACTTCATGACCGCGCTCAGCCAGTGCGACAGCGTCGACTACTGGGCCTGGGGCCGCGAGGTCGACCTGGTCACCAACGACCACTACCTGATCACCGACGGCCGCCGTACGCACGTCAACCTCGCCATGGCCGCCGACCTCACCCGCTCCGTCGCCGGCGGTGCCCCCTGGCTGCTGCTGGAGCACTCCACGTCGGGCGTCAACTGGCAGCCGCGCAACCCCGCCAAGCGCCCCGGCGAAATGGCCCGCAACTCCCTCGCCCACATCGCACGCGGCTCCGAGGGCGCCATGTTCTTCCAGTGGCGCCAGTCCCGGCGAGGCGCCGAGAAGTTCCACTCCGCGATGGTGCCGCACGCCGGAACCGACTCCCGCGTCTGGCGCGAGGTCGTCCAGCTCGGCGCCGACCTCGGCGCCCTGGCCGAGCTGCGCGGTACGCGGACCGTCGCCGACGCCGCCATGGTGTGGGACTGGCACTCCTGGTGGGCGCAGAACCTGGAGTGGCGCCCCAGCGAGGACCACGACGCCCGAGAGCGCGCCGACAGCTTCTACGAGACCCTCTACGACCGGCACCTCACCGTCGACTTCACCCACCCCGAAGCCGACCTGTCCGCCCATCCCCTGGTCGTCGTCCCCGCCCTCTACCTCACCACCGAGGCGGCGGGCCGCAACCTGCGCGCCTACGTCGAGAACGGCGGCACCCTCGTCGTCTCGTACTTCTCCGGCATCGTCGACGAGCACGACGCCGTCCAACCCGGCGCGTACCCGGGCGCGCTGCGGGACGTCCTCGGCCTCACGGTGGAGGAGTGGTCGCCGCTGGGGGAGGGCGAGACGGTACGGATCACCGAACAGGCCGGGGACGGGGCGCTGACCGGCGACGTGTGGACCGAGTCCGTCGTCCCGCGCGGCGCCGGGACCGTGTGGACGTACGCCGACGGCCCCGCCGCCGGCCGCCCCGCCGTCACCCGCCACCGCCTGGGCAAGGGCACCGCCTGGTACGTCTCCACCCGCCTCGTCCCGCCCGCCCTGGACGCGGTCATCGGCGCGGCCTGCGAGGACGCGGGCATCGCGCCGCGCACGGACCTGCCCCGCGACGTCGAGGTGGTGCGCCGCACCGGCGACAGCGGCACCTACCTGTTCGCCCTCAACCACACCGCGCACGACGCCAAGGTGCCGCTGGACGCCCCCGGCACCGAACTCCTCAGCGGCGAGCCCGTCGCCGGACACCTCGCCGTCCCGGCGGGCGCGGTCCGCGTCGTCCGGCTCGCTTGATCCACCCGTCAGGCACCGCACGCACATCGTCGAAGGGACACGACATGCACGGCACCTCCAGAGCGGCCGCGGCCGCCGTCACCGCCGCCGCGGGCCTGCTCCTCGCCGGGCTGCCCGCGACCACGGCCGACGCCGCGGCCACGCTCACCAACCCCGGCTTCGAGAGCGGCGCCACCGGCTGGTCCACCTACTCCGCCACCGGCCAGAACAGCGCCTCGTTCACCGAGGCCGGCGGGGCGAGCGGCAGCACCCGGCTCTCCCACTGGGCGTCCGGCGCCTACAAGGTGGAGACGTACCAGTACCTGTCCGGTCTCACCGACGGTACGTACACGCTGAGCGCCCGTGTCCGCTCCAGCGGCGGGCAGAACGCCGCGTATATCGCGCTGCGCAACTGCGGCAGCCCCGAGCAGCGCACCGACCTGCCGCCCACCGCGAACGGCGCCTGGATCCGGATCGTCACCTCCGTCAAGGTCACCGGCGGCCAGTGCACGGTCAGCTTCAACTCCGACGCGCACGCGGGGGAGTGGGCCAACTTCGACGACGTCACCTTCACGCCCGGGACGACCGGCCTCGCCATCAAGGGCGGCGACCTGTCGACGCTGCCGAAGAACGAGGCGTACGGGGCGTCCTACCGGTACGCCAACGGCACGAGCGGCGACGCGATGGCCATCCTCAAGTCGGCCGGCATGAACTACGTACGCCTCAAGGTGTGGGTGAACCCCGCCGACGGCTACAACAACAAGGCGAAGGTCCTCGCCATGGCCAAGCGCGCCAAGGCGCAGGGCATGAAGGTCCTGGTGGACTTCCACTACTCGGACACCTGGGCCGACCCGGGCAAGCAGTACAAGCCCGCGGCCTGGTCCTCGCACACGTACGAGCAGCTGAGGAAGGACGTGTACGACCACACGTACGACGTCCTCGGCGCCCTCAAGGCGCAGGGCACCACCGCCGACATGGTCCAGATCGGCAACGAGCTGAACGCCGGGATGCTGTGGGAGGAGGGCCGCACGTCCAACTGGGCGCAGCTGGCGGGGCTGCTCACCTCCGGCGCGAACGCCGCCAAGGCCGTCTCACCGGGCGCGCAGGTCGCCCTGCACCTGGCGAAGGGCGGCGACAACGCGGGCACCCGCTGGTGGTTCGACCAGGCCGTCGCGTACAAGGTGCCCTTCGACGTCATCGCCCTGTCGTACTACGGCTACTGGCACGGTCCCCTCTCCGGGCTCCAGGCCAACCTGGACGACACCGCCGCCCGGTACGGCAAGCCTGTCCTGGTCGCGGAGACGGCGTACGCGCACACGCTCGCCAACGACGACTTCCTGGAGAACAACGTCGCCACCGCCGGCACCCTGGCCCCGGGCTATCCGGCGACCCCGGCCGGCCAGGCCGCGAACCTGCGGGACGTGATGAACGTCGTCGAGGCCGTGCCGGGCGGCCGGGGCCTCGGCGTCGTCTACTGGGAGCCCGCCTGGACCGCCGTCACCGGCAGCGGCTGGGACCCGGCCGACCCGGCGTCCGGCAACGCCTGGGAGAACCAGGCCCTGTTCGACTACGACGGCAGGCTGCTGCCGGCCGCGAACTGGTTCCGGCACCGCTGACGCACCGCGAGGGGCGGGACCCCACCCGGGTCCCGCCCCTCCGCGTGTGTGCCGGATGCGTCACCGCACCGGCGTGAAGTCCCGCGCTCCGAGGCTGCATCTCCCGGGGGACGACCCCCGGACCCCCGGCAGCGGGGTCATCGCACCGGCGTGAAGTCCCGCGCGCCGATGCTGCATCTCCCGGGGGACGACCCCCGGACCCCCGGCAGCGGGGTCATCGCACCGGCGTGAAGTCCCGCGCGCCGATGAACTCCGGTCGCCGGACCGGGGCCGCGAACGGCTCCACCGCCGTGTTCTCCACGCTGTTGAACACGATGAAGACGTTGCTGCGCGGGTACGGCGTGATGTTGTCGCCCGAGCCGTGCATCGCGTTGCAGTCGAACCAGGTCGCCGAGCCGGCCCTGCCGGTGAACAGCCGGATGCCGTGCGCGTCGGCGAACTTGGTCAGCGCCTCGTCCGAGGGCGTGCCCGCGTCCTGCATCTGCAGCGACTTCTTGTAGTTGTCCTTCGGCGTCTCGCCCGCGCAGCCCAGGAACGACGTGTGCGACCCCGGCATGATCATCAGGCCGCCGTTGGTGTCGAGGTTCTCGGTCAGCGCGATCGACACGGACACCGTCCGCATCCGCGGCAGCCCGTCCTCCGCGTGCCACGTCTCGAAGTCCGAGTGCCAGTAGAAGCCGGAGGCGCCGAAGCCCGGCTTCACGTTGATCCGCGACTGGTGGACGTACACGTCCGAGCCGAGGATCTCGCGCGCCCGGCCCACCACGCGCTCGTCGCGCACCAGCCGCGCGAACACGTCGCTGATCCGGTGGACCTCGAAGACCGACCGTACGTCCTGGGACTTCGGTTCGATGATCGAGCGCTCGTCGGCGCGGACCGCCGGGTCGGTGACCAGCCGGTCGAGCTCCGCCCGGTAGACGGCGACCTCGTCGTCCGTGATCAGCTGGTCGACGGCGAGGAAGCCGTCACGCTCGAAGGACTCCAGCTCCGGGGACGACACCGGTCCCCAGACGACCGGGTCCTGGCGGGGGGTGACGACCTCGGACGCGCCTCGGGTGGGGTAAAGATCCGTCGTCATGGTTCAGCCCTCCTCGGTGAGCAGCGGGTAGACACCGTTCTCGTCGTGGTCCTCCCGTCCTGTGACGGGAGGGTTGAACACGCACACGCACCGGAAGTCGGTCTTCGGGCGCAGAGTGTGGCGCTCATGGCCGTCGAGCAGGTACATCGTGCCCGGCTCGATCCAGTGCGTCTCGCCCGTCTCGTCGTTGGTCAGCTCGGCCTCGCCCTCGACGCACAGCACGGCCTCGATGTGGTTGGCGTACCACATGGAGGTCTCGGTGCCCGCGTACAGCACGGTCTCGTGCAGCGAGAAGCCGACCTTCTCCTTGGCGAGCACGATGCGCTTGGACTCCCAGGTGCCGGAGGCCGCCTTGACATGGCGCTCGGTGTTCTCGATGTCCTTGAACGATCGGACGATCACGGTGGTGCAACTTCCTTTCGTACGGGAAAGATTCAGGCGGTTTCGCGGACCGCGCGGGCCAGCGTCCGCAGCCCCTCGTCCAGCTCGTCGGGCGTGACCGTCAGCGGCGGCAGCAGCTTGACGACCTCGCTCTGCGGGCCGGAGGTCTCCACCAGCAGCCCCAGCTCGAAGGCGCGCGCGCAGACCGCCGCGGCACGCGACTTGTCGGTGAACTCCATGCCCCACACCAGGCCACGGCCCCGGAAGTGGGCGCCGTAGGCGGAGTTCTCGTCGCAGATCGCCAGCAGCGCCTGCTCGACCTGCTCGCCGCGCGCGATGGTCTGCTTCTCCATCTGACCGTCGGCCCAGTAGGTGTCCAGCGCGGCGGTGGCCGTGACGAAGGCCGGGTTGTTGCCGCGGAAGGTGCCGTTGTGCTCACCGGGGGCCCACACGTCCAGCTCCGGCATGAACAGGCACAGCGACATCGGCAGGCCGTAGCCGCTGATGGACTTCGACAGGGTGACGATGTCCGGGGTGATGCCCGCCTCCTCGAAGGAGAAGAAGGCACCGGTGCGGCCGCAGCCCATCTGGATGTCGTCGACGATCAGCAGCATGTCCTGGCGGTCGCACAGCTCCCGCAGCGCGCGCAGCCACTCGGCGCGGGCGACGTTGATGCCGCCCTCGCCCTGCACGGTCTCCACGATCACGGCGGCCGGCTTGTTGAGGCCCGAGCCCTGGTCCTCCAGGAGCCGCTCGAACCACAGGAAGTCCGGGACCTGGCCGTCGAGGTAGTTGTCGAACGGCATGGGCGTGCCGTGCACCAGCGGGATACCGGCCCCGGCGCGCTTGAACGCGTTGCCGGTGACGGCGAGCGAGCCGAGGGACATGCCGTGGAAGGCGTTGGTGAACGACACGATCGACTCGCGCCCCTTCACCTTCCGGGCCAGCTTCAGCGCGGCCTCCACGGCGTTGGTGCCGGTCGGGCCGGGGAACATCACCTTGTAGGGCAGGTCGCGCGGCCGCAGGATCACGTTCTGGAAGGACTCCAGGAACGCGCGTTTCGCGGTCGTAGCCATGTCGAGACCGTGCGTGATGCCGTCACGCTCGAGGTAGTCGAGCAGGGCGCGTTTCAGTACGGGGTTGTTGTGGCCGTAGTTGAGCGAGCCGGCGCCGGCGAAGAAGTCGAGGTAGGTGTGTCCGTCCTCGTCGGTGAGGCGTGCGCCCTGCGCACGGTCGAACACGGCGGGCCAACCGCGGCAGTAGCTGCGCACCTCCGACTCCAGGGTCTCGAAGACGCTCAGGGCGGGCGGGGTGATGGTCACAGCGGTTCGTCTCCTCGGTGGGGGTGTCTCAGGCGTGTCGGGCGGCGTTGGGTCGGTGGCGCGTTCAGGCGACGGGGCTGATGCGGTAGAGCACCTCGGGCTCGTGCGTCCCCTCGGGGAACAGCCCCCCGTTGAAGAGGACCTCACGCTCCAGTGACGCGCCACGGCGCTCCGCGTACGCGGTGAAGAGGCGGTCCGACGCCGTGTTGTCCGGGGTGATCGTGGTCTCCACGGTGTGGACGCCCTGTCCGGCCACGCGCGCCGTCAGCGCGTCGAGCAGCACGCCGGCCAGCCCCTGGCCACGGTGGTCGTGGTCCACGGCGACCTGCCAGACGACGAGGGTGTGCGGGCGCTGCGGCCTGATGTACCCCGTTACGAACGCGATCGGCTCTCCGTCGGCGCCGCGCGCCACCAGTGAGGTGGCGGCGAAGTCGCGGCACCACAGCAAATAGCTGTACGAGGAGTTGAGGTCCAGGACCTCGGAGTCGCGGGCAATGCGCCAGATCGCGGCTCCGTCCTCCACTCGCGGGGTGTCGATACCGATGGCCGGCGTGGCCGGTCGGTGGAATTCGTTTCGGGCACGTACAAGGTCTGCTTGTGCGGCGGTCATGCGGATTGAACTTACCCAGCAATTTCTGAAATTGCATCGGGGTCAGGGGTTGGGTGAGCGCCTGACCTGTGTTATCGCGCGGGCGCGAGCTCAATGGCCGACCGCTCGCCGAACGCCGCTATTTGCCCGGATAAGTACCCGCAAAACGGGCGTGATGTGGAATCGGTCACACCGGAGTAACCGGCTTGACATCTGCCCGAATTGCCCGTCGAGTCCTTATGAAATCTTTGCGTTTAGGGTCTGGAAAACGGGGCAGAAGAATGCGGGAAGCTACCCGGGAAGGTGTCCGTCCTAAAGCAGTGCCATGAATTCGGTGAAGTATTCCCCGCCCATTCCCTGTTCGCCATTCCGGCGATGCTCCCGCTCGGCCGCCGCCCCCGCCGGCTGAGTCGTTCCGGCCTCTCGGCCCGTACCTGTGCCTACATGTGCGTAGGCGCCCCGGCGGTACGGGAAGAAGACGGGACAGGGAAGCGGTTGACCAGCACAGTGATCATCAACGGTGATGGGTGGGGGCCAGGAATGGAGCTGCGTCAGCTGGAGTACTTCGTCGCGGTCGCCGAGGAGCTCGGCTTCGGACGGGCCGCGGAGCGGCTGCACACCGTCCCCGCATCCGTGAGCCGGCAGATCGCCCGGCTGGAGCACGAGCTGGGGCTGCGGCTGTTCGACCGCTCGGACCGGCACGGCGTACGGCACGGCGTACGGCACGGTGTGCGCCTCACGGCGGCCGGCGAGCGGCTGCTGCCCGAGGCCCGCGCGGCGCTGGCCGCGGCCTCCCGGGTCCGGGACACCGCCGCCGGGATCACCGCGGGGACGGAGGGTTTGGTACGGCTCGGCACCACCCGGGCCTTCGCCGACCGCGTCTACCGCGCCCTCGACACCCTGGCCGCGCGCCGCCCGGGGCTGCGCGTCCGGCTGGAGCGGGCGCCCCAGGAGGCCCGCCTCGCGGCCGTACGCTCCGGAACGTTCGACGCCGCCCTCGTACGCACCCTGCGGCGGGCCGACGGCGTGGCCCTGCACCCGCTGTGGGCCGAGCCGCTGGTCGCCGCGCTGCCCGCCTCCCACGCGCTCGCGCTCGGCCTCGCGGAGGGCGAGGCCCCGAGCCTCGACCGGCTGGCGCGCCTGCCCCTGCGGCTGGCCCCGCGCGCCGCCGACCCGGCCCTGCACGACCTGGTCACGGCCGCGCTGCCGGACTGGACGCCCGGACCGCCGTTCACCACGCTCCGGGACACGCTCACCGAGCTGGCCGCCCACCCGGAGCCGTCATGGGCGCTGTTCCACCCGGTGGGCCCGCTGCCACCGATGCCCCGGGTCACCTTCCGTACGCTGCCGGACCTCACGGTCCCGGTCTCCCTGGCCGTCCCGTCGGGCCGCCCACCCACCCCGCCGGTCCAGGCCCTCCTGGAAGCCCTGGCAACCACCACCGCGTCACCCCTCACGGGCCCGCCGCCTGCCGGGAGGGCGCCCAAGGTGGTGGCGCCCACGGGTAGGGCACCCGCCGGGGCGGCGCCCACGGGGACGGCACCCACCGGGGCGGTCACGTCCACGGTGCGGTGACCGCCGGGAGGGCGCCCACCGGGGCGGCGCCCGCGGGTATGGCGTCGGCCGGGTCACGTCTGCGGTGCGGTGACCGCAGGGAGGGCGCCTACCGGGGCGGCGCCCATGGGTACGGCGCCCGCCGGGGCGGTCACGTCTACGCGGCGGCGCCCGCCGGGGCGGGGCCCACCAGCGCCGTCAGGTCCACGCCGCGGTGACCGCCCGGCGGGCGGCCGGCACGTCCGCCGCCGAGCCGGTCAGCTCGGTCAAGGCGGCGCCGAGGGCCGTCAGCGAGGACTCGACCACGGCCCGGTCGGCGTCCGGCCCGTAGTGGTTGACCCGGACCATCTCCTTGGCCAGCGCCCCGCCGCCCGCCGCCAGGGGGAGCGACGGGTCGGCGGCCAGGGCGGCGGCCACCAGCTCGGCGGCGTCCACCCCGGCCGGGGCGCGCAGCGTCGTCGCGACCGGGGCGGCGTCCTTCGCCTCGTACACGTACGGCTCCAGGCCGCCACCCAGCGCGAGCGCACCCGCGCGGGTGGCCGCCGCGGCCGACGCGTGGCGGGCCATCAGCGTGTCCAGGCCCGCCGCCTCGATGCGCTCCAGGCACGCCTCCAGCGCCAGCATCTCCAGCTGCGCGGGCGCGTGCGGCAGCGCCGTGCGGCCGGCGTCGATCCAGCGCTCCTTCCAGTCCAGCAGGGAGAGGTACGAGCGGCGCGGCGCGGCCGGGTTGGCCGCGAACCGCTCCCACGCGCGCGTGCTGACCGACACCGCCGAGACCCCCGCCGGGCCGCCCATCGCCTTCTGCGCGCCGATGACGCACAGGTCCACGCCCCAGGCGTCCGGCAGCACCGGCTCCGCGCCGACCGAGGCCACCGCGTCCAGTTGGAACAGCGCGCCGTGCGCCCGTACCACCTCACCGATCTCGGCGACCGGGTTGGTGTTGCCGGTCGCCGCCTCCGCGTGCACCAGCGACACGAAGTCGATCTCCGGGTTCCGCTCCAGCGCCTCGCCGATCCGGTCGGCCGTCACCGCGGTGTGGAACGGCACCTCCAGGTCCACCACCGTCGCGCCGCAGTCGCGCAGCCAGTTGCCGAAGGTCTGCCCGTACGGCCCGGTGATCACGTTCAGGGCGGTCGAACCGGGCCGCGCGCCCGCGCGGATGCAGCCCTCCAGCGGCAGCAGCGCCTCGCCCTGCGTGATCACCACGTCCTGCTCGGTGGCCAGCAGCGCGGCCACGCGCCGCTCGATGGCCGCGAAGCGGTCGGCGGTCAGCGGGGGCAGATCGAGGAGGGGGTGCGTCACGGGGCGGCTCTCTTCTCGCTTCACGTACGGACTGCTTCGCCGAGGGTACTTCCGCCCTCGTAGAGTGCTGGACATGAGCGTGGTGCTGCATGTGACGGGGCGGGTACTGGCGGGCCCGGACGACGTACGCGACGAGCTGTGGGTGGTCGACGGGCGGGTCACCTACGACCGGCCGTCCGCCGCGCGGGACGTCAGGACGGTGACGGGCTGGGCGCTGCCCGGACTGGTCGACGCGCACTGCCATGTCGGGCTCGACGCCCACGGGGCCGTCGACGAGGCCACCAGCGAGAAGCAGGCGCTCACCGACCGGGACGCCGGCACGCTGCTGATCCGCGACGCCGGGTCCCCGGCGGACACCCGCTGGATCGACGACCGCGACGACCTGCCGAAGATCATCCGCGCGGGCCGGCACATCGCCCGCACCCGCCGCTACATCCGCAACTACGCCCACGAGATCGAGCCCGCCGACCTCGTCGCGTACGTCGGACGCGAGGCCCGCCGCGGCGACGGCTGGGTCAAGCTCGTCGGCGACTGGCTCGACCGGGGCACCGGCGACCTGGGCGCCTGCTGGCCGCGCGCCGAGGTGGAGGCGGCCATCGCGGAGGCGCACCGGCTCGGCGCGCGCGTCACCGCCCACTGCTTCGCCGAGGAGTCGCTGGCCGACCTCGTCGAGGCCGGGATCGACTGCGTCGAGCACGCCACGGGCCTGACCGAGGACACCATCCCGCTGTTCGCCGAGCGCGGCGTGGCGATCGTGCCGACGCTCGTCAACATCGCCACGTTCCCGAAGCTCGCGGACGGCGGAGAGGCCAAGTTCCCGCGCTGGGCCGACCACATGCGGCGGCTGCACGCGCGCCGGTACGACACCGTGCGCGCCGCGTACGACGCGGGCATCCCCGTCTTCGTCGGCACCGACGCGGGCGGCTCGCTGGCGCACGGCCTGGTCGCCGCCGAGGTCGCCGAACTGGTCAGGGCCGGCATTCCGCCCCTGCAAGCCCTGTCGGCGACGACGTGGGGGGCCAGGGCCTGGCTGGGGCGGCCCGCCCTGGAGGAGGGCGCCCCGGCCGACCTGGTGGTCTACGACGAGGACCCGCGCGCGGACGTCCGCGTGCTCGCGGCGCCGCGGCGGGTGGTCCTGCGCGGCCGCGTCATCGACTAGCGGGTGAAGAAGAGCAGTCGCGCGCGCTTCTCCGCGATGTGCACCTCCGGCAGCACGACCTCCGGCAGGACCACCTCCGGCCCCGGCTCGAAGCCGTTGCGGACGAGCAGCGCGATCGCCTTGTCGTTCGCGGCGTCGGGCTCGGCGACGATCCGGTCGCGGCCGCCGCTCAGCGCGAACCGGGTCAGCACGCCCAGCAGGTGCGAGGAGAACCCGCGCCGGGGCGTGTCGGCCGGCGCGATCAGCAGGTGCACGCCGATGTCGCCCGGCCGGGCCTCGTAGCACTCGCTGACCCGGTCGGCCTCGGGCTCGTACGTCTGGAACAGCGCGACCGGCTCACCGTCCCGGTGCACCAGGTAGCCGTGGTGCGTGGTGAGGGAGTCCAGGTGCGCGTAGATCTCCCGTACGTCGTCGACGGTGGTCTCCCGCATGCCCCAGAACCGGGCCCGGTCCTCGCTGACCCAGCCGTGCAGCAGCTCGGCGTCCCGGTCCGGGTCGACGCGGACGATACGGACCGTCCCGAAACCGTCGACGGTCTGCTCGTACACGCACTCAGCGGTGGTCATGGTGTTCCTCGTGCTCCTCGGTGAGCTGGTTCCAGTCGGTGATGACGGGGGCGAGCCCGCCCCGGAGCCACAGGGGCAGCTGGTCGCGCCGGTGCGGGTCGCCGGGGACGCCCGAGGCGCCGAAGGGCACCACCCACAGGCTGTCCTCGCGCCGGGCCAGGTCCCAGACGTAGCGGGCGGCCGGGCCGCGGGCGCTGCGGTCGGTGAGGCCGGGTACGGACGACGTGGACAGGACGCAGTCGTGGTCGCCGTCGAGGCCCGGCCAGTCGGCGTCGTGCTCGGGGTCGGGGCCGGGGTCGGGCAGCGCCGCCCAGGGCGCCAGGCGGTGCGTGGCGCCCCAGGGCTGTGCGGGGGGAGCGGCGGCCACCTCCTCCAGGGCGGCGCGGACCGCGGCCAGCCGGTCGGCCTCCGGTACCGGTCCGCCCGTCAGCAGCGTCTCCAGGGCGTAGGCGACCCGCGGCACCAGGGCCAGCCAGGGCTGGAACAGCGCGGGGTACGCGGGCGGTTCGGCCAGCACGGCGAGCGCCGGGTGCTGGGCGAGGCGGCGCACGACCGCGCCGCGTACGGCCGCGAACAGCGCCGCGTCCGTGCTGTCGGCCGTCATGCGGCGGTTCCAGCACAGCAGCCGGTCGCGTACCTCGCGGGCCTCCAGGCCCAGGTCGGGCTGGGCGGCGACGAGGGCCAGCAGGGGCCGCGCGGAGGCCAGGTGGGTGTCCGTGTGGACGGCCGCCATGTCGGGGGCGGTCCAGCCCTTCCGCTCGTTCAGCAGGTGGGCGATGCGGTTCGCCCGGTGCGGGGCGGCGAACTCGACGCCGAGCGGGGAGGCGAGGCCGCGCGCGTTCGCCATCACCGCCACGCCGGCGACCGGTTCGCGGGGCATCGGGTCGTGGTGGCCGGTCCACTCGTGGCCGGGCTCCCAGGCGGGGACGACGCGCAGCCGGTTGTCGCGGTGGCGCAGCGGGACGTGACCGGCGACCCGGTGGAGGGTGCCGCCCTCGGTGTCGGCGGCCTGGACGACGTTGACGGGCTCCACCCAGCGGTCGAACGCCCGGTCCACGTCGGTGACGGTACGGGCCGCGAGCAGCGCGGGCAGGGTGGCGAAACCGAGCTCGTGGGTGACGCGCGGCGGGTAGCGGAGGCTGATCACGGCGTCCGGCTCGTCGATGATCACCGGCCCGCGCTCGGTCTCGACGACCTCGACGACGACCGGGTCGCCGCCCTTGACCTCGACGGTCTCGGTGTGGACGCGGGCGGGCGCCCAGCCGTCCGGGCCCAGCGCCTCGACGCCGCCGTCGCCGTCCCCGTCCCCGTCCCCGCCTTCGTCGGTGCGCCGCAGCCGCTCGCGGTACAGGTCCTGGTAGTCGGCCATGGCGTTGGTGATCGCCCACGCCACCGTGCCGGTGTGCCCGAAGTGGGCGAGGCCGGGTACGCCGGGCACGGCGAGCCCGACCACGTCGAACTCGCGGCAGGCCAGCCGGATCTGCTGGTAGACGCCGGGCGCCTCGATGAACCGGTGCGGATCGCCCGCGATGAGTGCCGCGCCGGTGGCGGTGCGCTCGCCGGTCACCAGCCAGCCGTTGCTGCCGGAGGTGCCGGGGCCGTCGGTGGCGAACAGCTCGGCGTGCTCCTCGCCGAGGTGCCGGACGACGTGGTCGCGCCACAGCTTGGTGGGGAAGCCCGCGAAGAGGATGTGCGTCGACAGCCACACGGCGAGCGGCGTCCACGGCTCCCACCGGCCGGGGACGAGTCCGGTGGCGGCGAACTCGGGCGAGCGGCGGGCGCCGCGCGTCAGCCCGTCGTTGACGCCGTCCACGTACGCGCACACCCAGGTACGGGTCGGCTCGTCCAGCGCGTCGAAGCAGCGGCGGGCGGTGTCGGCCAGCCGGGAGCGGCGGGCGAAGACGTCCCAGCCGACGGCCTCGGGGCCCAGGAAGGCGGCGGTGGTGCCCTGGGCACGGTGCCGCTCGACCTCCAGCTGCCAGGCGCGGTCCAGGGCGGTGGTGCGGCCCTGCGCGTGGGCGAGTTCGTGCGCGTCGGCGGCGCGGAGATGCGGGATGCCCCAGGTGTCCCGGTAGACCTCGATGCTCACTCTTGTCCCGATCTCTTTAGGTTAGGCTGCCCTAACTTAAAGCACGGTCGTGCCAGAAGCAATCCGGGGGTGGTGTTGACGCCCCGTGACGGCCGGGGCCCTCCCCTCGTTGACCATTTTTGCCGTTCTCCCGCAACGGATGGGATTTCGGCGAACGCCCGTGCCGAAAGATTCGAATATGGGAACGGAAAGCCCACTTTGGGGTGAACTCACGTCAGGCGTACGCCGGTTCACTCTCCGTACGTAAAGATTCCGGTGTCCCACGTCGCCGCCGCCCATGTGTCCCCATGGGCAGGGGTCGGCGACGCCATGTCTCCTGTGGGGGTTCCACCACCGTGAACAGCAACACCGTGCGCCTGCCCGCCCGCCTGCCCGCGGCGCGCCGCCGCGCCCTCTCCACCGCCGCGGCCGCCGTGGCGCTCGCCGCCGGGCCCGCGCTCCTCGCCGCGCCCATGGCGCACGCCACCGGCGGGGGAGAGGGGCGCGCGAGCGCGGTCGTCCTGCGTACCGACCTGGACGTGTCCCTGCTCGACAAGACCGTGCACGTGCCGCTCAAGGCCACGCTCAACGAGGTCCAGGCCCCCGCGAGCGCCCGGAAGACCGCGCTCACCGTCACCCTGGACGGCGTCGAGCAGGGCAGGCCGGTCAGCGTCCTCACGGCCGACGTCGCCACCGCGAAGGCCACCGCCGACGCGCGCCGCGCGGAAGGGCACACCAACCTCGCCCACGCCACGCTGCACGTCCCCGGGCTGCCGCTGCTGTCGCTGATCGAGGTCGAGAAGGTCACCTCCCGCGCGGTCTGCGAGGCCGGCGAGCAACCGGTCGCCGAGGCGAACCTGCTCGGCCGCGTCACCGTCCTCGGCAAGCGCGTGACGCTCACGGCCGGCGGCCCGACGAAGGTCGACGTCCCGGGCGTCGGCGAGGTGACGCTCGACCTGTCCACGACCCGCACCACCTCCCGCACCGCCGCCGCCACGGCCCTGGCGCTCACGGTGTCGGTGAACCCCCTGAAGGCCAACGTCGCGGACGTCACCGGCACGGTCACCCTCGCCGAGGCCACCTGCGAGTCCCCCACGGCCCCGCCGAAGCCCGCCGAGGCCAGGACCGTCGGCGTACAGCCCCAATCGGCCGGAGAACCGCAGCAGGCCAACCTCGCCGAAACGGGCGGCAGTTCCCTCACGCCCTACCTGGCCGGCGGCTCCCTCGCCCTCCTCACCGCCGGCTCGGCCGCCCTGACCCTGACACGCCGCGCCCGCGCGGCTCGCGGGCGCGGCTGACGCCGCTGACTACCTGGTCGGCCGCTGGGCGCCCCGACGGAGCCTGACAGCCGCGTAAGCGAGGGTCAGTGCTCCGGCGCCGACCGTCAGCCCCAGCCCATAGGCGACTTCGGAGTCACTGCCCCGTACGGAACCGCCGGTCCCGGCCGCGACGCCGCGCGTGGGCAGGGCGGCCTGAGCCCGGTCCGCCGTGTCGGGCGGGGTGGGCGCCGTCGTCGCCGTGGGGGTGGGTGCGAGGGTCCTGGTGGGCGAAGTGGGCGTCACCGCGCCAGGGGCGTTCACGCTGGGCAGAGCCTCGCAGGCGATACCGTCGTCCGGAGCCGGATCGTCCTCGTCGAGCCCGTGCGGGTCGCTCGGGTCCTGGTCGTAGACGGCCTGCGCTTCCTCCTGATAGGTGAAGTCGTCGCAGTTCAGGTCGGGCTGCGCGTGGGCAACGCCGGACAACGGTGCGGAAGCGGCGACGGCAAGCACGACGGCCGTCGCGGCGGTGCGGAAGTTCATGGCGAAACCTCCTCCCGGTCTTGCGACCATGGCCTATCGACCATAGGGAGGACGGCCCACTCCTGCCACTCGAACGGCTCGCACCGCCGCTCTCACACGTGCTTCAGCGGCCCTCCGCACGCCCCGCCATCGGTTCCGTCAGTGACCCACCGCCACCAACGCCTGGTCCAGGGCCTGGAGGAACCGGTTCGTCGTCACGCGGTCGCGGACCGCGAGCCGGAGCCACTGGGGGCCCAGCCCCGGGAACGTGTCGCCGCGCCTGGCCGCGAAGCCCAGCGACCGCAGCCGCTCCCGTACCACGTCCGCGCCCTCCATGCGGACCAGCACGAACGGCCCCTCCGCCGCCGTCACCGCCCGTACCTCGTCGAACTCGGCCAGCCCCGCCAGCAGATGCGCACGCTCCACCGCGATCCGGTGCGCCGCCAGTTCCGCCTCCGCCAGCGCCGGCCGCGACATGCACGCCTCGGCGGCCGCGAGCGCCGGCGTGGACACCGGCCACAGCGGCTGCGCCCGCTCCAGGGCCGTCACCGTCCCCGGGTCGGCCAGCACGTAGCCGATCCGCAGCCCGGCCAGGCCCCACGTCTTGGTGAGGCTGCGCAGCACCACCAGACCCGGCACGTCCGTCCGCCCCGCCAGCGCCTCCCGCTCACCGGGCACCGCGTCCATGAACGCCTCGTCCACCACCAGCGTCCGCCCGGGGCGGGCCAGCCGGGCCAGCAGGGCGGCCGAATGCAGCACCGACGTCGGGTTCGTCGGGTTGCCGACCACCACCAGGTCGGCGTCCTCCGGAACCGCCGCCGGGTCCAGCCGGAACCCGTCCTCCTCGCGCAGCAGCACCCGCCGCACCTCGTGCCCCGCGTCCCGCAGCGCCGCCTCCGGCTCCGTGAACTGCGGGTGCACCACCACCGGCCGCCGCACCGGCAGCGCCCGCGCCAGCAGCACGAACGCCTCCGCCACGCCCGCGGTCAGCAGCACCCGCTCGGCCGGCAGATCGTGCCGCGCCGCGACGGCGGCCCGCGCGGCCCGCCCGTCCGGATAGGCGGCGAGTCCGGTCAGGGAAGCAGCGATGCGCTCCCGCAGCCAGTCGGGCGGGGTGTTCGTCCGGACATTGACCGCGAGGTCGGTCAGCTTCTCGTCCCGGACCTCCGCGTCACCGTGGTGCCGCAGATCGTGAGTGTCGGTGTGCGTATACATGGCCGCCAGCGTGTGGGTGAAGTGGGGGGTGGGGGACGGGAGACCTATGGCCTCCCGGTAGCGCTCCATGACCAGGGTCTAACACTCCGGTGTCTCCCCAGCGATGTACCCGTGACCCACATTCAACAACCGCCTGCGCGCCACCGCACATGTCACCCGCCCCTCACCCGACTTCCGCTTCGGTACGAGGAGTTCGCCCCCGCCCGCCAGCGCCGCCGCCTCCGCCACCGACGGCGTCCCCGCCTCCGCCAGCACCGCCGCCGACGGATGCGGTACGGCGACCAGCGCCAACTCCCGCGCCGGATACGTACGCAACGGAACGCCCAGCCGCGCCGCGGCCTCGACGATCCCCGCCTCGCCCGCCTTGGCGTCGACCGTCGCCAGCTCGCCCACCTCGGACGCGGCCAGCCCCGCCTCCCGCAGCGTCTCCTCGATCAGCCCGAGCACCGCGGGGGCGGTCACGCCCCGCCCGGCCCCCACACCGACCACCACCGTCATCGCCCGCAGTGCTCCACGAACCGCCGCGCCGTCTCCGGCACGGCCGCCCAGTGCGTATGCACGTAACTCGCGTGCACACCGCCCTGTACGAAGCCCTCCACTCGCCTCACCGGCTGCCGCAGCCCCCACGCGGCCACCGGCCCCGCGCCCGGCTCGATCACCGTGCGGTGGAACTCGTGCCCCCGCATCCGTGTCCCGGCCGCCGCCAGCGGACTGTCGCTCACGGCCACCGCGTCCCGGTAGCCCAGCGTCAGCCGCTGCGACATCCGCGCGTCCGCGTCCAGGACACCGCACATCGGCTGCCCGTCCAACGACCGCGCCAGGTACAGCAGCCCCGCACACTCGGCGGCGACGGGCGCCCCGGACGCCGCCAGCTCGGCGACCGCCTTCCGGAGCCGCGCGTTGGCCGACAGCTCGGCCCCGTACATCTCCGGAAACCCGCCACCGATGACCAACCCGCTGGTCCTCTCGGGCAGTTCCTCGTCCCGCAACGGATCGAACGCCACGACGTCGGCCCCGGCGGCCGTCAGCAACTCGGCGTGCTCGGCGTACGAGAAGGTGAACGCCGCCCCACCGGCGACGGCGACGACGGGCCGGCCCGCGACCGGTTCCTGGGACGGCTCCCAGGGCGCGTCCGGCAGCGGAGGAGCCGACCGCGCCAACGCCAGCAGCCCCTCCAAGTCGCACCCCGCCCGCACCTGCTCCGCCTGCGCCGCCACCGCCTCCACGGCCGCCGCCTGCCGTTCGGCCACCGGCACCAGACCCAGGTGCCGCGAGGGCGTCGACACGGCCGGCGCCCGCCGCAGCACGCCCAGCACGGGCACGCCCGACTCGCCCAGCGCCTCCCGCAGCAGGTGCTCGTGCCGGTCGGTGGCCACCTTGTTGAGGATCACCCCGCCGATCCGCACCTCCGGGTCCCAGGACGCGAACCCGTGCACCAGCGCCGCCACCGACCTCGACTGCGACGACGCGTCCACCACCAGCACCACCGGCGCCTTCAGCAGCTTGGCCACCTGCGCCGTGGACGCCAGCTCACCCTGGTCGGCGGCACCGTCGTACAGCCCCATCACGCCCTCGACGACCGCCAGGTCGCACCCGCGCGCA
Organism: Streptomyces sp. CB03238; assembly: GCF_002099185.1. Taxonomy (NCBI): domain Bacteria; kingdom Bacillati; phylum Actinomycetota; class Actinomycetes; order Kitasatosporales; family Streptomycetaceae; genus Streptomyces; species Streptomyces sp. CB03238. The sequence continues at coordinate 67,615 of NZ_NBCN01000012.1, read as the reverse complement.
CCATGCGCGAAGAGCGGCGCGACCAGGTCCGTACCGCACATGTACGCGTCGAGGTTGCGGCCCGGGCGGCCGGTGGCGAGCGCGTGGTAGCCCGGGTCGATGTAGTCGGGGCCCACCTTGTGCGGGGACACCGCGAGACCACGGCCGGCGAACGCGGCCATCAGGCCGGTCGCCACCGTGGTCTTGCCCGCACCCGACGACGGCGCGGCGATGACGAGACGTGCTACCACTCGATGCCCCGCTGGCCCTTCTGACCCGCGTCCATCGGGTGCTTGACCTTCGACATGTCGGTGACGAGATCGGCGAAGTCCAGCAACTCCTGCGGCGCGTTGCGCCCGGTGATCACCACGTGCTGCTGACCGGGCCGGTTGCGCAGCACCTCGACGACCTCGGCCGTGTCGATCCACCCCCAGTGCAGCAGATAGGCGAACTCGTCGAGGACGTAGAACTTGTACGTCTCCGCCGCGAGGTCACGCTTGACCTGCTCCCAGCCCTCGCGCGCCTTGTCCTCGTGCGACTGCTCGCCCTCGGCCACCTCGCGCTGGATCCAGGACCAGCCCTCGCCCATCTTGTTCCAGGTGACGGTCCCGCCCTTGCCGGTCTCGCCGAGCGCCTTGAGGGCGTTCTCCTCGCCGACCTTCCACTTCGCCGACTTGACGAACTGGAACACCCCGATCGGCCAGCCCTGGTTCCAGGCGCGCAGCGCCATCCCGAACGCGGCTGTCGACTTCCCCTTGCCGATGCCCGTGTGCACCATCACCAGCGCACGGTTGCGGCGCTGGCGGGTGGTGAGTCCGTCGTCCGGTACGACAATCGGCTGTCCCTGCGGCATTAAGCGGCCCTCCCAGTAGTTGCCCGGGCGTCCCTCACGAGACCCGCGATCGAGTCCGCCCGAAGCTCGTCGAGTGTGACGGCGGTGCCGCCGAGGTTGCGGGCCAGCTCGGCGGCCAGCCCCAGTCGTACCGGCCCGGTCTCGCAGTCCACGACCACGGACGCGGTGCCCTCCGCCGCGTGCAGCCCCGCCGCGCGGGCGGCCAGCGCCAGCGGCTCCGGGCCGCCGGTCGCCCGGCCGTCGGTGACGACGACCAGCAGCGGGCGGCGCGCCGGGTCGCGCAGCCGCTCCACGCGCAGCACGTCATGGGCCTTCAGCAGCCCGGCCGCGAGCGGCGTGCGCCCACCCGTGGGCAGCAGCTCCAGGCGGGCGGCGGCCGCGTCGACCGACGACGTGGGCGGCAGGGCGAGATCCGCCGACGAGCCCCGGAACGTCACCAGCCCCACCTTGTCGCGCCGCTGGTACGCGTCCAGCAGCAGCGACAGCACGGCGCCCTTCACCGCGCCCATCCGCTGCCGGGCCGCCATCGAACCGGACGCGTCCACCGCGAACAGCACCAGGTTCCCCTCGCGCCCCTCGCGCGTCGCCTGGCGCAGATCGTCACGCCGTACGACCAGCCCGGGGCCCGACCGGCCACGCGCCCGCTGGTGCGGGGCGGCCGCCTGCACGGTCGCCGCCAGGTGCAGCTTGGTCAGCGCCCCCCGCGGCCGCCGCGCCCCGGTGGTCCTGCCGTGTTCGGTACGCGCCCGGGAACGGCGCCCCGCCGCGCCCTCGCCCAGGCCCGGCACGCTGAGCACCTTCGCCCGGAACGGTTCGGCGGCCTTGACGGGCGCCTGCTCGGGCGCACCGCCGCCGGGAGCCGGCGCCTGTTCCGGAGCGGCGGCCGACTCGTCGGACGGCTCCCCGCCCTGCGGAGGCACGCCGCCCCCGCCACCACCGGGCCCGCCCGGCCCCGGGTCCGGATCCGGGTCGTCGTCCCCGCCCCCGAACTCCTCCAGCGTCTCGTCCAGCTTGTCCTGGTCGAGCCCCGGCGCGTCGAACGGGTTGCGCCTGCGCCGGTGCGGCAGCGCCAGCAGCGCCGCCTGCCGTACGTCGTCGGACGTGACCTCCGTACGCCCCGCCCACGCGGCCAGCGCCGTCGCCGTCCGGGCCATCACGATGTCGGCGCGCATGCCGTCCACCTCGAACGCCGCGCACGTCGCCGCGATCTGCCGCAGCGCCGCGTCCCCCAGCGTGACGTCGGGCAGCAGTGCCCGCGCGGCCACGATCCGCTCCCGCAGCGCGGCCTCCTCGTCGGCCCACCGCGCCGCGAAGCCGGCCGGGTCGTCGTCGTACGCCAGCCTCCGCCGCACCACCTCCACCCGCTGCTCGGGCTCCCGCGAGGCGGCCACCTCCACGGTCAGCCCGAACCGGTCCAGCAACTGCGGCCGCAGCTCGCCCTCCTCCGGGTTCATCGTCCCGACCAGCAGGAAGCGGGCCGCATGCCGTACGGAGACGCCCTCACGCTCCACGTACGAGGCACCCATGGCGGCCGCGTCCAGCAGCAGGTCCACCAGATGGTCGTGGAGCAGGTTGACCTCGTCGACGTACAGCACGCCCCGGTGCGCGTCCGCCAGCAGTCCGGGTTCGAAGGCCTTCACGCCGTCCGCGAGCGCCCGCTCGATGTCCAGCGCGCCGACCAGCCGGTCCTCGGAGGCGCCGACGGGCAGCTCGACCATGCGGGCCGGACGGCTCACCGCCTCGGGTGCGGGATGCGGCCCGTCCGGGCAGGCGGGGTCCGGGGAGCCGGGCGCGCAGGAGAAACGGCAGCCCGCGACGACGTCCACGTCCGGCATGAGCGCCGCGAGGGCGCGTACCGCCGTCGACTTGGCGGTGCCCTTCTCCCCGCGTACGAGGACACCGCCGACGGCCGGGGACACCGCGTTCAGCAGCAGCCCCAGCCGAAGGTCGTCCATGCCGACGATCGCGGTGAACGGGTAGTGGGGTGCGGCGCTCATGAAGGTGCTCCGGGTGCGATGAAGGGAAGTCCTGTGGGCGGGCCCTGCTCGATGAGTTTCCAGAGGGCGTCGGTGTCCGCGTGTTCCTCGATCAGGTCGCCGAGCCGGTCCAGCTGCTCCTCGCGCAGCGCGCCGAACGACGTGTCGGGCGCCGGTACGAACCGTCTGCCGGCGGCCCGCGCCACGTCCGTGAGGAACGCCCGGCGGAAGCCGTCGCTCTCCAGGGAGCCGTGCCAGTGCGTGCCCCACACGGCCCCGACACGGCAACCGTCCAGGAACGGCTCTCCGCCCTGTACGTCGGCGACGCCGTGGTGGATCTCGTACCCCTCGACCCGCTCGCCGAGGGCCTCGCCGACCGGACGGGCGAGGGTCTTCTCGGGCGCGAAACGCACCCGTACCGGCAGCAGTCCGAGGGCGGGGACCTCACCGGCCCGGGACTCGACCTCGTCGTCGATGTGCTCGCCCAGCACCTGGAAGCCACCACAGATGCCGAGCACCGGACGGCCGTCGGCGGCCCGCCGTGCCAGGGCGTCGGCCAGGCCCCGCTCGCGCAGCCACGCCAGCGCCTTGACCGTGCCGCGCGTGCCGGGCACCACGACCAGGTCGGCGTCGACCAGCTCCTCCGGGCGGTCCACGAACCGGACCACGACGCCCGGCTCGGCGGCCAGCGCGTCGACGTCGGTGAAGTTGGACATCAGCGGTACGGCGCAGACGGCGACCCGCAGCACGTCCTCGCCGACCGGCGGGGCGACCACCGACTCGCGTACCGCGCCGCGCAGGGACACCCGCAGTCCGTCCTCCTCGTCGATGCCGAGGCCGTGCGCGTACGGCAGGACACCGAACGTCCGGCGGCCGGTCAGCCCCAGCATCATGTCCAGGCCCGGCTCCAGCAGCGTCACGTCGCCCCGGAACTTGTTGACCAGGTAGCCCGCGATCAGCGCCTGGTCCTCGGGTGCCAGCAGCGCCGTCGTACCGAAGAACTGGGCGAAGACCCCGCCCCGGTCGATGTCGCCGACCACGACGACGGGGAAGCGCGCGGCCCGCGCGATGCCCATGTTGACGATGTCGTTGCGGCGCAGGTTGATCTCGGCGGGGCTGCCCGCGCCCTCGCAGATGACCGCGTCGTACGTGCTCCGCAGCTCCTCCAGGCACTCCACCACCGTGCCGAGCAGCGCCTGCTGCCGGCCGCCGTGGTAGCCGCGCGCGCTCAGCTCGCCCACCGGCTTGCCCATCAGCACGACCTGGCTGGAGCGGTCGCTGCCGGGCTTGAGCAGCACCGGGTTCATCAGCGCGGTCGGCTCGACCCGCGCCGCCTGCGCCTGCATGGCCTGCGCGCGCCCGATCTCCGCGCCCTCGCGCGTCACGAACGAGTTGAGGGACATGTTCTGCCCCTTGAACGGCGCGACCTTCACGCCCTGCCGTACCAGCCAGCGGCAGATGCCGGCCGTGACGACGCTCTTGCCCGCGTCGGACGTGGTGCCCGCGACGAGCAGCCCCCCACCCTTGCTCATGTACGCCTCCGCTTGATCGCTCCGTACGCCAGCCGACCGCCCACGCACACCACCAGCGCCAGCCCGCTCACCCGGCGCGACAACCGCACCGCCCGCTCGATGTCGGCCACCTCGACGGCCCGCCCCTCCCCGTTGAGCACGGGCCGGTGCTCGACGCGGCCGCCGTACGACAGGGTCCCGCCGAGCCGTACGCCCAGCGTGCCCGCGAACGACGCCTCGACCGGGCCGGCGTTCGGGCTCGGGTGCCTGTCCGCGTCGGCCCGCCAGGCCCGTACCGCGCCGCGAGGGTTCCCGCCCGCGACCATCGCCAGGGCGGCCGTCAGGCGGGCGCCGGGCCAGCCGGCCACGTCGTCGAGGCGGGCGGACGCCCAGCCGAAGCGGCGGTACTTCGGGGACTTGTGCCCGACCATCGCGTCCAGGGTGTTCACCGCCCGGAAGCCGACCAGACCCGGTACGCCGCCGATCGCGCCCCACACGAGGGCGCCGACGACGGCGTCGGAGGTGTTCTCGGCGACCGACTCGACGACCGCGCGGGCGATGCCGGGGCCGTCCAGGGCCTGTGGGTCGCGCCCGCACAGGTGCGGCAGCCGCTCCCGGGCCACCTCCAGGTCACCGGCGGCCAGCGCGCCCCCGACGGCGCGGGCCTCGCGGCCCAGCGACGTACCGCCGACGACGGCCCACACGGAGGCGGCGGTCAGCGCGACGGAAAGGGCGCCGCCCCGGCTCCGTACCGCCCGGGTGGCGAGCGCTGCCGCCCCGGCCGCGCCCCCGGCGCACACCACGGCGTGCAGCGCGCCCCAGGCGCGGTGGTCGCGCCACAACACGCCCTCCACACCGGCGGCGGCGCGCCCGAAAGCGGCTACGGGGTGACCGCGGCGGGGATCGGCGAGGATCAGATCCGCGGCGAGCCCGGCGGCGGCGCCGTACGCGAAGACATGGTCACTGCGCATCGGATCAGTCCGCCGATACGCCTCGCCGACCTCTGAGGCACAAGGGTTTCCGTACAGCTGATGGCAGGCAGCCGGGCATGGGCGATGTCCTCACTCAGGGTCCGCGCCCTGGCTCGACGTGACCGGCGACGAGAGTTCCTGACTCATCCGGCCGCCTCGCTGGGCGGGCCGGACTCACAGTGGCGGGACCGCGCCGGATTCGCACCGGCTTCCTCTCCTGCCGCCGTAATGGCCCCGGCAGTCCACCACGCCCCGCGAACGCCCGTCAACTCGCCGTTGACCTGCGACGGGAGGTTGTGCCGAGGCGCACACCGGCGCACGACGGCACGCACGACAGCGCCCCTGGAACGAAACCCGTTCCAGGGGCGCCTTGTGCCGTGTTCCGCTCAGGTGACGATCAGGAAGATCCCGTACGCCACGGCCGCCGCGCAGAGCGCGAAGCACGCGTACGCGCCGGTGCGGGCCAGGGCGGCGGAGCCGCCGTTCGCGGAGGCCGTCTCCTGCTTGGAGAGGCCGACGATGCCGAGGGTGAACAGGCCCACCAGTGCGACGGTGGCCAGGAGGCTGACCCCGAAGACGGAGCCGAGAGCTGCCCAGTCGATCTTCATGCTGTTCTTTCCTTACACCGTGGCGGCGGGAGCCGGGGCGGTGGATGCCGGGGTGGCCTCCCCGGCCGGAGCCGGGATGGTGGCCTTGAGAGCGTGGTCGTGGTCGTCGGCGGCGACGGTGCCGGCCGGCGGCGGGGTGACGGCCGCGATCGCGGTGGTCACGACGCCCGCGGATTCACCGTCCGCGTCCACGTCGTTGACGTTGGTGTGGTCGACGACCTGGCGGCGGGAGATGAACCAGATCGCGGCGCACGAGGCGACCAGGAAGACCACCACGGCGGCGACGCCCCAGTCGCCCTGCCGGGTCACGAGCTCCGAGACGGCGGCGATCAGACCGGCGGCCGGCAGGGTCAGGCCCCAGGCGACGAACATCCGGGTGGCCGTGGACCAGCGCACCACGCCGCCCTTGCGGCCGAGGCCCGCGCCCATCACGGCGCCGGAGCAGGAGTGGGTCGTCGAGAGCGAGAAGCCCAGGTTGGAGGAGGCGAGGATGACGGCCGCCGCGCTGGTCTGGGCGGCGAAGCCCTGCTGCGGCTGGAGGTCGGTGAGGCCCTTGCCCATGGTGCGGATGATGCGCCAGCCGCCGAGGTAGGTGCCGAGCGCGATGGCGACACCGGCGGAGACGATCACCCAGACCGGCGGGTTGGAGCCGGGGGCGAGGGCGCCGGCGGCGACCAGGGCCAGGGTGATGATGCCCATGGTCTTCTGCGCGTCGTTGGTGCCGTGGGCGAGGGAGACCAGACCGGCGGAGGCGATCTGGCCGGCGCGGTAGCCCTTGCGGCCGGTCTTCTCGTCGATGTTCGCGCCGGCCTTGTACGTCAGGCGGGCGGCGAGCATCGCGGCGAGGCCGGCGACCAGCGGCGCGGCGATGGCCGGGATCAGGACCTTGGTGACGACGACGCCGCCGTTGACGCCGCCGATGCCGACCGAGGCGACGGTGGCGCCGACGAGGCCGCCCATCAGGGCGTGGGAGGAGCTGGACGGCAGACCGACCAGCCAGGTCAGCAGGTTCCACAGGATCGCGCCGACGAGCGCCGCGAAGATCACTTCGGGTTGGATGCCCTCCTCGTTGACGAGCCCGCTGGAGATCGTCTTGGCGACCTCGACGGAGAGGAAGGCGCCGACCAGGTTGAGCACGGCGGACATGGCCACCGCCGTCTTGGGCTTCATCGCGCCGGTCGAGATGGTGGTCGCCATCGCGTTGGCGGTGTCATGGAAACCGTTCGTGAAATCGAACACGAGAGCTGTCACGACCACAATGGCGAGCAGCAGCGTGATGTGTTCCATTTACCCAGGCAATCGTTCGACGTCAGTGGCTCGGCGAACGTAGGCAACCTGAGTGAACGGAAGGTGAACTGGGTCGGGCGTCATGGTGACCCCAACCGGGTTGCCGCCATTCCGCTTACGCCCCGCGGCGCCGGCCCCGAGGGTCGCGAGCCCAGTGATTGGGGCGGTTTCGGCCCTCTTCCCGCCCCTTCCTCTCCTTTCGTGAAGGTCTTCCAGTCGACTGCTCGGCCCGCAGAAGAGATTCTTGTCACCCCCCACCCCGCCGCACTTTCCTCCGGCCCGACACCGATAGGACCCGCCGGGCCGGGGGCTGCCGGTCCGGGGGCTGCCGGGCCGGCCGGGGGCTGCCGGGCCGGGGGCTGCCGGGCCGGGGTGGGGCGGGGCTGAAAGGATCGGGTGCATGACACAGGACGCGATCGAGCGGGCATGGGACGCGCTGGTGGACACCGCCCGCAGGACAGTCACGGACGGGCTGGTCGTCGGCACCTCCGGAAACGTTTCCGCGCGGGTGGGCGACCTCGTGCTCGTCACCCCCAGCGGCGTGCCCTACCACCGGCTCACCCCCGCCGACACGGTCGCCGTCGACCTCGACGGCAACCAGGTGCGCGGCCGGCTCGCCCCCACCAGCGAACTGCCCATGCACCTGGAGATCTACCGTCACACCCCGGCCCGCGCCGTCGTGCACACCCACGCCGTGCACGCCACCGCCGTCTCGGCCCTCGTCACCGAACTCCCGCTGATCCACTACATGGCCGCGGCCCTCGGCGGCCCGGTCCGGGTCACCCCCTACGCCCTGTACGGGACGGAGGAGCTGGCCGGAAACATGCTGCGCGCCCTGGACGACCGCACCGGCTGCCTGCTGCGCAACCACGGAACCGTCACCTACGGGGACTCCCTGGACCAGGCCTACGACCGCACGGCCCAGCTGGAGTGGATGTGCCGCGTCTGGCTCACCGCCGCCTCCGTACCCGGACACACGCCCAGCCTGCTGTCGGCCGCCGAACTGCACGAGGTGGCGGAGAAGTTCCGCGGGTACGGCCAGCCCCGCTGACCCCGCCGGGCGTCGCCCACTGGCAGGCGGCCACCCCCGCGCCGACACTGGAACGGTGCGCCCGGCTACAGCGACGGCAGCGGCCGTCACCACCCTGATCGGTGTCGGCGCGGCCGCGGTCGCGGCCGGCCGGTACGCCAGCAGCGCCGCGCTCAAGGTGCCGCCCGGCCGGCCCCTGCCCGGCGAGCCCCGGCTCACCGTGCACGCCACGGCCGCCGGGCAGGTCGCCCTGACCCGCTGCCTCGCCTCCCGGCGCCCCGGCACCTACGGCCTGTCCGGCCCCGGCGTCCACGCCGTCGTCGGCCCCGTCCTGGACGACGTACCGCACTCGCCCGACACCGTCGTACGCCGCCTGGAACGCGTCGTCAGCGGCCGGCTGGAGGTCGGCGGCCGCGTCAGGCTCACCCCGCAGCTCCACACCGGCACCCCGGCCACCGCGCTCGGCCTGGAGTACGAGGACGTCGAGGTGCCCGGCGAACTCGGCGCCCTGCCCGCCTGGTTCGTCCCCGCCTCCCGCTCCACCTGGGTCATCGCCGTCCACGGCATCGGCACCACCCGCGAGCACCCCATGAACGTGATGGGCTTCCTGAACCGCATGCGCCTCCCGGTGCTCGACCTCGCCTACCGCGGCGACCCCGGAGCGCCCCGCCCCGCCGGCGGGCTGGGCCACCTCGGCGACTCCGAGTGGCGCGACCTGGACGCCGCGATCCGCCACGCCGTGCGCAACGGCGCCCAGCGCGTCATCCTCCACGGCTGGTCCACCGGTGCCTCCATGGCCCTGCACGCCGCCGCCAACTGCGGCCTCCGCGACCGGATCGGCGGCCTCGTCCTCGACTCACCCGTCCTGGACTGGGAAGCCACCCTCCGCGCCCTGGCCACCGCCCGCCGCATCCCCGCCCCGCTGCTCCCGCTCGCCGTCCGCGCCGCCCAGGGCAGCACCGGCGTGCACGGCGACCGGCTCGCCGAAGCGGCCGACCCGCAAGGGCTGCGCGTCCCGGCCCTCGTCTTCCACGGCCCCGACGACCACCTCGCCCCCTGGCAGGCCTCCCGCGACCTCGCCTCCCGCCGCGCCGACCTGATCACCCTCCACACCGTCCGCGACGCCCCCCACGCCGCCATGTGGAACGCCGACCCCCACCGCTACGAAGAGGCCATGCGCCGCTTCCTCACCTCCCTCGTCTGAACCGCCTCGGCAGACCTCCGCACACCACCCCCAACGGCCCCTGCCCGGTCCAGGAACCCGGCGAATCGGATTCCGTTTGGGCTTTCGGGGCGTCAGCGGGAAGACTGCCCTCGTGACGTCTCGAAAGCCCGATGAGCAACTGGCGCGCAATTCCAGACTCCGCCTCGTCCGTCCGCGGCCCCTGACCACGGCCCGACGGGCCGTGACGACCCGGCGTACCCGGCCGGTGCCACGGCCGCCGGAGGGAACCCCGCCGCCCGCCGAGCTGGCCCGACAGGCGAGGGCGGTGCTCGCCGATGCCGTACGCATCGCCCGCTGGGCCGCCGTCGAGCGCGACCGCGACGACGACCGCGACGCCACCTCCGCCACGGAACGGGCCGCCGCCGCACTGAACCTGACCCCCGCTCAGGTGCGCGCCGGCTGGGACCGTGCCCGGCTCGCCGGACTCGTCGAACTCCACGGCGACACCGCCCGCCCCGGCTGGCGGCTGCGTGCCTGGGACCGTGACGACTCCGCGGTGCTGCGCGGCTGGGTCGCCCTCTTCGACGCCTGGTCGCTCGTCCACCCGGCGCCCGGCGACGTCGCGCCCGCCGCCGTCGCCGAGGTCGTGGAAGCCGTCCCCCAGGTGCTCTCCCTCCTCCAGCTCTCCGCCGGTCCGGTGCACGTCCCGGCCCTGTTCGACCTGCTCCAGCAGCGCGTCGCCGAACTCCGCGAGGAGCGCTGCGAGGTACCCGACGACCGGCAGACCCAGACCCAGGCCCCGGCCCAGGCGCAGCCCGAGCCCCAGCCGCAGCCGTTCCCCGGCCCCGACTCCCTCTCCCGCCTGCTCGACTGGGCCCTGGAGGGCCTGGCCGCCGTCGGCGCCCTGACCCTGGGCGAGGGCCACGCCACCCTCACCCCCCTCGGGAACTGGGCGGTGTGGGTCAAGCTGGAGCAGATCTGCGTCGCCGCCCAGAGCCCCGCCGGCCACATCGAGCAGTCCGCCGAGGACATGCTGCGCGGCTGCGCCCGCCTCACCCCCGGCCCGGCCCGCGTCGAATACCGCGCCTGGCTCGCCGCCCGCCCCGTCCGCAGCGCCGTGACCGAGCTGCTCGCCGTCGCCCGCGGCGAGGACGCCCTGCTGCGCGGCCTCGCCTTCGAAGCCCTCCGGGTCGTCGGCGCCCCCGCGGAGGCCGAGGTCCGGGCCGCCGCCGAGGAGGTGTGCCTCCGCCCCTACGCCCTGCTCTGGCTCGCCGAGTACGAGGGCGCCGACCCCGACGACGCCCCCGACGTCCTGACCCGCGAGGAGGCCACCTGGCTCTGGGTGGACACCGCGGCGGCCGTCGCCGACCACGGCGAGAGCGCCCTCCTCGTCCGCCACCTGGAGTCCGCCGTCCAGGGCACGGTCCCCGCCCTGCTCGACGAGGTACGGGCGGTCGGCCACCCCCGCACCGTCCAGGTCCTGGTCGCCCTGGCCGCGGCACACCCCGACCCCGCCCTCGCCAAGGCGGTGCGCCGCGCGGCCTTCCAGGTCCACACCGGCGGAGCGTGACCAGGCCCTACCCGGTGCCGCCGGGGGCGTACGTCCCGAAGCTCCAGACGTTGCCCTCGGCGTCCCGCGCCATGTAGTCCCGCGAGCCGTACTCCTGGTCCGTGGGCGGCATCAGGATCTCCACGCCGTGCTCCACCGCCCGCGCGTGGTGCGCGTCCACGTCCTCCACCACCACGTACACCCCCACCGGGCCCCCGCCCGCCATCGCCTTGGCGAACACCCCGTCACCGCCCTTGGTGCCCAGCATCACCATGCCGTTCCCGTAGGACAGCTCGGAGTGGACGACGTAGCCGTCCTCGCCCTCGTACACACTCACCTCGGTGAAACCGAAGGCTTCCTTCAGCGTCCTGATGGCCGCCTTCGCGTCCTCGTACAGGATCGTCGGATAGATGCTCGGTACGTTCGCCATGCTGATCACTCTCCGATTCGGCGCTCGGTTCGGCCTTCCCGGCCTTTCGGCCCCTCGACTGTGATCCGGATCTCAGCTGTTCCTCAGTCTGGCACCCGGCACTGACAACGCCGCCCCGAGCGGCCACGGCTCACCGGAAGGTGTCGCACCGGGCCATGTCGCCCGTCCGGTAGCCGGTGGCGAACCACGCCTGCCGCTGCTCCGCCGACCCGTGCGTCCAGCTCTCCGGCGTCACCCGCCCCTGCGACCGCCGCTGGATCCGGTCGTCACCCACCGCCGCGGCCGCGTCCAGCCCGTCGCGGATGTCCGCCTCGGTCAGCCGCGACAGCACCGGCCGCCCCGTCCGGTCGTCCGGGGTCGCCGCCGCGTGGCGCGCCCACACCCCCGCGTAGCAGTCCGCCTGCAGCTCCACCCGCACCGCGGCGCTGCCCGCCCCCCGCCGCCCGTCCTCCGCCCGGCGCAGCGTCCCCATCAGGTCCTGCACGTGGTGCCCGTACTCGTGCGCCACCACATACGCCTGCGCGAACGGCCCGCCCGTCGCGCCGAACCGCGTCCGCAGCTCCCCGAAGAACCCGAGGTCCAGGTAGACCTGCCCGTCCCCCGGGCAGTAGAACGGCCCCACCGCCGACGTCGCCGCCCCGCACGCCGTCCCCACCCGGCCCGTGAACAGCACCGTCCGCGCGTCCGTGTACCGCCCGCCCCGCCGCGCGTACTCCCCGCGCCAGTAGTCCTGCACGCTGTTGACCACCCCGACGATCCGGCAGTCCTCCCGGGCGTTCGCGTCCGCCCCCTTGCGGCACGCCTCCGCCACCTGCCCCGCCGACGAGGCACTCGCCGCCGGATCGGCGCCCTCCTCGGTGAGGCCCAGCTCCTCCGGCCCCACCCCGAAGAAGACGCCGAGGATCAGCGCGACGAGCCCCACGATCCCGCCGCCGACCGTGGCCCGGCCGCCGGGCACCCGGCTGCCGCGTACGTCCCGGACCTCTGAGGTGTCCAGGCCGGCGTCGTCGTCGAACTGCATGGGGCCACCACCCTGTGCGCGCCTGGCGGCCCCGCACCGTGGCCGCGAACACTCCAGCTTGGCCGAAAAGCAGTTGCACACGCCCGTTAGACTGGCCCGTATGGCCATTCTCCCTGTGCATTAGACCGGCGTCGAAGCCACCGCACCCGCCGTCCTTCCGCCGTCTTCCACCCCGCCCTGGAGTCTGTCCGTGATCACCGCTTCCGGCATCGAGCTGCGCGCCGGCGCCCGCGTCCTCATCGAATCCGCTTCCTTCCGCATCGCCAAGGGCGACCGCATCGGCCTGGTCGGCCGCAACGGCGCCGGCAAGACCACCCTCACCAAGTGCCTCGCCGGCGAGGGCGTCCCCGCGGGCGGCACGATCTCCCGCTCCGGCGAGGTCGGCTACCTCCCGCAGGACCCGCGCACCGGCGACCTCGACGTGCTGGCCAGCGACCGCATCCTCTCCGCCCGCGGCCTGGACGTCCTGCTCCGCAAGATGCGGCAGAACGAGGAGCGCATCGCGGGCGGCCAGGGCGCCACCCGCGACAAGGCCATGCGCCAGTACGAGCGCCAGGAGACCGAGTTCCTCACCAAGGGCGGGTACGCCGCCGAGGCCGAGGCCGCCACCATCGCCGCCGCCCTCGGCCTGCCCGACCGGGTCCTCGGCCAGCCGCTGCACACGCTCTCCGGTGGTCAGCGCCGCCGCGTGGAGCTCGCCCGCATCCTGTTCTCGGACGCCGACGTCCTGCTCCTGGACGAGCCGACCAACCACCTCGACGCCGACTCGATCGTCTGGCTGCGCGACTACCTCAAGACGTACCGCGGCGGCTTCATCGTGATCTCCCACGACGTCGATCTCGTCGAGACCGTCGTCAACAAGGTGTTCTACCTGGACGCCAACCGGTCGGTGATCGACGTCTACAACATGGGCTGGAAGCTCTACCAACAGCAGCGCGAGGCCGACGAGAAGCGCCGCAAGCGCGAGCGCGCCAACGCCGAGAAGAAGGCCGCCGCCCTCAACTCGCAGGCCGACAAGATGCGCGCCAAGGCCACCAAGACCGTCGCCGCGCAGAACATGGCCCGCCGCGCCGAGCGGCTGCTGTCCGGCCTCGAAGACGTCCGCGCCTCCGACAAGGTCGCCAAGCTCCGCTTCCCGGAGCCCGCGCCCTGCGGCAAGACGCCGCTCACCGCGGAGGGGCTGTCCAAGTCGTACGGATCCCTGGAGATCTTCACCGACGTGGACCTCGCCATCGACAAGGGGTCGCGGGTCGTCATCCTCGGCCTCAACGGCGCCGGCAAGACGACGCTGCTGCGGCTGCTGGCCGGGGTCGAGAAGCCGGACACCGGCCAGGTCACGCCGGGCCACGGCCTCAAGCTGGGCTACTACGCCCAGGAGCACGAGACCCTCGACCCGGACCGCACCGTCCTGGAGAACATGCGCTCGGCCGCGCCCGACCTCGACCTCGTCGAGGTGCGCAAGACGCTCGGCTCCTTCCTCTTCTCCGGCGACGACGTCGACAAGCCGGCGGGTGTCCTCTCCGGTGGCGAGAAGACCCGGCTGGCGCTGGCCACCCTGGTCGTCTCCTCGGCCAACGTCCTGCTCCTCGACGAGCCGACGAACAACCTCGACCCGGCCAGCCGCGAGGAGATCCTCGGCGCCCTGCGCACCTACAAGGGCGCCGTCGTCCTCGTCACGCACGACGAGGGCGCCGTCGACGCCCTCCAGCCGGAGCGGATCATCCTGCTGCCCGACGGGGTCGAGGACCTGTGGGGCGCGGACTACGCGGACCTCGTGGCACTGGCGTAACCAGCCCTGATCGTCTCCGTATGGATCATTCGGCTTACGCGTGATCCATCATCTGAGTGAGGACGTCTCGTACCGCGGCGTGGCGCCGGGCCAATTTCCCGTCCCGGCCACACGCCGCCCCTTCCCTCCTCCCACCTCCCTGACCTGGCCTTTCACCCCCCGGGCCGGTCCTGATCCGGAATCGTGGCCCGGAATACGGCCCCGGGGCGGCGAAACCTTGCGGCACGGACCTTGTCGAATGGCTGGCCAGGAAGCGCCCGAGGGGTGATCATGAGAAGACCAGAGCGCACTTCCCATGAGGAGGCACGGGTGGCCGAGACTCTGAAGAAGGGCAGCCGGGTGACCGGCGCCGCGCGCGACAAGCTCGCGGCAGACCTGAAGAAGAAGTACGACTCCGGTGCGAGCATCCGGGCATTGGCCGAGGAGACGGGCCGATCCTACGGATTCGTCCACCGGATGCTGAGCGAGTCCGGAGTCACGCTGCGTGGACGCGGCGGAGCGACGCGAGGCAAGAAGGCCGCTTCGGCCTGACGGCCCCCGCGACCTGACGAACCCGAGCGCGGCTCGTCCGGCCCCACCGGTTACGGCAGGGCCACCCGGTCGATCGCAGTGTCGGCCGGGTGGTTACTGTGCAGTCACTTGATGGCTGCACAGTTGCCCCTGCACCGGACCCGGAGGCGCCCCATGACCTCGCTCGACCCAGTCCTCGAAGTGCTCGACAAGGACGGCGTACGGCTCACCGTCGAGGACGCCGTTGCCACGGTGACCCTGACCAACCCGGCCAAGCGCAACGCCCAGTCCCCCGCTCTGTGGCGGGCGTTGGTGGAAGCCGGCCGGTCGCTGCCGGGCAGCGTGCGGGTCGTGGTGCTGCGCGGTGAAGGCAAGTCCTTCTCCGCCGGGCTCGACCGGCAGGCGTTCACGCCGGAGGGCTTCGACGGCGAGCCGTCGTTCCTCGATCTGGCGCGCGGCTCCGACGCCGAACTCGACGCGGTCATCGCCGAGTACCAGGAGGCGTTCACCTGGTGGCGCCGTAACGACCTCGTGTCGATCGCGGCCGTCCAGGGGCACGCGATCGGGGCCGGCTTCCAGCTCGCCCTGGCGTGCGACCTGCGGGTCGTGGCGCAGGACGTCCAGTTCGCCATGCGCGAGACCAGCCTGGGCCTCGTCCCCGACCTGACGGGTACACACCCGCTCGTCGCGGCGGTCGGCTACGCCCGTGCGCTGGAGATCTGCGCCACGGGCCGGTTCGTCCACGCCGCCGAGGCCGAGCGCATCGGGCTCGCCAACCTCGTCGTGCCTGCCGACGACCTCGACGGTGCGGTCCGGGACCTGGCGGCCGCGCTGCTGGCGGCGCCGCGTGACGCGGTCGTCGAGACCAAGGCGCTGCTGCGGGGCGCGGGGGAGCGTACGTACGAGGAGCAGCGCACGGCCGAGCGCGCGGCCCAGGCGCGCCGCCTGCGTGACCTGGCGGGCCTCGCCGACTAGCTTTCGAGCACCTCGGTGACCAGGACGGTCACCGGGAGAGCGCCCTTCCCGGCGCCTTCCACGGCCCCGCGTACCGCCCGTGCCACGTCCAGTGCACGGTGGTCCGGGGCCGTCGCCAGTTCGATACGGAGGTGATCGGCCGCCCGGTGGACCGACGGCCCCAGCACCGCCGTCAGCCGCGCCACGCCGGGGACGGCGGCCGCAGCGACGGCCGCGGGGTCGTCCGCGGGGTCGTCCGGGGTGGTCGCCGGGTCCTCCGATGGGGGAGCGGGGGTGGCCGGCGAATCCGGCGGGGCGTCCAGGAGCGCCGTGACCCGGAGGTCCACCTCGGCCACGGCCAGCCCGAGGCGCCGCTCCGCCGCCGTGAACAGCGCGGTACGCACCCGCTCGGTGAGGTCCGGCAACGGCACGCCGTACCCGGCGGCGAACTCCGCCTCGACCCGCAACGGGCCGGGCGGCACCGAGCCCGGCGGGGCGGGAAACGCCGGTACGGTCGCCGATTCGGCGCCCGCGAGGGCGATCCGGAGCCGGCCCGGCTCCACCCCCGGCACCCGCCGTGCCGCCCGGCGCAGCACCGCGTCGGCGGCGCGCTCCGCGATCCAGGCCCCGTCGGCCGCGTCACCCAGTGCAATCAGCCGGCCCAGGCCGATCCGGCTTCGTACCGTCGCCATCCATCCGTCAGCCGTCGTCATTCCTCCAGCCTGCCGCATTCCTGGCGCGAGATCCGGAAACCACCCTTAATGTGAGCGAAGGAGACCGAATCCTCCCTATCGCCCCGAAGGGATAACGGTGATGACTGACGCGTCGCAGTCCGCCTCGTCCGACCAGGCAGCCCAGTCCGCCCAGGCGGCGAAGGCCGCGCGGGTCAAGGAACCGGCGGCCGAGGAGAGCAGGAAGACCTCCGTGGCCAAGCGGAGCGGCGCCGGCGGCGATCCCGCGTCCCGTGGCCGTACCACCATCGCCGACGGTGTGGTGGAGAAGATCGCCGGGCTGGCGGCCCGTGATGTCGTCGGCGTCCACGCGATGGGCAGCGGCATCTCCCGGACCTTCGGCGCGGTGCGCGACCGGGTACCCGGCGGCCGGCCGAGCGTCACGCGTGGTGTGAAGGCCGAGGTCGGGGAGGTGCAGACGGCACTCGACCTGGAGATCGTCGTCGAGTACGGCGTCTCGATCCTCGATGTCGCCCGCGCGGTGCGGGAGAACGTGATCACGGCGGTCGAGCGGATGACCGG
Source organism: Streptomyces sp. CB03238 (assembly GCF_002099185.1). Classification (NCBI taxonomy): domain Bacteria; kingdom Bacillati; phylum Actinomycetota; class Actinomycetes; order Kitasatosporales; family Streptomycetaceae; genus Streptomyces; species Streptomyces sp. CB03238. Next base: position 50,729 of record NZ_NBCN01000012.1, on the reverse strand, counting down.
ACTGGAGGTCGTCGAGGTCAACGTCGCGGTGAGCGATGTGAAGCTGCCGGAGGAAGAGGAAGAAGAGCCGGAGACACGGCTCCAGTAGCCAGCCGATCGAGGAGCGCACGATGAGCATGTCGGTGGTCGGCCTGTTGGCCGGAATGGCGCTCGGCTTCGCCGGATACTTCGGCGGCTTCGGGGCGTTTTTGCTGGTGGCCGCGTTGGGTGCGGTCGGATTCGTGGCGGGGCGGTTCCTGGACGGGGACCTGGAGCCCGGCGACTTCTTCCGGAGCCGTGACCGCGACGACCGGCGGCGGTGACCCGGTGACGGCGGTCCTTGCGGCGGAACGCGGAGCGACCACCATCGCCGACCGCGTGGTGGCGAAGATCGCCGCGCACGCGGCGCGGGAAGCGCTCGAGGGCGTCCCGGAGGGCGGTCGAGGTGCCGGGGAGGGCGGTCGTCCGCCACACGCGACGGTCGTCGTCCACCGGGACATCGCGCGTGTCCGCGTCAGTCTGGAGCTCGGCTACCCCTCCGACATCGGCGCCCAGTGCGGCGCCGTACGCAGCCAGGTGGTCCGGCGCGTGCGGACGCTGGCGGGCATGGAGGTGCGGGAGGTGACGGTCCAGGTGGAGCGGCTGCACTCCTCGTACACGCGCGACCGCGACGACAAGGGACGGGGGAGGGTGCGATGAGCACGACCGTGCCCGCCGATCCCGTACCCGTACTGGAGAAGACGGGAGTCGGCACCGCGCGCCGCTTCTGGTCCGTACGCCGCGTCCCGGCCGCGCTGCTCGCGCTGCTGGTCCTCGCCGGTGCGGGGTTGCTGCTGTACGACGTCGCCGCGGTACGGGCCGGGCGGCCCGGCATGCGATGGCGCCGCGCCCTCGCCGACGAGCTGGCCACGCGGCCGCTCGACAACCTGTGGGTACTCATCGGTGCCGTGGTCGCCATCGGGCTGGGCGTGTGGCTGCTCGTGCTGGCCGCCACGCCCGGGCTGCGCGCCGTCCTGCCGATGCGGCGCGCCGAGGGTCCGCTGCGCGCCGGGCTCGGGCGGGAAGCGGTCGAGATCGTGCTGCGCGACCGGGCGATGGCGGTGGCGGGCGTGCAGGCGGTACGCGTACGGGCGCGGCGTCGCAAGGCCGTCGTACGGGCCGTGTCCCACTTCCGCGAGCTCGACGACGTACGCGCCGACCTGGACGACGCGCTGCGTGCCGCGGTCGGGGAACTGGACCTGGCGCGGCCGCCGGACCTGTCGGTGCACGTCGTGCGCCCGGCGCGGAAGGGGTGAGCGGACATGCTGCGGGCGGTGAACCGGGTGTTGCTGGGCCTGGGCGGAGCGGTGCTGGTGTGCGCGGGCGGGGCGGTGCTCGCGGCCGGCCTGGACCTGGGCGTGCCGTCGTGGTGGCCCTGGCGGGGCCCGGACGCCGTGCTGCTGAGCGAGTCGGCGCGGAGGCGCTGGGGGTGGGTGGTCGTCATCGCGGTGCTGGCGGCCGTGGTGCTCCTGGCGCTCGGGTGGCTGCTGGCACAGCTGCGGCGCCCGCGCCTGGCCGAGGTGCTCGTCGACAGCCGGGACGGAGACAGCGCGGTGCTGCGGGGCCGGGCGCTGGAGGGCGCCGTGGAGGCGGAGGCGGAGGCGGTGGACGGCGTGTCGCGCGCCCGCGTCCGGCTCACCGGCCGCCGTACGGCGCCCTCGGCGCGGGTCTCGATGCTCCTGGAACCCCACGCGTCCCCGGCCGAGGCCCTGGCCCGCCTCCGTGACGGCGCGCTGCGACACGCCCGTGACTCGGCGGGCCTGCCCTCCCTCCCCACGGAGGCTCACCTCCGCGCCGCCAAACACCCGCCCCGCCGCGTCACCTGAGGCCGCCGCCCCACGGGCGGGCGCACGGCCGGGCGGGCCGGGCCGGTGCGGCGGGTGCGGCCCGTGCGGCCGGCGCGGTCAGGAGTGGCCCGTGCGGCCGGTTGCCCTGTGCGGAGTGAGGCCGCCCGGTATCTGGGCGGGGCCGCCTGGTTCCCGGACGGGGCCGCTCCGTTCGGGGGCCGGACCGCCTGGGTTCGTGGACGTCCGCCCGGCTTCCGGGCGGGCCACCGGGCCGCCCGGGACGGCGACCGCGCGTCTCGCGGCACCGCCCCGGGCTCTGGACGTGCCCCCGGTCGGGCCCCGGGCCGCCGGCCGGAGGCTCATGTACCCCCGGGTCAGAAGCCGTGGCGGGCGCCGCCGTCGACGGGGAACATCACGCCCGTCAGGTAGGAGGCCGCGGGAGAGAGGAGGAACGCCGCAGTGTTGCCGAACTCCTCCGGGGTGCCGTAGCGGCGCAGCGGGATGTGGGACTCGTTGGCCGCGCGGGTGGCAGCGGCGTCGCCGGACAGGGCGTCCAGTTCGCGGACGCGGTCCGTGTCGATGCGGCCCGGCAGCAGGCCGACGACCCTGATGCCGCGCGGGCCCAGTTCGTTGGCGAGGGACTTGGCGAAGCCGGCGAGGCCCGGGCGCAGGCCGTTGGAGATGGTCAGGCCCGGGATCGGCTCGTACACCGAGCCGGACAGGACGAAACCGATCACCCCGCCCTCCGGCAGCGCGGCCGCCGCCGCCCGGGCCATCCTCACCGCGCCCAGGAACACCGAGTCGAACGCCGCCTGCCACTGGTCGTCGGTGTTGTCCGCCGCCCACCCCGGGGCCGGGCCGCCCACACTGATGAGGACGCCGTCGAAGCGCCCGAAGTGCGTCCGGGCGGCGCCGATCAGGCGGTCGGCGGCGGCCGGGTCGGCGTTGTCCGCCGCGACGCCCACCGCACCGGCGCCCAGCTCCTCCGCCGCCCGGGCCACCGCCTTCTCGTCACGCGAGGAGACCACGACCTTCGCGCCGTCCGCCACCAGCGCACGCGCCGACGCGTTGCCCAGCCCCCGGGACGCGCCGGTCACGACGTACACACGATCCTTCAGTCCAAGATCCATGGGCCTATCCTGCCGCCTCCTCCCGCGCCAGCGCGAGGGCCGTCCCCACCAGCCCGATGTGGCTGAACGCCTGCGGGAAGTTGCCCAGCTGCCGCCGCGCCGCCGCGTCGTACTCCTCGGCCAGCAGCCCCACGTCGTTGCGCAGCGCCAGCAGCCGTTCGAACAGCTCCCGCGCCTCCTTCGTACGGCCGGTCATGCGCAGGGCGTCCGCCATCCAGAACGAGCAGACGAGGAACGTTCCCTCGTCGCCCGGCAGCCCGTCGACCGACACGCCCTCGGTGCTGTACCGCCGGATCAGTCCGTTGTGGTTCAGCTCCGCCCACACCGCGTCCACCGTGCCGACCACGCGCGGGTCGTCCGGCGGCAGGAAACCGACCCGGGGGATCAGCAGCGTCGCCGCGTCCAGCTCGCGGGAGCCGTACGACTGCGTGAACGTGTTCCGCTCCGGGTCGTACCCCTTCTCGCACACCTCCCGGTGCACCTCGTCGCGCATCGCCCGCCACCGGCCCACGTCACCGCGCAGCGACGGGTCCTTCTCCAGCGTGCGCACCGCGCGGTCGGCGGCGACCCATGCCATGACCTTGGAGTGGACGAAGTGGCGGCGCGGCCCGCGCACTTCCCACAGCCCCTCGTCGGGCTGTCGCCATGTCGACTCCAGGAACCCCAGCAGGCTCAGCTGGAGGTTCCAGGCGTGCGACTGCGCGGCCAGCCCCGCCTCGCGCGCCAGGTACAGCGAGTCGATGACCTCCCCGTACACATCGAGCTGCAACTGCCGCACCGCCGCGTTGCCCGTCCGTACCGGTGCCGACCCCGCGTACCCGCGCAGCCACGGCAGCTCCGTCTCCGGCAGCCGGCGTTCGCCCGCGAGCCCGTACATGATCTGGAGGTCCGCCGGGTCACCGGCCACCGCCCGCAGCAGCCAGTCGCGCCACGCGGCCGCCTCGTCCAGATAACCGGCCGACAGCAGCGCGCCGAGGGTGAGCGTCGAGTCGCGCAGCCAGCAGTAGCGGTAGTCCCAGTTGCGTACGCCCCCGATGTCCTCGGGCAGCGAGGTCGTCGGCGCGGCGACGATGCCGCCCGTCGGGGCGTACGTCAGCGCCTTGAGGGTGACCAGCGAGCGCAGCACGGCCTCACGGTACGGCCCTTCGTACGTGCACTGCGCCGCCCAGGACTTCCAGTCCTCGAGCGTGTGCTCCAGCGCCTCGTACGGGTCGATCAGCGGCGGGCGCGGCCGGTGCGAGGGGTGCCAGGTGAGGACGAACGCCACCTTCTCGCCGGCCCCGACCGTGAACGACGAGCAGGTGCTGAACTGCTGACCCCACGTCTTGACCTCCGGTTCGCTGCGCAGCCATATCGAGTCGGGGCCCGCGATCGCCACCCGGTGGCCGTCCGTCCGGCGCACCCACGGCACGATCTGGCCGTAGTCGAAGCGCAGCCGCAGCACCCCCGCCATCTCGACCGTGCCGGAGACGCCCTCCACGATGCGTACGACATCGGGGGCCTCGTCGCGCTGCGGCATGAAGTCCAGCACCTTGACCGTGCCGGTGCGGGTCTCCCAGATGGACTCCAGGACGAGGGAGTCGCCGACGTAACGGCGCCGGGTGCAGGCGTGTGCGTCCTTGGGGGCGATCCGCCAGTGGCCGTTGTTCTCGTCGCCGAGCAGCGCGGCGAAACAGGCCGCCGAGTCGAAACGCGGCAGGCACAGCCAGTCGATCGAACCGTCCCTGCCCACCAGGGCCGCGGTCTGCAGATCGCCGATGAGGGCGTAGTCCTCGATGCGTTGCGTCACGCTCTGGCGTCTTCCCGCCAGGACGGACGGCTAAGCAGTGGCGGACGGCTGGGGCGTACGGCGCTCTAAGTGGCCGCGTGCGCGGCCGGTTCCGCGTCGCCGTCGACACCGCCGCCTTCGCCCTCGCCCGCCGTCCCGGCCGCCGCCGCCACCTCGCGGTCGCGCTTCTCGCGGCGTACCAGCACCACCCAGCCGACCGGGACGCCCGCCGCGAACAGCCACCACTGCACCGCGTACGCCATGTGCGCGCCGATGGAGTCGTGGTCGGGCTCGGGGATCAGCTCCGGGGTGTCCCCGGCCGGGGCCGGAGCGGTCTGCTCCAGATAGCCGCCGAGCACCTCGCGGCCGAGGCTCTTCGCCTGCTGCTCGCTGTTGATCAGCATGACCTGGCGGTCCGGCAGTCCGCTGAGGTCCTTGATGCCGCTGGCGCCGGTCGTCTCGTCGGCCTTGAGCCGGCCGGTGACGGTCACCTCGCCCTTGGGCGCGGGCGGCACCTCGGGGAAGCTCCTCTGGTCGGCGGCGGCCGGGATCCAGCCCCGGTTGACCAGGACCGCGCGGCCGTCGTCGAGGACCAGGGGGGTCAGGACCAGGACGCCGATCCGTTCGTCGGCGGAGGTCCGGCGGCGTACGACGACCTCGTGGTCCGTGTCGAAGGTGCCGGTGGCGGTGACGCGGCGCCAGTAGTCGGAGCGGGGGACGGTGTGACCGGGCGAGGTGAGCTCCGTCACGGGGACGGGCTCCGCCTTCAGGTTGTCCTCGATCAGCTGGTTCTGCGCGACCCGGTGCTCGTGCCGGTGGAACTGCCAGAAGCCCAGCTCGATCATCACGGGGATGAGAACGAGGGCGATGAGGGTGAGGATCACCCACTGCCGGGACAACAGGAAGCGGTACACGGCTTCGACCGTACCTGCTCGGGTCCGGGGCCCGGATGGGGGGTCCCATCCGGGACGGATCAGACTTTGTCGACGATGCCCACCTGGCCCTTCTCCGCGCGGGCGCAGTGCGCCCCGCAGAACCACTGGCCGTCGGCCTCGACGCCCTGGCCGATGATCTGGACCCGGCAGTGCTCGCAGATGGGCGCCATGCGGTGGATGGCGCAGGCGAAGCAGTCGAAGACGTGCACGGCGCCTTGCGCGTGCACCTCGAAGGACATGCCGTAATCGTTTCCGCAGACCTCACAACGTGCCATGCGCCACAGGGTGCGGTCCGGCGTCCCGTAAGGGGCGGCGAAACGCCCGGCGGTCACCCGTCTGCTTACTCGTCTGCCGGGGCCACGTCACCGAGCAACTGGGTGAACGCCGCCTCGTCGACGATCGGCGTGCCGAACGACTTGGCCTTGACCGTCTTGGAGGTGGCCGAGTCCGGATCGTTGGTGACCAGCAGGCTCGTCAGCCGGGAGACGCTGGTGGCCACATGGAGGCCCGCCTCGACCGCCCGGTCCTCCAGCAGCTCACGGTCGATGGACGTATCACCCGAAAACGCCACCCGCATGCCCTGTTTGAGCGGTTTATCCACTTCGTACCGCCCGGGGTTCGGGTACGGGCACGCCGGCCGCTTGCGGGACGGCCGCCAGCTGTTGGTGCCGTACGACGCCTGGCGGCCGATGCGCGGCACCCCCGACGGGGTGGGTGACGGTGACGAGGCCCATTCGGTGAGCGGACGGCACTCCAGCAGCGGCAGCCGTACGCCCCGCTCCGCCGCCGCGTGCAGACTCGGGCGGAAGGCCTCGGCCAGCACGCGCGCGTCGTCCAGCGCGTTGTGCGCGCGCCGCTGCACGACGCCGAAGTGCGTGGCCAGCGTCTCCAGCTTGAAGTTGGACAGCGGCAGCCCCAGCTCCTTGGAGAGCGCGATGGTGCACAGCCGCTGCCGCACCGGCGCCGTGCGCTCGGCCCGTGCGTACTCGCGGGAGATCATCGACCAGTCGAACATGGCGTTGTGCGCGACGAGCACCCGGCCGTCGAGCCGTGCGGAGAACTCGGCCGCGATGTCCGCGAAGAGCGGCGCACCCTCCAGCACATCGGTCGTCAGCCCGTGGATCCAGACCGGTCCCGGATCCCGCTCCGGATTGACCAGCGTGTACCAGTGGTCCTCCACATTGCCCTGCGCGTCGAGCCGGTAGACGGCAGCGGACACTATCCGGTCGTCGCGGGCGAGGCCGGTGGTCTCCACGTCGACGACCGCGTACCCCTGCGTCGGGTAGGCGGCCGGCCACGGTGCTGCTGTCGTACGGTCGTCGAGCATGGTCACTGAGAATAGAGGCCGCCACTGACAGTGCCGCCGCCGGGCATGCCCTGTGCGGCGGCCGTGTTGACGCCCCGCACCCGTAAAGCCGTGGCCCGAGGGCCAGTTGGGGAGATTGCCGTCACCGCTCACCCCGTGCCCGTTTCGTACGGATACGTCGCACCTGCGAGCCGGTCGTCCCCGGCGGGCCGGTGTTCTGCGCGCCCGGCCCCAGCAGGCCCTCCACCAGCGCCCGTACGGACGTGACGAACAGCCGTTCCGCGTCCACCGGGCGGGTCAGCGCACGGGCCAGAGCCCGGTCGTGCTCGGCGGTCTCCGTGTCCCACAGCTCGTGCTCGCCCGGCGACTGCACCGGGGCCCGCTCGCGGTTGCGCTCCACCAGGACGTACCCGACGACCTGGAACTGCACCGCCCGCACCACCTCCGCCGCGCGGGCGCCGCGCAGGCCCGCCGCGTGGACCTCGTGGACGAGGGCGCGCTGGGCGGGCAGGAACATCCGCTCCGTAAGGCCCCGTTCATGGACCATCGCGACCAGGTGCGGGCGGTCCAGCAGCTCGCGGCGGAGCGTGCGGGCGACCGAGACGATCCGCGCGGCGGGGGTGCCGCCCCGGGGCGTGATCGCGCCCAGGTCCGCCACCGTACGGTCGGCGAGGGCGTCCAGGAGCGACTCGCGGTTGCCCACGTGCCAGTAGATCGACGTGACCGCCGTACCCAGCTCGGCGGCCAGCTTGCGCATGGTGAGGGCCGCCGGACCGTCCCGCTTCACCAGCCGGGCGGCGGCGTCCAGGACCTCTTCCCGGGTCAGTGACGGCTTCGGCATCGGTGCTCCACCCCCGTACGCGCACGACTGTTCCCACTTCATCGCTGTCGGTGTAACAGTGTTACAGAGTTGCTCCTCACCCGCCGACGAAGGGTGGTACGCCATGGCACGCGTACGGTACGGCGCCCGCACCGAGCAGGAGATCGCCGCGGCCCGCGCCGCGGGCGCGAAGCTCCCCGACATCTGGTCCACCGGCGTGGTCGCCGTGTGGGAGAGCGACCCCGACGTGGTCGCGGCCGTGCTCCCGCCGCCGCTCAAGCCCGCACCACGCCCGCTCGTACGGGCCGCCATCAGCAAGGTCGACCTGCCCGGCTACCCGCTCGGCGCCGGCTCGGTCGCGGTCGCGGCCACCCACGACGACCAGGAGGGCTGGTATCCGCTGGTCATGCCGATGACGCACGAGCGAGCGCTGACCGGCGGCCGGGAGGTGTTCGGCGAGCCGAAGAAGCTCGGCGAGGTGACCGTCGAGCGGGACGGGCTGACGGTGCGGGCGGCACTGGCCCGGCACGGCATCGCCTTCGTCGAGGTGCGCGGCGCCGTGGAGGGCCCGCTGCCGCTGCCCGCCGAGCCGGTCGAGAAGCTGGACTTCTACTTCAAGTTCCTGCCCGCCGTGGACGGTTCGGGCTTCGACACCGACCCGGTCCTCGTGCACTGCCTACGCCGCGAGAAGGTGCGCGCACTGGAGCGGATCACGGGGGACGTGGTGCTGCGCGAGTCGATGTACGACCCGGTCGCCGACCTGGCCGTACGCCGCCTCGTCGAGATCACGATCGGGGAGAAGACCACCGACCAGCGCGGCAGGGTGGTGGAGCGGGTCAGCGCGCAGGCCCTCCTGCCGTACATCCACCAGCGCTACGACGATCCCCAGCAGATCCTCGACGCGCCGCCGCCGCGAGGGGACGGCCGATGAGGCTGGAGGCGGGCCAGGTCGCCGTGGTCACGGGCGCCGCCAGCGGCATCGGGCTCGCGATGGCCCGCCGGTTCGCCGCCGAGGGCCTGAAGGTGGTCCTCGCGGACGTGGAGGCGGCCGCCCTGGACAAGGCGTTCACGCGGCTGCGTGAGGAGGGCGCCGAGGTCCTCGCCCGTACCGTCGACGTCTCCGAGCCCGACTCGGTCGCCTCCCTGGCCGACGCGGTGTACGACGCCTTCGGCGCCGTCCATGTGCTGTGCAACAACGCGGGCGTCGGCTCCGGCGCCGAGGGCCGGATGTGGGAACACGACCCGGCCGACTGGAAGTGGGCCTTCGCCGTCAACGTCTGGGGCGTCTTCCACGGCATCCAGGCCTTCGTCCCGCGCATGATCGCCTCCGGCGAGCCCGGCCACGTCGTCAACACCTCCTCCGGGGACGGCGGCATCGCGCCGCTGCCCACCGCCTCGGTGTACGCGGTCACCAAGGCGGCCGTCGTCACCATGACCGAGTCCCTGTACGCCCACCTCAAAGCGGAGCACGCGCGGGTGGGGGCCTCCGTCCTCTTCCCCGGCCCGCACATGCTGCGCACCGGCCTGTGGGAGTCGCACCGCAACCGGCCCGCCCGGTACGCCAAACAGCGCCCCCGCAAGACCCCGTACCGCAGCCTCGACCAGTGGGAGGCCGCCATGAAGGAAGCCGGCCACGAGGTCGCCTTCACGCCGGTGGAGGAGGTCGCCGAGCACGTGGTGGACGGCATCAGGGCCGACCGCTTCTGGATGCTGCCGGCCGGCGAGCACAGCGACCGGCAGATCAGGGCCAGGGCACGGTCCATGCTCGACCGCGCCGACCCGACGTACCTGGAGAGCTTCGTACTCGACTGAGGAATCGACTGAGGGGGCCGTTGTGACGGATCCGTATCTGATCATCTCCTCCGACTGCCACGCCGGACTGCCGACCGAGCAGTACCGGCCCTACCTGGACTCCCGCTTCCACCGCGCCTTCGACGAGTTCCTCGCCGGGCGGGACGCCCGCCGCGCCGAGATGACCCGCCTCGGCGTACGCAACGAGGCGTTCGCGAGCAAGTGGTTCAGCGACAACGAGGAGGGGCTGAGGGGCGGCTGGGAGCCCGCCCAGCGGCTCAAGGAGCTCGACGGCGACGGGGTGGCCGCCGAGGTCGTCTTCCCCGACGCGGACGCCGTCGACAGCCGGACCGCCGCGCCCTTCGGCGTGGGCCTGGGCCTGTCCGGCGACCAGGACCCGGAGCTGGGCATGGCGGGCGCGCAGGCGCACAACCGCTGGCTGGCCGAGTTCGTCTCCGAGCATCCCGAACGGCACTGCGGGGTCGCCCTGCTGCCCGTCACGGGCGAGGTGGACCGGGTCGTCGCCGAGATCCACCGGGCCAAGGAGTCCGGGCTCGGCGCGCTGATGATCCCCTCCATGTGGGTCGACAAGGCGCCATACCACGACCGCCGCTACGACCCAGTGTGGGGGGCCGCCGCCGAGACCGGCATGCCGGTGCTCACCCACTCGGGCGCGGCGCCGCGCCACGAGTACGGCGACCATCTCGGCATCTACGTCAGCGAGGTGACCTGGTGGCCGGCCCGGCCCCTGTGGTTCCTGCTCTGGTCGGGCGTCTTCGAACGCCACCCGGGGCTGAGGTTCGGCGTCGCCGAGTCGGGCTGCTGGTGGCTGCCGAACCTGCTGTGGTTCATGGACCGGCTCTACCTGGGCGCCCATGGCGGCAAGAAACTCTCGCCCTTCGCGGAGCTGAAGCGGCCCCCCAGCGAGTACCTGGACCGGCAGGTCTTCATCTGCGCCACCAACACCAAACGGCGCGAGCTGGCCCAGCGGTACGAGATCGGCGTCGACAACATCCTGTGGGGCAGCGACTTCCCGCACCCCGAGGGCACCTGGCCCGACACGCGCGCGTGGCTGCGGAAAACCTTCCACGACATCCCCGTCGCCGAGACCCGGCGCATGCTGGGCCTCGCGGCGGCGGAGGTCTTCGGGTTCGACACGGCGAAACTGGAGCCCGTCGCCCGCCGCATCGGGCCCACCCCGGCCGACCTGGGCCAGAGCGACGACCAGGCGGCCGTGGAGGCGTCCTGGGCGCGCTCGCGCGAGGTGGGCCGCCACTGGCTTACCGGCCACGACTTCCCGCACCTCGGAGGGGCCTGATGGAGCGCTACACGGTCATCTCCGCCGACTGCCACGCCGGCGCCGACCTCCTCGACTACAAGCCGTACCTGGAGAAGAAGTACCACGACGACTTCGACGCCTGGGCGGCCACCTATGTGAACCCGTACGAGGACCTCCTCGCCGACACCGCCGACCGCAACTGGAACTCCGGCCGGCGCCTCGCCGAACTGGAGGCCGACGGCATCGTCGCCGAGGTGGTCTTCCCCAACACCATTCCGCCCTTCTTCCCGTCCGCGTCCCTGATGGCGCCCGCGCCGACCGGTGAGGAGTACGAACAGCGCTGGGCGGGCCTCCGCGCCCACAACCGGTGGCTCGCCGACTTCTGCTCGCTGGCGCCGGGGCGGCGGGCGGGCGTCGCGCAGATCCTGCTGAACGACCCGGAGGAGGCCGCCCGCGAGGTCCGCCGCACGAAGGAGGCGGGCCTGACCGGCGGCATCATGCTCCCGGGCACCCCGCCCGGCTCGCGCCTCCCGGAGCTGTACTCCCGGGCGTACGACCCGATCTGGGCCGTGTGCGAGGAGCTGGACGTACCCGTCAACCACCACGGCGGCTCGGCGTCCCCGCCGCTCGGCGACGAACCGGCCGCGCGGGCGGTCTTCATGGTCGAGACGACCTGGTTCTCGCACCGCGCTCTCTGGCACCTGGTCTTCGGCGGCGCCTTCCGCCGTCACCCGGGACTCACACTCGTCCTCACCGAACAGGGCTCCGGCTGGATCCCCGGTGTCCTGGAGATGCTGGACTACTACCACGACCGTCTGGTCGCGGCCTCCACCTCGGCCGAGTCCAAGTTCGGCGCCGGACTGGCGGCCTCCATGGGCAAGGGCCCGAGCGAGGTGTGGCGGGACAACTGCTTCGTCGGCGCGAGCTTCATGCGCCCGCACGAGGTGCCGCTGCGGGACCGGATCGGCCTCGACAAGATCATGTGGGGCAGTGACTACCCGCACGACGAGGGCACGGCCCCGTACTCCCGCGAAGGCCTCCGCATCGCCTACGCGGGCCTGCCGCGCGAGGAGGTCGCCGCCATGGCGGGCGGCAACGCGGCCCGCGTGTACGGGTTCGACCTGGCGTTCCTCGACCCGCTCGCGGCCGTCCACGGCCCCACCGTCGCCGAGATCGCCGAACCGCTGACCGAGGTCCCGGCGGACGCGACGAGCCCCGCGTTCGCCCCGGGCGGGTCGGTGCGCGTCTGGTGAACGCGACGGTGAGACCCTCCCGTGGTGACTGACGCACCCCATGAAGAGGAACACGGCGGCGCGCTCGGCACACGCCTCAACTGGCTGCGTGCCGCCGTCCTCGGCGCCAACGACGGCGTCGTCTCCACCGCGGGCCTCGTCGTCGGCGTCGCCGGCGCCACCGACGACCGCGCCACCCTCCTCACGGCCGGCCTCGCGGGCCTGCTCGCCGGCTCCATGTCCATGGCCGCCGGCGAGTACGTCTCCGTCTCCACCCAACGCGACTCCGAAAAGGCCGCCCTGGCCGTGGAGAAGCGCGAGCTGCGCGAACAACCGGAAGCCGAACTCGACGAACTCACCGACCTCCTCGAAGCCCGCGGCCTGACCCGCGACGTCGCCCGCGAGGCCGCCGAACAACTCACGGAACGCGACGCACTGCGCGCCCACGCGCGCGTGGAGCTGGGAATCGACCCCGACGAGCTGACCAACCCCTGGCACGCGGCGGCCGCCAGCTTCCTCGCCTTCACCATCGGCGCCCTGCTTCCCCTCCTCGCCATCGTCCTCCCCCCGACCCCCGCCCGCCTCTACGTCACCGTCCTCTCCGTCCTGGCGGCCCTCACCCTCACCGGCTTCTCCAGCGCCCGCCTCGGCGACGCCCCCGCCCGCCCGGCCATCCTCCGCAACGCCGGCGGCGGAGCCCTCGCCATGGCCGTGACGTACGGGGCGGGAACGCTGCTGGGCGCGGCGGGGGTGTGAGTCCGGAGTCAAGCCCATCGAGGGGCGTCGGTGCCCCACAGGCCCGGTGGGCGGGCCCAGTTCGCCGGGGCTCCTTCGTACCAGACCGGGGGCAGGGCGTGCCGCAACCGGCCCATGGGGCTGTCCGTCTCGGTCAGTCGGCGCTCCGGGTCGAAGCCGCGCTCCCGCTCCGGTGTCTTCGTGAGGCCGTGCACCAGCCAGTGGGCGGTCTGGGTCAGGGCGAGGCGGGCGAGGCGTGTGCCGCCGCCGTCCTGGCCGTGCTGGAGCGTCACCGCCCGGAGCACGGCGGCGGCCAGCAGGTAGCCGGTGCCGTGGTCGAGGGCCTGCGCGGGCAGCGCGCCGGGCTCGCCGTCGGAGCCCTCCAGCGCGGCGATGCCCGTCGCGACCTGGACCAAGCTGTCGAAGCCCCGCCGCTCGTGCCACGGCCCGTACCGGCCCCACGCCGACAGCTGGGCGACGACCAGGCCGGGGCGGCGCTCGGCCAGGGCATCGGGGGAGAGCCCGAACCGGTCCAGCGCGCCCGGCCGGTAGCCGGTCACCACCACGTCGGCGCCTCCCAGCAGGTCCTCGAAGGCCCGGTGGTCCCTGGAGTCACCGAGGTCCAGGGTCGTCGAGCGCTTCCCCATGCCGGTGTCGTTGTGTGCCTCCTGGCTCTCCGGCAGGTGCGGCGCGTCGATCCGCAGCACGTCCGCGCCCAGCAGCGCCAGCGTCCGCGTGGCGACCGGCCCGGCCAGCACCCGCGTCAGGTCCAGCACCCGCAACCCGGCGCAGGGCAGTAGCGGCGTACCGGAAATCCGGCTCCACGCGCGCGTGGGCCCCCCTTCACCGATGGCCTCCAGCGTCAGCAGCGGCTGCCCGGCCACCAGCGCGCCCTGCTCGTGCGCCGCCCACTCCTCCGCGCCACGCGCCGCGACGGCGAGTCCGCCCGCCGCGTACACGGTGTCCTCCACATCGACGGCGCGGCGCCCCGCGATCACCTCGCCGACCGCGTCGGCCCCGGCGTCGTCCGGCAGGCCCAGCGCGGCGAGCAGCCGGGACCGGTGGTGCGGGTAGTTGGCGTGCGTACGCACCCACCCGTCGGCAGCCCGCCAGAACCGTGACAGCGGTGCGAACGTCGTCCACGCCCGCCCGTCCACCCTGACCAGCCGGTCGCTGAGGAACGCCGCGGCCACCGCGCCGTCGTCGACCCGCACCCGCGGCACCTGCCGCCCGGTGCGTACGGCGGTGAGCTCGGCGGCCGCCAGTGCGCAGACCGCGACGGTCGCGCGGGCCAGCTCCATCCCGGGCAGCCGCGCGGGCAGGCCGTCCGACGGACCGCCGTAGGAAACCCGCTCCAATAGAGCCGGGTCGGCACTCAGTGCCGCCCATGCCTGGGACGTACCGGCAGAAAGTTCAGCGTCCATACTGGCACTATGGCACTGAGTGCCATTGCGGGGAAGAGCCCCGGACGCGGTATGTGCACCGCGCCCGGGGCCCCGGGATCCGTTACCTCCGTACCGCGTCCAGCGCGTCGGTCATGCCCGTCCCGTAGAAGCCGTTGTCGCGCTTGCCGCCCTCGCACACCGCGTCGACCGTGCCGTCGCCGTTGATGTCGTACGGGTTCGTGCACGCCATGTCGTCGGCCTGCTTGTACAGCAGCGCCTTCACCTCGGCGGGCGAGGCGTACGGGCGCGTCGACTTGATCAGCGCGGCCACACCCGCCACGTGCGGCGACGCCATCGACGTACCGCCCTTGTAGCCGTACTTCCCGCCCGGCAGCGTCGACAGGATCAGCCCGCTGGTGGCCGGCGCCTCCGGCGGCTGGTACGCCGTCGAGTCACCACCCGGGGCGGCGATGTCCACCACCCCGTCGCCGTAGTTCGAGTACGAGGCCTTCAGGCCCTTCGCGCCCGTCGCGGAGACGGTGACCACACCGTCGAGCATCGTCGGAACGTCCGGGCACTCGCTCGGGTCGACGACCCGCTCGACCGGCGTGGTGTCGTTCGGGCTGGTCTTGTCGACCACCTCGTCCGACGCCAGGTCCGTACGGGAGTTGCCCGCGGCGGCGACATTGACCGCGCCCTTGCGCTCGGCGTACCGCGTGGCGCGCTGGAGCGCCTCCACCAGGGCGCCCTGGTCGAGGTCGTTCTTGCACGTGTACAGCCACGGGTCGACGTAATAGCTGTTGTTGGTGACCTCGACGCCGTGCTCGGCGGCCCAGACGAACCCGCAGACGACGGACTCGGTGTAGAAGAAGCCGTCGGGGTCGGACACCTTGATGCCGGAGACCTTCACGCCCGGGGCGACACCGGTCACGCCGACACCGTTCTTCGCGGCGGCGATCGTGCCGGCGACATGCGTGCCGTGGTCGCTCTCGGTGGGGCCCGGCCGCCAGGAGCCCTCGGTGGTGTCCGGGGCGCCGGTCACGCAGTTCGCGGACGCCGCGCGGTCGAAGTTGGGGGCGAGGTCCGGGTGGGTGTCGTCGACGCCCGTGTCCAGGACCGCGACGGTGACCTTCTTGCTGCCCAGGGACTTCTCGTGCGCCTTGTCCGCCTTGATGGCCGGCAGGTCCCACTGGAGGGGCTCGAACGGGTCCTGGCCGTCGGACGCCAGGTCGGCCGCCGCGCGGGCCTCCTTGGCGGACAGTGGCTGCTCGGCCCCGATGTCGGTGGTGGTCTGGGCGGCGAGCGGCGCGGTCCTCGTGGCTCCCGCCGACTTCACGCCGCGTACCTCGCGGATCGTCCTGGCGAAGTCCGGGTTCTGCGAATGGACGACGATGACACCGATCTGGTCATAGGCGATCACCACCGTGCCGCCCGCCTCGGATATCGCCCTCTTCACCGCCTTGACGGTGGAGTGACCGCCCGTCACATTCACGACGTACGACATCTTCGGGCCGTTCGTCGCGACAGCGGCGGCCGGGGCCCCCTCCAGCGGGGCCGCCGACGCGGCACCCACCGGAAGCAGGCCGAGCGAGGCCGTGAGCGCCAGACCGGCGGGCAGCGCGAGTATGCGCCCGCGTCCGGTTCCCAGATGAGCCATGGGTTCTCCACATCATCCGTGACGTCCGCCCACACACCGGGTGCGCGTGGACGGGTACATGACGAGCGAAGTTATCGCCGATCATCCCGGCCCATCAATGACTTGGAGAGATTGGAAGAAAGAAAAAGGCCCCAGGTGAACCGCGTCGACACCGCTTCCGTGCCGTTGATCAGGGGAGGAGCACCAGGCCCGTGCCGGCCCCCCGACCGTGAGGTTCTTTGTCCATGCCCAGCGCACCCGCGTCGCGAGGAGTTTCCGTGGTTACCGATGCACCGCCGCCCGAGGGCGGTACGGACACCAGTCCCGCCCAGCCCACGACAGAGTCGTTCGTCGAGGTGCAGGAGGGTGCGGAATTCGGCGAACTGCGCCGCACGTACCGCTCCTTCGCCTTCCCCCTGACCATCGCCTTCATCGCCTGGTACCTGCTGTACGTCCTGCTGTCCAACTACGCGGGCGGCTTCATGGGCACCAAGCTGTTCGGCAACATCAACGTGGCGCTGGTCCTCGGCATCGGCCAGTTCGTCACCACCTTCCTCATCGCCTGGTTCTACTCCCGGCACGCCGCCGAGAAGCTCGACCCGAAGGCGGAAGCAATCAAGTCCGGTATGGAGTCCCGTATGGAGGCCGGCGCATGAGCAGCCCCACCGTCTGGCTGGCCGCGGCATCCGACGCCTCGGAGCACCGGCCGCTGATCATCACCCTTTTCGCGGCCTTCGTCGTCGCGACCCTCTTCATCACCGTCTGGGCCGGCCGCCAGACCAAGAACGCCTCCGACTTCTACGCGGGCGGCCGCCAGTTCACCGGCTTCCAGAACGGCCTCGCCATCTCCGGCGACTACATGTCCGCCGCGTCGTTCCTCGGCATCGCGGGCGCCATCGCCCTCTTCGGATACGACGGTTTCCTCTACTCCATCGGCTTCCTGGTCGCCTGGCTGGTCGCCCTGCTGCTGGTCGCCGAGCCGCTGCGCAACTCCGGCCGGTACACCATGGGCGACGTCCTCGCCTACCGCATGCGCCAGCGCCCCGTCCGTACCGCCGCGGGCACCTCCACCATCGTCGTCTCGATCTTCTACCTGCTCGCCCAGATGGCGGGCGCGGGCGTCCTGGTCTCGCTGCTGCTCGGAATCACCTCGGACGGCGGCAAGATCGCGATCGTCGCCCTCGTCGGCGTACTGATGATCGTGTACGTGACCATCGGCGGGATGAAGGGCACCACCTGGGTGCAGATGGTCAAGGCCGTGCTGCTCATCGCGGGCACCCTGCTCATCACCTTCCTCATCCTGCTGAAGTTCGGCTTCAACCTCTCCGACCTGCTCGGCACCGCCGCCGCCAACAGCGGCAAGGGCGCGGCCTTCCTCGAACCCGGCCTCAAGTACGGCGCCACCGGCACCTCGAAGCTGGACTTCATCTCGCTCGGCATCGCCCTGGTGCTCGGCACCGCGGGCCTGCCGCACATCCTGATCCGCTTCTACACGGTGCCCACGGCCAAGGCCGCCCGTAAGTCGGTCAACTGGGCCATCGGCATCATCGGCGCCTTCTACCTGATGACCATCGTGCTCGGCTTCGGCGCCGCCGCCCTCCTCAAGCCCGGCGACATCATCGCGTCCAACAAGGCGGGCAACACGGCGGCCCCGCTGGCCGCCCTGGAGATCGGCGGCGGTGGCGACTCCGCGGGCGGCGCGATCCTGCTCGCCGTGATCTCCGCGGTCGCCTTCGCCACCATCCTCGCCGTCGTCGCAGGCCTCACCCTCGCCTCGTCGTCGTCCTTCGCGCACGACATCTACGCCAACGTGATCCGCAAGGGACAGGCCACGGACAAGGAGGAGGTACGCGCCGCCCGCTGGGCGACCGTCTTCATCGGCATCGTCTCCATCGCGCTCGGCGCGCTGGCCCGCGACCTGAACGTCGCAGGCCTGGTCGCGCTCGCCTTCGCGGTCGCGGCCTCCGCGAACCTGCCGACGATCCTCTACAGCCTGTTCTGGAAGAGGTTCACCACCCAGGGCGCCCTGTGGTCGATCTACGGCGGCCTGACCGCCTCCGTGGCGCTCGTGCTGTTCTCGCCGGTCGTCTCCGGCAAGCCCAGCTCGATGTTCCCGGACGCCGACTTCGCCTGGTTCCCGCTGGAGAACCCGGGCCTGATCTCCATCCCGCTCGGCTTCCTGCTCGGCTGGCTCGGCTCGCTGCTGTCGAAGGAGGAGCCGGACAAGGGCAAGTACGCGGAGCTGGAGGTCAAGTCCCTCACCGGTGTCGGAGCGCACTGACGCGCACACCGTGTGCGACCGTACGTCGCCGGCCCGTGGGCCGCGTCGTAGATCCCTACGACGCGGCCCCGCCGCTCCTGTGGACAATGGCCCGTGTTGTTGTCAGTGGTGTCACGTACGCTCCTTGGTATACGGAACCTGATAACCGGGGGAGGCGCCCACAGTGCTCATCGACACATACGGCCGCGTGGCCACTGACCTGCGCGTCTCGCTCACCGACCGGTGCAACCTCCGGTGCACGTACTGCATGCCCGAAGAGGGCCTGCAGTGGCTCGCCAAGCCCGACCTGCTCACCGACGACGAGATCGTCCGGCTGATCCGGATCGCCGTCACCGACCTCGGCATCACCGAGGTCCGCTTCACCGGCGGCGAGCCGCTCCTGCGCCCCGGACTGGTCGGCATCGTCGAGCGCTGCGCCGCCCTGGAGCCCCGCCCCAGGATGTCGCTGACCACCAACGGCATCGGCCTCAAGCGCACCGCGCCCGCACTCAAGGCCGCCGGTCTGGACCGGGTCAATGTCTCCCTCGACACCCTCCGCCCCGACGTCTTCAAGACCCTGACCCGCCGCGACCGCCACAAGGACGTCCTGGAGGGCCTCCAGGCCGCCCGGGACGCCGGGCTCACCCCGGTCAAGGTCAACTCGGTCCTCATGCCGGGGCTCAACGACGACGAGGCCCCCGACCTGCTCGCCTGGGCCGTGGAGAACGACTACGAGCTGCGCTTCATCGAGCAGATGCCGCTGGACGCCCAGCACGGCTGGAAGCGCGACGGCATGATCACCGCCGGGGACATCCTGGAGTCGCTGCGTACGCGCTTCGGCCTCGACCCCGAGCCCGACGAGGCGCGCGGCTCGGCACCCGCCGAGCGCTGGATCGTCGATGGCGGACCGCACCGCGTGGGCGTCATCGCCTCCGTCACCCGGCCCTTCTGCCGGGCCTGCGACCGGACCAGGCTCACGGCCGACGGGCAGGTGCGCACCTGCCTTTTCGCCCAGGAGGAGACGGACCTGCGGGCCGCACTGCGTTCGGACGCGCCGGACGAGGAGATCGCCCGCATATGGCGGCTCGCGATGTGGGGGAAGAAGGCCGGCTCGGGGCTGGACGACCCGAGCTTCCTGCAGCCCGAGCGGCCGATGTCGGCGATCGGCGGCTGAGCGGCCCGTCAGCGGTTCGAGTGGGACTCCCACTCGGCGAGCGTGACCACGTCCTTCAAGAAGCCCCGCACGCCCAGGAATTGGGACAGGTGCTCGCGGTGCTCGTCACAGGCCAGCCAGGTCTTGCGGCGCTCCGGCGTGTGCAGCTTCGGGTTGTTCCACGCCAGCACCCACACGGCCGCGGTACGGCAGCCCTTGGCGGAACAGATCGGGGTGGTGGTCTCGTCGCTCACAACACGTCCAAACAAAAAGCCCGAACAAAGGCGACGCCGGGCAGCCACGGGGGGAGCTGCCCGGCGTCGGTCCGTCGCTCCGACGGGGGATGCGGAGCGCCTACGAAGTATGTCACGGGGACCGGGGTGGCGTGCACCGAAACCACATGATTGATCTGAGCTTTTCTTGAGCTTTGCAGACCGGTGGCGGCTCAGCTCTGCTCGTACTGGCGTTCCTGCCGGGGTTTCCGGTGGTCCCGGCGATCCTCCCACTCCGACTCCGACTCCGACACCGGTTCCGCTGCCGGTTCCGTCCCCGGCTCTTCGGGTGCCCGTGCTCCGGGCTCCTCCGTGGCGCGGCCCGCCGTCAGCATAGGGTGCTCGGTCACCGGAGTCGGTACGAAGGTCTGCGGCAGCGAAGGCGCCGTCTCCCGGCCCGCGTTGGCGATCACCACCGCGACGTACGGCAGCACCGCTCCCAGCACCAGGGCCACGATCGCCACGTGCCGCTCGACGTTCCACAGGGACGCGGCCGCGATCACCGCGACGGTCCGCACCGACATGGAGATGACGTAGCGCCGCTGCCGGCCGCGCACATCGTCCGCCAGCCCCTGACGGGCGCCGGTGATCCGGAAGACCTCGTCGCTGCCACGCTTCCGCATCACGTTCCACCACCCGACATCCACGCCGGACGCTCCCCGGACCGGCTTGCTTCCACGGTACGCCCGCCCTGCGCCGCGTACGAGACCGGGTCACCCTTCACCAGCGCCGACGGTCCCGGGCCTCGCACGTACGGACGCGTCCGACATGCGCCGTACGCCAGGTGGGCCGAGACTTGTCGGGACTGCTCACGTCAATCCGTACCAAGGAGGCAGCCATGGGCTGGTTGTGGGCGATTATCGTCGGATTCGTGCTGGGCCTGCTGGCCAAGGCGATCCTGCCAGGCAAGCAGCACAGTCCGCTGTGGCTGGCCACCATTTTCGGCATCATCGGCGGCATCGTCGGTAACGCCCTCGCCAGGGCATTCGGCATCGAGGCGACCCCGGGCATCGACTGGGGCAGGCACGCCCTCCAGGTCGTGGCGGCGGTCGTCATCGTCGGCCTCGGCGACATGCTCTACATGTCGATGCGCGGCAACAGACAGCGGGCCTGACCCAACGGCGAAGGGCGGCGCCCCGAGTGCGGAACACTCGGGACGCCGCCCCGCGGCGCCTCATGGGCCGGCTTGCTCCGCCCGCCCGGCGATGTCAGTGCCGGTGCCGGCGCCGGGGAAGGCAGCCCCGACGAGCCGGAGCACGTCCCCGCAATGGCCGCCCGGGCCGACCGCCGCGCCGGAAGACCGCCTGCGGCCGTGCCCGGCGACAAACCCGCGCCGGAAGACCCCCCGGGGCCGTCCCGGCGTCCACCGCGCCGCGACAACCGCAACCGCGCCGGGACGCCGCCCGGGCAGCGCCGTGACAACCGCCCTGGAACGCGCCCGGGCCGCGCCGCGGCAACCCCGCCGGAAGACCGCCGGAAGACCGCCCGCGGCCGTCCCCGGTGAGTACCGCGCCGCGACAACCGCGCAACCGCAACCGCCACCGCAACCGCGCCGGAAGCGCCCCCGTGGCACGTGCCCGGGGCGCCCCGCCGGCAGCCGGGCCCGTCAGCCCGCGGTGACCTCGATCGCCGCCAGGTTCTTCTTGCCGCGCCGCAGCACCAGCCAGCGCCCGTGCAGCAGCTCGTCGGCGGACACCACGGCGTCCTCGGCGGTCACCTTGACGTTGTTCACGTACGCGCCGCCCTCCTTGACCGTGCGGCGGGCCGCCGACTTGCTCGGCGCCAGGCCCACCTCCGCGAAGAGGTCCACCACCGGGCCGGGCTCGGCGACCCGGGCGTGCGGCAGCTCCGCGAGCGCCGCGGCCAGCGTCGACGCGTCCAGCTCCGCCAGCTCGCCCTGCCCGAACAGCGCCTTCGAGGCGGCGACGACCGCGGCGCACTGCTCGGCGCCGTGCACCAGCGTCGTCAGCTCCTCCGCGAGCGCGCGCTGGGCCGCACGGGCCTGCGGGCGCTCCTCGGTGAGCTTCTCCAGATCCTCGATCTCCTCGCGGGACTTGAAGCTGAAGATCCGCAGGAACTTGGAGACGTCCCGGTCGTCCGCGTTCAGCCAGAACTGGTAGAACGCGTACGGCGTGGTTCGCTCGGCGTCCAGCCAGACCGTGCCCGTCTCGGTCTTGCCGAACTTGGTGCCGTCGGCCTTCGTGATCAGCGGCGTCGCCAGGGCGTGCACCGCGGCGTGGGGCTCGACCCGGTGGATCAGGTCGGCGCCCGCCGTGAGGTTGCCCCACTGGTCGCTGCCGCCGGTCTGCAGGACGCAGCCGTGGCGCCGGTACAGCTCCAGGAAGTCCATGCCCTGCAGGATCTGGTAGCTGAACTCGGTGTAGCTGATGCCCGCGTCCGAATTCAGGCGCCGCGCGACCGCCTCCTTGGCGATCATCTTGTTGACCCGGAAGTACTTGCCGACGTCCCGGAGGAAGTCGATCGCCGACAGCCCCGCCGTCCAGTCCAGGTTGTTGACCATGGTCGCGGCGTACGGGCCCTCGAAGTCGAGGAACCGCTCGATCTGCTCCCGCAGGCGCTCCACCCAGCCGGCGACGACCTCCGGCGCGTTCAGCTGCCGCTCCGCGGTCGGCTTGGGGTCGCCGATCAGGCCCGTGGCACCGCCGACCAGGCCGAGCGGGCGGTTGCCCGCCTGCTGGATCCGGCGCATGGTCAGGATCTGCACCAGGTTGCCCAGGTGCAGGCTGGGGGCTGTCGGGTCGAAGCCGCAATAGAACGTGACGGGACCGTCCGCGAACGCCTTGCGCAATGCGTCCTCGTCAGTGGAGAGGGCGATCAGCCCCCGCCACTGCAGTTCGTCGACGATGTCCGTCACGGTGACGTCTCTCCTTGAGCGAAATGGGATCGAACAGGTGCGGTGTTCCCCGCCAGTCTATGGGGGTCACACACCCTGGCTGACCGAACTCATGTTGAAGTCCGGCACCCGCAGCGGCGGCATCGCGGCACGCGTGAACCAGTCGCTCCACTCACGCGGCAGCGTCCGCTCGGTACGGCCGGCCTCCGTGGCCCGCGACAGCAGGTCCACCGGCGACTCGTTGAACCGGAAGTTGTTCACCTCGCCGACGACCTCGCCGTTCTCGACGAGGTACACGCCGTCCCTGGTCAGCCCGGTCAGCAGCAGCGTCGCCGGGTCGACCTCGCGGATGTACCACAGGCAGGTCAGCAGCAGCCCGCGCTCCGTGGAGGCCACCATCTCCTCCAGGGACCGCTCGCCACCGCCGTTCAGGACAAGGTTGCCGATACCGGGCGTCACGGGCAACCGAGTAAGCGCGGCGCTGTGCCGCGTGGTGATCAGGTGCTCCAGCCGGCCCTCCCGTAGCCAGTCGGTCGGCGCCAGCGGCAGCCCGTTGTCGAACACCGACGAGTCGTCGCCCGACGCGTGCGCGATCACGAACGGCGCCGACTCCAGGCCCGGCTCGTTCGGGTCGCTGCGCAGGGTCAGCGGCAGCGGGGAGAGCGTCTCGCCGATCCGGGTGCCGCCGCCCGGCTTGGAGAAGACGGTGCGGCCCTCCGCCGCGTCCCGGGCGGCCGACGACCACAGCTGGTAGATCATCAGGTCCGCCACGGCGGTGGGCGGCAGCAGCGTCTCGTACCGCCCGGCGGGCAGCTCGACACGGCGCTCGGCCCAGCCGAGGCGCTGCGCCAGCTCCGCGTCCAGGGCGATCGGGTCGACGTCCTTGAAGTCCCGCGTCGCGTGCCCCGTCCACGCCGACCGGGTCCGGTCCGGCGACTTGGCGTTGAGCTCCAGCGTCCCGGACGGCTGGTCGTGCCGCAGCCGCAGCCCCGTCGACGTACCGAGGTACGTCGAGGTCAGCTCGTGGTTCGCGAACCCGTACAGCTCCCGGCCCCCCGCGCGGGCCCGGGCGAACGCCTCGCCCAGCGCGGGCGCGAAGTCCGCGAACACGGCCGACGAGGTCTCGGCGGGCGCGTCCGTGAAGTCGGGCGACGCCTCCCCGCCGGTCACCAGCGGCTGGGCGTCCTCGGCCGGCCCGGCGCCCCGCGCGGCGGCCTCGGCCGCCCGGACGAGCGGCTCCAGCTCCTCGGCGGTGACCGCCGACCGGGACACCACGCCGGACGCGGTGCCCTCCGCCCCGTCGACGGTGGCGATGACGGTGAGGGTCCGGCCCCGGGTCACACCGTTGGTGGTCAGGGCGTTGCCCGCCCAGCGCAGGTTGGCGGACGAGTGCTCGTCCGCGATGACGGCACACCCGTCCGCGCGGGACAGTTCCAGGGCCCGCTCGACGATCTCGTACGGCTTCGCTACGGGGCTCATCGGCCACCCTCCTGCGCGGTGTTGAGAATGTTCACGCCCCGGAACAGGGCCGAGGGGCAGCCGTGCGAGACCGCCGCGACCTGGCCCGGCTGGGCCTTGCCGCAGTTGAAGGCGCCGCCCAGGACGTACGTCTGGGGGCCGCCGACCTTCTCCATGGATCCCCAGAAGTCCGTCGTCGTCGCCTGGTACGCCACATCGCGCAGCTGGCCGGCCAGCCGCCCGTTCTCGATCCGGAAGAACCGCTGCCCGGTGAACTGGAAGTTGTACCGCTGCATGTCGATCGACCACGACCGGTCGCCGACCACATAGATGCCGCGCTCCACCCCGCCGATCAGGTCCTCCGTCGACAGCCCGCCCGGATCCGGCTGGAGCGACACGTTCGCCATGCGCTGCACCGGCACGTGCCCCGGTGAGTCCGCGTACGCGCAGCCGTTGGACCGGCCCAGCCCCGTCAGCTTCGCGATCCGCCGGTCCAGCTGGTAGCCGACCAGCGTGCCGTCCTTCACCAGGTCCCAGCTCTGCGCCTCGACGCCCTCGTCGTCGTACCCGATCGTGGCCAGCCCGTGCTCGGCCGTACGGTCACCCGTCACGTTCATGATCGACGACCCGTACGCCAGCTTCCCCAGCTGGTCGAACGTGGCGAACGACGTCCCCGCGTACGCCGCCTCGTACCCCAGTGCCCGGTCCAGCTCGGTCGCGTGCCCGATCGACTCGTGGATGGTCAGCCACAGGTTCGAGGGGTCGACGACCAGGTCGTACGTCCCCGGCTCCACGCTCGGCGCCCGCATCTTCTCGGCGAGCAGCTCCGGGATCCGCTCCAGCTCGGCGTCCCAGTCCCAGCCCGTGCCGGTCAGGTACTCCCAGCCACGCCCGACCGGCGGCGCGATCGTCCGCATCGAGTCGAACTCGCCGGTCGTCCCGTCCACCGCGACCGCCGTGAGCTGCGGATGCAGCCGTACGCGCTGCTGCGTGGTGACCGTCCCGGCCGTGTCCGCGTAGAACTTGTTCTCGTGCACGGTCAGCAGCGAGGCGTCCACATGCGCCACCCCGTCCGCGCGCAGCAGCCGTGCGCTCCACTCCGCCAGCAGCCCGCTCTTCTCGGCGTCCGGCACGGTGAAGGGATCGATCTCGTACGACGAGACCCACGTCCGGTCCGCGTGCACCGGCTCGTCCGCCAGCTCGACGCGCTCGTCGGAGCCCGCGGCCGCGATCACCTGGGCCGACAGCTTCGCCATGGCCACGGCCTGCGAGGCCACCTTGGCGGCCGCGTCCATGGACAGGTCCACCCCGGACGCGAACCCCCACGCCCCGCCGTGCACGACCCGCACCGCGTACCCGAGGTCGGTGGTGTCCGACGATCCGGCGGGCTTGGCGTCCCGCAGCCGCCACGAGGCGCTGCGTACCCGCTCGAAACGGAAGTCGGCGTGCTCGGCGCCGAGCGCCCTGGCCCGCGCGAGCGCCGCGTCGGCGAGCGCCCGCAGCGGCAGTGCCGTGAAGGCTTCGTCGATGGAATGAGGCACGAATGTCTCCTGTCGTATGAGACCGGTCGTCCCGATCATGTCGCGCCGCACGGTCCCGTGCCCAGTACTTTCCGCAGGCCCTTCTGTAGGGACCCGACAGTGACACCCGTACGCCACTGTCAGGGCTCGATTCTCCGTAGTGAGCGCCGGACCGATAGGTTTTCGATGAACCAGACCGCTAGGGAAAGGGTGATCCGTTGAGCCGCTCGGTTCTCGTCACCGGAGGTAACCGGGGCATCGGCCTCGCCATCGCCCGCGCATTCGCCGACGCCGGCGACAAGGTCGCGATCACGTACCGGTCCGGCGACCCGGCAGAGCTCGCCGAGGAGGGCTTCCTGGCCGTCCGGTGCGACATCACCGACGCCGAGCAGGTGGAGCAGGCCTACAAGGAGATCGAGGAGAAGCACGGTCCGGTGGAGGTGCTGGTGGCCAACGCCGGTGTCACCAAGGACCAGTTGCTGATGCGGATGTCGGAGGAGGACTTCACGTCCGTACTCGACACCAACCTCACCGGCACCTTCCGGGTGGTCAAGCGTGCCAACCGCGGCATGCTGCGCGCCAAGAAGGGCCGGGTCGTCCTGATCTCCTCCGTGGTCGGGCTGCTGGGCTCGGCGGGCCAGGCGAACTACGCCGCCTCCAAGGCCGGGCTCGTCGGCTTCGCGCGCTCCCTCGCCCGCGAGCTGGGCTCGCGCAACATCACGTTCAATGTCGTCGCACCCGGTTTCGTCGACACCGACATGACCAAGGTGCTGACCGAGGAGCAGCGGGCGGGCATCGTCGCCCAGGTGCCGCTCGGCCGCTACGCGCAGCCCGACGAGATCGCCGCCGCGGTCCGGTTCCTCGCGTCCGACGACGCCTCGTACATCACTGGAGCCGTCATCCCCGTTGACGGCGGATTGGGCATGGGTCACTGATCACATGAGCGGAATTCTCGACGGCAAGCGCATCCTGATCACCGGTGTGCTGATGGAGTCCTCCATCGCCTTCCACGCCGCCAAGGTGGCTCAGGAACAGGGCGCCGAGGTCATTCTGACCGCCTTCCCGCGGCCCACCCTGACCGAGCGCATCGCCAGGAAGCTCCCCAAGCCCGCCAAGGTCATCGAGCTCGACGTCACGAACGACGAGCACCTCGCCCGTCTCGAGGGCCTGGTGCGCGAGGAGCTCGGCGGCCTCGACGGCGTCGTCCACTCCATCGGCTTCGCCCCGCAGGACGCGCTCGGCGGCAACTTCCTCAACACGCCGTTCGAGTCGGTCGCGACCGCGATGCACGTCTCGGCGTTCTCGCTGAAGTCGCTCACCATGGCCTGCCTGCCGCTGATGCAGAACGGCGGCTCGGTCGTCGGCCTCACCTTCGACGCGCAGTTCGCCTGGCCGCAGTACGACTGGATGGGCCCGGCCAAGGCCGCGCTGGAGGCCACCAGCCGCTACCTGGCCCGTGACCTGGGCAAGCAGAACGTGCGCTGCAACCTGATCTCGGCCGGCCCCCTCGGGTCGATGGCCGCCAAGTCCATCCCGGGCTTCTCGGACCTCGCGAAGGTGTGGGACGAGCGCTCCCCGCTCCAGTGGGACATGTCGGACCCGGAGCCGGCCGGGCGCGGTGTCGTCGCGCTGCTGTCGGACTTCTTCCCGAAGACGACCGGCGAGATCGTCCACGTCGACGGCGGCGTGCACATCATGGGCGCCTGAGCCTCCCTCCTGACGCCGGAAGGCCGCGAGCCGCTCCTGGGGAGCGGCTCGCGGCCTTCGTGCTTTTCGTACATGTGTACGCTACGCAGCGCTCCCGAGTCGAAGAGTCACCGATATCACGGCACACTGGTGCAGAACGGATTCGCGTCCGTTACTCGGGGATTGCTCGGGGACTGTTCGGGGAGTTTCGGGGAGGAGGTGTGGCTGTGCGTACCAAGCGCCATGCGAGACACCGTCGAGCGGTGGCCCTGGCCGCCACCGCGGCCCTGCTGTCGGGGCTCGCCGTCAGCGCCCAGGCCTATGCCGCCGAGAGGGACGTGTACGTCGCCTCATGCCGTACGTCGGTCGAGGGCTCCCGGGTCACCGCGTACTGCCACAACCCCTACCCCGCCACGGACCGCGTCCAGCTGCACGTCGAGTGCGCCCGGTGGTGGGACATCGACTCCGACAGCGCGCCCGTCGACATCGGCCCCACGGCCTATGCCGAGCTGACCCAGCGCTGCTGGAAAGAGGTCGATGACGCCTGGATCAGCCACCAGCCGGTGCCCGATCCCCGCCCAGGCACATGAACGGGTAGCCGGCCGCCTCCGAGGCCGCCGCATGGGCGTCCCCCGCACGGATCGCCTCCACCAGCCGGGCGTGGTCCATGTGGTTCTCCGGGCGCAGGTCCTGGCCCACGTCGTCGCGCAGCCAGTCCCGCAGCAGATGACCGAGGTCGGCGTACAGCTCGGACATGACCTCATTGTGCGAGGCGGCCACCACGGCCAGGTGGAACGTCGCGTCGGCCGCCACGAACCGCTCCGCGTCGCCCGCGTCCCACGCCTCCTCCCGCCGGGCCAGGAGTGCGTCCAGCTGCCTCATGTCCCGTTCCGTACGGCGCCCGGCGGCCAGCCGGGCGGCCGACGACTCCAGCGTGGAGCGCAGCTCGGCGATGTGCCGCGGGTCGGCGCCCGCGAACCGCCGGTGCATCACCCCGGCCAGCTCGCTGGTCGCGACGACGTACGTGCCCGAGCCCTGGCGGATGTCCAGCAGGCCGTTGTGGGCCAGTGCCCTGACCGCCTCACGGACAGTGTTGCGGGCCACGCCCAGCTGCTCGACCAGCTCCGGCTCGGTGGGGATCCGGGAGCCGACCGGCCACTCGCCCGTCGTGATCTGGTTCCGCAGCTCGGCGATCACCTGGTCGGAGAGTGCGGAACGGCGGGGTGAGCTGAGCGCCATGGTGCTCCTTGGCTCCTTGGAAAGAGGATTGGACAGCCAATCATCCCATGATTCTATGATGGGCCCATGTCCGACGAGCCGCAGACCCCCACCCTCACCCCAGCACGTACCCCCACCTCCGCCCCCGCATCTACGCCGGACCAGGCCGGAACCCGGCCCACGAGCGCGGTGTGGCTCACCCGGCTCCTGATCGTCGGGCTCGTCCTCGCCGCGCTCAACCTCCGCCCCGCCATCACCAGCCTCGGCGCCCTCCTCGAAGAGGTGCGGGACGGGCTGCACATGAGCGGTGGCGTCGCCGGCGTCCTCACCTCCGTACCGCCGCTGTGCTTCGCCGTCTTCGGCATCACCGCGCCCCGGCTCGCCCGGCGCTTCGGCCCCGGCGCCGTCGTCTTCGCCGGCATGGCGGCCATCACCGCCGGCCTGGTCATCCGCCCGTTCGCCGGCGGTACGGCCGCCTTCCTGGCCGCCAGCGCCCTCGCCCTGATGGGCATAGCCGTCAGCAACGTCCTGATGCCGGTCATCGTCAAGCGGTACTTCCCCGACCGCGTCGGCACCATGACGGGCCTCTACTCGATGGCCCTCGCCCTCGGCACGTCCCTCGCGGCCGCCGCGACCGTCCCGGTCACCGACGCGCTCGGCGGCAACTGGCGCACCGGGCTCGCCGTGTGGGCGGTCCTCGGCGCCCTCGCCGTCGTGGCCTGGCTCCCGCTGGTACGCAACCGGGGCAGCGGGGACGACACGGCCACCCCCGGGACGGACACCCCGGAGGAAACCCCCGCCATAAGGATCACCCGCAGCCGCACGGCCTGGGCACTGGCCTGCTTCTTCGGCCTCCAGGCCACCGGCGCGTACATCACCATGGGCTGGATGCCGCAGATCTTCCGCGACGCCGGGGTCTCCGCCGGCACCGCCGGAGTGCTGCTCGCCGTGACCATGGTGATGGGCGTGCCGCTCGCCTTCGTCATCCCCCGGCTCGCCACCCGCATGAAGAACCAGGGCCCCATCGTCGTCGCCCTCGGCCTGTGCGGACTGAGCGGATACGCCGGACTGCACTTCGCTCCGGCGGCCGGGGCGTGGGCCTGGGCGCTGCTCCTGGGCGTCTCCAACTGCGCCTTCCCGCTCGCCCTCACCATGATCGGCATGCGCTCGCGGACCGGAGGCGGGGTTGTACGGCTCTCCGCCTTCGCCCAGAGCGTCGGCTACCTCATCTCCATCCCCGGGCCCACGCTGGTCGGTGCCCTCTACGAGCACAGCGGCGGCTGGGGGACCCCCCTCGCGCTGATGACGGGGCTGATGGTGCCCCAGGTGATCGTGGGGATCATCGCCGGGCGGGACCGGACGATCGAGGACGAAGCCTGAGGTGCGAGACTTGTCCCATGCAGCCTGTGCTCGACCCGAACCCTCAGAACGGCCAGAAGAAGCTCCTCATCGTGCTCGGCGCGATGCTGGCGATCGGCGTGGTCATCGGAATCGTCGCGTCCATCGCCTCGCCGTGACCGGGGAGCCGGGACCGGGGAGCCGGGACCCGGGCCGTGACCGGGGTGGTGGGGCTGCCCCCACCATCCCCTAGGGGGCCAGGGTCAGGGTGAAGTGGGTGGATTGCCGGATGGGCGCGGCGGCTCATGATCCGTAGCGTTGACACCACTTCGACCTCGGCATCACGGACCCACGGAGGCGGCCATGCCGGCCCGTACACACCCGCAACGGACGCACGCCACCACCACCATCACCGGCAGCAGCACTGACGGCACGTGGCTGCCCTGGTGGGCCGTGGCACTGCCCGTACTCGCCTTCGCCGTCCTCTTCGGCCTGATAACCGGGGGCGGTGAGGCGCACGCGGCGGGTGGTGACCTG
Organism: Streptomyces sp. CB03238; assembly: GCF_002099185.1. NCBI lineage: Bacteria > Bacillati > Actinomycetota > Actinomycetes > Kitasatosporales > Streptomycetaceae > Streptomyces > Streptomyces sp. CB03238. The sequence goes on along the minus strand of NZ_NBCN01000012.1, from coordinate 20,611 downwards.
GCGGTGGGCCGCATCCTTGAGCAGATCCAGCACACGCTCGCGCGGTAGTGGGCAAGCTGCTCAACACCCACCGCTCCATGGCGTGTTTCATGCGAAGCTGGGGAGCATGAGCGTCGATACACCCCGCAGGATCGTGCTACTCCGGCATGCGAAGGCCGACTGGCCCCAGGTGTCCGACCACGAGCGGCCGCTCGCCGAGCGAGGCCGCAAGGACGCCCCCGTGGCCGGCCGCCGGCTCGCCGAGACCGGCATCACCTTCGATCTGGCCCTGTGCTCGACCGCGGCCAGGACCCGCGAGACATGGAAGCTGGCGGTCCAGGAGCTCCCACAGCGCCCCAAGACCGTGTACGAGGAGCGGCTCTACGAAGCCTCACTCGGCGACATCCTCGCGCTGCTCAACGAGACCCCGGAAGAAGTGAACGACCTCCTGGTCATCGGACACAACCCGGGCGTGCACGCCGTCGCCGACGCCCTCGCCGGCCGGGCCGACGGCGACACACTCGCCCGGATGAACCGGGGTGGCTTCCCCACCTCCGCCTTCGCCGTCGTCGGCTTCAGCGGCTCCTGGAAGTCCGTGGAACACGGCGTGGGCAAGCTGCTGAGCTACTGGGCGCCCCACGAGTAACCCCCGTACACGTCAAAGGCCCGGCCACCGGAAAGCGCCCCGTGTGACCGGGCCTCCTCGTGTCAGGGGTCCTCACCCCTAGACCTGGTCGGCGTCCGCGGCCTCGACCTCTTCGCGGGTGATGCCCAGCAGATACAGCACAGTGTCCAGGAACGGCACATTGACGGCGGTGTGGGCCGCCTTGCGGACCACCGGCTTGGCGTTGAAGGCCACACCCAGACCGGCCGTGTTCAGCATGTCCAGGTCGTTGGCGCCATCGCCGATCGCCACCGTCTGAGCGAGCGGTACGCCGGCCTCGGCGGCGAACCGGCGAAGCAGCCGCGCCTTCCCCGCCCGGTCGACGACCTCGCCGGTCACCCGTCCGGTCAGCTTGCCGTCCACGATCTCCAGCGTGTTGGCCGACGCGAAGTCCAGCCCCAGCCGCACCTTCAGGTCGTCCGTGACCTGGGTGAACCCGCCCGACACCACACCCACCTGGTACCCGAGCCGCTTCAGCGTACGGATCAGGGTGCGCGCGCCCGAGGTCAGCCTGACCTCCGACCGCACCTTGTCCACGACCGACTCGTCCAGCCCGGCGAGCAGCGCCACGCGCGCGTGCAGCGACTGCTCGAAGTCCAGCTCCCCGCGCATCGCCCGCGCCGTCACCTCGGCGACCTGCTCCTCACAGCCGGCGTGGGCCGCGAAGAGCTCGATCACCTCGTCCTGGATGAGCGTCGAGTCCACGTCCATGACGACCAGCCGCTGCGCCCGGCGGTGCAGACCCGCCGACACCACCGCCACGTCCACGCCGATCTCATGGGCCTGGGTGGCCAGCGCGGTGCGCAAAGGCGCCGTCTCCGTGCCCGACACCGCGAACTCCACAGCCGTCACCGGGTACTTCGCCAGCCGGAAGATACGGTCGATGTTGCCGCCGGTCCCGGTGATCGTGGCCGCTATTGCCGCCGTGTCCTCGGCCGTCAGGGGGTGCCCGAGCACGGTGACGTGCGACCGCCCCGAGCCGCGCGGCCGGTTGTCACCCGTACCGGAAATGATCTCCGCCTGAAGCTTCAGGGACTCGGCCCAGCTGTGCACGGTGGCCCGCAGCTCCCCCTCGGTGCTCACGGTCGGCTCCGTGACGAGCGCGCACAGGACGATGCGGCCACGGGTGACGACCTGCTCGATGTCGACGACATCTACGGAGAAGGCGGCCAGGGTGTCGAACAGCCCGGCGGTGATCCCGGGGCGGTCCTTCCCGAAAATCTTGACGAGAAGGGTGGGAACGTCAGAGGTCTGCGATGCGCTCATGGTCCCCCCACCGTATCGGCCCCCACGCTCCCGGGCGCGCCCCGTCCCGACCACCGGACACCCCGCCCCGCATCCGGGCCCCCCGGACCGGTCCTCGCCGACCGGGACCCTCCATCCGCGCGCCCCGCACCCCCGGCGCCGGGTCCGTGCCGAGCGACCCAGGAGCCCCCACGCGGCGCGCCCCGTACGCCCACTACCAGCCGCCCCGGCGCGCCCGAAGCCTGCTGCCCGGGCGGCCTTGGACCACGCCCCACGGGAGGCGGTGAGCCCCTGGACCGTGCCGCCGGCCAAGACCCGCCGCCCGCCGTGCCGTCGGCCGAGACCCGCCGCCCGGCGGCCGAGGCTTGCCGCTCGCGGTGCCGTCGGCCGAGACCCGGCGCCGCCCGCCGCCCCGGCGGCCGAGCGGCCGAGGTCCGCCGCACGCGGCCTCGGACCACGCCCCTAGCCGGGGCCGTGTGCCTCACCGGCCGCCCCGGCGCCCGGGTCCGCCGCCCCGGCGGCCCAGGTCGGCCGCGCCTGCGGCCCTTGGACCAGGGCACCCCTCCGGTGGCACCGGCGGTCCTGGACTGCGCGGCGTCCAGCGGCCGACGTTGCCGGGGCAGCGCCCGTACCTGCGGGTCCGTCGCCGGAGCGGCACGAGGCTGCACGCGGTTGGCCCGGCGGTCGGGCGGCGTCCCGCTGCCGTGCTGCACGAGGCTGTCCACGTGGACGCGCACCCCGCGCCCGTCCACGCGGTGCACAACCGCCGCGTGCCGGGGGCGGAGCACCCGGTTTCGGGAAGGGGCGGGGTGGGGGACAAGCCGCCCACCTCAACCGCCCGGCCGCCCCCGCTCCGGCCACCCGTCCGCCCGGCCCTCCGGAGGGCAGCCGGGATCCGGCAGCCGCAGGTACGGGTTCGTGTCGGGGTTCGGCGGCCGGTACGGCACCGAGGGGGTGTACGGCCCCGGCGCTCCCGGGCCCCACGGCACCGCCCGGGCCACCGGCGGCAACGACGCCGCGCGCCCCGCCACCCCCGCCCCATACGCCAGCAGCGCCCCGGCGCCGCCCGCCGCCCCGCCCCACAGCGCACCCAACAACACCGCCATGCCCCCGTCGCCCCGCAGCTCCACGACCCCGTCGACCCCACCGACGTCGACCCCACCGAACCCGTCCACCCCCAACACCGACAGCGACGCGCCCGCCGACACCCCCGCCAGCCCCACCACCAACGGCAGCCCAGCCGCCGTCACCGCCGCCAGCCGCACAGCGCACCGCCCCGCGAACGCCACCGCACCGAGCCCACCCCGCGCCGTACGCACCGCCGTCAGCACACCCGCGCCCAGCATCAGCAGCCCTGCCGCGCCCACCAACAGCCACACGCCCCGATCCAGTCCGGCCAGCCGCCCCACCGTCACGGGCTCGCCGGACGACACCCGCAGCAGATCACCCAACGGGTCCGGCAACGCCCCCGCCAGCCCGCCCGACGCCCGCCCCTCCCAGGGCACGAAGAGCCCGACGGCCACCCCGAGCCACACCCCGTTCGGCGCGCCGAGCAGCGCGGCGCCCACCACCCGCCCCGGATGGTCGTCACCGACCGCCGCGTACGCCGCCGCCGCCCACCCCGCGGCCACCGCCACCACCGCGACCGTCACGAGCGTGGAGGCGGCGGGCCGCACCACGCGCCGTACCGCGTCCCAGCCGCGCCCCGGCGGCAACGGCGCAGGGGGCGACGCGAGCAGGGCGAGCAGCACCACCCCCAGCGCCCAGCAGGCCGCACCCGCCAACGATTCCGCCACGTCCACCCGGAAACCCACCGACGCCTTCCCGCCCACGAGGTCCCCGACACCCCCGACCCCCAGTGACTCCCCGTCAACCGGGATGACGCCGCGACCCGCCCACACCGGCCCACCGGCCACAGCGACGAACGCCGCCACCAACACACCCACCCGGGCCGCGAGTTCAGCCCCCGACACGTACGCGGGCCCCGCCGCCGCCCGCAACGACCGCAGGAACACGTACGACAGCAGCAGCGCCCCGACGAGGCCCACGCCCAGCGGCGTGATGTCGACGGCCACCCCGGCCGCCGCGCGTTCCCCACCGAACACGGACACATCGCCCCACGGCGTCACCGAACCGCCCACCCCGAGCACCACCACGGCCGCCGTCATCGGCCCGAGCGCACCCGCCGGAGCCGCCCCCAGCAGGTGCAGGCCGAGCGCCGCGACGCCCGCCATCCCCACCAGCGCCCAGCCCACGGCGGCGAGCGAGGCCAGGATCACATCGCCCCACCGGATACCCCCGCCACCGCCGTCCTTGTGCATAAGGACCCCCGAAAGACCCGTGATCCGTACCGGGTTGCCCCATTCACGCATGATCCGTGCGTACTCATGGGTGCTTACCACTCTCCGGGCGTATTTCTCCTGAGTCAACGGCGAGTCGGGGGCGAGTCGGCGGCACAGGGAAGCAGGGTGGCGGGGCGTCTGCGCGCTGTCTTCACACCGCCCGACTTTCGATTCCGGCGCCGGGCCTGAAATAGTTCCCCCCGATGTTCGCCATCCCTAGACTCCCTGCGACGGGGGGAACTCGGGGGACAAGTAGTGGGGCATGGAGTGCCGGAACTCGTACTGGAATTGAACGGAAGGACCTGGGCTCTCGATCCGTCCAGGTCGTACACCCTCGGACGTGATCCGCAGGGCGACCTGGTGATCGACGACGCCAGGGTTTCGTGGCGGCACGCCACGATCAGCTGGAACAGCCGTAGTTGGGTCATCGAGGACCACGGCTCCACCAACGGCACGTATGTGCAGGGCCAGCGGATCCACCAGATGGAGATCGGCCCCGGCTCCGCCGTGCACCTCGGCAACGCGACCGACGGTCCCCGGCTGAGTCTGACCGGTGCCGCGGCCGGAGCGGGCGCGTACAGCGCACAGGCCGCCGCCCCGCAGGCCCAGGCCTCGCAAGCCCAGGCCCCGCAGGCCTGGCAGCAGCAGGCCCCGGCCGCGCCTCACCAGCAGCCGCCTCACCATCAGCCACAGCAGCCACAGGGCTGGCCCCAGCAGCCGCCTCAGCAGCCTCAGCAGCCGCACGTCCCGCACCAGCAGCCCGGCCCCGCCGTGCACCCGGGCCAGCACGGCCACCCGGGCCACCCGGGCCCCACCGGCTCCGCCGAGCAGTACGCCCAGAAGATCCCGGGCCAGGGCGGCGGCGCCGCGCCGGCCGGAGCCGCGCCGGTGCACGCCGAGCGCAGCCCCACCACCTTCCACCAGCTGGCGCTGGGCCGCGTCATGCGCATCGGTCGTGCGCTCGAGAACGAACTGGTCGTCTCCGACCTCCAGGTCTCGCGCCACCACGCGGAGTTCCACGCCACACCCGACGGCCGCTTCGAGATCCGCGACCTCGGCTCGCACAACGGCACGTACGTCAACGGCCAGCCGCTCGCCAAGTCCGGCTCGGCGCTCATCGGCCCGAACGACATCGTCGGCGTCGGTCACTCGACGTTCCGCCTCGTCGGCGACCGGCTCGAGGAGTTCGTCGACACCGGCGAGATCTCCTTCTCCGCCCGCCACCTCACCGTCACGGTCGACGGCGGCAAGCAAATCCTGAAGGACGTCTCCTTCGGCGTCCCGGAGAAGTCGCTGATCGCGGTCATCGGCCCGTCCGGTTCCGGCAAGTCGACCCTGCTCAAGGCGCTCACCGGCTACCGCCCCGCCAACCAGGGTGACGTCCTCTACGACAACCGGAACCTGTACAAGCAGTTCGCCGAGCTCCGCCAGCGCATCGGTCTGGTCCCGCAGGACGACATCCTGCACAAGGAGCTGACCGTCCGCACCGCGCTCAAGTACGCCGCGAAGCTCCGCTTCCCCGCGGACACCACCGAGCAGGAGCGCGAGGCGCGGATCGACGAGGTCCTGCGCGAGCTGAAGCTCGACATCCACAAGACCAAGAAGATCACCGCCCTCTCCGGCGGCCAGCGCAAGCGCGTCTCCGTCGCCCTGGAGCTGCTGACCAAGCCGTCCCTCATCTTCCTGGACGAGCCGACCTCCGGCCTCGACCCGGGCATGGACCGCGACGTCATGCAGCTGCTGCGCGGCCTGGCCGACGACGGCCGTACGGTGCTCGTCGTCACCCACTCCGTCGCCGAGCTGGCGCTCTGCGACAAGCTGCTGGTCATGGCGCCCGGTGGCTCGGTGGCGTACTTCGGCCCGCCGGAGGAGGCGCTCAACTTCTTCGGCTACGAGACGTGGGCCGACGTCTTCTCCGCGTTCGAGAACTACCGCGACTACGACTGGGCGGGCCGCTGGAAGGGCTCGCAGCACTACCAGATGTACGCCGCGGACATCGACGCCGTCGCCCCGCAGTCGGTGGAGATGCCGTCGGCCCAGTCGATGCGCCCGCCCAAGCCGCAGAGCTGGGGCGCGCAGCTGTGGACCCTGATCCGCCGGTACGTGTCCGTCATCGCCTCCGACCGCGGCTTCCTCGCCCTGATGGTGATACTCCCGGCCGTCCTGGGCGTGGTCAGTACGCTGATCAGCTCCGACTACGGGCTCAGGCCGAGCCCCCGCGGCCCGAACGGCAGCGCGGCGACGATCCTGCTGATCCTCGCGGTGGGCGCCTGCTTCGCCGGTGCCGCCAACTCCGTACGAGAACTGATCAAGGAACGAGTCATCTATGAACGGGAACGGGCCACGGGCCTGTCACGTTCGGCGTACCTGATGTCGAAGGTGATCGTCCTCGGTGTGATCACGGTCATCCAGGGCGCGATCATCGGTGGCATCGGCTTCGGCCTCCGCGACGTACCGGACGAGGGCCTGCTCTTCGGCTCCTCCGCCGTCCGGCTCGAACTGAGTCTGCCGATCATGGCCCTCGGCTTCACCTCGATGATGTTCGGCCTGATCATCTCCTCGCTGGTGAAGACCGCCGAGAAGACGATGCCGCTGCTGGTGATGTTCGCGATCATCCAGGTCGTCTTCACCGGCTGCCTGTTCACGCTGCACGGCCAGGTCGGTGTCAACGAGTTCTCGTACCTGATGCCGTCCCGCTGGGCCGTCGCCGCCGCCGGAACGACCGCGCAGCTCAACGTCCTGTTCCCCAACCAGGACGACCCCACCGACACGGACCCGCTGTGGGACCACGAGCTGGGGCAGTGGATGGTCGACATGGGCGCGCTCCTGGCGCTCGGCGCCATCTGCGGCGTGATCGTGGCGCGCCTGCTGCGCCGCCACGAGCCGGAGGTCATGCGCAAGTAGTACGTGGCAGCAGCACCGCGCCGAAGGGCGGCACCCGCACGGGGTGCCGCCCTTCGGCACGGATGAACCGGCTCAGAGGCCTCAGTAGGCGCTGTTCACGTTGTCCATGGAGCCGTACCGGTCGGCCGCGTAGTTGCAGGCGGCGACGATGTTGGCGACCGGGTCCCACTGGCTCTTCTTGGTGCCCGGGACGTGGTACGCGTCGAAGGTCGGCTTGATGACCTGGAGCAGACCGATCGACGGGACGCCGTTGATGGCGTTGATGTCCCAGTTGTTGATCGCGTTCGGGTTACCGCTGGACTCCCGGATGATGTTGCGGTGGATGCCCTCGTAGGTACCCGGGATGTTGTTCTTCTTCATGATGAAGAGCGCCTCACGGATCCAGCCGTCGAGGTTGTTGGCGAACACCGGCTTGCGGGCGGCGGCGCGGCTCGCGGCGGCCTTGGCGGCGGCGCGCTTCTTCGCGGCGGCCTCGGCCTTCGCCTTGGCGGCAGCGGCGGCCTGCGCCTTCGCGGCGGCGGCGGCCTGCGCCTTGGCCTTCGCGGCGGCGGCGTCGGCCTTGGCCTTCAGCTCGATGGTGGTCTGCTGCTCGGTGATGCCGAGGTGCAGCGGCTTGTTCTGCGCGCTGCTGAGCGTGTTCGTGAGCGCGACCGGAGCGGCAGCAGGGGCGGCGGCGACAGCCTGCGGCTCCGTCTCGGCGGCGGCGTCGTTGCCCGGAACGACGGAGAACGCGAGCGCGGCGGCGCTCAGCGTGGCAATGCCGGCGAGGGAAAGCTTGTGGTTCTTCTTGAGACGGCTGAAGCCGGGGCGGGTGCTGGACGCGGACATGCAGTCGTACCTCTTCGAATCGCGGGACGTCGCAAGGCCAGGGCGGCGCTTCGCCTGCTCGGCGGGCGACGGCTGCAATTCTTAGCTGGCGCAAAATGCAGAGGCAAAGGTGTGACGTACGAAGCCGGGTAGTGGATCAGCGGGTGCCGGAGAGAGCCACCGGACCCTCCCGTCACCCGCTGGGCCAGCACTGATCTGCCCTTTATGGCACCAACTAGACACGTTCGTAAGTGACCTACGTCCTATGCGCGGGCTCACATCGGGCACGTAACAGTCTCACCATCTGTTGCACGCGCAATGCGCTCAGTGAGGCCCCTCATCCGGGAGTATGAGGTGGACGTCGCCGAACTCGTGCCAGAGGTAGAGCCGCCTCAGCGCCTCGGTGTACGCACGGCCCAGCGCCTCCCTCCCCGCGATCGCCTCCAGCATCAGCAGATGCGACGCCTCCGGCTCGTGCAGCCCGGTCAGCAGCCCGTCCACGGCACGCACCCCACGCCGCGGTGTGACCACCAGGTCCGTCCAGCCCGACGCCGGTCGTACGACGCCGTCGGCACCCACCGCCGACTCCAGCGCCCGCACCGCCGTCGTCCCCACGGCCACGATCCGGCCGCCACCGGCCCGCGCCGCGCCGACCAGCCACGCGGTGGCCGCCGGCACCTCGAACCGCTCCGGGTACGGCGGCTCGTGCGCCTCCGCCGACGCCACACCCGTGTGCAGCGTCACCGGCGCGAACTGCACGCCCCGGCTCACCAGCTCCGCCACCATCCCCGCCGTGAAGGGCCGCGCCGCACTCGGCATCTCCGCGGAGCCCGAGCCGTCCCGGGACGGCCGCGCGAAGACGGTCTGGTACGCGGCCAGCGGCTGGTCCCGCTCCGTGTAGCCGTACCGGATGGGACGCCCGTACCCGGCCAGCAGCCCCGGCACACCCACCGAAACGGCCCCCCACCACAACCGTCCGGCCCCGCCGGAGCCCGCCCCGCCGGAGCCCACCTCAGAAGCACCACCGGCCCCCGCCCCGCCCGAACCCAGCGGCTCCTCCAGCACCAGCTGTGCCCCGCCGGGCAGCCGCACCACCGCGCCCGCCGGGCCGCCGGGCCGTGGCCGCGTACTGCCCCGCCCGTCCGGGTCCCGCAGCTCCACCGCCCACCGCCCGTCGTCCCCGCGCGTGGAGAAGTGCACGACGACGAGCTCGCCACCGTCCCCGCCCAGGCGCCCGGTCACCGCCGCGGCCAGCGTCGGCGACGTGTTCACCACCAGCACGTCCCCGGCCCGCAGCAGCCCCGGCAGCTCCCGGAACGCGTGGTGAGACACGGCGAGCCCGCGCGACACCATCAGCCGTACGTCGTCCCGCCCCGCGCCCCGCTGCTCGGCAGGCACCCGCGCGGACAGCTCCTCCGGCACCCGAAGCGCCTCCAGCACGCTCACGCGCCCACCCCCAGCAGGGCGGCCGCCGCGTACCGTCCGCTCGCCGGCCGTTCCGCCAGCAGCCGCAGGAAGCCCGGCACCACGGACTCGGGCAACGGCCGGCCCGTATCGTCGTCGACCGGCACGGCGGCCTGGTACAGATCCGTCCGCATGTCACCCGGGTCCACCGCCCACACCTTCAGCTCCGGCTCCTCCACGGCCAGCACCGCCGCCAGGTGGTCCAGCGCCGCCTTCGACGCCCCGTACCCGCCCCACGTCTCGTACGCCTCCGCCGCCGCGTCCGAACTCACCGCGATCACCGCCCCCGCCCCGCTCGCCCGCAACAGCGGCAGCGCCTCCTGTACGAGCCCGAGCGCGGCGACCACATTCGTCTCCAGCGCCGTCCGGAACCCCTCCAACGAATGCGCGTCCAGCCGTACGAGCGGCTCGGCGCCCAGCGCGCTCGCATTGCTCACCAGCAGGTCCAGCCCGCCCAGCTCCCGCGCCGCGGCCACCAGCGCACCCCGGTGCCACCCGTCGGTGACGTCCCCGGGCAGCGCCACCACCCGCGTCCCGTGCGTCCGCGCCTCCCGTGCGCTCTCCTCCAGTACGGAGGCGGTCCTGGCGTCCAGCACCAGATCCCAGCCCTGCCGGGCGAGGGCGACGGCCAGCGCCCGCCCCAGCCCCTTCGAAGCACCCGTGATGATCGCGACAGCCATGACCCATCCCCTGAGAACGTAGAACCGAAAGAGAACCGATGCCCTCAGCCTGGAACCCGCCCCCCGGCCCCCGCCTCGGCCCAGGGCCGGGACCCGCCGGGGACTTCGACCTAGGCCCTCCGCCCTAATCGGCCGCCGTCCCCGGTCCGATACGGACTGTCACACCCCGCCGGTAACGTGAACGCATGACCGATCGACGAGAGGGATCGCCCCGCTCCGGCCTCGCCGCCGTCAGCACCGCGCTGCTCGCGATGAGCAGACACCTGGAGGTGCGCGACGTCCTCAAGACGATCGTGGCCTCCGCCCGCGAGCTGCTCGACGCCGAGTACGCGGCGCTGGGCGTGCCCGACGACCACGGCGGGTTCGCCCAGTTCGTCGTGGACGGCGTCAGCGAGGAGCAGTGGAAGGCGATCGGCCCTCTGCCGCGCCAGCACGGCATCCTCGCCGCGATGCTCCACGAGGCGAAGCCCGAGCGCCTCGCCGACGTCCGCAAGGACCCCCGCTTCGAGGGCTGGCCCTCCGCCCACCCCGACATGTCCGACTTCCTGGGTCTGCCCGTCCGGGACGGCGACGAGACGATCGGCGCGCTGTTCCTCGCCAACAAACGCTGCCCGAACGGCCCCGCCCCCGACGGCGGCTGCGGCTTCACGGAGGAGGACGAGGAACTCCTCGGCATCCTCGCCCAGCACGCCGCGATAGCCCTCACCAACGCCCGGCTGTACGAGCGCAGCCGCGAGCTGACCATCGCCGAGGAGCGCTCCCGGCTCGCCCACGAGCTGCACGACGCGGTCAGCCAGAAGCTCTTCTCGCTGCGGCTCACCGCCCAGGCGGCCGCCGCCCTCGTCGACCGCGACCCGGCCCGCGCCAAGGGCGAGCTCCAGCAGGTCGCCGCCCTCGCCGCCGAGGCCGCGGACGAACTGCGCGCCGCGGTCGTCGAGCTGCGCCCCGCCGCGCTGGACGAGGACGGCCTGGTCCATACCCTCCGTACGCAGATACAGGTCCTGGACCGCGCCCACAGCGCGCACGTCACGTTCGACAGCTGCGGTGTACGGGCCCTGCCCGCCGCCCAGGAAGAGGCCATGCTCCGGGTCGCCCAGGAGGCACTGCACAACGCCCTGCGCCACTCCGGGGCCGACCGGGTCGCCGTGTCCCTCGTACGACGCGGTCAGGGCGTGCTCCTCAGCGTCACCGACAACGGCAAGGGTTTCGAACCCCGCACGGTCCGCCGGGCCGGCCGGCACCTCGGCCTGGTCTCGATGCGGGACCGGGCGGGAGGCGTCGGCGGAAAGCTCACCGTCCAGTCCGCGCCCGGCAAGGGCACCACGATCGAGATGGAGGTCCCCGGTGGCTGACGCTGTGCCCGATCCAAAGACCGGGATCCGTGTCCTGCTGGTCGACGACCACCAGGTGGTCCGTCGCGGGCTGCGCACGTTCCTCGAGGTACAGGACGACATAGAGGTGGTCGGGGAGGCGGGCGACGGGGCCGAGGGCGTGGCCCGCGCGGAGGAGCTCCGCCCCGACGTCGTCCTGATGGACGTGAAGATGCCCGGCATGGACGGCATCGAGGCCCTGCGCAAGCTGCGCGAGCTGGCCAACCCGGCAAAGGTGCTGATCGTCACCAGCTTCACCGAGCAGCGCACGGTGATCCCCGCGCTGCGGGCGGGGGCGTCGGGTTACGTATACAAGGACGTCGACCCGGACGCGCTGGCCGGCGCGATCCGCTCCGTACACGCGGGCCATGTCCTGCTCCAGCCGGAGGTGGCCGTGGCGCTCCTCTCCCAGGAGGAGGCGAACGGCGCGACGGGCCGCGGCAGCACGCTCACCGAGCGGGAGCGGGAAGTCCTCGGCCTGATCGCCGACGGGCGTTCCAACCGCGAGATCGCCCGCGCGCTGGTCCTGTCCGAGAAGACCGTCAAGACGCACGTCTCCAACATCCTGATGAAGCTGGATCTCGCCGACCGCACTCAGGCCGCGCTGTGGGCGGTCCGCCACGGCTTGACCGGCTGACCCGGCGGGCCCCGTCAATCCGAGGCCTTCCACCGGTACGAGATTCATACCGTCGTGTGTATGTCACCCACTCGGCGCAACCCGAGCGCCGCGTGGGCGTTCTCCATGGCGTGCTGCGGTGATCGCCGCAGCGATAGTCAACGGAGGATTCTCGAAGTGAAGAACCTGAAGAAGGCCGCTGCTGTCACCATCGCCGCCGGTGGGCTGGTCGCCGCCGCCGCGGGTGCCGCGTCCGCCACCGGCGGCGCGCACGCGGACGGCGCGGCCATCGGATCGCCCGGCGTCGGCTCCGGCAACCTGGTGCAGGTCCCGGTCCACGTCCCGGTGAACGTCTCGGGCAACAGCGTCAACGTCATCGGCGCCCTGAACCCGGCCTTCGGCAACACCGCCGTCAACCACTGACGCCGGAACGCCTGCCCGGCCCCCAGCCCCACCTGGGGGCCGCCCCCCTTCCCGGGACCCCCAAGGGCGCAGCGCCACCCCAGGCCGCCCGCGCCCCAAGGGCCGGCCCCGGCAGTCCGGGCGGCGGGACCGCGTACGAAGGGGCCAGCCCCCAAGCCAGGCCGCCGGCCTCACCCCAATGCCCGGCCTCCAGTTCACGGCCGCCAGGTGGACCGAGGTCCGGGCTCCCCTCCATCGGCCATCTCGCCCGGTGGCGCCGGCCGCCACGGCCACCATCCCGCGCAGCGGCCGCGGGCTACGCCGAAGGCGCACAGGGGTCCGGGGCGGAGCCCCGATGTCGGGAAGGGGCGGCTGGGGAAGGCGACGCCCCACGCCCCGGCACCAGCGCATACGGCGCGCCCCGGCACCCGGGCGCCCGGCATCCGTAACCCGGCCACCCACACCGCCGGCACCCGGCGCAGGTGCACGGGGACACCGGGCGGCGGCCCGGACCGGCGGAACGAACCGGACCCGGACCGGAACTACCAACGGGACGGAACCGGGCAGACCACCCCGCCCCGCCCCGCAGAACAAGCCACCCCGCCCCGCCCCTCACCCCCGCTCGCGTTCCTCCACCCACGCGTTGAACGCCGCCACCTGCGCACGCCGTGCCACCCGCTCCACCGGCCGGAGCGCCTCCGCGCGGGCCGCCATCTCCGACGCGCTCACCGCCCCACCGTGCGCGCCCCCCGTCCCGTACGCCGGTGAGTACGCCAGCGAGATCAGCAGCCCCACCCGCTGGGCCAGCTCCAGTACCCGCACCGCCCGCGGCGGATACCCCGGCGCCAGCACCTCACGCCCCGCCTCCGCCCGCGCCCGGTACGCGTCCAGCGCCGCCTCCGCCACCGGCCCCGACGCCGCCACGTCCAGCCGCGTCAGCACCACCGTCGCGTCCCGCAGCGCCTCCGCCAGCTCCCGCTCCGCCTCCCCGAGCGACGGCACGTCCGCCGGCGGCGCCTCCCGCACCGGCAGGCAGTGCCACAGGACCTCCACATGCAGGTCCCCAGGCTCCGGCCCCGCCTCGTACACCTCCGGTACGAGGCCGAAACCCGCCCCGTACCCGACGACGGCCTCCTCCGCCTCCAGCGCCCGCGCGTTGAACTCCGGCGGCCCGCTCAGCCCCAGCGGATGCCCCGGCGCCGGCAGCGCCACCCGCCACCCGGCCACCCCGAGCGCCCGCAGCCGCCCCAGCGCCAGCGTCAGGCCGACCGGCCCCTCCTCGCCCGGCAGCCCCTCCACCCGGTGCACGGCGTCGTCCCCGACAATCGCGAGCACGGCCTCATCCGGCGACACCAACCCGGCCAGCAGGGAGTTCCCCCATGCGGCCAACCGTCCTGAACGTGGTTCCGAAAGCATTCCCCCACCCTAGGCACTGCCGCCCGGCCACTGTCCGGAACCGGCCCTAAGGGCCGACCCCCGCCACCGGTGGCGTAGGTTTTCCCTGGGAGCTTCGCCCACAGGCGCAAGCGACGACGAGACTCGACCGCATAGGGGAGACAACGCGCTCATGAGCGATGTACTGGAGCTGGTGGACGTATCCGTGGTCCGCGACGGACGCGCTCTGGTGGACGACGTCTCCTGGTCGGTCAAGGAGGGCGAGCGCTGGGTCATCCTCGGACCCAACGGCGCCGGCAAGACCACCCTCCTCAATGTCGCGTCCAGCTACCTCTTCCCGAGCACCGGCACCGCCCGCATCCTGGGCGACCAGCTCGGCAAGGTCGACGTCTTCGACCTCCGCCCCCGCATCGGCATGGCCGGCATCGCCATGGCCGACAAGCTCCCCAAGCGCCAGACCGTCCTGCAGACCGTCCTCACCGCCGCGTACGGCATGACCGCGACCTGGCACGAGAACTACGACGCCGTCGACGAGGACCGCGCCCGCGCCTTCCTCGACCGCCTCGGCATGACCGAGTTCCTGGACCGCAAGTTCGGCACCCTCTCCGAGGGCGAGCGCAAGCGCACCCTGATCGCCCGCGCCATGATGACCGACCCCGAGCTGCTGCTCCTCGACGAGCCGGCCGCCGGCCTCGACCTCGGCGGCCGCGAGGACCTCGTACGCCGCCTCGGCCGCCTCGCCCGGGACGCGTACGCGCCCTCCATGGTCATGGTCACCCACCACGTCGAGGAGATCCCGCCCGGCTTCACCCACGTCCTGATGATCCGTCAGGGCAAGGTGCTCGCCGCCGGCCCCGTCGAGATGGAACTGACCTCCCGCAACCTCTCGCACTGCTTCGGTCTGCCGCTCGTCGTCGAACGCGTCGGGGACCGCTACACCGCCCAGGGCCTGCCCCTCTCCTGACCGTACGAGTCCCCCCGCGCCCTGTCCGAGACCCGACCCCCGGTCCTACCATGACCACGTGGACATCGACGCATGGGTCTGGTGGCTGATCGGCGCGGTGGGACTCGGCATCCCCCTCGTCCTTACCGCGATGCCGGAATTCGGAATGCTGTCCGTCGGAGCGATCGCCGGAGCCGTCACCGCGGGCCTCGGCTTCGGCGTGGTGGCCCAAGTGGTGGTCTTCGCCGCCGTCTCCGTCGCACTCATCGCGGTGGTACGCCCCATCGCGGCCCGCCACAGGGACGGACGCCCCCAACACGCCACGAACGTCGACGCGCTGAGAGGCCGTCAAGCCGTCGTGCTCGAACGCGTCGACGGCAGCGGCGGCCGCATCAAGCTCGCCGGCGAGGTCTGGTCCGCCCGTGCCCTCGACGCCGACCAGACCTTCGAACCGGGCCGGCAGGTCGACGTCGTCGAAATCGACGGGGCGACCGCAGTAGTGATGTGATGTGACGAGGCGCCAGGTGCCGCAACCTGGCCAACTCCCGCAGAACGGCGCACGGGACAGCCCGCCGTCTGCGAAACTCGATCATCGAACCAACCGGCAACGAACCGGCACACAACCGGCAGCGAAGGGCACGGGGAACACACGATGCCATCAGTCATCATCGTCCTGGTCATCCTGGTGGTGCTCGTCTTCATCGCCCTGATCAAGACGATCCAGGTCATCCCGCAAGCCAGCGCCGCCATCGTCGAGCGCTTCGGCCGCTACACCCGCACCCTCAACGCGGGGCTGAACATCGTCGTCCCGTTCATCGACTCGATCCGCAACCGGATCGACCTCCGCGAACAGGTCGTCCCGTTCCCGCCCCAGCCGGTGATCACCCAGGACAACCTGGTGGTGAACATCGACACCGTCATCTACTACCAGGTGACCGACGCCCGCGCCGCGACCTACGAAGTCGCCAGCTACATCCAGGCGATCGAGCAGCTCACCGTCACCACCCTCCGCAACATCATCGGCGGCATGGACCTGGAGCGGACCCTCACCTCCCGCGAGGAGATCAACGCCGCCCTCCGTGGCGTCCTCGACGAAGCCACCGGCAAGTGGGGCATCCGCGTCAACCGCGTCGAGCTCAAGGCCATCGAACCGCCCACCTCCATCCAGGACTCGATGGAGAAGCAGATGCGCGCCGACCGCGACAAGCGCGCCGCGATCCTCACCGCCGAAGGCATCCGCCAGTCCCAGATCCTGACCGCCGAGGGTGAGAAGCAGTCCGCGATCCTCCGCGCCGAAGGCGAGGCCAAGGCCGCCGCCCTCCGCGCCGAGGGCGAGGCGCAGGCCGTGCGTACGGTCTTCGAAGCCATCCACGCCGGCGACCCCGACCAGAAGCTGCTGTCCTACCAGTACCTCCAGATGCTCCCGAAGATCGCCGAGGGCGACGCCAACAAGCTCTGGATCGTCCCCAGCGAGATCGGTGACGCCCTCAAGGGCCTCTCCGGCGCCTTCGGCAACTTCGGCAGCGGCGCCCCCGGCTTCAACCCCGGAGGCACGGGAGGCACGGGAGGCACGGGAGGCGGCGGAGGCACGGGAGGCGGCGGAGGCACCGCAGGCACCGTCGACACCGGCAAGGAACGCCCCCCGGCACAGCGCCGCGAAGAGCCCCCGGTCGACTGACCCACCCGCCCCTTCGTGCATGATCAGTGCAGCAGGCACCAATCCTGCAAGCACTGATCCTGTACGAAGGGCGAGGGCACAGCGTGACGATCTGGGAGATGCTCGCCGTCTTCGCCGCAGGCATCGGCGCCGGCACGATCAACACGATCGTCGGATCGGGAACCCTGATCACCTTCCCCGTCCTCGTCGCCACCGGACTCCCACCGGTCACCGCCACCGTCTCCAACGCCCTCGGCCTGATCCCCGGCTCCATCAGCGGCGCCATCGGCTACCGCGCCGAACTCACCGGCCAGCGCCGCCGCGTCCTGCGCCTGAGCGTCGCCGCCGCCATCGGCGGACTCGGTGGAGCCATACTGCTCCTCCTCCTGCCCGCCACCGCCTTCGAGACCATCGTCCCGGTCCTGGTCGCCCTTGCCCTGGTCCTGGTCGTCCTGCAACCCCGCATCTCCAAGGCCGTCCAGCGCCGCCGCGACCGCGAGGGCACCCACGGCAACCCCGACGGCGGCCCGCTCCTCTTCGCCGGCCTCCTCTTCGCCAGCGTCTACGGCGGCTACTTCACCGCCGCCCAGGGGATCATCTACCTCTCCCTCATGGGCATGCTGCTCCACGACACGCTGCAGCGCCTCAACGCCACCAAGAACATCCTCGCGGCCGTCGTCAACACCATCGCCGCGCTCTTCTTCCTCTTCGTCGCCCACTTCGACTGGACGGCGGTGCTGCTGATCGCCGTCGGCTCCACCATCGGCGGCCAGATCGGCGCCAAAGTCGGCCGCCGCCTCCCACCGACCGCCCTCCGCGCGGTGATCATCGTCGTTGGTACCCTCGCGATCATCCAACTCACCACCAGGGGATGACCTCATGGCACTGGAGATGCGCGACACCTGCGAACGCTGCGAGGCGTCCCTGACCGCCACCGCCACCGCCACCGCCACCGCCACCGCCACCGCGTACATCTGCAGCTACGAATGCACCTTCTGCCCGGCCTGTACGACGACGATGAACCACCTCTGCCCCAACTGCGGCGGCGACCTCGTCCAGCGCCCCACACGCAAGGAGCCCGCCTCGGCCTGACGCGAGACGGGCACCGGACGGTCACGGTCGTACGCGGCGGCTCACGCAGCCGCCGACGTCAGCCAATCGGGCAGCTCGGACCGGTTCCGTACCCCCAGCGCCAGCAGCATCGCGTCCGCCGGCGACGGTATGAACGGCTGGTGCAGCAGCGGCATCCCCGCCTGCTCCGGCGTACGGTCCGCCTTGCGGTGATTGTCCTCCGCGCACGACGCCACCGTGTTCAGCCAGTTGTCCCCACCGCCCTGCGCCCGCGGCACCACGTGGTCCACGGTCGTCGCGCGCCTTCCGCAGTACGCGCACCTGTGCTGGTCCCGTACCAGCACACCCCGCCTCGACCACGGGGCCTGTCTTCGGAACGGCACCCTGACGTACCTGCACAGCCTGATCACCCGAGGCACCGGGAGTTCGACGGCGGCCGCCCGCACGCGCAGACGGGGATGCTCCTGCTCGACAACGGCCTTGTCCTGAAGCACAAGCACCACCGCACGGTTGAGTGTCACCGTCGACAGCGGCTCGAAGCTCGCGTTGAGTACCAGCGTGTCCCGCATCCTGCCCACCTCCCGTATGCCGGCCCCGCCCTGTCGGCGGGCCTGGGGCTGGGACCAACTCTGGCCGGGCGCGCCGGGTTGGACAACGCAATATCCGTGCGCAACGAAAGATGCCCGCTCCTGATCTCTCCAAGACCAGGAGCGGGCAAACAAAAAGCGAACGATCAGCTCTCCGCCGGTTCCGCGTAATGACCGATCAGCTGAGCCCGCGCCAGCGTGTGGAACCGCAGGTTGAACCCGACCACGGCGGGCGACGCGTCCGCGTCCGGCCCGAGCTTCTCGGTGTCCACCGCGTACACGGTGAAGACATAACGGTGCTCCTCGCCCGCCGGCGGCGCCGCACCGCCGAAGTCCTTCGACCCGTAGTCGTTACGGACGTGCACCGCCCCTTCGGGCAGCCCCTCGAACTTCCCGCTGCCCACACCCGCCGGCAACTCGGTGACCGACGCCGGGATGTCGAACAGCACCCAGTGCCAGAACCCGCTCCCGGTCGGCGCGTCCGGGTCGAAGCACGTCACGGCGAAGCTCTTGGTCTCCGGCGGGAAACCCTCCCACCGCAGATGCGGCGAGGTGTTCCCCTTCGCGTAGACCTGCGCGTCCGCCAGCACGGCCTCCGGCGCGATGTCATCGCTCACCACGGTGAACGACGGCACCTGCGGATGGAAGTCATGAGGGAGTGGCGCCCTTTTCCCCTCGGTCACGGTCACGTCAGAACCTCCGTTTCCCTGCTCTCCGATGAGCTTCGACGAGCCTAGAGCCAGTTGCGACGACCACCGACATCGGCGAGCCACTGGTTGAGGTAGGCGGCCCAGTCGGTGTTCTGGAAGTCGTTCAGCCCCACCTTGAACGCCCGGTACGAGTCACTGCCCTCACTGAACAGCCCCGGCTTCTTGTCCATCTCCAGGACGACGTCCATCTCGCGCTCGTCCGCGACGAACGTCAGCTCCACCTGGTGCAGCCCCCGGTACTGCTGCGGCGGCAGGAACTCGATCTCCTGGTAGAAGGGCAGCTTCTGCCGCGTCCCACGGATGTGCCCACGCTCCATGTCCGCGCTCTTGAAACGGAAGCCCAGCTGGATGAAGGCATCCAGGATCGCCTGCTGCGCCGGCAGCGGATGCACATTGATCGCGTCCAGGTCACTGGAGTCCACCGCCCGCGCGATCTCCAGCTCCGTCGAAACACCGATGTCCATCCCGCGCAGCTGCTGCCCCGCGATGGTCGTGACGGGCGTCTCCCAGGGGATGTCCAGACCGAACGGCACCACGTGCACCGCCCCCGCCTTCACCTCGAAGGCCCCACCGAGCCGCACCTTCGTGAACTCGATGTCCTGCTTGACCTCCTGGTCACCGCCCTCGACCTCGACCCGGGCCTGCAGACCGACCGACAGCCCCTCGATCCGCTGGTCCACCGAGCCGCCTTGGATACGCACCTCCCCCTGGACGACCCCACCGGGCACCACGTTTGCCTCGGTGAGCACCGTCTCCACGGACGCGCCCCCCGCACCCAGGCTCGCGAGCAGCTTCTTGAACCCCATGTTCACTCCTTTTCGGATCCTGACCCCTACATACGCGCATACGCGGAAGGACCGCGGCCGGTTCCCAGTACGCTCGTACGACATGATCGAGAGCTCCGACCGTACGCCGCTGCCGCGGGCCTTCTTCGACCGCCCCGTACTGGAGGTCGCCCCGGACCTGCTCGGCCGCACCCTCGTACGCATGACGGACGACGGCCCCATCGAGCTCCGCCTCACCGAGGTGGAGGCGTACGCGGGCGAAGCCGACCCAGGCTCCCACGCCTACCGCGGCCGCACCGCCCGAAACGCCGTGATGTTCGGCCCGCCCGGTCACGCCTACGTCTACTTCACCTACGGCATGTGGCACTGCCTGAACCTGGTGTGCGGACCCGAGGGCTCCGCGAGCGGCGTCCTGCTGCGCGCCGGCGAGGTACGGGTCGGCCAGGAGCTCGCCCGCAAACGCCGACTCTCAGCCCGGTACGACAAGGAACTGGCCAAAGGCCCCGCCCGCCTCGCCACCGCCCTCGACGTCGACCGCACCCTGGACGGCACCGACGCCTGCGCCGGCCCCGCCTCCCCTCTCTCGATACTGATCGGAGCCCCGGTCACCCCCGACCAGGTCCGCACCGGCCCCCGCACCGGAGTGGGCGGCGACGGAGCCGTGCACCCCTGGCGCTTCTGGATCGACGGCGACCCCACGGTGAGTCCGTACCGCGCCCACGCACCACGCCGGAGGAGGGCTTGACTTGGAGCACTGAAGCGCCTAATGTCTACCGAGCTGCAGGAGCTGGGCTGCCGTTCGAGGCACCCCCAGGAGCAGCCATCCACCACCGAAGATCGACTTCCCGAATGGGTCGGCTTCCGGCGTGTCCGGAATCCAATTCAGCGGCTCGATTATGAGTCGCCGGGGAAAATGGTCTAAAGTGGCGGAGCGCCGAAAGGCAAAGGCCCTCCAACGGCCACCGGGAACTGAATCCGAACCGGAAACGG
>NZ_NBCN01000011.1:0-351258 GCF_002099185.1 Streptomyces sp. CB03238 | reverse complement strand
CGGTTCGCCGCCGACTACCTGGACATGGGCAGCACCGTCGAGCGCGCCTTCATGTTCGCCACCGCCGAGCTAGCCCTGTTCGCCACCGCGCTGATGGCACGCCAGAACCTCAACGGGCCCGCACGCGCGCCGGGCGTGCCAGGCGTCCTCGTGTGGGTGCTCACCGGAGTGCAGATCATCCCCGCCTACGCCGAGTTCGGGCTCGTCGGCGGCACCGTGCGCGCCTTCGTAGGACCGGTCATGGCCGCGATGCTGTGGCACCTGGCCATGGGCACGAGCTGCGCCACCGCACACCGCAGGCCGCCTCGCGCGGTCTGGCCGCCGTCCTCGTCCGGCAGATGCGTGAACGGCTGCTGGCCCGGCTACGCATCGCCGACCAGGACGCGGACGCCGCCCGGCTCATCCGCGAGCGTGCGCTGAGCGACGCCGTCACCCTGATCCTCCGCGCCGAATCGATGACCGACAAGCAGCGCGGCACGCTGAGAGGCCGGCGCCTGTCCGATCGTCTGCACGAGGCGCTGGAGCGGGCCGACGTCGACGGAGACCCACTCCAGGACGAGTTGCTGCTGCGCAAGCTCGCCACCCGCAAGCAGGCTCTCGGCCTCGCCACCGTCGCACTGCCGCCACGCTGGCACACCCCGACCTCGTACACCGCCCACTACTCCGGGCAGAGCAGCCAACCGCCCTCCGCCCGCCCGGACCCAGCTCAGCGGGCAGAGGAGACTGCCCGCCCGCATCCATCGCACCCGGGCGACGACCAGGCGCCCCCAACTGCCCGCCCGCAACCTGCCCGCCCGACGCCAGGACTGCCCACCCGACGGGCAGAACCCGAAGACGGTCCACCGCATACGGGCAGCGACGCCTCCGGCAGCGCCCCGGGCAGGCGCAAGCGAAAACCGGCTGCCCGGCAGAAACAGGAGGATCGCAAACCGCGCGCCTCCGACGAGCTCATCCTCAAGTTCGCCCGCCGCGTGTACGAGGAGACAGGCCGCATCGGCCGCGACCGGGTAGAGGACGCACTCCGCGACGCCGGCTACACCGTCTCCAGCGACGACGCCGGACGCGTCGTCCGCGAATTCAAAAACAAACTCAAGGCCGCGCCCAGCGACCCCGCTCCCTGATCCCCACAGCTCCCACAGCCGCCCCTGAGACGGAGGCTCGATGCACGACCCACACCGCGAAGACCCCACCACCAGCGACAACGCCCTGCCAACCACCCCGTCCCCAGCGCGAGCAAGTTGTCCCGGGAGCAATGCTCCCGGAGTCCCTGCCCCAGGGGTGGCAGGGACGGTCCAGCGCCTGGGGGCGCTGGACCGGCAGGCAGCGACCGAGGGCGGACCGCAGCCTGGTGGGGGACGGCAGGCCGAGTCCCTTCCGCGGCGCCGTCAGCGCGCCCGACAGCCGGGACATCGCAGTCACGGGCAGTCACCTCCATGACCAGGGGGGTTTGCAGAAGGTCGTCTACGTTGACATGCCTTGCCCGCGTTGGCCAGTCATTCGTGGATCTTCGCTGTCTGCCCCCGGCGAACTCCAGTGTGGACCACTCGTGTGGGTTCGCAAGATGGACGCCACATTCTTGGAGCTGATCGCATATCGCGGCCATTTATGGCGTCCTGCTGAGATTCGCAGTTCAGCGGCCAGGTCGGGGAGCCGGCATCGAGCCATGCAATGACGGCCTCGATGGTCATCGTGGCGATCGCCTGGGCCGCCCGCCTGGTGGCACCGTCGCCGTACGGGCGACTGCCCGCTGTCAGTGCCTGCTGGCACCCTCGCCGTATGCCCTCCGACTCGCTCCGCTTCGCTCAGGCGACCACCACACATGACGTCGACCCGGATCGGCGACAGGCCCTCATCGACTGCTGGATCGACGTCTCCAACGCAGGTGGCGCGGCTGGCTTTCCCTTTCCGCCCATCGATCAACGGGACGCCGCCCCCGCCCTCGACGCCATCCTCGGGAATCTCGCCCCTCAAACCTGCCGCATCCTCATGGCCCTGGACGGCGACGACCTGGTGGGCTGGCTCAACATACGCCGAGACACCTTCGCGCTCATCGCCCACTGGGGAACGCTCCACCACGTTCAGACCCGCACCGACAGGCGCGGGCAGGGCATCGGCGTCGCCCTGATGAAGAAGGCCCACGCCGTCGCACGTGACCAGATGGGGCTTGAGCAGCTGCACCTGGCAGCACGCGCCTGCGTTGGACTGGAGACCTTCTACGGACGGCTCGGCTGGAAAGAAGTCGGACGCTGGCCGGGAGCTCTGCGGCTCGGGCCTGGTGACGATCGCGATGAAGTCCTCATGCTCCTCAAACTCGGGGCTGAGGAAATGACGCGTCCCTGGGAGGGCACCCAAGCCGCATGACCTGAGAGAACGAGAAGAACCGCAGGTCACCGAGCCGCCGCCTGACAGCGAAGCTGAGGCCCTACAACTTGCCCCTCGTCATCCCGAGGGGCCCGTGCAGGCGTCAACCGCATCCATTCCAACGTCGGCGCACACACCCGTCACGGGCTCGTTCACGCCAGTGCTCTCAGAGTGGCAGGGCCGCGTCGAGGTACTCCTGCACGGGCTCGAACAGGCCGTACGGCACGTACTGAGGGATCTCGCCATGGGGCACCCAGGCAAGCTCAGCCAATTCCTCGGGGGCCGCGACGTGGGCCGTGCCACCTACCACCTCGCACGCGGTGTACGACATCAGCCGGCCCGTCTTCGGGTGGACCCGCTCGCCGAGCAGCTTCATTGCCGCCACTGTCAGGCCGGTCTCCTCCTCCGTCTCGCGCACGGCAGCCTCTTCACGAGTCTCACCAGGCTCGACCTTGCCAGCCGGAAACTGCCAGGAGAGGGGACCTTCGCTGACACGGCGACGCACCATCAGAACACGGCCCTCGTGAACGATGACGGCTGCGGCAACTCCCGGCTCTTTCTCCGTGTTCTGCTGCATCTTCCTCTTCCTCCACAGGCAGCACGGTGATGTGCGTGATGGGTGTCCTGCAAGGCCGTCACGCGGCGGAGAGCAACTCCCAAGCTTCTTCGGCACACCCCCACGACAGCGTGACGCCAGCACCCCCGTGCCCGTAGTTGTGGACTACTACGGTGCCGACCTCCTCATCTCGCTCCGCCTCCACACGAACCGTGGCACGGGTCGGTCGGGCACCGATTCGATGCTCCAGGACGCGGGCCTGAGCGGGCGGGGTTCGACCTGGATGCAGCGGGCCAGGATGCCCGCCGTCTTGTCGTCGGGGACGAGATCTCTTTCGCCGTCGATCGCTGTGCCGCCCAGGAAGACGGTGTCGCCGTGGGGGTAGATGCACAGCGCCAATGCCTAGCCGGGCCAGCTAACAGACTCGGTGCTGTCCGGAGTGCTTTGCCATGGAGTGACCGAGCCATCAGGCACGTTGAATCTCCCGACCGAGGGTCGCTGATAGGGCTCGTTGGTGGACGAGGCCCGTGCGTACCAGCTTCGCCTCGGGGGTGAAGCAATCCACGATGCTCATGTGATTGGCAGCGGGACACACACCGCCGTCGACGATGACTGAGGGCGTCAGTCCGGAGGCCGCGAGGAAGTCGTGGACCTCTTCGATGTTCACGGCGGGCCCCAGGTCGGCCGGGCCGGCGACGCCAGAGATGTTGGCTGTGGTGGCGGCGACCGGCACCTTAGCCTCTGACGCGAGCGCTCCGAGGACGCCGGGGGCCACCGTGGTGAGCGCCGGCGAGCCGACCGCCGTGTGCCGGGTGGCGTCCTCCGGGCTCCGCCACGGCAGGAGCAACGCGAGGTCACCCGGCCAGAACATGGTGGCGAGCCGTGCGGCCTCGGCACTGAGCTCGAAGTGTTCCTGGCAGGAGGCAAGGGATGGGGCCACGTACGCGAGGGACTTGGCACCAGGGCGGCGCTTGCCTTTGAAGATGCTGTCGCATGCCTGAGCGTTGCTGGCGTCGGCACAGATCATGTACCAGCGGCTGGTCGGGACGATGACTAGTTCTCCGGACTCGATCGCTCGCACGGCGACGTCGAGGTCCTGAGGGGTGATGATCTGCATAGGTCTACTCCTGGCTGGCCGGGGCGGAGGGGATCGAGGTGAGGGGCGGGTAGTCGAGCCAGGGGTCGCGGAGCGCTTCGAGCCGGCGGCGGGAGTGGTCCGGGTGGGAGACCCGGAAGTACGCCATCACCCTGGGGAACGGCGTGAGGTTCCGCCCGACGGTGTGGGGGACGAGGTGATGCATCAGCAGCACGTCCCCGGGTGCGCCGAGGAAGGAGACCCCTTCCTCGCGTTCGATCTCCGGCGGAACCTGTTCTGTTATCCCGATCGACCACTGATCGCTGAACCACTGGGCCATCGTCTGGTGCCCACCGGGCAGGTAACGCAGCGCGCCACCTTGAGGGTCGTTGATGTCGGACAGGACGACCCCGACGAGTAGGGAGAATGTGCGCAATTCCTGCGGATCGAGGTGGGGACAGGAGACGCCGTCGACGTGCATGACCTTCTCCGGCTGCAAGCCAGGGAGTTCGGCCTCGGGTACGCGGATCTGGACCTGGGTGGTGGAGACGGGAGAGGTTTCCCCGAGAAGGCCGGAGGCGAGGGTCACGGCTTCGGTTTCCGTGTAGAGCGCGAGAACGTCCGGGTGGTTTCCCAGTTCCGGGGCGAAGGTGCGCTGCGAGTACGCGGGGATGTCTTCGGGGTCCAGTCGTTCGCGGTACCAGGTGTCGATGAGGGAGATGGCGCGCCTGGTCACGTCGGGGGCGACCAATCCTCGGCGTATGAGGACACCGTCCCGTTTGAATGCGGCCTTCTCCTCAGCTGTCAGGGGCATGGGTTCTCCGTAAGGTGATCGGTCCGTTCGCGCCAGGCGGGACCAGCCGGTCGAGGATGTCCGCGCCGGCGCTCAGGGCTGCGGTGATGAGCGCCTCGCCGAGTTTGGCGCTGGCCTTGCGTGGGTCGCCGCCGATGACCCCGTGCGTGGATAGCGCGGGGTCGTCGGAGGTCCAGGGCCAAGTGGCGCCTCGATCGAGTACGAGGCGCTGGATCGCCTCTCGTTGGCCGGGATCCGGGCGAGTCCCGGCAGGGAGGAGGTCCAGCCGTACGTGGTCGGGGGCGAGGGCGAGCATGAGGGAGGTCTCGCGGATGCCGGCGTGGACCTCGGGCAGTTCGCTGTCGACCGTGACCTCGCTGGCAGCGAGGGTGCTCGGGTGCAGCGCGCAGATGGCCACGTCGTGGGTGTGCTGGAGCTGGTGCACCAGTCCCTCAAGGACACCCCGATTGCCACCGTGGCCGTTGACAATGAGCACCGTCCGCACGGGTGTGGCGCGGAGGTACTCCCCGACGAGCGTGGTGATCAAGCTGGCGTACAGCGGGATGTCCAAGGTCAGGGTGCCTGGCGCCCAGGCGTGCTCCGGGGAGAGGCCGTACGCGACGGGCGGCGCGACCCAGAGGTCGTGCCGGTCCGCGACGTGTGCGGCCAGGCGAAGCGCGAAGCGCTCGGCGATGACGGTGTCGGTGTTGAGGGGCAGGTGTGTGCCGTGCTGTTCGAGCGAGCCCACCGGAAGACAGAGGGTGGACCGCTCGCTCAGCTCGGCCGCGAGACGGGGTGTCGTCAGCTTCCCGTACGACCGTCCGTCGCCGTCGGCCGTCACGTCTTACTCCGCCGCCCGATGCGGATGAGGAACTCGTTGTCCTCGGGGAAGGTGTCGCTGTCGCTGAAGTCGGTGAGCCGGCTCTTCACCGCCGTCTCGAACTCCTCCAGCCGGTCACCGAAGAGGTGGGGTGCTGCGAAGGAGGTGGAGTAGAGGTAGCCGAGGATGGAGGCAGTGGTCCAGGTGCGCTGGACGGGTACGCGGATCTCCTTGACCTGGTTGAAGGGCGACTCCTCCATGATCTCGCTGTATGGGCGGTTGTGGTGCTGGAAGGTGCCGGAGCCCGCGCGGCGTTCTTCGCCGAGGAACGTCTTGATCACGTCGCGGACCGCTTCCTTCCAGGGGCTGCCGGCGGCCCAGAAGCTGTTGTCGCCGAAGATCGCGACGACGCCGTCCGGGGCGACCTGGCTGTCCAGGAGGCGGAGCACGGCGCCTTGGTCGAGCCAGTGGAAGGCGCGGCAGATGGTCACGAGGTCGGCCTTCCAGCCGACGGGCGGGACGAAGTCCTCGGCGGTGCTCTCCACGAGCGTGAGGCGGGAGCCCTCGGGCAGCTTCGGGCGAAGTGCCGACTCGGCGGTGGCGAGCATGTCGGCGTCGTTGTCGGCGGCGATGATGTCGTCGAACCGGTCCAGAAGCGCCTCGACGACCAGCCCGGTGCCCGTGCCGACGTCCAGGAGCCGTCGCGGGCCATTCGTTCGCACAGGGGTGGCCCGGTCGAGGACCGCGGCGACGTCCTCGGGGATGCCGGGGCGGAACTGGCGGTAGTAGGTGGCGGTTCCGGTGAAGAGGCTCATGTGTCGCTCCGTGCTGCGAGGTGCTGGATATGCGTGGCGGCCGCCGCCAGGTCGTGGGCGACGAGCACACCGTGATCAACGACCAGGGATTCGTCGGGAACCTTTCGTCCGCGCGATATCCACACGGCCCTGGTCCCGGCTTCGACGGCACCCACGATGTCGCACGCCCAGTCGTCGCCGACATGGATCAGGCCAGCGGGGTCGGTGCTGAAGTGCTCGGCCACGGTGTGGAAGGCGCGTGGGTCGGGCTTGCTGTGACCGATGCGGCACGAGGGGAAGAAGTCGCTGACCCACGGTGAGAGGAGAGCGCGCAGCCCGTCGGTGTCCGCGTCCACGCAGGTGACGTTCGAGAGCGTGACCACGGTCGCCACAGCGCTGATGCGCTCCAGTGCCTCGACCGTGCGTGGGAAGAGCCTGAACGGGGCCGGCGGAAGGTCGCGGGGAAAGGCTTCCGGTGGAACCCGCAGCGCCTCGCATACCTCTGTCACCACGGGTTCCGTGAGGGATGGGCGCGTGTGGAGGCTGGATCGCATGATCTCGCGGGCTCGTGCCGCCGGCAGCGGGGACGCCTCGGCCAATCTCATTGCCAGGCCGGGCCCGTCGGCCGTTCCGAGGGTCCCACCGACATCGACGGTGACCAGGAGTGCGGGGTGGGCCGGGGTCACTGGGGGCTCCTCGTGGTGGTCGGAAGGCCGGAGACGATGGCCCTGATACGGGACTGCCGAATCGTGGTGGTTGTGGCCTCGGAGAGGAAGGTGATGACGTAGCGCAGCTCCGCCTCGTCGAGCGTGTCGAGAGATCTCCCCTCGTGAGCGGCAGCCTCGCTGAGGTCCGGGGGAACGCTGCGAGGACGCATCCCGTGTGGCAGGTGCAGCGTCCCCTGCCACCGCGTACCTTCCGCCAGCGCGGGGAGGCTGCCCACTGGGCGCAGTACGGTGACGTCGTCCAGGGTCAGGATGCGCACCGGGAGCGCACTTCCTCCGATGTCGAGGCTCCCAGTCAGGAAGGTGTCATGCCCGTCTAGTCGCTGGGACAGCACCAGCAGCGGGCCGTCCGAGCTGTGGCTGATCGTTCCCTCGACGGGAACGGTCATCGTTGTGCCGGGCATGCTGTGCTCCTCGGGGTCGTGCCGAGACCTGAGGAGTCCGGCAGGCGGATGTGTCCGTCCTCGGGCTGAAGGGATTCGTCGTAGAGGCGTTGGCGTCCGGGCTCCCACTGGAGTCGGTACTCGACGGCGGGTACGGCGTCGGGGAAGGCGGCCGCGAGGTGGAGGCCGGGCAGCAGTGAGCGGCCGTGCGGGTATATGGGGATGTCCTGGGAGCGGGCGACGGCGAGGATCCGCGTCGCTCGGGTGAGGCCGCCGCAGCCGACGACGTCGAGGGTGAGGGCAGTCGGCCTGACGTACTGGATGAGCCCCATCGGGTCTTCGTCGCAGTGCGCGCGCTCCCCCACGGCCAGCGGTAGCCGGGTTGCGGCAAGCAGCTCGTACATGTCGAGGTCGTGCTGTGGAAGCGGGTCCTCCAGCCACAGGAGACAGGACGGATCGCAGCTCTGCGCGAAGGCCATGGACACCGACGGCGTCCAGGTACCAACGGCGTCAACGGCCAGCGGCGAGCCGAGGGACTGGGAGGCACGCTCCACCGCCCGTGCCATACGCGCGGCGGCCTGCCCGGGTGACTCTGCCGGATCACGGCGAAGCCCCCACTTGGTGAACCTCCATCCATCCGCCGCGACGTCACGCAGGAGGTCAAGGTTTTCGATGCTGGTGAGGTTCTGGGAGAGCCACGACGCGTAAGCCGGCACGGTCGATCGCGGCTCCGCCGCGGCCAGCAGGCCAGCCACGGAACGTGAGGCGAGCCGGCCGTGGAGATCCCAGGCCGCGCAGTCGACCGTGCCGACCGCCCACGAGGCGATGTCCGACGGTGCCGTGCGAGCCACGGTACGCAGCCGGTTCAGCAGCCCGGCGTGGTCCGAGATCGGTGCGCCCTTCACCTCGGCGGCCAGCGTGTCACGGACGTAGCGTCCGATCCGCTCGCTGACGGGGCCGTAGCAGCCGGACTCTCCAGCGCCATGGATGACCACGAAGTGCGCGTCGTCTCCGGGCGCCACGGGCTGTTCTGTCTCTATGACCTCCAGGCTTCCCAGGACCCACGGGCTCACCGGACCACCTCACGTGCGGCCATGAGGAGACCGACGGCCTGCGTCACCCCTGCGGGGTCCATGCCCAAGGAGCGCGCCAGCTGCCGCTGCGGCATGGGACCAGCAGGTTCCTGCCAGCCGATGACATCCACAGGGCGGCGCATCCGTGCCCCCAGCAGCCCCCAGACGGCCGCCGGGTGCCCGAGAGTGAGGACAAGGACCGGGGCGTGAGCGCCCAGGTAGTGGTCGATCTCTTCGTCGCTCAGTCCTCGTGGCCACAAAGCGGGATCGCCGAGGACGGTGAGGTCCAGCAGGTTCACCACCCGAACGCGGCATCTGTAGCGGCTTCGTACATGGTCCACTGCTTCGGCGGCGACAGCGGCCGGGATGTCCCCGGCTGTGACGATCGTCAGGTCCGGCTCGCCCTCGTCGCTGAGACGCGGCCATACCGCGAGACCACGACTGTGTTCCTCAGACATTGGCCCGACAGGATGAGCGGTACGGCTGTGCTTGCCGGCGACGACGAGGTTGACGCCATCGATCGAGTCGAAGGCTTCCTCCAGGGCGGCGGCTGTTCTCGTTGGATCAGCCGGAGTCAGCACGCGGACGCCCGGGGCTGGCAGAGCCAGGAGCGCTGTGGCGAGGGAGGGGTCGGCGTGGCTGTGGACGTTGTGCCAGCCGTACGAGGTGAGCAGTAGGTTGAGGCTGGGCAGGCCCCTCGCTCCGTCGAGGCGTCGCTGCTTGATGTGTCCCACCAGGCCACTGGTGAGCAATGGGGCGAACGCCTCGTAGGAGACCAGCACACCCCGGCGTCCGCTCGCCGTCCATCCGGCCAGCCACTCCAAAAGCACTTCCTCCGCCAGGAGTTCATATGCCCACTGCTCATTGGCCAGGTTCGGGAGCCGGTTGGAAGCCAGTTCATCCGGGCTGACAAGCAGGAAATCCCCACGTGCCGCGTGTCTCCGTACGACTCCGGTGACGGCATCGGTGAACGTGGCGGCACAAGCACTGGGCGCCATGGTGGGCCTCCCTGACCGAGGCGCTTCGGCGGGAGCGAAGGAGCACCACCGGGCTTCAGCGATGGCATCCGCGAGCTCGCCTTTCGCCCGCCCGCTCTCGTCGAAGAGATCCGCCGGCTGGTAGGACGCCAGCCAGTGAGCCAGTCGCATCAGCTGCTCCGGCTCGGTGCGCGGGCTGACCAAGGGCGTCTTGTGCAGGTCGGAGGTGCCCACGAGATCACGGTCGCCGAGAGACGCGGGTCCGCCCCATCCCTTCACGCAGCGCATGACCAGGGCTGTGGGACGGTCGTCGAGCGTCGACTCCAGCGCATCCCACAGCGCTGTCTGGAAGGCGGCGTGGTCCGGCAGAGAGCCTGTCGTGACGTGCACGACGCTTGCTTCCCACCCCAGGCCGCCGAAGTACGACCGAAGCGCGTCGTCGTCCATCGCGCCGAGAAGGGCCCGCCCGCCCATGCGGAAACCGTTGACGTGCACCAGGGGTAGGACGGAACTCCCAGGAAGGAGCCTCTGCGCCAGCCAGCTCGCCGCGGTCGTGGGGGTCTCGCACTCGCCGTCCCCGATGACGGGCACGGCGATCTTGCCCGGCGAGCTGAGGGCGGCGCCTTGCGCGAAGGGAAGGCAACCGCCGAGGCGGCCACCCAGGAACGTCCCGGCCGGAAGCGCCGGCGTGACCTCGGAGCCCATTCCGTCCATGTCGGGGAACGCCTGGGCCAGCCGCCTGAGGCCCTCAGCGTCCGGGCTGAACTGCGGCCGGAGCTTGCCGAGCTCGCCTGTCACCCAGGCCGCGGCGAGCTGGACTACGCCGGCGTGCCCGGCGCCGAGGAGCGGGACCACCCCCTGGTCCAGGTGCCCCGCCGCGAGGGCGACGTGCGACAGTGCCCACGCGGTGCCGGGCACGGTTCCCCAGTGACCGGACGGGCGTTCCTTCACGTGCTGGGCGGTCAGCGGCCGGCTGAGCAGGACGTTGTCCCGCAGATGGAGCTGGCACACCGACGCGTAGCAGGTGGCTCTCCACAAGGCGTCTGCCAGAGTGGCGGTATCGGACATCACGCGCTGACCAAGGCTTCGCCGGCGAAGGTGAAGTACCACAGCGGGCGGTAGCACTCCCATGCTGCCGGGCGCAGCCCGGACGGACCAGTGATCTCCTCGATCACCACGCGGGCGCGCAGGTAGTACTCCAGGTCGCGTGCCCCGGAGGTACGCAGGCCGGCCATGACGGAGTTGTGCGCCTGGTACACCTGGAAGTTGGGGAACTCGGTGACGTACGGGTTGAGCACGCCGACGCCTGTACGGAGAGCGTCGATGTCGTCCAGCCCCACTATGTAGGTGAACGACGTGCCGTGGCCGGCAGCCAGGGCCCGCTTGAGCACTTCCGGCATCTGCGGGGTGGCCAGGTTGGCCTTACTGGCCTTCAGCAACAGGTCCCGGCGGGTGAAACACTCCGCGGTCAGCCGTAGGACGAAGGGCGTGGCCTCCGCAGCGAGGACATCGAAAGCCTCCTGGGACCGGAGTACGGAGGTCAGGAAGCCGATGCGCGCCTCGATGCCGTGCTCGGCGAGGACGGTCCGCAGGGCGCGCACGTGGTCGACCGCGGCAGGTTCTCGCTCGAAGCATCCGGTCGATACGGTCACCTCGCGGAGCTCCGTGAGATCGTGCCGCGGGTGCTGCTCCAGCAGCGCCGCCAGCAGCTCGCGGAGGTCTCTTTCCTCGGAAAGCCGCGGGTCTGCCGCGGCCTCCAGGGTGTTTGGGCAGAAGGCACAGCCCACACACCGACTGCGTGCGTTCGGGTTGAGCGTCGCGGCAGTGCCGCCGTTTCGGAAGTAGCCGCCAACCGCCTCGTCCGCATCGACACGCTCGACGGTGGCGAACGAGACGCCTCCCAGCAAGAGCTGGTCGTCCTTAAGCCGGAACGGGGAGCCGGTGGCGTTGAGCGGAACGATGAGCTGCCACGGCATCGTCGGCGCGCTCGCCAGCCTCACCTGAACGCGGGCCCTGTGACGCGGCAGGTCCGAGTCGATGCCATGGAGGTTGATCGCGATGAGCAACGCGTCCTCAACGGGTACGCGGTACCGCACCGCGAGCCGCTCCACCTCTCCGAGCGTGGACGTCGCGCCGGTCTGTCCGCCGAGTAAAGCCGTCATGCGCTTACTCCATCCAGTCGGGAGGAGAGATCGGATAGCGCGTCGGCGGCCCGAGATGGAGCCCGCCGCCGACGGCAGGAACGAGACTGCCGTCGGCCGACGGGACGCCGAACCTCGTCCCGGGACTTCTGCGGGACGTCCCGGGACGTTTTACGAGACGGTCGATGCCAAAGACCGCAGGTAGCGCATCAGAGCAGCGACATCCACTAGGTCAGGAAGCACAACGGTGGCTCCGGCGTCACTCAGATCGTCAGCGCTGTGCATTCCAGAGGCCACCGCGACGACGTGCGCGCCGGAGTCTTGCGCGGCACGAACGTCACGAGGCGTGTCGCCGATCAGGACGACGGGTGTGTCCGGTGGAAGGTCGTAAGCCTTACGGATTCGGTCCCGGGCGACCTCCACCAAGGCCGCGCGGTCCGCCGAGTCCGCGCCATAGGCCCCGCACTCCATGTCGAGAAGCGTGTCCAGGCCGAAGGCCCGCAGCTTCACCCGGGCATTGGCGTAGATGTTGCCGGTAAGGACGGATGACACCATGCCCGGCTCTGCCGCGACCGCGCCGAGGGCTTCGCGCGCTCCGGGAAGGGCCCGGCCCCTTTGGGCAAGGGCAGTCTCACGCACCTCGCCGGCCGCCGTAAGCGCCTGGTTAATTCGCCCCCACTCCGGGGGATCCATCCCATGGTCCCGAAACATTTCGGCGAGGATCAGGCGGTCGGTTCTGCCTTCCGTACGGGCCGGCCGGACGGCGGCATGACCCGAGACGGCAGAGAAGGCCGCCGCGTAAATCTCCTTGCTCACACCGGAGTTCTCGATAAGCGTGTGGTCGATGTCCCAGAGCACAATGAGTGGCACATGGTCAGCGTAAGCCGACAACGAAAACCGGCCATGCCCGCACGACCACGCCTGACGGCCTTGCGGCCAGGGCATCCTGTCCGGTTGGGTTGTCTGAGTGAATGAGCGACTTCGTTCCGCACTCGTGCAACGCGGGCTGACCGTGGATGAGGTGGCCGAAGCCTGTGCGGTCGATCCCAAGACCGCCAGCCGATGGATAGCCGGCCGTGTGCCGCACCGTCGGCATCGCTGGACCGTCGCCAATCTGCTCCGGGTCGATGAGACCTACCTCTGGCCAGAAGCAGGTCAGCGGACCCCACGGTTGGGCGCCACCCAGTCGGAACTGGTCGATACTTACCCAAACAGGGCAAGCGTGCCGCGCGACGTCTGGATGTCCCTGCTGTTAGGGGCGATGAAACAGGTAGACGTCCTGGTGTTCTCCGGCACCTTCTTCGCCCAGACGAACCCTCACATCGCGCGCATGCTCCAGGAGCGAGCGCAGGCCGGCGTGCGCGTGCGGCTCTGCTTCGGCGATCCGGACGGCGACGCCGTACGGATCCGTGGACGCGAGGAAGGCATCGGCGACGCACTGGCTGCCAAAATCAGGGCCTCGCTCACTTACTACCGAGACCTCGTGGGCCATCCAGGCTGTGAGGTGCGACTCCACGACACGACGCTCTACAACTCGATCTTCCGCTACGACGACCACCTCTTGATCAACCCCCACATCTGGGGCCGGCCGGCCAGCGCGAACCCGCTCCTCCAGCTCAGGCGCACGACCAACGCAGAATGGTTCGAGCGGTACGGCGAGAGCTTCGAGGCCGTCTGGTCATCCTCGCGCCCCTGGGCGCCCGACAGGCAGGAGCAGCACCACCGTGGGCAGGACTGAGTACTACCACGACCCCAAGGCCCCCAAGGCCAACACCCTGATCCCCGCGAGCAACATGCTCGTCGTCAACGACGACGGCGCCATCCTGCTCCAGCGCCGGCGCGACACCGGCCAGTGGGCCCTGCCCGGCGGCGCCCAGGACATAGGAGAGAGCCCCGCACAATGCGCGGTCCGCGAGTGCGAGGAGGAAACCGGCATCGTCGCCGAGGTCACCGGCTTCCTCGGCGTCTACTCCAACCCGGAGCACATCATCGAGTACACCGACGGCGAGATCCGGCAGCAGTACGAGGCCGTGTACATCGGCCGTCCCGTCGGCGGGAAGCCCACAGTCAACGAGGAAGCGGACGGTGTCCGCTGGGTCCACCCGAAGGACTTCGGCGAGCTGGACATCCACCCGAGCATGCACGAACAGCTCGGCCACTACCTGGCCGGCGACTATCCCCACCTGGGATAGACCCCTCAGAGCACGACGTCCGCCTCGACCGCGGCCGCCCTTACGCGCTCCACGCTGCCGTGGATCGCAGGGGCGGCCCGGCGGATGAACCGCCCGACGACACTGTCCTCCCCGTAGCGGCCGAGGATCTCGCCGACTCGCTCCTCCGACGTCGTACGCCCGCCGTCAGGCGTCGTGGTCATGTCGCAGTACACCAGCGCGTCCACGAGCAGCGGATCACCAAGCAACGGAAACTCGCCGGCCAGCTCCGAGCGGAGCCCACGCTCCTCCGCCTCCAAGAGGGCAAAGGAGTGGTTCGCCACCAGCCGCACGACGGACTCGGGCGCGAACTGAACGTCCCGCAGGTGGCGCGCACCGTCCAGGGGATGGAAGCCGGTATCGACGAGCGGCGGCGCGTATCCGATGTCGTGCAGTACGGCCGCCGCCTCCAGAACTGCGGCCCTCTCCCCCTTCAAGAGCGGCCCGAGCCGTCTGGCGCACGCGGCCACCCCCTGCGTGTGCGCCCATCTGCGCGGCAGACTCTCAGCCAGCAGCCCACCCGCCAGGTTGTACGCCCAGTCCCGTTCGAAGTTCGCCACGTTCGGAGAATACGTCCGCAAGCGCTTCAGCTGGGACCTTCACCGTGATGCCTGGCGGCTTGTCGCTTTGCTGGCAGGATGACTTCGTGGCGACCAACGATCCTGAGGAGTGGAGTCCCGCTCCAATCAGCGAACTGGCTGAGCTTTTCCGGGCGGTTGAATTTTCGTGGTGGGTTGCCGGTGGTCGCGCGATCGAACTCGCCGTCGGGCATGAGCTGCGGACACATGGAGACCTTGACGTTCTCGTGCTGCGGCGCGATCAGTCACAAGTCCAGGAGTGCCTGTCAGGCTGGGATCTCCATGTCGCAGACCCACCGGGCACCGGCAAGCTCCGCGTATGGCGGTTTGGCGAGGTTCTCGAAGAGCCCCTTCATGACATTTGGTGTCGCCGAACGCCGGAGTCGCCATGGTCAGTGCAGCTCATGCTCGACGATGCCGTCGAAGATGAATGGGTGTCGAGGCGCGACCGACGCGTGCGGATGCCACTCGCACGTCTCAGCCGCGTCGCCCCGGACGGCACACCGTACCTCGCACCTGAGGTACAGCTCTTCTACAAGTCGAAGCACACCAGGGAGAAGGACGAGGTGGACTTCGAGGCGGTCCTCCCGCTCCTGGACAGAGACCAGCAGGCTTGGCTGCTGGACGCCCTCGCGACGACCACGCCACGGCACCCCTGGCGACAGAAGCTGCAATAGGCCCTGACCGTCGTTCTCCGCCAACTTCCGCTGCCTTGCTGATCAACGCCGACTCTCGGTCGGCCTTCGCGCGAGTGCGCCCGCCGGATGGTCCGAGTGGCCGGAGATCAACGACGGTCGTCGGGTCGCGACGCGACCGTAAGCGGGCAGCCCTGTGCCCAAACGCGGGGCCCGCTCCAGGCGAGCCCTCAGAGGTCACGTGTGGTTGCCGGGCCGTCGCCTTGGCCGGAACTGCGTTGCTGGACCTGCGGGCCACGGACGAAGATCTTACTGTCAGTGCCGTGGGTGATACTGAGACGGACCACAGAACGTATCTGCCAAGTGAGTCACGGGGGTTGGTGTGACGGGGTGGGACATAGAGCCGATGGGCGTGCAGTCGGTGATCTCTCAGGTGAGGGAGGCCACTGACGGCATGAACGCCGGGATCAAGCTGTACGGAGCCGCTGTGCAGGGCGCGATGGCCTCGTCGGGCACGCTGGCGGTCGGCGGGGAGAGCGGCGGCGGAGCGGCCGGTCTGGTGGCAGTTGCTCTGGGGGAGTTCGTCGAGGGGACGGAGCAGGACGTGGTGGCTCTGCCGCTGCGTGCCAGCAGGTCGGCGAACGGCGCCATCGAGGCGACCAACGCGTACCTCGCGGGAAGTCTGGAGCAGGCGTGGAACGCGCAGCGGCAGGCGACGCTGGCGCCTGATGTGACGGCGTTCCTGGAAGCTGCTCGCAAGGGGGCTGGCGAGAAGTGATCAGCCCGGAGAAGATACCCACCTTTACCGGCGACCTGGGTGAGCTGCAGCGGGATGTCACCGCACTGCGGCAGGCGGCGAAGGCTATTCGCGACAACGGCAGCGACGTTCACACCCGCTTCCAGAATCTGAGCGCCTCGTACAAGGCTCCTGAGGCCGGGCAGCTGTTTGGCACGACGCAGGCCGTACAGGACACCTCGGGCAATTTCGCCGGTCGGCTGGAGACGGTGGCCGGTGCTCTGGAGACGTACGCGGTCGAGGTCGTCGAGATCATCAAGCAGCTGGAGATGCTGCGCTGGCAGGCCGGAAGATTCGTGGAGTCGGTCAAGGACCACGACGGCCCGCTGGAGAACTGGCGCAAGGACGCGGAGAAGGTCGCCGAGCACCAGGCGCTGTGGGACGGGGTGAACGCCGCGGTCGCCGCGTTCCAGCAGGCGGAGGTGACCTGTGCCGACAAGATCACCGCCCTGGTGGGCGGCACCCAGTGGCACATCAACGACGGCAGCCCCAAGCAGGAGAACCCCTACGGCTTCAGTGCCGAGCAACTGTCCCAGGCCGACTCCCTCCCCTGGGGCACCCCGGAGGAGCGCGAGTTTCTGCCGTTCGGGGTCGATCACCACCTGAAGGAGTTCGGGGTCGGCCTGTGGGACAACGCTTCCGGCACGGTGGAGGGACTGGTCGACCTCTTCAGCCCGGGCGAAGAGGGAGGCGCTGCCCGCGAGGGACTGCTCCGAGTGATCGTCGGCGCTGAGGCATACCTGGTCGACCCGCACGGCGACCGGAACCTTTCACCGTCCATGGAAAAGCTCATGGACGACAGCAAGCCGTACGCCAAAGAATTCGCCAAGTCGTTCGTCGGCTGGGACGACTGGACCACCAACCCTGGCAAGGCCAGCGCCACGGTCGTCTTCAACGTCCTCACCCTGGGCGTCGGACCGCTGAAGGCGGGCTCGGCCGCCAAGGCGGGCGGGGCTTCCCGCGTGGCCGGCACTGTGGCCAAGGTCGGTGAGGTCCTGGACCCGATCGGCGCGGCGGCAAAGGCCGTCGGTGCGGCCGCCCGCAAACTGCCTCGGGTTGCCGATCTCATCGCCGGCGTACGAGGCGCCCCCGCAGCCGCCGCGGCCTCGGACGCCGCCCACAGCGTCCTCGAGTTCCCCAACGGCTCCCAGCTCCGCATCCAGGACGGGGAGTTCATTCCCGGGAAGAACGGCATACCCGACAGGACCCCTGCGCGTCACGAACCGGCAGCCGCCGAACGCGCGCCCTCGATCGAGACACCGCGCCAACGCGAACTCGTCGGGGCGGGCGCCCGCACACCCGACGCCACCGCACACGCGGGCGAGAACCTGCCACCCCAGGCCAGCCGCGAGACTTCGGCTGGAGACGGGCACGACTCGCCCAATGTGGAACGGTTTGATGGCCCTAGAGGGGGAACGGCACCAGCGGATGGAGCGGGCTCCGGGACATCGTCATCGGACAGGGGCTCGTCTGGCACCGGTACGAACGGTGCTGATACAGGGTCGTCCGGTGTCGGTAACAGCGGGGCGCATACGGACGCCCCTGCAGGGCATACCTCCGACCCTGTGCCGCACTCTGATGACGCACCGGCGAATCATGGGCGAGAAACCACCAATGACGCTCCTCTCGAAGGGGTGCCAGATTCAGGCCACCATGCCGGGGGCGGGGATGGCTTCTCCAACCGGGAACGCCCTCCGCTCGAAGGGGACACCAACTACGTGGTGGACAACCCAGACAACTGGGCAGACACCGTCACAGACATCGACCGAATCGAAGGCGGAATCCTCTGGGAAGAGAAGACCGCGACAGGACGTGACCCTCGCGTCAACGTCGAAAAGTGGATTGCCAAGCACGTCTTCAAGAAGCTTGACTCCTACGTCAGGGCTCGCCCCTACATGGAAGGGTTCGAGAATGCACCGATCGGACTCAGCTTCACGGAGCCTGGGGCAACTCCGGAGTTCAGGGCTGCAGTAGAATCTGGTGTGGCTGATTGGCGTGCAAAAAATCCTGACGTTCAAGTCGAAGTGAGGTGGGCTGAGTGAGCTGCTACTTCCAAGTGGCCGATGACGATGTATGGAACCCATCCAACTCTCTGGCCAGGGCATTCTTGGGCCAGGCAACCGTACTGTCCCAGCTCGTCGGAGTGGAGACAGGTCTCGGTGAGATCATCGAGGATGAGTGCCAGATTGACACCGAAACTTTCACCGCATTTGTGAATGCACTCGTCAGCGCCTATCAGGAATCGAACAACGATGCCCTCAGGTCCCTGCTAAAGGGTTTTACGTCCGTGTCATTGGTGTTGACTGATCGGATCGGCGCTGAAGTGCCATCGCTGAAATCCCCCTATGTCGACATGTGGACGGCGGAGCGGGAGGCCCTGGCGAAGTCCATGCCACTGGGGTAGGAATCGGAAGCCGGGGAGGGTGGACTGGACGGAGATGACGAGGCCAGTTCGCGGCAAGACCAAGGCGGAGGCGGCCTTCCCGCCTTGCGCCTCGACAACTTAGCGTGCCATCGGCGTAGCGCGTGTGGGAAGGTATTCAGAATGGCGAGGGAGGGCGTTCCCGAAGCGGATCTCGAGAGGTGGGCCGACGAGGGACGTCAGACAGTACTCGACGTCGCCGATATGCTGGGAGTTCCTCCCGACGTATACACTAATGACCCGTTGAGCTTGATTCCTGCACTTCAGAATTATGCATCACGCCTGCCGCTGGGAGAATTCGAAACCTCGGATTGGGTGACGCTGCAAACTGATTTGATGGCATACGCTGCGGATTTCCTCATTCAGAGGCATGGCGCCCGCTGGCATGTCGTGGATGACTTCAGGACACCTCGGGGTTACCGCTACGTAATCGAGGCAGAAGGGGGCGACGGGGAGTTCCATAGGATAGACCCTGTTGATGTCGTGCAGCTAGAATTCGGAAACCCTCCCATTGAGATTGCGAGAATGCTCGCCAGCGCGGAGATGGCCTTGCGCTTGACTTCGCAGATTAACCACAAAGGTTGAGGCCCGCCTGGCCTCGCAGGTATGGAGACGAAATGCCTGCTACGGATGCATCGCTTCACCGCTGCCCAGTTCCGTGGGTCAGCCTCCGCCGGTTACCCCATGATGCGGCGGCGGTCGAGCGTCGCCTGAAGGATTCTTGTGACTCAGGACGTCATCGCTCTCACTCCACAGATGCCGGATGCGCGCAGCGTGCTCGCCGGGTTGTATGCCGGTGGTCCCGATCTGCGGGTAAGCAGTAGCGGTGAGGGGGCTGTCGTCCAACTGCACCCGGCGGGTGGTGGGCCCGTCGTAACGGTCGACGTTCCGCTGTTCGTGCAGGTACCGGGTGAGGTGAGCCGGCTGCTCGGTACGGAGGTGGAAGTCGAGGCGCCCGTGTGGTGGACCGAGGTGCGGGCGACGACGTCGATCGCGGAGGCCAGGCGACTGGCCGGGTCGGTGGCCGGTCGGCTGACCTCACTGCTGGGCGGGTGCACTTGGCCTGCTGGCGCCGCGCACACCAGCGTCGTCGCCCTACCTTTCCCGGACGGCAGCAACGTCGATGGTCCGCTCGCGGTCGATGTCCTCACACCGCGAGCCGCCGTGATCCTCCAGGACCGCCCCGTTGTCGCCGCGACCACCTGGCTCACGGACCTGATCCAGAACGCCGTGCGGTCGGGACACGAGCTCCAGATCGTCACCCCACCAGGCACTCGGCTGACCCTGCCCACCCGCACCCTGCTGGCCAAGGTCCCGGCCCGCTGGGTCGTCCAGGACCCCGAGTGCGGCTACTACGACGGACTCACCGGCGCCGTGCTCCACTGGCACGAGGACCGCTTCACCGAGACGTCCACGGCAAACGAAGACACGCCCCTCGCACGCGCCTTCCAGCCCGGCACCGTCACACGAGGCGAACAACAACTGCACCTTTCCATCCGGACCACCCACCCCGCCACCGACCACCTCCTCCTCGGCGGCGCCCTGGAAGCCGCATGGCAAACCCTCACCGGCAGCCCACCCGCCGGCTGGTCATCCACCGAACCCGTCAATCTGCCCTGGTCCCGAAGGCAGCTCACCGAACTGGCCCGCACCCGGGCCCAGAGGGGCGCCCCTACCTGGCTGATCGCCGTCGGCGCTCCGGACAGGCCGGCGATCGCCACCTGCCGCGTCGTCCACACCCCGGCCGGAGTCGAGGAACACATCACCCTCGCCCTCGGCCACACCACGGACCGGACCCCGCGCCTCGACGCCCTCCCCGAGCTGGCCGAGACCCTCGCCACCCAGCACAACCTGGCGTCGATGCTCACGCACCTGCGCCCCGCCCGAGCTGATCTGACCACCCCGCCCCACCACGAGCCGCCCCCGGTCCCGCTCTCCTTCACGCTCGGCGCGGACGCCGTACACACCACCGGCCGCGCCCACGTCGAATCCCTACAGCACCCACGCTCGACACGCCTTGGCCCCGCCGCACGTCCCGCCATGCACTACACGCTCGGCGACGGCACCGACCCCTCGGCCTGGCTCCATCTCCAGCACCTCAACAAGCGCCTGAGGAGTCGCCAGTGAGTTTCCAGCGGAGGATTACCGGCACGTGTAGGCATTACGTCACCGGTATCACCACTCCGACGGGGCCGGCTTGGAAGTCACAGTGACGGCAAGCGGATCACACACCACCCATCACGGGTCGGACTGACCATCCCGCCGAGTGGCACGGGTCAGGAGCGGACCAGCATCACGCAGCACGGTCGGACATCATCCGGCACAAACGGACGGCCCAGCTTCAAGAGTCGCGGTCAGGCGTCCGGGGCACCGCCGAAGCGCGCTCGGTAGGACTCCAGGTCCTCTTCCGTGATCTTCGCGAAGAGCACCGGCGGTACGGTGAACGGGGTTCCGGCCGGTACGGCGTCCAGGGCCTTGGCCTGCTCGGCGGTCACCCAGGTCGCGGTGTCGTTCTCCAGCGCGAAGGCTCCCCGCATGGCGGCCGCC
The DNA here is from genome assembly GCF_002099185.1 of Streptomyces sp. CB03238. Taxonomy (NCBI): domain Bacteria; kingdom Bacillati; phylum Actinomycetota; class Actinomycetes; order Kitasatosporales; family Streptomycetaceae; genus Streptomyces; species Streptomyces sp. CB03238. The sequence goes on along the minus strand of NZ_NBCN01000011.1, from coordinate 330,372 downwards.
GTGGCCGGGATGAAGGGCTCGGAGACGACCGCGTACAGGTGGATCAGGTTCATCGCGGTACGCAGGGTCAGCGCGGCACCGTCCGGGTCCGTCTTGATCTCCAGCCAGGGCGCCTTCTCCTCCAGGTAGGAGTTGCCCGCGGACCACAGCGCGCGCAGCGCTGCGGCGGCCTTGCGGAACTGGAGCGCCTCCATGTGCTCCTCGTACTCGGCCAGCAGACGCGCGATCTCGTCCCCCAGCTTCGCCTCCACCTCGCCGGCGGCGCGGCCCGCCGGGACGTCGTCGCCGAACCGCTTGCGGGAGAAGGACAGCACGCGGTTGACGAAGTTGCCGAGGGTGTCGGCCAGGTCCTTGTTGACCGTGGCGGTGAAGTGCTCCCAGGTGAACGACGAGTCGTCCGACTCCGGGGCATTGGCGATCAGGAAGTAGCGAACTCACCGGCGGCATAGCGTAACTGGACTGGTATCTGCAGACCTCGTGCCCGCCCAGGCTCTGCCGAGAGCATCCCGCCGAGGACGGCACGCCGTTCTGCGGCTCGATGAACTGTGCAGGAGCATCACCGGGGACGCCGTGCGACTGCTCTTGTGGGGGCGCGAACCACGGAATGGGTGAGGAGACCGTCCAGGCTCAGCATACCGAGGTGCCAGACTGGTCAACGGCACCAGCGCCGCTGTGGCGCCCAGGCGCCGGCAGCGTAGAAGTCGATCGGGGGCATCCTCGAATCGCGGGGCGAGACCCCTTCAGCAGACACGGCGCTCGTGTACGCGCCCCCTCATCGGCGTGGACCTCCACGGCGAATCACCGGTAGACGTCCCTACTCGTACGTCGCCTTCCATCGTTCCCAGTGCCGTCGGTCCCCTTGTCCCAGGCCGTTCACCGTGCCGAGCGACAGCAGCGAGGCCCCGTTGTTCCACAGCCCGAGGTGATCACGATGGACGGCGAGAACGTCGTTCTCCGTAGCGAAATTCTCAGCCGGCCTGCTGAAGTACGTGGTGGCCACGAAGATCGCCACGTCGACCTTGAAATGGACCTTCGCGCCCAGCAGGTCACGGACCTCGCGGCTGGGGATCTTGCGCTTGGGCGTGTACCGCTTGCACTGGACCACCATGCTCCGTCCATCGGGAAGAGTCCCCAGGACGTCAGCACCGTTGTCGTGAGAGCCGCCGACCCTCCGAACATCCGTGCACCCATCCCGTCGGCAGAGGTCCACGACGAAGTCCTCGAACTCCGTCCCCGTCATCGCGTCGACCTCGGCAAGCGTCCGACGCCCGGCCTTCACAGCCTCGTCATGCCGCCACTGCAGATCACCGCCCCTGATGAATTGATCGGTACGCCACAACCACCACCCACCGCCAGCAACGCCTCCGAGAACGAGCGCACCGACGAGATAGGGCCAGATCACGCTCCAGAAGGTGACCAACACGACGAGGCCGAGGCCCCCGGCGGTAGCGCCGATCTTGAACCGCTGCTGGCGCCGCTTGCGCGCAGCCGATATCCGCCGCTTCCGTGCCGCCGCCATGACCCTCCCTTTGGTCCGGCACAGCAGGATCAAGGAGGAGGCACCGAACCGTAAGGGCGCCGATCAGCCAATGGCTGACAACCGGTACTTCGCTCATCCGCCTATGAGTCGGCTAACGCCTCGGGCGCCAGGATGATCGCAGCACGGTCCAGAGCCAAACGCCGGTAGGTGGGCCGCGCTGCATCTCGAACCGGACGCCTCGGTCTCAGTTCTGGTCTCATTCGCCTCCGTCCGGACCGGTCCGGACGAGGCCACTCCGAACGCTCCGCCGCAGGTCAGGACACCTACGGTCCTCTCCGGACCCCCGTACGAACATTTGGAAAGCGTGTTGGGGGCAACCCCTCACGAGTTCGAATCTCGTATCCTCCGCAGCCGCCTGAACAGGCGAAACAAGGACCCCGGACCGCTCAGCGACCGGGGTCCTTGTCGTCCCCGGGCACCTGCCGCGAACCCGAGGCGAGGAACTCGCCCAAGAGCCCGAGGCGGTGCAAGGTAGCACCCATGCGTTCGCCGCTGATGCGCTCCCGCAACAAGGGGTCCATCTCGTCGACCACCTGGATGTCCGCCTCGTTGCGGATGGGCGAGTAACCGTCATCAAGTCGGCTCGCGCGGTCGACAAGACTGTGCGGATCCTTCGTACGCTCGGCCGGATCAGCCCGTTCTACCGCCCAGCCGGCCGCATTGGCGGCTCGGACGACCTCGTCACGGACATCGTCTCCTTCGGTGGCCAGCGCCAGACCGTACAACGCACCGAAGACCATGGCCGACCTCACCTCGTCGACGCAGAGCCTCCTCGACACTCTCCCGGCCGACTTCCGGAGGTAGGGGATGACCAAATACAGCGCGAGCAACTGGCTACGCTGAGCCAAGTTCGGCAGGTCGCTACGAGCATCGCGGCCTACGCATCGCCATACCGCGTCTCTAAGAGCAACGTCAGCGGCATCGCGTGCCGCCGCTTCCTTCGCTTCCGAGAGCGTGAGGTGCTCACTCACCGAACATCTCTCCCCGGGCGCATGTGGACAGACCAACTGTCCGCTGAGCGACTGCGAAACCTGTAGCTCAATCGGTCTGAAGACGTCTGCCGAAGGCAGCAAGGACACGGACTCTCCTCCCGTCGTTCCACCAACGGCAGGAGGCTCGCCGCCGCGGAGGCCAGCCATCCGCATCCTCTGGTGCATGCGCCGGTAAGAGTGAACGGCACGCGATGACCGAGTGAACCGGCATGACGTGGCACCCACGTGCGGGAAAGGCTCATAGGTTGACCATCGGTCTCCTGGGTCTGACCCATCGCAGCCATAGGGGCGTTTACACCAGGAGTATGGTTTCTTGTATGGCGACAAAGAAAGTGACGGTGACGATCCCCGAGGATCTCCTGGACGAGATCCGCGCCGAAGCGGCTGAGCGGGGACTTTCGGCGTATGTAGCCGAAGCACTGCGATTCAAGCGCGACCGGGACCGGCTGCTGGAGCTGGTCGACTGGCTGCAGGAGGAACACGGTCCGGTCAGCGAGGACGAGCGCGCGGCAGCACTCGCGGAACTCGAGGATCTCGATGCCGAGCACGAACGCCGCCGCGCCGCAGGGGGACACAACGCCGGAGAGGCAGCGTGAAGAAGCGGGCCGCTGAGCACAGGCAGCGCCCGCTGCGCACCTTCGTACTTGACTGCGAAGCCCTGTCCCTGGCCGTGCGCGGCGACCGGAAGATGATCGCCTGGCTCGACCTCGCGGCCCGGGGCGAAGCCGAGGTGGTGACGTCCCCGATGACGCTGGTCGAGGCGTACGACGGCAGAACCACCGAGCAGCGTTGGGACTGGGTGCTCTCTCGGCTCAAGGTCGCCGACATCGGGAAGGACGAGGCCCGCCAGGCCCGCCGGCTCCTGGCTGACGCCAAGCTGCACGGCCACAAGTACGCGATCGACGCGGTGCTCGCCGTCGTCGCGCGACAGCAGAAGGGGCAGGTCACCGTCTTCACCTCGGACGTGGACGACTTGGAGAAGCTGGTCCCGGACTCGGTCGTGGTCAAGAAGGTATGACCGGCGCTGGTCTCAGTTCTGGTCTCATTCACCCCCGTCCAGCACCCTCCACCATCCGTTCGATGACCTACTCCGCCCCAAGTCAGAACGCCCCTGTCCCGCCCCGAACCCCCAGACGAACATTTGGTAAGCGTGTTGGGGGCAACCCCCCACGAGTTCGGATCTCGTAACCTCCGCCAGTGCCTCACCGGGCACGTTGTCGAAGGGCCCCATCGCTTGCGGTGGGGCCCTTCGTCGTCGTACGTCTCCGTCGCGGTCTACCGGGCCCTTTACCGCAAGCGGGCCGGTGACGTGCATGTACCGGCCGTGCATCCGCGCGGAGCCCCCGGCTCCCAGTCCATGATGGCGTCCACCATCGCATCGGGGACCCCGGGCAGGAGGAGCCCGGTCCCGGCAGTGTGGCGGGCGCCATGAGGAGCTTGACGGCCGGGTCCGGGAGCCCGATGGTCCGGCGGCCGGCACACGACTTGGTGTTCTTGTGCTCCCGACGGATCTGTCGGCGCTCTCATTGATCGCTATCCCGGTACGGGCCGCTCTCGTAGGTCATGAACCAGTGACTGTCGAAGTAGCGAGCCGTCGAGTATGGGTGCAGCGGATCGGTGAGCAGGCGGTAGACGAACTCGGCGGTCGAGCCATCGAAGCGGTCCCACTTGGTGTAGGCGTCGTCTGTGACGAGGATGGGCCACCGGGAAGGATCAGAACCCTCTGTGAGCCAGTAGAACGACACCCGCTGCTCGGTGCTCGCCCACTGCAGCAACCCACCGGGGGCCGGATACAGCCGATACGGCTCCCAGGGCCCCTCGCCATCGACTCCGGCGTGCCGTGCCCAGAACTCATTGAACTCGACGATATCCAGGCTGCCGGGCGGCCCGTCAGGGAGCAGGAGTCCGAGATAGCCGTCGAAGGCGCCATACCCGAACCGCTCGACCAGCCCTTTGTAGTCACCGGGCAGCACCGTTCCGAGCCGTCTCTCGACCGCCGTCCAGTCGACCACGTCGACCCGTTCCCGTGACCACCCTGTGACGGCGACGACACAGTCCACCCAGGAAGCATCCTCCGGCAGCCCCTCCGGCTTTCCGATGGCCCGCTCGGCGACCAGCACAACCGGCCGCACATCGCCGTCGGCCCGGACCGCCCCGCAGCCGATCCATCGGTCGGCGTACGTCCACGCGCGCATCTCGACGAGTTGATCCCCGTGAGGAACGAGGAGCGGCGCTCCGGTCCGTTCGTTCACCGTTGGATCGACGTACCCACCTGCAGTCAGATTCCGCGACCGTCCGTACCGGCCGCTGAGTTTCTTGCCGAAGCCAGGCAGGTCAATGCCGTCATCTGTCATCAGGCATGTGTGGCCCGCCGTATGACCGACCTGGTTGCACACCAGTTCCCCCTGGTCCAACGCCACCAAGGCGTGAAGGGCCGCGAGCAACTCCGCTTCGTCCATGACCGGGAGTGAAGCACAGGCCAATGACTGCCCGTCGAGGCCGTACGAAGGTAGAAGCCCCGCAGATCGGTGTGGTGGGTGAGGAACCAGCCCTTGACCTCTGTCTCGTCGAAGGCAGCAAAGGGGGCGGGAGCTTCGCCCGGGCAGCCTCCCAAAGATCGTCGAAGGAGACCGCGGCCAGGAAGCGCGCTGCCTCGCGGACCTGGGCGGGGCGGAGTATGAGGAACGGCGGCTGACCGTGAGTGGCGTGGCACCACGGGCTGTGGGCATACGCCGCCGATAGCACGAAACGAAGGCCCCGACCGCTCAGGGGCCGGGGCCTTCGTCGTTGCGTGGCGTCCGGGTGGGGGCTGACTCAGAGTGTGCGGCTCGGGATCACGCAGTTCTTCGGTTGTTCGCGGCCGGTGGGCCAGCCCAGGCCGACGAACTTCAGGCTGCCGTGGCCCTCGCGGCCCGGGTCCAGTTCGACGACCGCGGCCGGCTTGTCGTACGCGTTGCCGCCGCTGGTCAGGCATATCAGGCCGCTCGTGCCCTGCACCCGGTGCCGGGACTGGAGGAGTGACCACTGCCTGCCGACCTCCTCACGGGCGGGCACCGCCTCGGCGCCGTCCTTCTGCGCCTGGTGCAGTGCCTTGCCGATGGTGAGGAGGCCGTCGTACACGAGCATCGTCCGGGAGTCCTCCAGGTTCGGGGCGGAGCCGAGCCGTACGCCCTCGCCGCGCGTGGTCTCGATCCGCTTGTTCAGGGTGTCCAGGGCGGCCATGGGCTCGGTGAGGTACTGGGGGAGCTCCGCCGTGGTGGGCTTGCGGCCGTGGGCCGCGGCCCACTTCTTGTGCCAGGTGGCCAGCTCGGTGCTCCAGGCGTACGGGTGCGCGGGGGCGGCGTACTGCACCGTGACCTTCGCCCCGCCGCCCTCGCCGCGCAGCTGTTCCCAGTTCTTCTCCGTCATGTCCTGCCGCAGCGAGGCGGCGTCAGAACCGCTGACGATGGTGTAGTGCCGGTCCTTGCAGCCCACCTGGGCGAGCTTGAGCGCGAAGATCCGCAGGTGCAGCGTGCGCCCCGCGAAGTAGACGGTGTCGGCCTCGGAGTCGCAGATGTTGTTGGCCGTCTGGGTGAACTGGTTGCCGGTCGAGCCCGGATCGTCGATCGCCGGGGACTCGAAGGACATCGCGGCGGGACCGGGCGGGCCCTTCTCCTTGATCCCGCTGAACGCCTCCGCCAGCGACTCGCTGTAGCGGTCGGGGCGCTTGTCGTAGACCAGCACCGTCTTGCGGTTCTCCCGGCCCCGTTCGCCGTTGAAGTTGGCCAGTGCCTGGGCCGCGTCCCGGTTGGTGGGGATGATGCGGGCCAGGCCGGGGAACCGCAGCTTCGCCGTCCCGTCCGCCCGGTCCTCGTTCGCGATCCGGTCCCCGCTGATCCGGGAGGCGAGCACCGGGACCCTGTGGTCCGTCAGACGCTCGATGGCTTCCTCCGTGGCCTCGAGGCTGAGGTTGAAGCCGGTGACGGCGCGCAGCCGGTCCTCGGGGGAGTCGGCCATCCGCAGCAGGGTGTCCACGACCTTCGCCTGGTGCTCGTAGTTCCGCCCGGGGTTGGCCAGCACCAGCCGGATCTTCGGCAGTTCCCCCTCGCCGTCGTTGGCCTGCCGCTGCCCCAGGTACGCGCCCTGGAGGTCACTGCGCATCTGCCGGCGCAGTGCCGCCCTGTCCGACTGGAGCGGCAGCATCATCGCCACCGTGACGTGGGGCTGGCCGGCGATCCTCCTGTTCTCCTGGGCGATGGCCCCGGCCACGTCGCGGATCTCCGGGGTGCCGAAGTCGTAGCCGTCGCCGTCGACGCCGACGCACTCGCCCTCGATCCGCTCGATTCCTTCGGTGCAGGTGTCCGGTTTCTGGAGGAGACACCAGAAGAACCAGGCGCATCCCGTGACAGCCCCCACAGCGAGCAGCGCCAAGAGAATCTTCTTCCAGTTGGGCATCCCCGCTACCTCCGTCGCCCGAGCTGTTCGGTACAGGTGCAGCGCAGCAACGGCTGCTCGTTCTCGGCCAGGCCGGTCCACTCCGTAGCCGTCTTGCTGAGCTGTCCCGCGCCGTCGAACTCCATGATCGAAAGAAGGTCCAGCAGCTTGGCCAGCGTGCGGGCCGTCTCCTTCCCGGTCGGTCTGGTCCGCTCCTCGCACAGCCACACCGCGTGCAGCAACTGGTCGACGGTGCGGCGCAGCGCCGGCCCGTCCGTCGCGACCAGGCCCTGGGCGCGCTCCCGCCGGGCGTCCGCTCCGCCCGGGTACGGCGCCTGGGCGATCTCCAGCAGCTCCGCGCACCACTCTCGGGGGCGGCCGGGCAGCGTGGCGGCCAGGTGGCCGACCACGTCGTCCGCCCCGCCGGACACCAGGTGGTGGTTCAGCCGGTGCGCCGTGACGGAACGGAACGCCCGGCCGGCCGCCTCCGCCGCCGCGGCGCGTCCCGCGTAGTGGTCCCGCAGCAGGTGGTGGTCGGCGTACCAGGCGGCGCCGCCGGGGCGCAGCCCGTACAGCCGGTGCACCAGCAGCTGGCGCAGCCCGAAGTCCCCTATGAAGTGGCGTTCGCAGCTGGGCCACCCCGTGTCGGTGAGCAACCGCGCCACGTGATGCGCCGTCAGGTGGTGGACGCGGCCGGACTGATGGTGTCGGAGCAGGACGTCCGCGCACTCCTCGTCGTGCGCCACGGACAGATGGGTGAGCAGATCGAGCCACTGGTCCTGGTGCTCGGCCGGCAGCCGCACCGGCAGCTGGTCCAGGACCAGTTCCCGCAGCAGCACTTGAGCCACCGGCTGCTCGAGGGCGCCGTCGCCGGGGAGTCGTAACGGGGCGTCCAGTATGTCCCGGTCATTGGCGTCCGCCGGCATCCGGAAGGCGGCGGCAGCGGTGGCCAGCCGGATCACCGTGTGCGGTCGTCCGCCGCTCAGCCGTGCCACCGCGGCGTCGATGCGGCGGCGGTTCGTGCCGCCCTCAGGCTCCGCGCGCTGCTGCCTGCGCTCGGTCTCGCGGCGGAGCTGGTCGCCGGTGAGAAGGGGCATACGCAGCAGGAGCACCCCGTCGGACAGCGGTGCCCGGTCGGCTCCCGCGTCCGTGCGCCGCGTCCACGCGGGCGGGCCGCCGTCGGCGGGCCGGAACTCCGCCGGGGGCACCACCTCCGGTGACGGCAGGCCGCCGTGCAGGAAGGCGCCGCCGTCCGCCCGGCGTGCCGTGCCCACGACCACCAGGCGGTCGCGCTGCCCACTCCGGCGGTCGGCGAGTACGGCGCGCAGCAGCCGCTCCCCGAGCGGCCACTCGGCGTGGTCCAGCAGCAGCCCCGGGCGGCCGACGCGGCGCAGCCAGCCGGACGCCGAGGCGTACGCCGCCTCCAGGTCCTCGCGCAGCGCCCGGAACAGGAAGCTCTCCGCCAGCTCCCGCGCCTCGCCGCCGGCCTTGAAGTCGGCGGCGAGATTGCGCAGCCCGTGCTTGGGCTGGCCGGCCGCGCCGGGATACGCGCCGTAGATCCGCTCCAGCTCGGCCCTGCCCCGGGGGGCCAGGCGCTCGAAGAGGGCGTCCAGCAGCGCGTTGCTCACCGCCGCCGAGTACGGGTCGAGCGCTTGCGCGGACAGGGTCGTGAGCAGGTTGCGGATGGTCCCGCGGAGCACACCCCGCCAGAAGTCGCCTGTCCCCAGGCCCCGGAGGCGTTGCCGCTGGGGCAGCTCCTCGTACCGTTCGACCTCCGTCGCGACGGCCTCGGGGGTGCCTTCCGTGACACCGGTCGCGATCATCGCGAGGCCCGTGAAGAGCCGGGGCAGGCGAACGAGCCACCCGTGCCCTGCCAGGTGCACAGCCGCCGGGCGACCTCGACCAGGGCCTCGGTCGCGTCCGAGCGGGCGCCCGGCTCCGGCTCCGCCCGGTCCGCGTACACCGGCGAGCCGCAGTCCAGATGGATCACCGGCACCTTGCCGGCGAAACGGTCCCGCACCGCGCGCAGCAGCCGTCCTTTGCCCATGCCCGGGCCACCGGTGAGCAGCACGACGGGAAGGTCCGGGCCGTACAGCGGCTCCCGGCCGGCACCCGACGGCGACCTCCCGAAGAGGCGCGCGAAGAAGCCCTCCTCGCTGAGCAGTTTCTCGAACCCCAGGTCTTCACACACGGACCCCCCATGGAGTGCTCTCCCGCCCCGGGGAGCGGCGGCCGGTGACCGATGTGCCAGAAGGAGGTTAGTGGAACACGAACCCTCTGTTCATACAACGGTGGTGCACGGCAAGGGGTGTGACGGAGCATCAGTACGAGGCGCCGCCGCCATGGATGGCGCGACGGTCTCCTCGTCGGCACCGTCGCGGTGCTCTGCCCGCCGCCACGGGCCGCCGCGACCGGGACGTCGTCGCACTGGCTCGGCCACCACAGCGAAAACGCGGTGCTGTGGCTGCTGAGGCGCGCTGAGTTCGCGGCGGCTCGCGCGCGCAGCTCTGTCGCGCGGGTCGCCATTTCGGCACTTCATCACCAGGGGGGACCCATTGGGAAGATTCCGTATGGCGCTGACCGCCCACCGCGACCATCGCCATGTGTGCCTCCGGCACATCGCCCGCACACGCCTCGGACCAGCCGACCGTCTCCTACGCCGGCAGCGTCGGGAACGATCTCTGCACCCTTCAGATCACCGCCGGCTCGGGCAGTGACATCACGGACCTCACCGCGCACATCATTTCGCCGACGACCGAGCAGGAAGTCGCCGTGGTCGAGCACGAGGACTTCGAGCTGCGCTCGGGAACGGCGCGGAGCGGGACGTGGCACACCAAGCAGCCCATTCGGCTCGCGGACCTCGGCACCTACCGGGTGGACGTCGAAGCCACCGACGCCGACGGCGATCACATCTCGGTGCCGAACGCGGGCTCACTGGCCTACTACGTACTGACCCAGTTCACCGATTTCGGCGCCGACCGCACCACCATCGATGCCGACCATCGTGAGGTGACCGTCCAGGGCGTCCTCGTGGGCAAGTGGCCCGGCACCCGGGAACTGCGTTCGCTGCCCGGCCGAAGCGTCGACATCGACGTCGACCACTGGACCAGCACCACCGTGACCAGCGACGGCCAGGGGCGCGGCGGAGGTGGGAGAGGCGGCGGTTGGTCCGGTCCGTCAGGCCGTGGCGTCGAGGTCCTCGGCGTAGAGGGCGATGGCGCGCCGGTACTGCTGGACGGACGGGTCGTGGCTCGTTGTGGCGAGGAGGTCCAGCAGGATCCGCATCGCCTCGTGGTGCTCGCCCGTGTTGTACAGCGCCATGGCGAGGAACGTTCGGAGGCCGCCGTCGTCGGGGTACTCCGCCACGCCGCGGCGGAGGGTTTCGACGGCGTGCGCGTACTGGCCGAGCACCCGGTAGGTGCTGCCGAGGCCGAGGAGGGCGCCGCGGCGGTCCTCGGCGGAGAGGCCGGTTCCGCTCAGGCAGCGCTCGTAGAACGGGACCGCCTCCGCCTCCAGACCCAGGCGGTCATGGACGCAGGCCGTGCGGTACGCGACGTCGGCGTCGTCCGGGAAGCGGGCGGCCAGGTCCAGCAGGTGGCGACGGGTTTCCTCGAGGCGGTCGTCTTCCGGTGCGCTCATGCGCACATCGTCGCAGTGCCTCGTTCACCGCGGGGCGGGGAGGGGCCGGACCGGTGATCCGGCCCCTTGGGCGTCAGTTGTCCATGGCCGGCTTCCGGCGGCGTACGGCGACGATCGCGCCGGCGCCCAGGGCCACGGCCGCGCCGGCCGCGAGGGCGACCTGGGGGACGGCGGAGGAGGAACCGGTGGCGGCGAGGCTCCCGGCGGTGCCGGTGGTGGTGGCGACCGGCTGGGTGGACGTCGTGCCCTGCGCCTGCGGGGCGGGCGTGGCGGACGAGGTGGCCGACGGGCCGGGTGCGGCGGTCGCGGCGACGACGTCGAAGGAGTACTCAGAGAACTCCGGCGTCCCGCCGCACGACTTGTCGTCGTTGCCGTAGTCGGCGGCGATGGAGGCGACACCGTCGCCGGCCGGCGTCGAGGCGGCGACCTTCAGGCGCAGCTTGACGTCCGCGTGGGCGCCGGCCTTCAGCTTCTCGACGGTGCCCGCGTAGTGGTCGGCGTCCACGTCCTGCCAGGCCGGCGAGGCGGCCGTGGACCACTGGACGTCCAGCGGCTCGTCGGCGGCCTCGACCTTCACGTACGGCCAGACCTCGTCCAGGGTCCGGTCGGTGCCGTTGGTGACGCGGACCGTGAAGTCGACCGTCGTACCGGCGGTGACCTTCGCGGGCAGGCCCGTGGCGGTCACCGTGAGCCGGTCCTCGGCGACGCAGGCGCCCCCCTCGGCCTCCTCCCGGGCGTCGGCGAGCGCCTTGTCGGCGGCCTCCTTGGCGGCGAGGGCCTTCTCCTTGTCCTTCCGCGCCAGGTGGATGCGCCGGGACGCGGCGACCAGCGCGTCGTCCCGCGCCGTGTCGGCCTGCTCCGCCTTGGCGTCGGCGGCCTCCTTGGCCTTGGCGGCCGCCCCGGCGGCGGCCTGGGCGTCGGCGACGTCCTTCTCCGCCCGCGCCTTCTCCTCTTCCGTGGCGGTCTCCGGCAGCCCGTCCAGTACGGCCTGGGCGTCGGCGAGCTTCTTGTCGGCGTCCTCCTTGGCGGTGGCGGCGGCCTCCGCCTCCTTGGCCGCCGCGGCGGCCGCCACGGCGAGGGGTGCCGTGTCGGACTGTTCGTCGATGAACGCCTGGAGGGCGGCGGCCTCGGCGGCGACGGCGGCGTCGTACGCCTTCTGCGCCTCGGCGGCCGCCTTTTCCAGCTCCGCGAGGGAGGGCTTGGCGGCGTTGTCCGCGAACGACCGGCCGAGCGGCGGTTCCGGAGCGGTCGCGGCGAAGGCGGGCGTGACGCAGAGCAGTGCGGCGGGCGTGGTGACAGCGGCGACGACAGCCGTCGCGAGGATACGGCGGATCTTCACAGGAGCCCTTTGGTCGGAAAGGTCTGGAAAAAGGTGCTGGAAAAACGAGAGCGGCCGCTGGGGGACGACAACCTCGCACACCACGACCGGCGATGATCGTATGACCGGTGCAGGGGTCGAAGAAGGGGAATTTCCCTCAATTGGGCGCGCCCCGCCTTCCACCCCCCTTCCGCCCGAGCGACAAACACGAGCAAGAGGGGCAGTTGCTCCCCTCACCCCGGGCGTTTCTGTGAGGCTTGTCATCGAGAGCGGCCGCCGCCGGTGTCGAGAACGCGTCGTCGGCTCCGACGTCCCATGTGAACGGCACCCAAGAGGTTCACGAGAGGAACGGCATCATGAAGTACCTGGTGATGGTGCAGGGCTCGCAGGCAGACTACGACGCGATGACCGGCAAGGCCTCCGCGCACAGCCCGGCCTGGAGCGAGAAGGACCTGCAGGCGATGTTCGCCTTCATGCAGGAGATCAACGACGACCTCGCCGAGTCCGGTGAGTTCGTCGACGGCCAGGGGCTCGCCGAGCCGCGCCGTACCCGGCTCGTCAGCCTGGGCGAGGACGGCCGGCCGGTGATCACGGACGGGCCGTACGGGGAGACCAAGGAGCTGCTGGCCGGGTACTGGGTGCTCGACTGCGCGAGCCTCGACCGCGTCACCGAGATCGCGGCGCGCGTCGCCCGCTGCCCGCAGCCCGAGGGCGCGCCCGAGTACCCGGTCGTCATCCGGCCCATCATGGAGGACGGCCCCGGCTGCTGAGCGGCATGAACACCGACGTCGAGGACCTGCTGCGGCACCACGCGCCGCAGGTCCTCGGCGCGCTCGTCCGCCGGTACGGGCACTTCGACGCCGCCGAGGACGCCGTACAGGAAGCCCTCCTCGCGGCCGCCCAGCAGTGGCCCGGCTCCGGGGTCCCGGACAATCCGCGCGGGTGGCTGATCCGGGTGGCGTCGCGCCGGCTCATGGACCAGCTGCGGGCCGACGAGGCGCGGCGCAGGCGCGAGGAGGCGGAGGCCGCGCTGGCGCCCCCGGACGCGTTCACCGCGCCGCCGCCCGGGGAAGGGCGGGCGCCCTCGGAGGACGACACGCTCACGCTGCTGTTCCTGTGCTGCCACCCGCAGCTGACGGCGGCCGCGCAGATCGCGCTGACGCTGCGCGCGGTGGGCGGTCTGACGACGGCCGAGATCGCCCGGGCGCACCTCGTCCCCGAGGCGACCATGGCGCAGCGGATCAGCCGCGCCAAGCAGAAGCTCAAGGGCGTGCCCTTCCGCCCGCCCGGCCCCGAGGACCGGGACCAGCGCCTGGCGGCCGTCCTGCAGGTGCTGTACCTGATCTTCAACGAGGGCTATACGGCGACCTCCGGTCGCGAACTGCACCGCGCCGACCTCGCCCGCGAGGCCATCCGCCTCACCCGCGCGGTGCGCCGCCTGCTGCCCCGGGAGGGCGCCGTGACCGGGCTGCTGGCGCTGATGCTGCTCACCGAGGCCCGCAGCGCGGCCCGCACCGGCCCGCACGGCGAGCTGATCCCGCTCGACGAGCAGGACCGCACCCTCTGGGACCGGGACGCCATCCGGGAGGGCACCGCCCTGGTGGAGGAGGCCCTGGCGGAGGGCCCGGCCGGGGCGTACCAGCTCCAGGCGGCGATCGCCGCGCTGCACGACGAGGCGGCGCGGGCGGAGGACACCGACTGGCCCCAGATCCTGGCGCTGTACGACCTGCTCCTGCGCCGCGCCCCGGAACCCGACCCCATGGCCGAGCTGAGCCGCGTGGTGGCGCTCGCCATGGTGTACGGGCCCGAGGCCGGGCTCGCCGAACTGGCCTCGCTGGAGGCGCGGCTCGCGGACCGGCTCGCGGGCCACCACCGGCCGGCCGCCGTCCGCGCGCACCTGCTGGAACGCTCGGGCGACACCGAGGGCGCCCTGTCCGCCTACCGCACGGCCGCCGCGCACACCCTCAGCGACCCCGAGGCCCGCTACCTGCGGATGCGGGCGGCCCGCCTGCGGGGCCAGGACGCGGAGCCGTCGCCGTGAACAACCCGCCGCTGTCCCTCCCGGGCGGTTGCCCGATGTATCCGCAGAGCGAGCCGTACGAGCAGGGCATGCTCGACGTCGGTGACGGCAATCTCGTCCACTGGCAGGTCCACGGGAACCCGGCCGGCACCCCCGCCCTCGTCGTGCACGGCGGCCCCGGCTCGGGCTGCCGTCCCGGGGCCGTGCGGCTGTTCGACCCGGCCCGCTACCGGGTCGTCCTGTTCGACCAGCGCGGGTGCGGCCGCAGCACGCCGCACGCGAGCGACCCGGCCACCGACATGGGCGTCAACACTACCGGCCACCTGATCGCCGACATGGAGCGGCTGCGGGAGCACCTCGGCGTGGACAGCTGGCTGCTCTTCGGCGGGTCGTGGGGTTCGACGCTGATCCTGGCGTACGCCCAGCGTCACCCGGAGCGCGTGGCCCGGATCCTGATCTCGGCGGTCACGACCACCCGCCGCTCCGAGATCGCCTGGCTGTACGAGGGGGTGGGCCGGTTCTTCCCCGAGGCATGGGCGCGGTTCCGGGACGGGGCGGGGCCGGGCGCGGGGGAGACGGCGGCCGGTCTGGTCGGGGCGTACGCGCGGCTCGCCGCTCACCCCGACGCCGCCGTACGGGAGCGGGCGACGGCCGACTGGTGCGCGTGGGAGGACGCGGTGGTGTCCCTGGAGGGCGGCGGGGCACCGTACGGCGGCCGCCCCGAGGCCGCCCGCCTCGCCCTCGTACGGATCTGTACGCACTACTTCTCGCACGGCGCCTGGCTGGAGGAGGGCGCCCTGCTGCGTGGCGCCCACCGGCTGGCGGGCATCCCGGGCGTGCTCGTGCACGGGCGGCTCGACCTGGGCGGGCCGCTGTGCACGGCGTGGGAGCTGAGCCGGGCCTGGCCGGACGCGGAGCTGATCGTGGTCGACGAGGCGGGGCACCTGGGGACGGAGGCCACCCGAGGGCACCTGCTGGCGGCGCTGGAGCGGTTCGCCGGGGAGGGCGCCGGATAAAGGGGACGCCCCGGACACCCCCACCGTGCGACGGGCCACCACCGGAGCGATCATCGACTCATGACCACCACGATCCATCTCGCCCAGCAACCCGAGGCCGACGAGCTGCTGGGCCGCAGTCCGCTCGCCGCGCTCGTCGGCATGCTCCTCGACCAGCAGGTCCCCATGGAATGGGCGTTCTCGGGCCCGTACACGATCGCCCAGCGCATGGGCGCCGACGATCTCGACGCGCACGAGATCGCGGCGTACGACCCGGAGGACTTCGTCGCCCTGCTGTCCGCCAAGCCGGCCGTGCACCGCTACCCCGGCTCGATGGCCAAGCGGGTGCAGCAGCTGTGCCACTACCTGGTGGACGAGTACGGCGGTGACGCGAGCGCCGTCTGGTCGGACGCCGCCACCGGCAAGGAGCTGCTCGACCGGCTCCTCGCGCTGCCCGGGTTCGGCAAGCAGAAGGCGCAGATCTTCCTGGCGCTGCTGGGCAAGCAGTACGGCGTACGGCCCGAGGGCTGGCGGGAGGCGGCGGGCGCGTACGGCGAGGAGGGCTCGTACCGTTCGGCCGCCGACATCACCGGGCCGGAGTCGCTCGCCAAGGTGCGTGCGTACAAGCAGGAGGCCAAGCGCGCCGCCAAGACCGCCAAATCGGCCAGGGGGACAGGACCTTCGGCGGCGGAGTGACACGTTCCGTCGCCAAACGTACGGAATATGCCGTGAGTTGTGGCACATCTGTTCCCAGGAGCGTGGGAGATCGCTAGCTTCCCTTCAACCTCGTTCACACCGGGAAGGACCTCTGTGACCTCATCCCCTCGCAGAGCCGT
The DNA here is from genome assembly GCF_002099185.1 of Streptomyces sp. CB03238. Classification (NCBI taxonomy): domain Bacteria; kingdom Bacillati; phylum Actinomycetota; class Actinomycetes; order Kitasatosporales; family Streptomycetaceae; genus Streptomyces; species Streptomyces sp. CB03238. The sequence continues at coordinate 314,619 of NZ_NBCN01000011.1, read as the reverse complement.
GGCCACCCTGGCCGCAGCCGCACTCGCGACCCCGCTCATGCTGGCTTCCGCATCCCCCGCTTCCGCCGGTGACCCCGGCAAGGAGGCGGCCAAGGACGCCGCGAAACTCTCCAAGAAGCTGGTCCGGGAGGCGTCCGCCGAGGACGCCCACAAGCACCTGGAGAAGTTCCAGCAGATAGCCGACTCGGCCGGTGGCCACCGGGCGGCCGGCTCGCTCGGACACGACGCCTCGGCCGCGTACGTGTACCAGCAGCTGAAGAAGGCCGGTTACCAGGTCTCGTACCAGAAGTTCGACTTCATCTACACCCAGACCCAGGCGGAGAAGCTCTCGGTCGTTTCGCCGTCGCCGCGTGACATCACCATCGGGGCGATGACGTACACCAAGTCGACGCCCGTCGGCGGGGTCAAGGCCGCCCTCGCCGCCGTCCCGGCCCCCGCGGACGACGCGACGCCCGGCTGCGAGGCCGCCGACTACGCGTCCGGCACCTTCACCGGCAAGATCGCCCTGATCAAGCGCGGCGGCTGCACCTTCGCCGCCAAGCAGGCCGAGGCCGCCGCCGCGGGCGCGATCGGCGCGATCGTCTACAACAACGTCCCCGGCTCGCTCGGCGGCACCCTCGGCGACCCGGCGGCCGGCAAGATACCGACCGGCGGCATATCCCAGGCCGATGGCCAGCAGCTCGTCGCCGACCTCGCCAAGGGCCCGGTCGAGGTGAACCTCGAGATTCGCCAGCTCCAGGAGAAGCGGTCCACCAACAACGTCATCGCGGAGACCGCGCGCGGCAACGCCGCCAACACCGTGATGCTCGGCTCGCACCTCGACTCGGTGACCGCCGGCCCCGGCATCAACGACAACGGCTCCGGCTCGGCCGGTCTGCTCGAAGTCGCCCTGGACCTCGCCAAGTCCAAGCAGAAGCCCACGAACAAGGTGCGCTTCGCCTGGTGGTCGGCGGAGGAGGTCGGCCTGCTCGGCTCCGAGCACTACGTCGACACCCTCAGCGAGCTCGACCGCAAGGAGATCAAGCTCTACCTGAACTTCGACATGATCGCCTCGCCGAACTACGGCCTGTTCGTGTACGACGGTGACAACTCCGACGGCGTCGGCGCGCCCGCCGGCCCGGCCGGTTCCGCCCAGCTCGAGCGCGACATCAACGAGTTCATGGACAAGCAGGGCCGGCCGCACGAGGGCACCGACTTCACCGGCCGCTCCGACTACGGCCCGTTCATCGCGGTCGGCATCCCGTCCGGCGGCACGTTCACCGGCGCGGAGGGCCTGAAGACCGCCAAGCAGGCGGAGAAGTTCGGCGGCACGGCGGGGGTCGCGTACGACGCGTGCTACCACGCCAAGTGCGACGACATCAAGAACATCGACATGACGGCGTTCGACGCCAACATCGACGTCATCGCCAACGCCGTGGGCGTCTACGCCCACGACCTCAGCTCGCTGCGCAAGCCGGTCGTCACCGTCCCCACGGACGGCGACGCGGGCAGCGGCGGCGGCCTGCACGACGGCCACGACCACGACGTGACCGAGTAGGACCCGGGGCAGAACCAGGGCAGACCCAGGGGGCGCGCCGCGGGATCACCTCCGCGGCGCGCCGTCCCGGTCTCCGGACCGTCCCGGTTTCCACAGGTTTCGTCGGCATTCGACTGGCGCCGCGTGGCTGCGCCGGGAGCCGCTCGCCCGGTAGGCTTTCCGTGTGATCTTCAAGCGCATCGGTAACGGGCGGCCGTATCCCGACCACGGCCGGGAAAGCACCCGGCAGTGGGCGGATGTCGCGCCGCGCCCGGTCCGCCTCGATCAGCTCGTGACCACCAAGGGTCAGCTGGACCTGGAGACGCTCCTCGCCGAGGACTCGACGTTCTACGGCGACCTCTTCGCGCACGTCGTGAAGTGGCAGGGCGACCTCTACCTCGAGGACGGACTGCACCGCGCCGTGCGCGCGGCCCTGCAGCAGCGGCAGGTGCTGCACGCCCGCGTGCTCGAACTCGACTGATCAGCCGGGGACGGGGATGTCAGCCTTTCGGGCCCTTTCCCACCCGTCCGGCCCCCATCGGCTGATCGTTTAGTAGGCATAGTCACCGGGCCGCATTACGCTGCGCCCATGAGCATGCTCACTCCCCCCGGCATGGGCGGAAAGTACCGCATTACGGGTGACGCCTACCCGCGCATGCGCCGCCCCCGACGCCGTCGCCGGATCGTGGTCTCGGCCCTCGTCGCAGTGGTCGCCCTCGGCCTGGCCGGCTGGGGAACACTGCAGCTCATCGATGTCTTCGGCGGGGGCGGCACCGACAGCCGCGCGAAGACCGCGGCCGGCCCGGGCTGCAAGCCCCGCAAGAACCCCGTGACGCCGGTCCACGTGCCCCTCAAGCCCGGCCAGATCACGGTGAACGTCTACAACGCGACCCCGCGCGCGGGCCTCGCCAAGACGACCGCCGACGAGCTGAAGAAGCGCGGCTTCGCCATCGGCAAGGTGGGCAACGCCCCGGCCGCGTACGACAAGAAGGTCCCGGGCCCCGGCATGCTGCTCGGCGCCACCGGAGCGGGCGAGAGCGCCTTCCCCGTCCTCCGTACGCAGCTGAAGGGCGCCACGCTCAAGATGGACGCCCGTGCGACGGCGGACGTGGACCTGATCATCGGTACGGCCTTCAAAAGCCTCACACCGCCGAAGGACGCGACCGCGGCCCTGGCCGCCCTGGCCAAGCCCGCGCCCGCGCCCTCTGCTTGCTAGCGGGCTCGTTCGCCTCCGGGACGCCCAGGCGTGCGTCGACGGTCGACCGTGCCGAGAGGCGCCCTTAGTCGGCCGTTCCGTACATCCGGTCGCCCGCGTCGCCCAGGCCCGGGACGATGTAGCCGTGCTCGTTGAGGCGCTCGTCGACCGAGGCCGTGACGACCGTGACCGGCGTGCCCGCCAGCTCGCGCTCCATGACCTCGACGCCCTCGGGTGCCGCCAGCAGCACGACCGCCGTCACGTCGTCCGCGCCGCGCTTGATCAGCTCCTGGATGGCGGCGACCAGCGTGCCGCCCGTGGCCAGCATCGGGTCCAGGACGTACACCTGGCGCCCGGAGAGGTCCTCCGGCATCCGGGTGGCGTACGTGGACGCCTCCAGCGTCTCCTCGTTGCGGATCATGCCCAGGAAGCCCACCTCGGCGGTCGGCAGCAGCCGCACCATGCCGTCCAGCATGCCCAGGCCGGCCCGCAGGATCGGCACCACCAGCGGCTTCGGGCTCGACAGCTTGACGCCGGTCGTCCGGGTGACCGGGGTGTCGAGGTCGACCTGCTCGGTGCGCACGTCCCGGGTGGCCTCGTACGCGAGCAGGGTGACCAGCTCGTCGGCGAGCCGCCGGAAGGTCGGGGAGTCGGTGCGCCTGTCGCGCAGCGTGGTGAGTTTGTGCGCCACCAGCGGGTGGTCGACGACGTGGATCCGCATGTCCTCAACAGTAGCCCGCACTGGCATCAACCCCCGCCGCGGAGGGAAGGTGGGGTGGACGGACCCAGCCTGGGGGTGGTCGCGATGCCGGAAGCGGAAGATCCGGAGCGGGAGCAGGACGACCGGGCGCCGGACCGCCAGGAGAGCGACGCCGAGCGCAGGCGGCGCCGCGCCCAGTTCCTGCGCGAGCTGAACGAGGCGAAAGCGCTGCGCGACCGCGTCCAGCCGCGTCGCGCGAGAGCCGCGAGGATGCGCCAGGCGATGCGCATGCGCACGTTCCGCTGGTGACCCCGGGGTCCGAGCGGGTCGCGTGCCGCCCGCCGCCGCCCACCGCTCGCGTGCCGCCCCCCGCCGCCGCCCACCGCTCGCGCGGCGCGCCCCTCGCCCCACCGCCCCACCCCGCCTGCCACCCGCCGGACCTGCGCCCGGCCGACCGTCGACCGCCGGGCGGCGCGGGGGCGGACGCCCCGGGGGCGACGCGGCGGTTCGGTGGGGTGGCGGTGGGGGGCCGAGAGCCGTCAGGGGGCGATCCGGGGGCGTCCCTTCCGCGATTCGGGAGCGATCCCGCGGCGATCCGCTGGTGACACGGACCGGGGATCGGACTCAGACTGGTGCACGACGCAAGAGCGGAACACCTCTCCTGAGGGCCTCGCATCTGCCACGATGCCGAGTGGGCGGGGCATTCAGGAGCGTGCCGCCCGATCGTCACACCTCTGATCAGTGGGAGAGTCACGGTGTACTTCGCCGCACTGCTCGCGCGCACCGAAGACGGGTGGGAAGCGAGCGACACAGAGCTCGACGATGTGGAGACCTTGTCGGATCTGACCGAGCTGGCCCGTGATGCCTCGGTGGACGACGACACAGTGATCGTCTTCATCGAGCAGGAGGACGCATGGTTCGGCATCGTCCGCGTGGAGGGTGAGGACGACCCTCGTATCTACGTCTCCGACGGAGCGGCCGCCGCCCGCTCCTCCTACGGGGAGATCCTCACCAAGGAACTGCTGGGCGACGACCAGGAGGACGACGGCCCCGACCTGGACGCGCTGGACCTCGACGGCACCGAGGACGGGGAGCCGGTCGAGGACGACGACGAGGAGGAATCGGCGGTGACGGCCGAGGCCGTGCCCGCGGAGCCGGTCGGCGACCGGCTGGTCCTGGCCGACCTGGGCCTGTCCGAGAAGGAGCTGCTGGCGCTCGACACCGACGCGCTGTCCGAGATCGCGGACGCGCTCGGCGCCGCGGAGGTGCTGGAGGCCGTCCGCTAGTGCACCCCGCACCGACACCCGCGCCCACCACTCCCGACCCCGTCCGGGAGCCATGGCGGGCGGCGATGCGCCGCGCCATGGAGGAGGCCGAGCGAGCTGCGCGGGCCGGCGACGTGCCGGTCGGCGCGGTCGTTCTGTCCCCGGACGGCCGCGTGCTCGCCACCGGTCACAACGAACGCGAGGTGACCGGCGATCCGACGGCGCACGCCGAAGTGCTGGCGCTGCGCCGGGCGGCCGAGGCGGTCGGGGAGTGGCGGCTGACGGGCTGCACTCTGGTCGTCACGCTGGAACCGTGCGTGATGTGCGCGGGTGCGCTCGTGCAGTCCCGGGTGGACCGGCTGGTGTTCGGGGCACTGGACGAGAAGGCGGGCGCGGTGGGCTCGCTGTGGGATCTCGTACGGGACAGGCGGCTCAACCACCGGCCCGAGGTGATCCAGGGAGTGCTGGCGGAGGAGTGCGCGGCGCTCCTCACGCGGTTCTTCCGCGACCGCTGAGGTGTGCTGACGAGTCCGTCGCCGCAGCCGTGGACCGCCGCTGATTCGGATTTCTTCGTAGCGGCACCTTTGGGCTAAGCTCTCTCTCGGTAGCGTGTCCGAGCGGCCGAAGGAGCTCGCCTCGAAAGCGAGTGTGGCGCAAGTCACCGAGGGTTCAAATCCCTCCGCTACCGCTCTTGTGTGAAGGGCCCCGACGCATCGCGTCGGGGCCCTTCACGTACCGGGGAGCGGCATCGGGGGGACAAGCCGCTCCCCCATGAGAACCGGTCCCGCAAGCCCGAGCCGCTCTCGGGGGGAAGCGCGCGGCACGGGCTCCGCAGTGGGGGCCGGTTCACTCGCCCCGCGGATTCCTGCCAGGTCCGCCGGGCTCACCATCCATGCTCCCGCGCCTCCCGCCCGGGCGGGACCGGCAAAAGGCCCGGATGGGAGGGGCCTTGGTCCTTGGAGGCTCGGTTAGACTCACCCGACCGCCCAGGGGATCGCAGGGGAGAGACGGGGAGACAGGGTCGATGGTGCAGGCCAAGAAGATCACGCTGTACGTGGTCGTCGTCTTCGTGCTGTACACGATCATCAACTCCCCCGAGCGTGCCGCCGACCTCGTACAGGTAGGGTTCGAGGGCATTTCGAGCGCCGCGCAGGGCGTCGGCGACTTCATGACCGAGCTCGTCAATTAGGAGTCCCCTGTGATCCGCCACCTGGTCCTCTTCAAGCTCAACGACGGAGTGCGGCGCGACGAGCCGCGTGTCGTCGAGGCCGTGAAGGCGTTCGAGGCGCTCGGCGGCGTCGTCCCGGAGCTGGAGTTCTGGGAGTGCGCCTGGAACATCACCGACCGGGACATCGCGTACGACTTCGCCATCAACTCGGCGGTCGCGGACAAGGACGCGCTGAAGCGGTACATCGAGCACCCGGCCCACCAGGCCGCCGCCGGCCAGTGGCGCGAGTTCGCCACATGGGTGATCGCCGACTACGAGTTCTGATCCCGTACACCACGGCGAAGCCCCGCACCCCACCGGTGCGGGGCTTTTCGCCGTGCGTACGTCGACAACACGACGTTATCAGGTGCTTGCACACAGTGGACATGTCTTGTGATGCTATGACCGCTTTTGACGGATGAGTTGACCGTAATTGACCGCGAGATCGACCGCGAAGGGGTGGCGTGAACGTGCCGGCCAGTACGACGCCTCAACAGGTGCCGCCCCAGAACGAGTCGGAGGCCCGCACCAAGGCACAGGGGCGGGCGGCCGACACCCGAGCGCTCACCCAGGTCCTGTTCGGCCAGCTCAAGACGCTGGAGCCGGGCACTCCGGAACACTCCCGGGTGCGCGGGGCGCTCATCGAGGCGAACCTGCCGCTGGTGCGGTACGCCGCAGCCCGCTTCCGGTCCCGCAACGAACCCATGGAGGACGTCGTCCAGGTCGGCACGATCGGGTTGATCAACGCGATCGACCGGTTCGACCCGGACCGGGGGGTGCAGTTCCCCACGTTCGCGATGCCGACCGTCGTCGGCGAGATCAAGCGGTACTTCCGCGACAACGTCCGCACCGTCCACGTACCGCGCCGGCTGCACGAGCTGTGGGTGCAGGTCAACGGCGCCACGGAGGACCTGACGACGGCTCACGGCAGATCGCCGACGACCGCCGAGATCGCCGAGCGGCTGAAGATCTCCGAGGACGAGGTGCTCTCCTGCATCGAGGCGGGCCGCTCGTACCACGCCACCTCCCTGGAGGCCGCCCAGGAGGGCGACGGGATGCCGGGGCTGCTGGACCGGCTCGGCTACGAGGACCCGGCACTGGCCGGGGTGGAACACCGGGATCTCGTACGGCATCTGCTGGTGCAGCTCCCCGAGAGGGAGCAGCGGATCCTGATGCTGCGCTACTACAGCAATCTGACCCAGTCGCAGATCAGCCAGGAACTGGGCGTCTCCCAGATGCATGTGTCAAGGCTCCTGGCACGGAGCTTCGCCCGCCTGAGATCCGCAAATCGAATCGATGCGTAACCTGATCGGGTAGACCCGTTCAGCCCTGGATCGAGCGGCCCAAAGGCCTCACACCCCCTGTTTCCTGTGCATTTTTGCGGCATTCTTGTCGACAAGTCACTACAGCGTGTTGCCGACATGTGACATTCTGCTGGAACCGCGTTTGCCGCAGTCTCGGCTCCGGTATTCAGGTGGAGGCTGCGTTCCTCCGATGGTCGCGGCCCACGCGACCGTCCGCGACCTCAAGGGGGTGGCATGTCCGCAGAACAGGGCAGCTCGAAGGTGCTCACGCTCACGCCCGTGCCGGCGTCCGTGCCCGTGTCCGTGCCGGATTCCCTGCCGGAGTCCGTACCGGCGCCCGTGCCCGTACCCGCGCAGAGCGGTCCCGCAACGGCTCCCGACACCACGTCGGAGGCCCTCGACACCCGCACTCTGTCCCGCTCCCTGTTCCTGCGGCTCGCCGCCCTGGACGCCGAAGGCGTGGACGGCCCGGAGCGCACCTACGTCCGCGACACGCTGATCGAGCTGAACCTGCCCCTCGTGCGGTACGCGGCCGCCCGCTTCCGCTCGCGCAACGAGCCGATGGAGGACATCGTCCAGGTCGGCACCATCGGCCTGATCAAGGCGATCGACCGGTTCGACTGCGAACGGGGCGTGGAGTTCCCGACCTTCGCGATGCCGACGGTCGTCGGTGAGATCAAGCGGTTCTTCCGCGACACCTCGTGGTCGGTGCGCGTACCGCGCCGCCTCCAGGAGCTGCGCCTGGCCCTCACCAAGGCGAGCGACGAGCTGGCTCAGAAGCTCGACCGCTCGCCGACCGTCCCCGAACTCGCCGCCGTGCTGGGCGTGTCGGAGGACGACGTGGTCGACGGCCTCGCGGTCGGCAACGCCTACACGGCGTCGTCGCTGGACTCCCCCTCCCCCGAGGACGACGGCGGCGAGGGCTCGCTGGCGGACCGGCTCGGGTACGAGGACAGCGCCCTGGAGGGCGTGGAGTACCGCGAGTCACTCAAGCCGCTCCTCGCCAAACTCCCGCCCCGCGAGCGGCAGATCATCATGCTGCGGTTCTTCGCCAACATGACGCAGTCGCAGATCGGCGAGGAGGTCGGCATCTCCCAGATGCACGTCTCGCGACTGCTGACGAGGACGCTCGCGCAGCTGCGGGAAGGGCTCATCTCCGACTGAGGCTTTATAACTGACGGTACGTCAGCCACACTGGCGCGATGACGCGTCGACTTGGGCTGGTGGCGGTGGCGCTCTGCTTGGGCGGGGCGCTGACCGCGTGTGGCAACGGCGCCGGGGAAGGCCGCGTGGCGACCGGGGCGGTCGGCCGCCCCGGCGGCTCGGGACCGGTCCCGCCGTCGGGCGAGGTCGTGCTCGTACCGCTGGACGGCGGTGGATCGTCCGGTACGGGGACGAGGGCGCCCTCGGGGTCCTCCGTACCGCCGTCGGGCGTACCGCCGAAGCCGTCGAGCGCGACGCATCCGTCACGGCCGCCGTCGGCCGAACCGTCCCGGTCGTCGGGGGCGTCCTCGGGGGCGTCCTCATCGGCGCCCACGCGGCCGCACAGGCCCGGTGCCGCCCCGTCCACGCCCACGACGCCCACACCCGCGCCCACACCGGCGCCGCCGCAGCCGGCCCCTGGAACCACTCCGCCGGCCGGCCCCGCCGCCCTGACCGTCGGCGCACCGCTCCGCGCGCCCACGGACCGGCGCTGGTGCGAGAAGGTGACGGTGGAGTTCCACAACTCCGGCGGCTCACCAGTGCGTTCCGGCACCGTCACCTTCGCGACGCACATCATCGGGGCGCTCGGCGTCGACTGGGCCACCATCGAGTCGGCCCAGCCGCTGCCCCTGCCGATCGCGGCGGGCGCGGTGCGGAGACAGACGTACACGGTCTGCGTGGACGCCTGGCGGGTGCCGCTGGGCATGCGCATCGAGACCCAGGACGTCACCGCGTCCTGGGCGTGAGCGAAGAAGGAACGGTCAGCCGAGGGCGAGCCAGGCGACCGCGGCGACGATCACGACGACCGCGACCACGCCGGCGATCAGGCCGACCCGCGGCCCAGACTGGGCCGCCACCTGCGGCTGCCGCCGCGGCGTGCCCTCGTCGACGAAGGCGCGGAACATCTGCGTGCTGCCCGCCGGGTCGTAGTTGCCGTCCGGGCCCTGGGGGTTGTGTGCCATGGGGCAGGACCCTAGCGAACCTGGCCCCGCCACCCAACCCTCGCCTTGCTTTGCCAGACCTTTAGACGCCTTCGCCCCTTTTAGTTTGCCTGTAGCAACCATCCTTGTCTATGGTTGCCCTAAGCAACAAGATGTGGGGGTGCCCATGGCCGAGCGAAGTCAGTACGAAGAGCTGGCCCGGCAGCTGAGCGCCATCGGCGCCGTCAAGCGCGGACTCTCCCGAGCCCTGCCCGCCGAGTGCCCGGGCGGATCGGCGGCCGTGCTGTCCCTCCTCGCCCACCACGGCGACATGCGGATGAGCCGGCTCGCCGAGCTGCTCGCCGTCGACATGTCGGTCACCAGCCGTCATGTCGCGCACGTCGTGGAGCGCGGCTGGATCGAGCGGCTGCCCGACCCGGACGACAGGCGCTCCCGCATCCTGCGGCTGACCCCGGCGGGCCAGGACATGCTCCATGACCTCGGCCGCCGGAGCGCGGACATGTTCGCCCGCACCCTCAAGGACTGGTCCGACGACGACGTCGGACAGCTGACCGCACTGCTCGCCCGCCTCCGGGACTCCTTCGGAGACTGCCGGGCCCACGCCCGTACGTAAGCCCACGCCCGTACGTAACTAAAGGAAGTACATGGCTACGACCACACCAGCCGGTGTGCGGGGCGGCCACGCCAAGACCCGTGACGGTGGCGGCGCGCCGATGACGCACCGGCAGATCATGGAGGCGCTCTCCGGGCTGCTGCTCGGCATGTTCGTCGCCATCCTGTCCTCGACGATCGTCTCCAACGCCCTTCCCGAGATCATCACCGACCTCGGCGGCGGCCAGAGCGCCTACACCTGGGTCGTGACCGCCTCGCTGCTCGCGATGACGGCGACCACCCCGCTGTGGGGCAAACTCGCGGACCTCTTCTCCAAGAAGCTGCTGGTCCAGATATCCCTGGTCATCTACGTGCTGGGCTCGGTCGTCGCCGGCCTCTCCCAGAACGCCGGCATGCTCATCGCCTGCCGCGTCGTCCAGGGCATCGGCGTCGGCGGTCTGTCCGCCCTCGCGCAGATCGTGATGGCCGCGATGATCTCCCCGCGCGAGCGCGGCCGCTACAGCGGCTACCTCGGCGCCACGTTCGCCGTCGCCACCGTCGGCGGCCCGCTGCTCGGCGGCGTCATCACCGACACCGACTGGCTCGGCTGGCGCTGGTGCTTCTACGTCGGCGTGCCCTTCGCCGTCATCGCGCTGATCGTGCTCCAGAAGACTTTGAAGCTGCCGGTCGTGAAGCGGCAGGTCAAGGTCGACTGGTCGGGCGCCTTCTTCATCAGCGCGGCTGTCTCGCTGCTGCTGGTGTGGGTCACCTTCGCCGGTGACAAGTACGACTGGGCGTCGTGGCAGACGTACACCATGGTCGGCGGCTCGGTCGTCCTCGGTGCGCTGTTCCTGCTCGTCGAGTCGAGGGCGAGCGAACCGATCATCCCGCTGCGGCTGTTCCGCAACCGGACCATCACGCTCGCCTCGATCGCGTCGCTCTTCGTCGGTGTGGCGATGTTCGCCGGCACGGTCTTCTTCAGCCAGTACTTCCAGCTGGCGCGCGACAAGTCGCCGACGATGTCGGGCGTCATGACCATTCCGATGATCGCCGGCCTGTTCCTGTCCTCCACGGTCAGCGGCCAGGTCATCACCAAGACGGGCCGCTGGAAGGCGTGGCTGGTCAGCGGTGGTGTGCTGGTGACAGCGGGCCTCGGGCTGCTGGGCACCATCCGGTACGACACGGAGTACTGGCACATCGCGGTCTTCATGGCCGTCATGGGCCTGGGCATCGGCATGATGATGCAGAACCTCGTGCTGTGCACCCAGAACCAGGTCGAGCCCTCGGACCTCGGTGCGGCGTCGTCCGTCGTCACCTTCTTCCGGTCCCTCGGCGGTGCCATCGGCGTCTCGGCGCTGGGCGCGGTCATGGCCAACCGGGTCACCCACTACGTGCAGGACGGCCTCGCCGACCTGGGCCCGCAGGGCGCGGCGCTGGGCCACGGCGGTACGGGCGGCGGGGGCATCCCCGACCTGGACGCACTGCCGGCTCCGTTCCGTACGGTCATGGAGACGGCGTACGGACACGGTGTGGCCGACGTGTTCCTCTACTCCGCCCCCTTCGCCCTGCTCGCCTTCCTCGTGACGCTGTTCATCAAGGAGGTCGCGCTGAAGAGCAACGCGAAGCCGGAGCCGGAGCCTGCCCCGGCTCCTGAGACGCCCGTCGTCGTGGCGGCCACGCACGACACCCCCGTCCACGGCACCGTCCGCACCGCGGAGGGCACGCCCGTCGCCCGGGCGGCGGTCACGCTGATCTCGCTGGGCGGGCGGCAGCTGGGCCGCGCGGTCGCCCAGGCCGACGGCGCGTACACGCTGGACGCGCCGGGCCCGGGCTCGTACGTCCTGATCGCCTCGGCCGACGGCTTCCAGCCGCAGGCGTCCACGGTCGTCGTGGCGGAGGAGGCACTGGCGTACGACATCCTCCTCTCCGGTACGAGTGGGCTCGTCGGCGCCGTGAAGGCCGCCGAGGGCGGGGAGCCCGTCGAGGGCGCGATGGTGATCGTCACGGATGTGCGCGGCGATGTGCTCGCCACCGGCAAGTCCACCCAGGACGGCACCTTCGCCTTCGCCGAGCTGGTGCCGGGCGCCGTGACCGTCGCGGTGAACGCCGACGGCTACCGGCCGCTCGCCCTCCCGGTCGAGATCGGCGGCCAGGGCGTGACCCGGGTGGAGGCGCTGCTCCGGTCCGGGGCGCGGCTCCAGGGCACGGTACGCGCCGGGGCGGACCACCGCCCGCTGGCGGACGCGCGGGTGACGCTCGTCGACGCGGCCGGGAACGTGGTCGCGACGGCGACGACCGGCGAGGACGGCGCGTACGGGTTCGCCGACCTCGACGCGGGCGAGTACACGGTCATCGCGACCGGCTACCCGCCGGTGGCCGGTGCCCTGACCGTGGCCGGGCGCGGAGTCGACGGCCACGACATCGAGCTGGCCCACCCCGGCGAGTAGGCGCAGGTTCGAAGACCCCCGGCCGCGCGTCGAGCGGAGGCGCGGCCGGGCACAGGGGCGGCAGGCAGGGGACGGCCTGCCGCCCCTTCTTCCGGAGCAAGAGGAGAGGTACGGGAATGGCACTGCACGCACAGGTACGCACCCGCGACGGCTGGGCCGTCCAGCACGCCGTGGTGACCGTGACCGACATGACCGGCGCGCAGGTGCTGCGGGCCGGCGCCGACGCCGAGGGAGCCGTCGTCGCGGACGCGCCGCTCGCGCCCGGCCCGTACACGGTGATCGTGACGGCGGTCGGGTACGCCCCGGCCGCGTCCACCGCGCTGGTGACCGCGAGCGGGCGGGCCGAGGTCGGCACGGTCGTCCTGGCGCGGGCGGGCGGCGTGGAACTCCCGCCGCCGGGCGCCTGGTCGCTGGACGCGGCGCACTCGTCCGTGGGCGCGGTCGCGCAGCACCTGGGCATCTCCAGCGTGCACGGCCGGTTCACCGACTTCGGCGGCCGGATCGAGATCTCCCCCGATCTCGGAGCCTCGCGTGTGGACGCGGTGATCTCGGCGACGTCCATCGACACGGGCAACGCGCTGCGCGACAAGCACCTGAAGTCGCCCGACTTCCTGGACGTCGACACGTACCCGGAGATCACCTACCGCGGCCACGGCCTCAGCCCCGTGGGCCCCGACCGCTGGACCGTGCACGGCGCCCTGTCCCTCCACGGCGTCGTCCGTGACGTCGATCTCGACCTCACGTACCTCGGCACGGGGCCGGATCCGTGGGGCGGGGTGCGCGCGGCGTTCCGGGCGACGGCGGAGCTGCGCCGGGAGGACTTCGCCATGAACTACAACCAGGTGGTCCAGGCGGGCATCTCGGCGATCGGCACGACGCTGCGGGTGGAGCTCGACATCCAGGCGGTGCAGGGGGAGCTTCCGCAGGCCTAGGGACAGGCCTAGGGACAGGCCTAGGGACAGGCCTAGGGACAGGCCTAGGGACAGGCCTAGGGACAGGCCTAGGGACAGGCCTAGGGACAGGCCTGGGTCATCGCCTCGATGCCGGCGACCAGGAGCTTCAGCCCGAAGTCGAAGTCGCGTTCGCGCATCTCCTCCACCGTGTCGCCGCCGCGGGCCTCCATCAGCTCCGTGGCGCGCCGGAAGTCCTTCTCGTACCCGGGCTGTTCGTAGATCGTGGCCATCGCCTCACGGAAGTACTCGTCCTGGCTCATGCCCGCGCTCGCGCACCGCTGCATGAACTGGCCCTCGATGGTGCCGAAGCCGTACACGAACTGGAAGACCGCCTGCGTCGCGCCCGTCTGGGCGTGCGCGGGCAGGCCCGTGCTGCCGATGACCTGCTGGACGCAGAGCGCGAACGCCATCGCGTGCGGGCCGATGTTGAGGAACCGGCCGATCAGCGGGGACACCCACGGGTGGCGGACCAGCAGGGAGCGGTAGCCGACGGCTAGCGCGCGGAGCCGGTCGCGCCAGTCGTCGCCGTCGGCGGCCGGCTCGGGGAGGTCCAGCTCCCCGAGGACCGCGTCGATCGCCAGCTCCAGCAGGTCGTCCTTGGTGTCGACGTACCAGTAGACCGACATCGCGGTGACGTTCAGCTCCGCCGCGAGCCGCCGCATGGAGAACTTGGCCAGCCCCTCGGCGTCCAGCAGCCGGACCGCCGCCGCGGTGATGCGTTCCCGGTCGAGGCCGGAGGGCTGCTCCGCCTTGCGGCCCGCAGACCGCGCGGCCTTGCCGCCCTCCAGCCACACGCTCGCGCGGGCCGGGTGCTTCGCGCGGTCGGCTGCCGACACCATGGGCGTTCCTCCTCGTTCCTGGCCCCCGATGCTATGCCCGCCGCTGCCAGGCCCGCCGCTGCCAGGCCCGCCGCTGCTACGCCCGCCGCCCTTCCGCGCGCCGCAGCAGCACCGCCGCCAGCAGGCCGCCGGCCAGCACCGCCACCGCGCCGACCAGCTGGCTGGTCTCCAGCCCGGTGGCGAACGCGTCGGCGATCCGGGCCTTCTCGGCCGGCCCGTCGGCCGCCGCGAGCGCGGCGGGCAGGGAGGCGGCCGATACGGAGACGAGCGCGGCGAACCGGGAGTTGAGGACGGCGCCGAGGACGGCGACACCCAGCCCGTTGCCGAACTCGGCGAGCGTGCCGTTGATGCCGGCGCCGACGCCCGCCTTCTCCGGCGGGATCGCGCTCATGATGGCGTTGGCCATGGCGGGCATGGACAGCGCGACGCCCGCGCCCATGACGACCAGCCCGAGGAGCATGCCGCCGTACCCGTGCACCCCGCCCAGGACGGCGATCGCGGCGAGGCCGGCGGCGACCAGCGCCATGCCGATGGCGATGGTCCAGGGCGTACCCAGCTTGGGCAGCAGCCGCGCGCCGACGCCGGTGAGGTTGAGTACGACGACGGTGAGGGCGAGCGGCGCCGTACGCAGACCCGCGTCGAGCGGCCCGTACCCGAGCACGAACTGCAGGTGCTGGGTGAGCAGGAACAGCGAGCCGGTCATGCCGAAGGCGACCAGGATGGCGCCGGCGACGGCGCCGACGAACCGCTGGTTGCGGAAAAAGTGCATGTCCAGCATGGGGTACGAGGTGTGCAGCTCCCACACGGCGAAGCCGGCGAGGACGACCACGCCGATCGCGGCGGAGACGAGGACCTGGCCGGACGTCCAGCCGTGGTCGGGGCCGGAGATGATCGCGTAGACGACCGCCGTCATGCCGATCGTGGACAGTACGGCACCGAGGAGGTCGGGCCGGTCCCCCTGCTTGTGCTTGGACTCGGGTACGAGGGCGGTGACGGCGGCGAGGCCGAGGACCGCGACCGGGATGTTGATCAGGAAGATCGCGCCCCACCAGAAGTGGTCGAGCACGAACCCGCCGAGCAGCGGCCCGGCCGCGAAGCCGAGCGAGCTGACCGTGGACCACAGGGCGATGGCCTTGACGCGCTCGGTCTCGTCGAAGACCTGGACGACGACCGCGAGGGTCGTGGTCATCAGCAGCGCCCCGCCGACGCCCATGCCCGCGCGGGCGGCGATCAACTGGGCGGAGGACTGGGCGAGTCCGGCGGCCAGCGAGCCGATGCCGAACAGCGCGAGACCGGTGAGCAGCATCTTCTTGCGGCCGTAGCGGTCGGCGGCGTTGCCGGCGGTGAGGAGCAGTCCGGACTGGACGAGCGAGTAGGCGTTGATCATCCACTGGATGTCGGCGGTGGAGGCGTCGAGCTCCTTGGTGAGGGACGGGATCGCGACGCTGAGGACGGTGTTGTCGAGCAGCACGGTCAGCTGGGCGAGGCAGATCACGCCGAGGATCAGCCAGCGCTGCGGGTGGCCGCCGGGGGTGGCGGCGGTGGGCTTCTGGTCGTTCCCGGCGGTGGTCGCCGTCATGGGAGTGGGCTCCTTGTACGGTGTAAAGGGCAGGTCCCGTACACCGTACAAGTGGAAGCCATACGCCGTATAACGTTTTTCGGGCCTACGCCGCCGGCTTGATCAGATACCCCGCGCCCCGCCGGGTGTGGATCATCGGCGCCCGCCCGGCGTCGATCTTCTTCCGCAGGTACGAGATGTACAGCTCGACCACGTTGGCCCGCCCGCCGAAGTCGTAGCTCCACACCCAGTCGAGGATCTGCGCCTTGCTGAGCACCCGCCGGGGGTTGCGCATGAGGAACCGCAGCAGCTCGAACTCGGTGGCGGTCAGATGGATCCCCCGCCCGCCCCGCGACACCTCGTGGCTGTCCTCGTCGAGGATCAGATCTCCGACGACCAGCACGGAGTCACCCCGCCCCGCCGCGGCCGGGGACCGCCGGATCAGCCCGCGCAGCCGCGCCACGACCTCCTCCAGGCTGAACGGCTTGGTGACGTAGTCGTCCCCGCCCGCCGTCAGCCCCGCGATCCGGTCCTCGACCGCGTCCTTCGCCGTCAGGAACAGCACCGGCACGCCGGCCAGTTCGCGCCGCAGCCTGCTGAGCACCGCCGGCCCGTCCCCGGCCATGTCGGGCAGCATCACGTCCAGCACGACGGCATCCGGCCGGAACTCCCGCGCCGAACGCACCGCCCCCGGGCCGTCCCCGGCACTGCGCACCTCCCACCCCTCGTACCGCAGGGCCATGGACAACAGCTCGGCGAGCGAGTCCTCGTCGTCCACGACGAGGACACGGACGGCACTTCCGCAGACGGTCATGCTCCGACGCTGCCGGACACCGCTGAGAGGAGCCTTTCCGCTCTCTGTGAATCCCCTAAGAGTGCACCGGGAACAGCCGGGCCCCGTTCCAGTGACAAACCCCCCGCAACCAGTCCTCCCCCAGCTCGAGCCGCTCCAGCGCCTCCAGTTGGTGCAGGTACCCGTACGCCCACCCGTTGAGCCACTCCGCCATCCCGGCCTTGTGCGGATAGACCATCGACGTGAAGCCCACGACCCCGAACTCCCGCAGCAGCTCGACCCGCCGGTCCTCCTCCTCGCGGTACGTGATGGGCCACTCCGTCCCGGTCAGCGGCCCGACCGGGTCGAAGTACGCCCACACCTTCCGCAGCACACGCTCCGGCATGAAAGGCGTGTGCACGTCCACGAGCCCCAGAACCCCCTTACGAGTTGACCGCTCATGCGGCATACCCTCCTCTTAGAAAAGCCCGCCCTGCACCCCTGGCGGCAGAACGGTGACGGGCACGGTCGTCCCCTCCCCACTCCCGCCGACGGCGACCAGCTCCCACCCGGTGATCAACCGCGTATCCAGCACGAGCGCCCGCCCGTCGGGGGCCTGGAGGTGAAGATCCGGCCCGGCCGCGGCCATGAGCGTCCCCTCCACACACCCGCCGTCCACCAGCTCGGTGACCACCCCGTCGATCCGGTCGACCCGCCCCAGCCCAAAGGCCTCCGCCTGGTCCACGACCCGTGGTTCCAGCCGCTCCAGCGTCTCCGCCCACCCGGGCACCGCCACGGCCCGCCGGTACAGCGCCGCCACCTCCGCCGCCCGCTCCCACTCCCCCGGCAACCCCACGCGCGCGACACGCTTCGCGGCGTACGGGATCCGGTCGGGCACCCCCAGCGCCGTACCGAGCACCTCCTCGGTCCGCCGCGCGGCCATCAGCGCCCCGCGCCCCAGCCAGCTGTACGCCACGGCCCCCTGCTCCAGCAGCCGCGCGTCCCCGCGCTCCTCCGCCGTGATCCCGACCTTGACCATGCCGGCCCCGAACCACGCGAGGTACACCCGGTACACCCTGGGATCGTCCGCCACCCCATCCGCCGCCACGGACCCCACCCGGTCCCACCGCGCACACTCCGCACACCGCCCCCCAGTACTGCGCCCACCCACGACGGCCCCCACCGGACACGCGTTCCCCCGCGCCCCGACACACCCCCGCGCCCCCACCACCCGGAACCCGATCACCCGCCCATACCCCAACACGCTCCTCCGCCCGCCCTCCCACACGAGCACGGGCGCACCGCCCGTCCACCTCAGCCCCACACATCGCCACGCCACCACGGCGGCACCGTACCCCGACTGCCTTGAACGGCTGCGCCACACGCGTACCACCCACGATGATGTGGACGTGTCCGAAGCCCTGTGGATCAAGATCATCGGCACCGTCCCGGCCGTGCTGTGGGTGGCCTTCGCCGCCACCGTCTACATGACCTTGCGCGGGACGATCGTCGAACGCATGGTTCCCCGATTAACCGCCGTACGCGCCATGGGCATCGAAATCGAGCTCGCCGCCGAACTGCTCGACCGCGCCCAGGACGAGAGCGAGTCTCCCGTCACACCGCACGCCAGACGCACCGCTCTGGGCCGGCTGGAGCACGCCGCCGACCTGCTGTCCGACGGCCGGATCCTCTGGGTCGACGACCACCCCGAGGGCAACGCCCCGCTCATGGAGCTCTTCCGCACGGCCGGCATGCACATCGATCCGGCCCGCTCCACCGAGGAGGCCGCTCCCCTCCTGCGCCGCCGGTCGTACGACGTCGTCATCAGCGACATGGAACGGCACGGCGACCCTCAGGCCGGAACCACACTGCTGCGCCTCCTGGAGCAGTACGGCGTCCGCACCCCCGTACTGATCTACACGGGGAACTGGAACCCGGAACGCGGTGTCGACCGCCGGATCTTCGCGGCCACGACAGCGCCGGTCGAGCTGGTCCACTACGTGATCGACCTGATGGAGAGGTCACGCCTCGGCACCCTGTGACGCGGCCGCCGGCAACGCGAGAGGCCCCGGATCTCTCCGGGGCCTCTCAACTCTGCGCCCTAGGCGTCAGTACCGGCGTCAGACCGAGCGGGTGCCCTTGAAGTCGTACTGGCGGACGCCCTTGCCGTCCTCGTCCCAGTTGAGCCTCAGCGCGCCGGCGGCGTACGCGCTCTTGCTGCCCACACTCTTCTTGATCGTGGACGAGGACCACGAACCGTTGCCGGCGCTGCTCATGGCAGCCAGCGCGGGCTGGATATTGAAGTCCTTCTTGAGCAGGACGGTGTCCGCGCCGGCATCGGAGTGCTTGAGGTACAGCCGGAAGTGGGCGCTGTCGAAGGTCTCCGTCAGGTCGGTTCCGGCGTACGACGGGGGAGCGTCCCAGCTCACCGTGGCCTTGGCGTACACGTAACCGCCGGACCGGGCCACGCAGTTCTTGACGGTGAAGTCCCAGTTGTCCGCGAAGGGACCGGAGTACCCCGCGTCGTCGATGGTGCTGGAGCTGCTCGTGCACTTCCAGTTCAGCGCGGACGCCGGCGACAAGCTCAGCACCGACGCGCCGACGACGGCAGCGCCGACCAGCGCGGCCGACATCATCTTCCGGCTCGCGGACGACCGCTGCGCAGGCGATGTTCGACGCAGATTCAGTTTCATTGGGTCCCCTCGTTTTGGTCATACGTTCTGCTCTGGAGGAGCAGTGTTCGATCACCCTATAGGGCCTTCACGGCTGCACATGATCCGGGTCAAGTAGCCGCGCGGCCGAAGCAGTTGCCCTCGACGCCAACAACACAAGGCTGCCCCACTATTGACGCCCCGGCTCGCACCTCATCCGTCATGCGGATCTACACAAGACATCCCAACCGCAACCACAACGCAGAACGCGACGGGCCATCGCCGACAACCGCCGCCTCGAACACGGCAGTGGCCCACCGTGCCGGACCACCGGTACCCGACGCGGCCGTCGCCCCCCACCCACACCGCGCGTGCGGTAGCGGACAGGGTGGTTGGTACCGGGCGCGGGAGCTGCCCCACCCGTTCGAGGGTCAGGTCGCTGCGAGCGGGTTCGGCTCGCCGCATAGCGGCCAGCTGAGGTAGGACTCGATGAAGCGACGCATCTCTCCGAGCGCGGCAGTCCTTGACGCGCCGATCTCGTCGTAGTCGAACCCGGTGTCCTGGTGTCCCAAGCGGTCGACATCAGCCCATGCCGGCCCCTCGCCGAAGATGAGCTGCAAATCCGGCTGTCAGTAGGGATCGTCGAGTCCACCGTCAGGTGTGTTCGCTCCAGCCGAGCGGCGCCCGCTGCTGCCATGGCAGGACGGCGAGATCCGGGATTTGGCTTTGTTCACGAGAATGGGCAGCAGATGTTCACCACTTCGGGAGGCGCCGCAGCACACCGGGAATCCGAACACCGAGTGAGTCGCTTGCCGTAGTCCGAGGCGGTGGCTGGCACTTGCTCGCGCTGCGTTGATACTCCACGACGGTGGCAGGTGCCGTTCCCGCAGCGGATGAGAGAACATGTTGGCCGGCTGCCGGTGAGCTGCGAAGATGCGTCTGTTTCCCAGCCGGAGGAAATTTGTTCGTTTTCGTGTGTGCGGGGTGCGGTGCCGAGTTGACCATCCCGCTGTCCCAGGTCTCACTGCCGGTCCACGCCCGTCAGCAGTACGGGAACGGGGCCCAGCTTCCGGTGCTCATGGAGTCAGGGACGTTTGCCGTGGACCCGGATCCCTGGGGAGGGCCGTGGCGGCTGTGGGACGAGATAGATCCGGGCGAGGCTGAGTCACGCGGCATCTACGCGCCGGTCCACGCCCTGTCCGACGGCACGCCCGGGGCGAGTGTCATCGCGCCCGGTGATATCCGTGGAACCCGGCTGATTCCTGAGAAGCGTGGCGGTGCCTGCTGTGGCCTCGACGGGGCCGACGGGCCCAACATGGCCTGCGAGGCATGCGACCTCCCCGTGGCGACCAGGGTCGACGACTGCTCGCTCTGGCAGATGGTGCGACTCGGCTCGGACGTCGTGCACCGAGTCCCCGTCGACGGTATCCACGCCGCGCCCCTCTCCTGGGCGGAGCTGGCAGAGAAGGGGGAGAAAACCCCCCCGTTCGAGCCGATCGCCACGTGGGGAGGACGGCTGGGGCCGAACCACTACTGGTCGTGGAGTCCGCAGTGGGAGGCGGCAGCCGGCCAGGCGCTCGCCCACCTGCTGATCGCCTCCCAGGGGCAGCCGGTGAAGGTCCCGGACGGCCTGACCGGGGACGTGTTCCAACGCGCGCTCGACGCCTTGCTGCCTGCAGGCACCCTGAAGCGGCGCGCCGTCCTGGCCGGACCGGGACAGCCCTCCCCGGACGCGGGCGTCGACATCCTCCTCGTCCCCGTCCATCCCCAGACGGGCCGGACCTGGACCCCTGCCGACCCGACCGCACCGGCATACCTGGTGCCCCTGCCGCTGGGGGTGTGGCTGTGGCTGGTCTCTCCCGAACCGAACTTGCCGGTTCCCGCGTCGGGCCGCATAGCCCAAGACGTCCTCCGCGACGACCCGCTCCCGCTGCTCCCCAACCACCTGTTCCGGGCCGACCGGGGAACGTTCCAACACACCTTGGTCCGGCTACCAGCCGTACGCAGCCCTTGGCTGCGCACGATCCTCGAGAACTTCACGCAGAGCACCTCGGCTGCCCTCTTCTAGCCGTCCGGCAATCGAACAGCACCAGACTCTCGTGCCCCGGCGCCATCGAGGCCATGCAGCAGTCCGACAAAGTGCGCTACAGCGTCTACCGCCGCGCCCGCGTTCGACACCGCGCCATGCTGGTCGAGCGGCAACTGGAGATCGGCCACCTGGAAGCCGCCTGCGCCACCTGGCACCAGGCGCTCGACGACTACCCCATGGTGCAGTCCGGCCGAGCCGACGACCGGATCAGAACCATGTTCGGCCTCCTCCGGCCGCACCTGAAGAACACCGCCGCGAGGGTCCTCTACGACCGCGCACGAACGATCGCGCCGCCTTCCCTGGTCAGCTGACCCGTGCCGTTGGCGACCTCAGCCACAGAAAGTCAGCCACGACGGCGGGTGCGCCGACCGAGCACCCGCCACGCGTGTCTCCAGCAACCACCCACCGGCCCCAGCCACGCCTCCCCAATCTGTCAGGCCGCGGCCCCGTTCCAGCCTGAGCGTTGCCGCCGGCCCTGCCTGACGGATGGCGGCCGCCCGGGCCATGACCGAGTGAACGTCGATCCGCGGCGACCTGTGCGGTCTTGGCATGTACCCGCTACTGCTGGTGTGGGGACGCCGGCGCGTTCTTCGTGAGTCTGGCTGCCCGCTTCTCGGGCTCTTGCAGCAGTACGAGCGGGTGGGGGCGGAGACATGGAGCCAGCGGGCCGCCTTCATCCGCGTGACCATGGACATATCTACACCTCGGTGCGGCAGGACTCCCAGCGGTCCGCCTTCGACCGCGTCGGGGACGCACTGAGGGTGACGGCAGCGGCCGGACGATGACGAGGGTACGGCCGGTGTCCTTGTAGCCGTCTGATCGGTCCGGCGGCGGTCCTTCGAAGCGGTTGCCGTCAACCACTGCCGTCAAGACAAAAGCCAGAGGACCTGTGGATCACTCCACAGGCCCTCTGGCTTGCTGTGCACTCGGCAGGATTCGAACCTGCAACCTTCTGATCCGTAGTCAGATGCTCTATCCGTTAAGCTACGAGTGCTTGTGCTTCCCGGGCTTTTCTGCCCGGTCGGCGTTGCGGGAA
The DNA here is from genome assembly GCF_002099185.1 of Streptomyces sp. CB03238. NCBI lineage: Bacteria > Bacillati > Actinomycetota > Actinomycetes > Kitasatosporales > Streptomycetaceae > Streptomyces > Streptomyces sp. CB03238. Next base: position 292,352 of record NZ_NBCN01000011.1, on the reverse strand, counting down.
CAACATTACATGACCTGCGCCGTGACGCGAAATCCATTAGCCGCACCCCCTCTGACCTGGGCAAATGCCGATCAGGGGCCTTTGCCGGGGGTAGCCCGTGCGGGTAAGAGGGGGCGGGGAACGGGCGAAGCCCCGGCCTTGGGGCCGGGGCTTCGGGTGGTGCTGGCGGAGGCGGAGGGATTTGAACCCTCGATGGGCTTTAAGACCCAAACCGCATTAGCAGTGCGGCGCCATAGACCGGACTAGGCGACGCCTCCAGTTGCCACACCCGCGCAGGCGCGAGTGGTGCGTGGAGATGATGACACAGTCCAAGGGGGTGTCACCAATCGCTCCCCACGGTACTAGGCGGGCGGGGCGCAGGGCAAAGGGGTTCCGGGGGCGCCAAGGGGGTCGGTTTGCGCAACGCGCCGGGGGGTGGAGCGTTAGTGGGGTGAGGGATGCCGGGCATCCCGACGGTTCCGTACCCCCAGGAGTTCGTATGCTGCGCCGCCTCGTCCTCACCTCCGCCGCGTCCCTCGCCGCGCTCGGTGCCGCCGCGCCCGCCGCCGTCGCCGGCGGGGGCGGGCCGCTGCCGTTGCCGCTGCTGGCGGGGACCGACACCCTGACCATCACCGTCAGCGATTCGGGGAACCCGACGGCGGACGGCACCTTCGAGCTGAAGTGCGGGCTCAGGACCGCCGAGGGGAACCACCCGAAGGTGCAGGGGGCGTGCGACCGGCTCGACGAGCTGGCCGAGGAGGGCAGGGACCCGTTCACGCCCGTGGCCAAGGGTCAGATGTGTACCCAGCAGCACGGCGGAGACGCGACCGCGCACATCACCGGGACCTGGCAGGGCCAGGACGTCGACGCGCACTTCAAGCGGACCGACGGCTGCGAGATCGCCAGGTGGGACGCCCTGAAGCCGGTGCTGCCGATGGCCCGGTCGTAGAGGAACCCGCACACAACCGCCGTCGAGCCCACATCACGTGCCTTTAGACTCCCTCCAGTGACAGGCCGAGTGGGAGGAAGCGTCGTCGTGAGCAGCAGGCCATCCCGAGGCGCTGCTCGCCTCGCAGCCATACTCGACGCGCTGCCGGACGGGCTCGTACTCGTCAATTGCAACGGCACGGTCGTCAACGCCAACACCATCGCTCTCGAGATGTTCGAGACGCCGGGTACGGCACTGGTCGGGCGCGGGCTGCTCGACCTGCTGCCCGCGTTCGACTCCCGGCTGATCCCCGGCTCGATGCGCCGGCCCGAGGCCGCCGACGCGCGCGGACGCACCAAGCCGGCCCGGATGATCGCGCGGCGTACGGACGGCGGCGAGTTCCCGGTCGAGGTGACCAGCGCGAGCCTGGAGGACGGGCGCGAGGCGTACGACTCGTACGGCAGTGCCTATACCGGCGACGAGCTGCTGATGCTCGTGGTCCGTGACCTCTCCGGGACCATCGACACCGAGGCGGAGCTGGCCCGCTCCCAGCGGCAGACCGAGATGATCCTGCGCGCCGCCTCCGAGGGCGTCGTCGGCACGGACACCGACGGGCGGATCGTGCTGGTCAACCCGGCCGCCGCCCAGATACTGGGCTGGCGGGCCAGCGACCTGGGCGGCAAGGAACTGCACCAGCTGATGCTGCACTCGCGCGCGGACGGGGAGGCCTTCCCGTTCGACGAGTCGCCGCTGGCCGACACGCTGCGCTCCGGGCGCAAGCACCGGGTGCGCGGGCAGGTCGTGTGGGCCAAGGACGGTTCGCCGGTGCCGGTCGACCTGACGACCGCGCCGGTACGGGACGGGGACCAGCTGGTCGGCGCGGTGATGACGTTCACCGACCGGCGCCCGTACGAGGAGCAGGAGACCCGGCACACGGCCGAGGTCACGGAGCTCACCGAGCGGCACACGGCCGAGGTCGCCGAGCTGACCGAGCGGCACGCCACCGAGATGGCCGACCTCAGCGAGCGGCTCTCCGTCGAGATCGAGCGGTACGAGGAGCGGTACGCGGCGCTGGCGGCGCGGCACGCCCAGCTGACCGCCGTGCTCGGCGAGTCGCTGCGCGGCCCGCTGGAGGAGCTGCGCCGCGAGCTGGGCACGCTGGCCGCCGACCCGGCCGGTCAGCTGTGGCCCGAGGCCAACCAGGTGCTGCACCATCTGGCCGCCGGGTACGCCCGGATGACGACGCTCGTCGACAACGTCCTGGGGTATCAGCGGCTGGACGTCGGTGACGAGGAGCTGCGGAAGACGAAAATGCTGCTCGACGCGGTCGTGGCGGCCGGTGTCGAGGGCGCGGTGGAGCTGATCGGCCCCGGGCGGGTGCAGTTCGCGGTGCACGCCCCGCCGATCGAGGCCGAGGTGGACGGCGTACGGATCTCCACCGCGCTCGCCCACCTGATCGCGGACGTCGCCGGGGTCGACTCGACCGGCAAGGCCCGGCTGGTGCCGGGCGGCGGCTACGTGGACTCGACGATCGTCGTGGCCGCGGCGCAGCGCGGTGATGTCGTACGGATCGAGGTGCGCGGGCCGTACGCCGGGGGCGACCCGGTGCACGAGCCGATCGTGCGCGGGATCGTACGGGCGCACGCCGGCGTGCTCCAGACGCACGAGCTGCCGGGGATGCCCGGTAGCGCGTACGTACTGGAGGTGCCGCTGGGCGAGGGCGCGGGGACCGTGAAGCCGGTGGCGGAGGAGGCTCCGGCGGATGCTCCCGCTGCGGTTCTGCCTGCTCAGCAGTCGGGTGACACCTCCGGGGGCGGGACCTCCGGCGGTGGGCGGCGGCGGGCGCGACGCGCTTCGACGGACGCCTTCCTGGACAGCCCCGTGCAGGCCGAGGACCCGGTGGCGGCCAGGCCGACCGGGCGGCGGCGTGGGCGGCCGAGCCCGGCGGAGGCGGAGGTTCCGGCGGTCGGGGCTGCGGTGGCGGGGGTTCCGGCGGTCGGGGCTGCGGTGGCTCCGGCCGAGGGGTCGGTCGTGACGGCCGCCGAGAGCGCGCAGGGTCGTGCCGCCCTCGGGCAGACGGTGCCGCCGCAGGGCGTGCCCGCGGACGCGGTGCCGGTTCCGGCTGCCGGGCGGCGGGCGCGGCGGGGCGGCGAGGGCGCCATGCCCGCGCTTCCGGCGGCGACGACGAATACGGCTCCGGCTCCCGAGCCGGCCGGGGCGGCCGAGCCGGCCGGGGCGGCCGAGCCGGCCGGGGGGCGGCGGGCCCGCCGGGCACTCGGGGCGGCACAGGACCGCACCGCACCGGCCCCCGAGGGCGGTGCCCGCACCGCGTTCGCGCTCCCGCCCGCCGAGGCGGACCGGCGCCCCGGCGACGGCCGCCACGAGGCGGTACGTACGGAGCCGGGCGCCGACCACACGCCGCCGCAGCCGCACCCGGTGCAGCCCGCCCCGGCCCCGGCCCCCGCCCCGGCCCCGGCTCCCGCGCCCACGCCCGCTCCCGCTCCCACGGGGCGTCGGCGCGCGGCCCAGGAGACGACCACCGGGACGGGGTCGGGCACCGGCTCCGTACCGCTTCCGCCGGAGGTGCCGTCCGGTGACGACACCCAGGGCGGCACCGGCGGCCAGGGGCGGGCGTTCAGCGTGCGCACCCTGGGCCAGGGCGTGCCGTTCGCCCAGCAGATCGCCCAGCAGCAGTCCTCGGGCTCCGGGCGGCGCCGCAAGCTGGCCACGCCCCCGGCGGAGGGCGAGCGGCCGGCCGCCGCCACCCCGGAACCGGCCGCCCGGCCCCACCCCCAGCCCCCTGCCCCCACCCCACCGCCGAGGCTGTCCGCCCCGGCTTCGGAGGGGCGGGCGTACGAGATAGGAGCACCGGACGAGGACGCGGCCGAGGGCCCGGAGCCGCTGGACGGGCCGGGCGGAGCCGTCGAGGTGGCCAACGAGCCGGCGCCGCTGCCCGTCGACGACGAGCTGCCCCCCGAGCCGCTGGACAACCCGCGCCGCCTGCTGGTGTGGCCCGCGCCGGACGTCTCCACCCAGGAGGCGCTCAGCGAGCGCGGCTACCGGCCCGTCATCGTCCACTCCCGCGAGGAGGTGGACGCGCAGATCGCCGCGTTCCCGGCGGCGCTGTTCGTCGACCCGCTGACCGGGCCGATCACGCGTACCGCCCTCCAGTCGCTGCGCCAGGCGGCGGTGGCGGCCGAGGTGCCGGTGCTGCTGGCGGCGGGCCTGGGCCAGGCGACGCGGGAGGCGGCGTACGGCGCCGATCCGGCCGTACTGCTCAAGGCCCTGGCCCCCCGGGACAGCGAGCAGCACCCGTCGCGGGTCCTGCTCATCGAGGAGCAGGAGGAGATCGCGCTCGCGCTGACGGCGACGCTGGAGCGGCGCGGGATGCAGGTGGCGCGGGCGGCCACGGACAGCGAGGCGGTCACGCTGGCCGCCCAGATGCGGCCGAACCTGGTGGTGATGGACCTGATGCAGGTGCGCCGCCGACGCGCCGGGATCATCGACTGGCTGCGGGCGAACGGGCAGCTGAACCGTACGCCGCTCGTCGTCTACACCTCGGCGAGCCTCCAGCAGGCCGAGCTGCCGAAGCTCGCGTCGGGCGAGACGGTGCTGTTCCTCGCGGAGCGGTCGACGAGCGCCGAGGTGCAGTCGCGGATCGTGGACCTGCTGGCGAAGATCGGTACGAACTGACGCGGAGGGGCGCCCCGGGAAGGGCGCCCCTGTTCGTCGTCAGAGCTGTGTGACGTCCAGCTCCCCGTTCGCGTACTGCTTGCGGATGACCTTCTTGTCGAACTTCCCCACGCTCGTCTTCGGCACGGCCGGGACGATCGCCCAGCGCTCCGGGAGCTGCCACTTGGCGACCGACTCGGCGAGGAAGGCGCGCAGGCTTTCGTAGTCCACCGTGGCGCCCTCCTTGAGGACCACCGTCGCCAGGGGGCGCTCGCCCCACTTCTCGTCGGGGACCGCGACGACCGCCGCCTCCGCGACCTCCGGGTGGGCCATCAGGGCGTTCTCCAGCTCCACCGAGGAGATCCATTCGCCGCCCGACTTGATGACGTCCTTCGCCCGGTCGGTCAGGGTCAGGAAGCCGTCCGGGCTGATGACGCCGACGTCGCCGGTCTTCAGCCAGCCGTCCGCCGTGAACTTGTCCTCGGGCCGCAGGGGTTCACCGGCCGCGCCGCCGTAGTAGGCGCCCGCGATCCAGGGGCCCCGGACCTCCAGCTCGCCCGCCGACTCGCCGTCCCAGGGCAGGATGTCGCCGCCGGGACCGGCGAGGCGGGCCTCGACGCCGGCCGGAAAGCGGCCCTGGGTGATGCGGTACGGCCACTCCTCCTCCGCCGAGAGCCCGGCCGGCGGGTTGGACATGGTGCCCAGCGGTGACGTCTCCGTCATGCCCCAGGCGTGGCAGAGGCGCACACCGAGCTTGTCGTACGCCTCCATGAGGGACGGCGGGCAGGCCGCGCCGCCGATGGTGACGCTGGCCATGGACGAGATGTCGCGGCCGTGGGCGGTGACCTCGGCGAGGAGGCCCTGCCAGATGGTGGGGACGGCCGCCGCGTGCGTGGGCCGCTCGCGCTCGATCATCTCGGCGAGCGGGGCGGGCTGGAGGAAGCGGTCCGGCATCAGCATGTTGACGCCGGTCATGAAGGTGGCGTGGGGCAGGCCCCAGGCGTTCACGTGGAACTGCGGCACCACGACGAGGGTGGTGTCCTTGTCCGTCAGGCCCATCGACTCCGCCATGTTCACCTGCATGGAGTGCAGGTAGATGGAGCGGTGGGAGTAGACCACGCCCTTGGGGTCGCCGGTGGTGCCGGAGGTGTAGCACATGGCGGCGGCGGAGCGTTCGTCCAGCTCGGGCCAGTCGTAGGTGGTCGGGCGGCCGGCGATGAGCTCCTCGTACTCGTGGACGGCCGGCGCGGCGCCGTCGAGGAGCGAGCGGTCGCCGGGACCGGAGACGACGATGTGCTCGAGGGTCGGCAGGTGCGGGAGGAGCGGGGCGAGGAGGGGCAGGAGGCTGCCGTTGACGATGACGACCCGGTCGGCGGCGTGGTTGACGATCCAGGTCAGCTGCTCGGCGGGCAGCCGCAGGTTGAGGGTGTGCAGGACGGCGCCCATGGAGGGGATCGCCAGGTACGCCTCGACGTGGACGGCGTTGTTCCACATGAGGGTCGCGATCCGTTCGTCGCCGGTGACGCCGAGCTCGTCGCGCAGGGCTCCGGCCAGCTGGGTCGCGCGTACGCCGGTCTCCGCGAAGCTTCGGCGGTGCGGCTCGGCCTCGCCGGTCCAGGTGGTGATCTGCGACTTCCCGTGGATCGTCATCCCGTGGCGGAGGATGCGGGTCACAGTCAGTGGTACGTCCTGCATGGTGCTCAGCACGGCGTCCTCCCGTTGGGCGCTACGTGACAGATAGGTGTGCAGATTCTGCGCACATACCACTCGGTATGTCACTACCCGGGAGTAGATCGAGCTGAGCCGATCACCGTACCGGCGACAGCTCCGGGTCCTCGCGGAGCTTGCCGAGCGCCCGCGAGACGGCGCTCTTGACCGTGCCGACGGAGACCCCGAGCAGCTCCGCCGTCTGGGCCTCGCTGAGGTCCTCGTAGTACCGGAGCACCACCATGGCCCGCTGGCGGTCGGGCAGTTTCATCACCGCACGCCACATCGCGTCGCGCAGTGCCTGCTGCTCGGCCGGGTCGGGTTCGGGCAGCCCGAGGGGCTCGGGCAGCTCCTCGCAGGCGAACTCGTCGACCTTGCGCTTGCGCCACTGCGAGGTGCGGGTGTTCAGCAGGGCACGGCGTACGTAGCCGTCGAGCGCGCGGTGGTCCTCGATGCGCCCCCAGGCGACGTACGTCTTGGCGAGGGCGGTCTGCAGCAGGTCCTCGGCGTCGCACGGGTTGGCGGTCAGCGACCGGGCGGTGCGCAGCAGCACGGGCCCCCTGGCCCGTACGTACGACGAGAACGACGGGTAGGGGGCGTGCCCGGTGGCGGCTGTGGAGGCCCCGGTGCAGACGGTGCCGGCGGTCGCGGTCATAGGTCCACGCTATGAGCGGGTACGACGCCGGGGGATCGCCCACAGGTGCCGAACCGGGGTCCGCCTCAGGTTGTAGGGGGGTGGCCCGCCGCACCTCCTGGAGGTGGAGGAGCCGGGAGCGTGGGCTCAGGGTCGGGTGCCGAGGATCAGCGCGGACGTCGGCACGCCCGTCCCGGCCGTGACCAGGGTCGTGGCCGCGCCGGGCACCTGGTTCACCGACGTACCGCGCAGCTGGCGGACGGCTTCGGCGATGCCGTTCATGCCGTGCAGGTACGCCTCGCCGAGCTGGCCGCCGTGGGTGTTGAGGGGCAGCGCGTCGGCGGCGACGAAGCCGGCGGCCTCGCCGGGGGCGCAGAACCCGAACTCCTCCAGCTGCATGAGGACGAAGGGGGTGAAGTGGTCGTAGAGGATGCCGACGTCGATGTCGGCGGGGCGGAGGCCGGACGTCCGCCACAGCTGGCGGGCGACCACGCCCATCTCGGGCAGGCCGGTGAGGTCGTCGCGGTAGAAGCTGGTCATCGCCTCCTGCCTGCGGCCCGCGCCCTGTGCGGCGGCGACGATCACGGCGGGCGGGTGGCGCAGGTCGCGGGCGCGCTCGGGGGTGGTGACGACGAGCGCCTGGCCGCCGTCGGTCTCCTGGCAGCAGTCGAGGAGCCGCAGCGGTTCGGCGATCCAGCGGGAGGCGGCGTGGTCGGCGAGGGTGATGGGCTTGCCGTAGAAGTACGCGGCCGGGTTGCGGGCGGCGTGGCGGCGGTCGGTGACGGCGACGTGGCCGAAGGCGTCGGGGGTCAGGCCGTAGGTGTGGAGGTAGCGCTGGGCGGCCATGGCGACCCAGGAGGCGGGGGTGAGCAGCCCGAACGGCAGCTGCCAGCCCAGCGCGGCGCCTTCGGCGGTCGGTTCGCGGTGCTGGACGCCGGCGCCGAAGCGGCGGCCGGAGCGTTCGTTGAAGGCGCGGTAGCAGACGACGACGTCGGCGACGCCCGTGGCGACGGCGAGGGCGGCCTGCTGGACGGTGGCGCAGGCGGCGCCGCCGCCGTAGTGGATACGGGAGAAGAAGGACAGCTCGCCGATGCCGGCCGCCTGGGCGACGGTGATCTCGGGGCTGGTGTCCATGGTGAAGGTGACCAGGCCGTCGACGTCGGCAGGGGTGAGTCCGGCGTCGTCGAGGGCGGCGTGCACGGCCTCGACGGCGAGCTTGAGTTCGCTGCGGCCGGAGTCCTTGGAGAACTCGGTCGCGCCGATCCCGGCGATGGCGGCCCGGCCGCCGAGCGTGTCCGCCCTGCGTACGCTCACGATGCCACCCCCGTGACGGTCACCGTGCCGGTGACGTGGTTGCCGAGCCCGTTCGCCCCGACGATCCGTACGGTGGCCGTGTCCCCGTCCACGGCGGTGACGGTGCCGGTCAGCGTCATCGTGTCGCCGGGGTAGTTGGGCGCGCCGAGCCGGATGGCGACCTTGCGGAGGCGGGCGCGGGGGCCGACGTGGTCGGTGACGTACCGGCCGACAAGGCCGTTCGTGGTCAGGATGTTCATGAAGATGTCGGGGGAGCCCTTCTCCTTGGCGAGCTCCGCGTCGTGGTGGACGTCCTGGTAGTCGCGGGAGGCGATGGCGCCCGCGACGATGAGGGTGCGCGTGATCGGGATGCGCAGCGGCGGCAGTGCGTCCCCGGGCCTCATCCTGCGCCTCCTCGGAAGACGGGCAGTTCCAGCTCCTCGTCGACGCGGAGGAACTCCAGCCGTACGGGCATGCCGATGCGCACCTTGTCGTACGGGACGCCGATGACGTTGCTGATCACGCGGACACCCTCCGCCAGCTCGATGAGCCCGACCGCGTACGGGGGGTCGAAGGCCGGGAAGGGCGGGTGGTGCATCACGACGTACGAGTAGACGGTGCCCTCGCCGCTCGCCGCGACCGTGTCCCACTCGGCCGAGCCGCACGCGTTGCAGCCGGGCAGCCAGGGGAAGCGGAGGGTGCCGCAGCCGCCGCAGCGCTGGATGAGGAGCCGGTGCGCGGCGACGCCGTCCCAGAAGCCGGCGTTGTCACGGTTGATGACGGGCCGGGGGCGTCTGCCGCCCGGCTTCTTGGCCGGCGCGTACCTCAGGATCCGGAAGCGGTGCGTACCCACCAGGTCTCCGCCCGTCCGGACGTCCGTCCGCGTGGTGACGAAGTACCCCGTCCCCAGCTTGGTGGTCTTGCGCCCGGACACGGATTCGATCACCGCGTCGAAGGTGACCGTGTCCCCGGGGCGCAGGTCCCGTACGTACTCCTGCTCGCAGTCGGTCGCGACCACGGAGGTGCAGCCGGCGCCGTCGAGGAGCGCCAGTAGTTCGTCGTACGCGTCCGACCGGCCGGTGTGCCGGTGCCCGGACAGGCCGGCCATGGTCCACACCTGGAGCATGGTGGGCGGGGCGATGGCGTCGGGTCCGTCGGCGTACGCGGGGTTGGTGTCGCCCATCGCCTCGCACCAGTGCCTGATCATGGGCGCGTTGACCGGGTCCTTGCCGACGCCGCCGGTGGTGGCCGCCCGGCCTTCGTACGCCTTCAGCCGCTCGTACAGCTCGTCCGTCACAGTTTCTGACTGTCCGTCAGATCGGGAGCGGCTGTCAAGGCCGGGGGACGACGAACGGCCTGTGCGCCGGTACCGGAGTACCGGCGCACAGGCCGCCGTTCACCTCGTCCCCATGACCCCCTGCGGGCCGGCCCTACCAGAGGGGGAAGAAGGTCACCGAGGGGGTGCTCTGGTCGATGGCCGTGAATCCGGTCCCGTTCACGCTCGCGGTGTTGTTCTGGTTGGAGGCGCCGCCGCCGTTGGCGACCTGCTGGCCGGTGGTCGAGTTGCCCGCGTCGTCGTCGCCGACACCGCCGCCGGCGATCGAGGCCACGGACGCGATCGATCCGTTGTCCGCGAACCCACCGTTGTCGGCGTGCGCCACCCCCGTGAAGAGGCCTGCGGCCAGGGGCAGTGCGGCGACAGCGGCGATGACGCGGGCGGTACGGATGCTTGCCATGTAAGTCCTCCAGAAACCACGCATGGAAGTGCGTACGGAAGTACGGCTTGTTCCCAGGCAGTTGGCCGACCGCCCCGGGCGAGTTCTCGACGTCGTGGTTCAAGGGTTGCCCACCGAATCCCCGGCGAACCAGCCCGGAGTGCCCATTTCCCCCGCAAGCGTGAGGACAAGTCGATAAACCCCCTTCGCGCCGTCAAAGCCGCAGCTCAGGGGCTAACCAGCCATCGGGGCGGGGCCGGGGGCCGTCCCGCTCAAGAGGAAAATCGTTCCGGCACATTTTCGGCCAATCTCCTCCTCTTCCTTTATTCGAACCTCCGTACGAACATGGATCCATGGCCGCTACAGACCGGCGAACCGCGACCCTGGCCCTGGCTCACGCACTGTCCGCCGCCGAGCGCGGGCTGCCCGTCATCCCCCTGTCACCGACCAAGCTCCCCGCCCTCCCCTCCCCGCACCGGAACGCCCCCGGGCCCCCGGTCCGCTGCCGCGGCGAGTGCGGCCTGCCCGGGCACGGCGTCCATGACGCGACCGCCGACCCCGCCGCCGTACGCGCCCTGTTCGCCCTCGCCCCCTGGGCGACCGGCTACGGCGTCACCTGCGGACGCCCGCCGCACCACCTGATCGGCGTCGACCTCGACACCTCCCCGACGGTCCTGCAACGGCTCGCTGCCCGACGGGGGTTCACGATCCCGGACACGTTCACCGTCCTCACGCCCAGCGGCGGTCGCCACCTCTGGCTGACCGGCCCGCCCGACGTCGTCGTCCCCAACTCCGCCGGCCGCCTCGCCCCCGGCATCGACATCCGCGGCGCCGGCGGCTACCTGGTCGGCCCCGGCTCGGTCACCGCCCGGGGCGCCTACCGCCCGGCCCCCGGCACCGCGGCCCTGACACCGGCCCCGTGCCCGCCGGCCCTGCTCCGGCTCCTGACGCCCCCGGCTCCGTCTCGTACCCCCAGGCACACCAGCCCCTCACGCGGCGGCCGGGCCCTGGTCCACTTCGTCCTGGCCGCCCGGCAGGGCCAGCGCAACGCGCGCCTGTTCTGGGCGGCCTGCCGGGCGTACGAGAACGGCATCGGCGACGCCCTCGCGGACGCCCTGACCGACGCCGCCGTACGCACCGGCCTCACCGCCCACGAGGCCCGCGCCACCATCGCCTCGGCCGCCCGCCTCACGGCGCCGAGAGCAGCAGGTGGGCGGCGAGCGCGATGATCAGGGCACTGGAGGCCAGGGCGGTGACGAGCCGCCCGCGGCTGCCGGTCAGCACCCTGCCGAGCAGCGCGCCGCGCAAGAAGACAGGCGTGACACTCCGCTTCGACCTCCTGCCCAGGCGCGTCACCGTGCCCCTCGCGACTGGACTGCCCGCCCTGCTGCTCGGCTCGGCCTTCGTCTTCCGCGCCACCGGCGAGCCGTTGTGGCTGTTCGCCGCCTCCGCCATCGGCGTGGCGGTATCGATCGCCTTCCACCTGGTCTTCGTCCGCCTGCACCGGAAAGCCTCATGAGCGACCCCGCCGCCGATCCCATGGACGGCTTCGACACCACCATCCACGCCCCCAACCGGCTGCGCATCTGCGCCCTGTTGGACACCGCCGGCGAGGCCGAATTCGCCACGGTCCAGCGTCAGCTCGGCGTCTCCGCCTCCGTACTGAGCAAACACGTCACCGTGCTCGTGGACACCGGCTACGTCGAGCAGCGCAAGGCCGTACGCGACACCCGCCAACGCGTCTGGCTCCGCCTGACCCGCCCCGGCCGCGACGCCTACCACGCCCACCTCGCCGCCCTCCGCGCCATCGTCGGAACCTAGCGCGGGCGTACAGACCCCGGCGCCCGCGGCGGCCGTCCGCCGGGGCCACGCCTTCACCAGGGTGCGGGAGAGGCCGTCAGCGGTGGCCCAGCACGTTGACCACCCGCCCGCTGGGGTCGCGGACGAAGAACCGCCGCACGCCCCACTCCTCGTCCTGCAAGGGGTGAACGATCTCCGCACCACTCTCCCGCATGACCGCATAAGCCGCATCCACGTCGTCCACCTCGACGCTCATGTCGGGGGTGACCGGCGCGGTCCTGTCGCTGGTCATCACACTGATCTGCGCTGCCGGGCTGGACGGGGAGGCGAGCGTCATGATCCAGCCGTGGTTCATGACCTCCTCGAACCCCAGCAGGCCATAGAACTCCCGGCTTTCCTCCGCGGCTCCCGACTGGATGTTGGGCACGACACGACGAACGGCCATCGACGACTCCCAGTGAGATCGAACGTGTTTCTATTCCTCCCCAGGAGTACTACGGCACGTCCGTCGCCGCACACACTTTCGGAAGGCGCCCTAGATCCCTATGCCGAGAAGGGCCACCTCAAGGGGGAGGGCCGGCCGTGCCGGAAGAGCGGGCGGCTCCTGGCCACGACCCGTGTGCGTGGCCGGGACGGCACGCAGCGCCTTGACCCCGTCGGCTGCCCACAGCGCGTCCGTCGGCGGCAGCGACAGCGTCACACGTCGCCCATCGCTCAGGGTGGTCTCAAGCTTCGCCGGGTCGTTCGCCTGCATGGCAACTCCCTCTCGTGGATACGGCACGCGCACCATGGACAACCAGCCTCGCCATGAAGGACGGCCGGGCGAGCGAAGAGGTTCCCCCTGCGCACAGCAGGGCGCGATCTCCCCCCTGCTGTGAAGCCGCGAAACCCGCGGATCACGACCCCGCCCGTACCGGTGACCTCCGCGGCACGCCGGCCTCGACCCGCCGCGCCGCCCCGCGCCGCCCTGCCCCGCCCGTCGCGACCGTGTCGATCACCGCCGTCCAGGACCTCGATGTGATCGTGGAGAGCGCGGAGTGCTCCTGCGACGCCGGGGACGACATCCCCCGCTGACCGACGCGATCCGTTCAACTCCGTTCAGGCCCCGGCGTGCTCGCGTCGGGGCCTGATTCCGGCCCGGCTCATCGTTAGGGTGCCGCTCGTGTTCTTCCGCTGGGACTGGTTCCGGCCCGTACTGACCGCGCCGATCGTGCCGAGAGAGTCCTCCCCGAGGACGTGGTGCACCAGCCCGAGCACACTCTCATCCCCACCCTGACCCGGCGCGGACGCGCACCGTCAAGGTCTTCGCCTACGGTCTCCGTGGCAGTGTCGTGGACGAAGCAGCCGAACTGGCCGCGAAGCTCGCAGCCGAGCACGACGTGGTCAACGCCCGGGTCACCGACTGGCCGGACGCCGTGCAGGAGACCTTCTCCCCGTTCGCCGCCGCCATGGCCGCCGACGGCCTGGCCTTTCTCCACACCCGGATGCAGGCCGACCGGTGCGGCCCGGTCCTCGCCGCCGCCCTTGAGGACCGCATCGTGGGCGCGATCGGCCCCATGGAAGTACGCCCCGACGCGATCGGACGCCCCCAACTCATGCCGCAGTACTTCGCCGTCCTGCCCGAGGCCCCAGGGCAGGGCCTGGGACGCGTCCTGTGGCGGACCGCGATGCACTGGGGCCAGTCCCACGGCGCCGCCTACCAGCTCCACCAGACCGAAGTCGGCGGCCCCTCCGACTGGCTGTGCCGGTCCGAAGGACTGACCTGTCTCGGCTTCACCCACACCACACAGGCGTAGCCGCCGGATCGTGGCCTGCCGCCCTGGGCACGGCACGCGCCCTGAATGCCGGGCCTTACCAGGGACCGGGCGCCCTGGTGCCCGGCTGCCCGGGCGTCCGAACGTCCCGCCGAGAAAGTGCCCGGGGCGGGGGCAACCCTGCTCCCGCTTCACGGGTCACACAGGAGTCTCGTGTTGCACCTGCTTCACTCGGTCCGGAAAGGGCCCCACCTTCTGTGATGACTCGTACCCGCGTGGGATCGCTGGCCTTGACGGCCGCTCTCGCCACGATCGGCGGTGTGCTGACCGCCGCCACTCCTGCCTCCGCCGCTGTCACCTGTGCTTCCCCGGTGTGGACGGCGCGGTACTACGCCAACACCTCGTTCAGCGGCACGCCCAAGCTGACCGCCTGCGACACGGCAATCGCCGAGAACTACGGCCTGGGCGACCCGGCCGGCGTGACGCTGCCGAGGGACAACTTCTCCATCCGCTGGTCCCTCACCCGCGACTTCGGCTCCGGCGGCCCCTTCACCTTCAACGCCGCCTCACAGGACGGCATCCGCGTCTACATCGACGGCGTGCGGAAGATCGACCTGTGGCGCAACGTCTCCACCACCGCGCGCAAAACCCTCGACCTCACCATCCCGGCCGGCAAACACACCCTCCGCGTCGACTACGTCGCCTGGACCGGCAACGCCAACGTCAACTTCACCTACACACCCCGCACCTCCGCCACCGTCGACACCGTCAAACCCCTCGCCCCCACCGGACTCACCGCCACCTACGACCGCACAACCGCCAAAACCACCCTGCGCTGGGCCGCCAACAAAGAGATGGACCTCGCCGGCTACCGCGTCTACCGCCGCCTGAGCACCACCACCAACTGGGCGAAGATCAGCGGCACCACACTGCGCACCACCCCCTCCTACACCGACGCACCACCCGCCACCGGCCAGACCTACCTCTACGAAATCCGCGCCGTCGACAAAGCCGGCCACGAATCCACCGGAAGCGCCGACGTGACGGCCACCACCGTCGACCGCACAGGTCCGGCGGCGCCGACGGGGATCACGGTCCAGAGCGACTCGTACATCAACACCCTGCGCTGGCAGGACGTCGCCGACGCCGATCGTTACGAGGTCCACGCGGCCGACACGGACACCGGCCCGTTCACGCTGCTCGGCAGCACCAGCGGGGCGATGTACGAGGACCGGACCGCGCCGGTGAACCGGTACCGGTACTACCAGGTCCGCGCGTTCGACGCGGCGGGCAACCCGGGCGCGTTCTCCGCGACGGCGGCCGGCGACGGCGTCGACCGGACCCCGCCGGAGGCCCCCACCCACATCACCGCCAGCGCCCGTGGGGACGGCGCGCACATCTACTGGAACATGCCGGGCGAGTTCTTCCAGGACCACGACAACGGCGGGCACTTCCGTGTCCACCGCTCGCCGGGCGCCACGCTCGACCGGACCCAGCTCACCCGAGTGACCTGCTCCTCCTACAACGTCCAGGGCTCCGACCCCATGGAAGGCATGTGCACGGACACCGGCGTGAGCCAGGGCGCGTACTACACGTACGCGGTCACCGCGGTCGACGCGGCCGGGAACGAGTCCGAGCTGTCCGGCCCGGTCACCGTCCGCACCGCCGACAGGGTCGCGCCCGGCCCGGTCACCGGCGTGAAAGCCACCCCGCGCAAGGACGGCGTGCTGGTGAGCTGGGCCGCCTCGCCCGAGGACGACATCGAGAGCTACAGGGTCTGGGCCGGCTTCCGGCAGGACGACGGCACGGTCAAGTGGGGCGCCGCCGACTGCCGGCAGGGCACGTCCAACCCGCTCGCGGCCCTCTGCGGTGACCTGCCGGACGGCGAGTGGTACGTGTACGCGGTCGTCGCCAAGGACCGCTGGGGCAACGCGCTGTGGCCGAGCGACCCGAAGGTCACCCTCGTCGAGGCCACCGAGCTCGACCTCCGGCCGTCCGTGCCGGTCTACCGCGACTGGCCGTTCGGCAACGTGTCGCACGACACGGTGACGGGCGGCGGCTACGGGCCCACGGCCAACTGGCGCTGCGAGAACAGCACGCTGTGCGCCCCGGTCACGGGCTACCGGGTCAGCCGGTGGAACCCGGCGACCGAGGCGTACGAGCCCCTGCACGACGGGCTGCTCGCCCCGGGGACGCGCACCTACACCGACGCCACCGCGACCAGGGGTGACACGTACTTCTACACGCTGGAGGCCCTGCGGGCCGACGGCAGCGTGGCGGGCGTCTACGACTGGTACACCGTCGTCCAGGACCGCGTCTGAGTCACCTCCGGCGCATGACCCAAGCGGCCGCCTCCTCCACGGAGGCGGCCGTTTCCACGTCCTGCGGGACCGGCGGGCGGCAAACGACGACCACCGGGATGCCGGCCTCGCGGGCCGCCGCGAGCTTGGGGGCGGTGGCGGCGGCCCCGCTGTCCTTGGTGACGAGGACGTCGATCCGGTGCCGGGCCAGCAGCTCCCGCTCCCCTTCGAGGGTGAACGGGCCACGGTCCAGGAGGACTTCGGTGCGGGCCGGCATCGGGGGCTCCGGGGCGTCCACGGACCGGACGAGGAACCACTGCGGGCAGGCGGCGAAGACGGCGAGGCCCATCCGGCCGGTGGTCAGGAACACCCTCTCACCCAGCCCGTCCAGCGCGGCCGCGGCCTCCTCCAGGGAGCCCACGTCGCGCCAGTCGTCCCCGTCGACGGGGACCCAGCCGGGGCGGCGCAGGGCGAGCAGGGGAACATGGGCGGTGGCGGCCGCCCGGGCCGCGTGGAAGCTGATCCGCTCGGCGAAGGGATGGGTGGCGTCGATGACCCGGTCCACGCCATGCTCGCCGATCCACCGCGCGAGCCCGTCCGCCCCGCCGAACCCGCCGATCCGCACCTCGCCCTCGGGGAGCCGCGGCGCGGCCACCCGCCCGGCCAGCGAGCTGGTCACCCGGGCGTGCGGGCGGAGCAGGCCGGCGAGGACGCGCGCCTCGGCGGTTCCGCCGAGAATGAGAACGTGCACGGGAGTCCCTTCATGAGCGCAGGCGGCGGTCGCGAGGCCCAACTCAAGCACACCGGTCTGCGGCCGGGGTGGACGACCGGGGCCTGCGCGACGGCGGCGACGACCGCCGCGTACACCGCCCTGCTGACCGGGGACTTCCCCGACCCGGTGACGATCGCCCTGCCCAAGGGCCAGACGCCCGCGTTCGCGCTGGCGGCGGAGGAGCTGACCGGCGCGTACGCGATGGCCGGGATCGTCAAGGACGCCGGCGACGACCCGGACGTCACGCACGGTGCGCTGGTCCGCGCGACGGTACGGCCGCTCCCGGCCGGTTCGGGCGTGGTGTTCCGCGCCGGGGCGGGCGTCGGCACGGTCACCCGGCCAGGGCTGCCGCTGGAGGTGGGCGAGCCCGCGATCAACCCCGTGCCCCGGCGGCTGATGCGCGAGCACGTCGCGCGGGTCGCGGCCGCGCACGGCGGCACCGGGGACGTCGAGATCACCGTGTCCGTCGACCACGGCGAGGAGATCGCCCGCTCCACGTGGAACCCGCGCCTGGGCATCCTGGGCGGGCTGTCCATCCTCGGGACGACCGGGATCGTCGTGCCGTACTCCTGCTCCGCCTGGATCGACTCCATCCGGCGCGGTGTGGACGTGGCGCGGGCGGCGGGGCGCACGCACGTCGCCGGGTGCACGGGCTCCACGTCGGAGAGGACGGTCACCTCCCTGTACGGGCTGCCCGAGGACGCCCTGCTCGACATGGGCGACTTCGCGGGCGCGGTCCTGAAGTACGTACGCAGGCACCCGGTCGACCGGCTCACCATCTGCGGCGGCTTCGCCAAGCTGTCCAAGCTGGCGGCGGGGCACCTGGACCTGCACTCGGCGCGCTCCCAGGTCGACAAGGGCTTCCTGGCGGAGCTGGCCCGCCGGGGCGGCGCCGACGAGGAACTGGCGGCGGAGGTCGCGGCCGCCAACACGGGGCTGGCCGCGCTCCAGTTGTGTGCGGCGGCCGGTGTCCCGCTGGGCGACCTGGTCGCCGGGACCGCCCGCGACCAGGCCCTCGACGTGCTGCGCGGCGCGCCCGTCACGGTCGACGTGGTGTGCGTCGACCGCGCGGGCACGGTGGTGGGGCGCAGCGACCCCCGGGGCCCTCAGCAGACGTGACGGTCGCGTTCCGGTGAGTACAGGTGGCTGTCCCGGAACTGGGTCGCCGCCAGGGTGCGGCCCACCAGGATGACCGCCGTGCGCGTGATGCCGGCGTCCTTGGTGGCGGCCGCGATGTCCGCGAGCGTGCCGCGCAGGATCACCTCGTCGGGGCGGCTGGCCATCGCGACGACGGCCGCCGGGCAGTCGGCGCCGTAGTGCGGGGTCAGCTCCGCGACGACCCGGTCGACGTACCGGGCCGCCAGGTGCAGCACCAGCAGGGCGCCGCTGCGGCCCAGGGTCGCCAGGTCCTCGCCCTCCGGCATGGCCGTGGCCTGCTCGGCGATCCGGGTCAGGATGACCGTCTGGCCCACGGTCGGGACGGTCAGCTCCCGCTTCAGCGCGGCGGCGGCGGCCGCGAACGCCGGGACGCCCGGCACGACCTCGTACGGGATCCCCGCCGCGTCCAGCCGCCGCATCTGCTCCGCGACGGCGCTGAAGACGGACGGGTCGCCGGAGTGGAGGCGGGCCACGTCGTGGCCCTCCTCGTGGGCGCGGACCAGCTCGGCGGTGATGGCGTCCAGGTCGAGGCGGGCCGTGTCGACGAGGCGGGCGTCCGGCGGGCACTCGGCGAGCAGCTCGCGCGGGACGAGGGACCCGGCGTACAGGCACACCCGGCAGGAGGCGAGGGTGCGGGCGCCGCGCACGGTGATCAGGTCGGCGGCGCCGGGGCCCGCGCCGATGAAGTAGACGGTCATCCTTCTGTCTCCTGCTTGGTTACGGACCATTGCGTGACCGGCATGGCCTGGCGCCAGCCGGTGAAACCGCCCACCGGGACGGCGTGCGCGACGGCGAGCCGTACCAGTTCGCCGCCGTGGCGCCGGTACCGGTCGGCGAGCAGCGCCTCCGATTCGAGGGTCACGGTGTTGGCGACCAGCCGCCCGCCCGGCCGCAGGGCCGCCCAGCAGGCGTCCAGCAGGCCGGGCGCGGTCAGCCCGCCGCCGACGAACACCGCGTCCGGCGCCTCCAGTTCCGCCAGCCCGGCGGGGGCGGCGGCGGTGACGACCTTCAGTGCGGGTACGCCGAGGGCGGCGGCGTTGCGGGCGATACGGGCCGCCCGCTCGGGGTCGCGTTCGACGGTGATCGCGCGGCAGGTGCGGTGCGTACGCATCCACTCGATGCCGATCGAGCCGGACCCGCCGCCGATGTCCCACAGCAGCTCGCCGGGCGCGGGCGCCAGCGCGGCGAGCGTCGCGGCGCGCACGTGCCGCTTGGTGAGCTGGCCGTCGTTCTCGTACGCCGCGTCCGGCAGCCCCGGCACGGCCCCGAGGCGCAGCGCGTCACCCGAGCGGACGCACTCGACGGCGATGACGTTCAGCGGGTCGCCGGGCGGGTGGGGCCAGTCGTCGGCGGTGCCGGTCACGGCCCGTTCCCGGTCGGAGCCGAGCTGTTCCAGGACGGTGAGCCGGCTGGGCCCGAAGCCCCGGTCGCGCAGCAGGCCCGCGACCTCGCCCGGGGTCGCCGCGCCCGCGCTCAGCACCAGCAGCCGGCGCCCGTCGTGCAGCGCGGCGGCCAGGGACGCGGGGGGGCGCCCGACGAGCGTGACGGTCTCGGTGTCCTCCAGCGGCCAGCCGAGGCGGGCGCACGCGTACGAGACGGAGGACGGGTGCGGCAGGACGCGCAGCCGCTCGGGGCCGGCCGTCTCGGCGAGGGCGCGGCCGATCCCGTAGAACATGGGGTCGCCGCTGGCGAGCACGGCGATACGGCGGCCGGTGTGGGCGTCCAGCAGCGCGGGTACGGCGGGCCTCAGCGGCGACGGCCAGGCGACCCGCTCGGCGGCGCACTCCTCGGGCACGAGGGCGAGTTGCCGTTCGCCTCCGATGACGACGTCGGCGGCGCGCAGGGCCGCGCGGGACGCCCCGGGGAGCCCGGCCCAGCCGTCCGCGCCGATGCCGACGACGGTCACGGGCGGAGAGGTGCTGGTTACGGGGCCGGGGCTGCTCACGGGCTGGAACCCTACCCGCCGGTCGCCGGGCCCTGGGGCCGGGGGCATGACCGGCCCGCCCGCGCCGTTGGCGAGGCGGGCCCTACTTGCGGTTGTACAGCCGCATCGTCACCGCGCCGAAGACCGTCACGAACAGCGCCGACCACCCCAGGGACCAGCCGATGTCGGCCGCCGGCCACTCGCCCGCCATCAACTCCCGTACCGCGCTCGCCAGGTGTGTCACCGGGCTGTTGTTGACGAACGCCTGGAGCCAGCCCGGCATGGTCCTCGGGTCGACGAAGATGTTGCTCAGGAAGGTCAGCGGGAAGATCACCATCATGCTGACGCCCATCACGGACTTCTCGCTGCGCAGCATCAGGCCGAACATCGTCCAGATCCACGAGAACGCGAACGAGAACACCAGCAGCAGCGCCACCCCCGCCGCCACGCCGACCACCCCGCCGTGCGGGCGGTAGCCGATGACCAGGCCGACCGTCAGCATCACGGCCGACGCGATCAGATAGCGCAGGACGTCGCCGAGGAGGTAGCCGACCATTGGGGCGGGGCGCCAGATCGGCAGCGTACGGAAGCGGTCGAAGACACCCTTGGTGATGTCGGTGTTGACCGAGACGCCCGTATACATCGTGATCATCACGACGCTCAGGGTGAGGATGCCCGGCAGCAGGAACTGGATGTACGCCGAGACCGATCCGGCCAGCGCACCCCCGAAGAGGTACGTGTACATCAGCACCATCATGATCGGGAACGCCGTCACGTCGAAGAGCTGCTCCGGCACATGCTTGATCTTCAGCATGGCGCGCCAGCCGAAGGTCAGGGAGGCGGACAGCGCACTGGGGCGCGGGGGCCGGTCGCCCGCGACGAGCAGGGCCGCCAGGTCCTCGGTGCGGGGGCCGGTGAAGGTGGCGTCGTCGGTGGCGGTGCTCATGCCGTGGCCTCCCCGGCCTTGTCCGTACGGTCCGTGAGCGCCAGGAACACCTCGTCCAGGCTCGGCTGGCCCAGCGCGAAGTTGTCCACCATGACGCCCGCCCGCGCCAGCTCCGCCAGCGCCCGCGCCGCCTGTTCGGCCGCGCCCAGCTCCGTGCCGTGCCCGTCGACCGTCGCGGTCAGGGCCACCGGGTCGGGGTCGAGCTGCACGGTCGCGTTCAGCGCGGCCGTCAGCACCCGCTCCGCCTCCGGCCGCTGCCCCGCCTCGCGCAGCCGTACGTGCACGGACCCGGAGCCCACCGACGCCTTCAGCTCGCCCTTCGTACCCTCCGCGATGACCCTGCCGTGGTCGATCACCGCGATCCGGGAGGCCAACTGGTCGGCCTCGTCCAGGTACTGCGTGGTCAGCAGCACGGTGGTGCCCTGGGCGACGACCGCGCGGACGATGTCCCACACCTGGTTGCGGCTGCGCGGGTCGAGGCCGGTCGTCGGCTCGTCGAGGAAGAGCAGGTCGGGGGTGTTGAGGATGGACGCGGCGATGTCGATACGGCGCCGCATGCCGCCCGAGTAGTTCTTCACCTGCCGGTCGGCCGCCTCCGCCAGCCCGAACGCCTCCAGCAGCTGCCCGCACCGCTCCCGCGCGGACCGCTTCCCGTGCCCGAGGAGACGGCCCAGCAGCACCAGGTTCTCGGTGCCGGTCAGGTCCTCGTCGACCGACGCGTACTGCCCGGTGAGGCTGACCCGCCCGCGCACGGCGTCCGCGTCCCGCACCACGTCCTTGCCGAAGACCCGCGCCTCCCCGCCGTCCGGCCGCAGCAGCGTCGCCAGCACCTTCACGGCGGTGGTCTTGCCGGCGCCGTTCGGCCCGAGGAGGCCGTAGACGGTGCCGGCGGGCACCCGGAGGTCGATGCCGTCCACGGCTCGGTTGTCGCCGAAGACCTTCACCAGGCCGTTCGTCTCGATGGCCAGGTCCGTGCTCGTCATCGTCACTGTCCTCGGGGGAAGGCGGGCGTACGGGCGGGGCGGCGCGAACCCTCCCAGTGTCCGGCCCCCGCCCGTACCCCGCCACCGGTTTCCACGGCGGTGCGGCGACGCTACTCGTGCGTGTAGAACACGTAGAACGCCATCAGCCCCGACGACACCGCCAGGACCAGCGAGACCACCGCCACCATGAGGACGCTGTTGCCGGACAGGCCGTACAGGAAGCCGACGCTGAGGCCGAAGAGGAGCCCGAACGCGACCGCCCGGGACTCGCGCGGCAGTGCGCGGCGGACCCGGAGGTAGCCGTACCAAAGGGCACCGAAGCCCACCATGCTCACCACGGCGAGTACGGCCTGCCCGCCCGTGAAGGGACCGTCGCCGTGGCGGACGATGACCTCGGCGTAGAGGCCGTAGAGGACGGCGCACACCGCGAGGACCATCAAGGTGGACCGGCGTACGGGATGACGGGTCGCCCGTTCCCCGGTGCGGCGGTGCCGGCCGGGCAGCGTGACATGTGCGGCCATGACGTGCTCCTTCCGCGGACCTCCCTCCAGGGCACACCCGCGACCGGCCCCCGGCAAGTGGATCAGACCGACCCGGGGACGGGCGCCGGAGAGCCGTGAGAGGGTGACGGCTTGGCCGATTCGTACACCTCGCACCTGCTGCGCCGGGCCGCCGCGTGGGCCGCCGGGCTGCTGCTCGTCGTGCCCACCGTCGTCACCGGCTGCCGCCTCTTCGGCACCGACGCCGTCACCCCCGTACCGCAGCTCCTCGCCCTCCTCCCCTGCCTCGCCGTCCCCGCCGGGCTCGCCCTGCTGCTCTCCCTCCCCGCCCGCCGGCCGCTGCTGACCGCCTGGGCGGGCGGAGCGCTCGCCGTCACCCTGTGGTTCGTCCAGCCGTACGGGCCCGCCGGCACCCCCGCGCACGGGCCCGTCACCGCGCGGCTGCGGGTGCTGACCGCGAACGTCGAGTTCGGCAACGCGACCACCGAGCTGCTCGCCACCATCCGCCGCGAGCGCCCCGACCTGGTCTTCGTCTCCGAGTGCGACCCCGCCTGCGCCCGCACCCTCGGCGCCCACCACCCCTACGGCGCCCACGTCGCCGCCGCCGGATCCGCCGGCTCCGTCATCCTCGGCACCCGGCCGCTGACCGCCGAGCCCGCCCTGCCCGGCACCACCATGGGCATGCCCGGCGCCACCGCACGCGTCGGAGGGAAGGACGTGACCCTCCGGCTCGCGCACCCCATGCCGCCGCTGCCCGGCCGGATCGGCCTGTGGAAGCACGAACTGGGCCTCGTCGGCGACTTCGCCGCCGCCCACAAGGGCCGCCCCGTCATCCTCGCCGGCGACTTCAACGCCACCCAGGACCACGCCGCCTTCCGCTCCGTCCTCGACTCCGGCGCCCTCCACGACGCCGCCCGCCTCGGCGGTGCCGCCCGGACCGGCTCCTGGCCGCAGGGCGGGACGCTGCCGCCGTACGCGCAGATCGACCACGTCCTGGTCAGCGCCGACTTCTCGGTGCGCGGCGCCCGCTTCCTCGACCTGCCCGGCAGCGACCACCGCGCGCTGCTCGTCGACCTCGACCTGCACGCCCGGCCGTGAAGCGGGAAGGTGGACACCATGGACAACGAGCAGATCCTCGACCACATCGGCGCGCTCGTCCGCGAGGAACACGCCCTGCGTGACCGGGAAGGCGGCCTCACCGACGACGAACGCGTACGGCTGCGGACCCTGGAGGTCCAGCTCGACCAGTGCTGGGACCTGCTGCGGCAGCGGCGCGCCAAGTCCGAGTACGGCGACAACCCGGACAACGCGGCCACCCGGCCGCCCGGCGAGGTGGAGGGCTACCTCAGCTGAGCCCCACGACCGTACGGCTCGCGCCGCCCGAGTGGCTCATGCGCGGACTGCGCCCACAGCCCGCGCCGGTCCCCTGGGCCGCCGTCGCGCGCGCCGCCGTCGCCCTCGCCGCGCCGCTCGCCGTCGGCCTCGCGGCCGGCCGGCCGCTGTACGGCGCGCTGGTCTCCATGGGCGCCCTGTCCGGCGTCATCGGCGACACCGCCGACGCGTACCGGATGCGGATCCTCAACATCGCCGTACCGCAGCTCTTCGGCGCGCTCGGCGTCACCCTCGGCTCGCTGGTGTACGGGGAGGGCTGGGCGGCCGTCGGCGTGCTGACGCTCGTCGCGCTCGTGTCCGGGATGATCTCGTCGATCGGCGCCGTCGCCTCCGCGTCCGGGCTGCTGCTCCTGCTCAACGCCGTCGTCGGCGCCGGCCTGCCGATGCCCAGCCCCTGGTGGAAGGCGCCGCTGCTGCTCACGCTCGGCGGCGCCGTCGTGCTCGTCCTCACCCTGCTGGGCTGGCCGCTGCGCGGCGGCGTCCCCGAACGGTCCGCCGTCGCCGCCGCCTACCGGGCGGTCGCCGATGTGCTGGCGGTGGCGGGCACACCCGCGTACGACGAGAAACGGCAGGCCGTCACCCAGGCGCTCAACACCGCCTACGACCTCGTCCTCGCCCGCCGCGCCCGCGACCGGGGCCGCACCGCCGGCCTCGTACGCCAACTCGCGCAGCTCAACGCCCTGATCCCGGTCGTCGAAGCCGCCCCCGCCGCCCACCTGAGCGGCCGCCCGCTCCCCGCCGAGGTCCCGGCGGCGGTCCGGGCGCTCGCGGCGGCTGTCGAAACCGCCGACGGTCCGCGCCGCCGCGAGCCCACCGGCGGCAGCCCCCTGGGCACCCACCCCGGCCCGCCCGGCACCCCGGGCAGCCCCACCACCCCCACCGGCCCGCTCACGCTGCCCCTGCCCCCGCCCGCCACGCCCTCCGAGCGGGCCGTCGACCACGCCCTGCGGCACGCCGCCACCGTCATCCGCCACGCCGAACCCGACCCCCACAACATCGACGACCTCCTCGGCCGCCCCGCCTCCCTCCGCATCCGCACCCGCCGCGCCATCCGCGACGCGCTGCTGTCGCACGGCTCCTGGCGCTACGGGCTGCGCCTGGCGCTGTGCATCGGGCTCGCCCAGGCGCTGGTCTCGCTGATCGCCGTGCCGCGCTCGTACTGGGTGGCCCTCACCGTCACGTTCGTCCTCAAGCCCGACTTCGGGTCCGTCTTCTCGCGCGCCGTGCTGCGCGCCCTCGGCACGGCGGCCGGGCTGGTAGTCGCCGCGCTCGTCCTGGCCGAGGTGGAACGCGGGTGGTGGGACGTGCCGGTCATGCTGGTGCTGGCCGCGCTGATCCCGGCGTCCACCGCCAAGGGGTACGCCTTCCAGACCGCCGCGATCACCCCCGTCATCCTGCTGCTGTCCGACTGGCTGAACCGGCAGGGCTTCGACCTCGTCCTGCCGCGCCTGTACGACTCGCTCCTCGGCTGCGCGATCGTGCTGGTCGCCGGGTACCTGCTGTGGCCGGAGAGCTGGCACACCCGGATCGGTGACCGGCTCGCGGACACGGTCGCGGACGCCGCCCGCTATGTGGCCTGCGCGTTCGGGCCGGAGGCGGACGCGGACCCGGCGGCGCGCGGGCGGGCCAGGCGGCGGCTGTACCGGGACCTGTCGGCCGTACGCAGCGAATTCCAGCGCGCCCTGACCGAGCCGCCGCCCACCGGGACGCGCGCCACAGCCTGGTGGCCCTTGTGCGTGGCCGTGGAACGGATCGTGGACGCCACGACGGCCGCCCGGGTGCGCGTCAGCCACGGCGCGCCGCCTCCCACGCACGTGGAGGTCGCCGACGTCGAGCGGCAGCTGCGCGAACTCGCGGCGGGGCTGCGGACCAGCCACGTCCTGGTCGAGGTCCGGGCGGAGCTGGAGGGCGACGAGGAGGGCGTGCTGGCACCCCTGCGCCAGGAGGTCCGCGCGGCCCGCGCCATCGCCTCCCCACAGCCCAACCGCCCCTGACCAGGCACCGGCCAGGCGCCGGCCAGGGGCACCAGCCAGGCACCGCCCAAGGCGCCGGCCAGGCGCGCCCGTGCGTTCCGGACGTCATCCTTCCGGGCGGCGTCACCGCACCGCTTCCGCCCGACTACGATGCGCACGACTCGCGCGTGCCGCCACATGCCGCAGCATGCGGGGGCTGCTCCTGTTCTTCCGCCATATGCCGTGCCATACAAGGACATTCGCCATGCGCAGCGTCACTCCCAGGGGTCTCCAGCCCAATGTCCTCGGTACGGTCGACACGATCGTGATGGCCGTCGCGGGCAGCGCGCCCGCCTACTCGCTCGCCGCCACCAGCGCCGTACTCGTCGGTGCCGTCGGCTTCGCCGCGCCCGCCGCGCTGCTGTACTGCGCGATCCCGATGCTCGGCATCGTGCTGGCGTTCAGCCGGCTCGGCCGGATCGACGTCAACGCGGGCGCCAGCTACTCCTGGGTCGGCCGAACCCTCCACCCCGCGCTGGGCTTTCTGTCCGGCTGGGCGCTGATCGTCGCCGCGACGATCTTCATGGTGGCCGGTTCGCTGCCCGCCGGACAGCTCACCCTGGCGCTCCTCGCCCCCGACCTGGCCGCCGACACCGCGCTCGCCACCGTCGTCGGCGCCGGCTGGTTCCTGATGATGCTGCTGGTGGTACTGGGCGGCGCCCGGCTCACCGTACGGGCGCAACTGCTCATGACGGGCGTGGAGTTGCTCATCATGCTGATGTTCATCGTCGGTGTGGTCATGCACCGGGGCGCGGCCACCGCCTTCGACTGGTCCTGGCTGGGCTTCGGGCACTTCGACGGGGTGTCCGGCTTCGCCTCCGGGGCGCTGACCGCCGCCTTCTACTACTGGGGCTGGGACGTCACCAGCAACCTCAGCGAGGAGACCCGCGACAGCCGCCGCACGGCCGGGCTCGCCGCCCTCATCGGCATCGGGGTCGCCTTCCTCCTCTTCGAGGCGTTCACCATCGCCGTCAACGTCGTCCTGTCGGCGCAGGAGGTCGGCGCGGGCGGCGCGAACGTGCTGGTGCTGCTCGGCGACGCCGTCTGGCCGGGCATCGGCGGCAAGTTGCTGATCGTGGCGGTGATGCTGTCGAGCGTCGCCACCCTGGAGACCACGCTGATCCAGGTCACCCGCTCCCTGTTCGCGATGGGCCGGGACCGGACGATGCCGGCCGCCCTCGGAGCCGTACACCGCCGCTGGAACACCCCGTGGGTGGCGATCACGGTGGTCGGGGCGGTGGCGCTGGCGATGTTCGTGGCGGCGACGGCGCTCGGCTCGGTCGGCGACATCCTCAGCAGCGCGGTCCACGCGATGGGCCTCCAGATCGCCTTCTACTACGGGCTGGCGGGCATCGCCGCCGTGGTGGCCTACCGTGGGATGCTGCTGAGGTCCGTACGCGACTTCGTCCTGGGCGGCGCGTGGCCGCTGATCGGCGCGGCCTTCATGTTCTGGATCTTCTTCGAGTCGCTGGGCGGCCTGACCGGCACGGCGGTCGCGATCGGCCTGGGCGGGCTGGGGGCGGGCATCGTGCCGATGGTCTGGTACTGGCGGCGGGGAAGCTCGTACTACCGTCCGGCACGCCTGGACGCGGTGCGCGCGATGGCGGCGGCTGGGCCGTACGACGACGTACCGCGACAGCACCACCGCGCCGATGGGAACGAAACGCTGGCGACCGACTTCTAACACCCCGACGGGGTTTCGTTTTCGCGCTTTTGACGGGGGGACAGGGAATTGGCCGTACGCCGCAGCCGCCGCTCCATACGTTTCGAGCCGGAATTCGACCCGGACTCCGGCGACCGGGCGCTGGGCCGCGCCCGGCACGACATCGTTATCGGCCGCTGGCAGGGCGTACGTGACCTGCTGCGCGACACCGGTGACGACTGGGACCTCCGTACGCACCGGCTGCGGCTGCTGTCGCACGCGGCGGCCGGCAGCACGGCCGTCGAGGCGTGGCGGGCGGCGGAGCCGGACGACCCGGACGCGGCGGTGCTGCGGGCGGCGACGGAGGTCGTACGGGTCTTCAACCAGGCCATCGCGGTGGGGCGCGGCGGGGCGGTGGACCGGGCGCGGCTCGACGTCACGGTCATGGCCTGTCTGGGCGCCGCCGACGCCCGGCCGGCCGACCCGATGCCGTGGGTGTCGCTGCTGACGGTGGCACGGCTGTACGAGGGCGGGGTGGGGCGGGCGGAGCTGCGGCGCTGGTGGGACGAGCTGCGGCGGCGCGACCCGCACAACCTGGAGGGCCATGTGCAGCTGCTGCGCTACTGGTCGGCGCGGTGGCACGGCACGCACGGCTCGATGTACGACTTCGCCCGGGACGCGGCGGGGGCGGCGCCGCCCGGGTCGCCGCTGCCGGTGCTGGTGCAGATCGCGCGGGTGGAGGAGTACCGGTACATCGCGGAAGCGGCGCGCGGCCAGGGGCCGGTGCGGGGCTTCGACCAGCACTGGAAGCACGAGCTGGCGGCGACGGAGGTACGGCGGACGTGGGAGCGGTGGCTCGGCGGGCGGCCGCCGGGACCGGTCCGGCCGGAGGAGGTCGAGCCGCTGAACTACCTGACGCACGCGGCCTGTTACGCGGGGCTGCGCGAGGTGTACGCGGGGCTGTTCGGGCTGCTGGAGACGCGGGCGTCGTGGGTGCCGTGGTCGTACACGGGGGATCCGGCGGAGCAGTTCACGAGGTGGCGCGGGGGGACGGCCCGCGCCACCTCGTAAACGGTCTTAGACGCCGATGTTGCGGCCGTCCTTGCGGTAGACCACGACGACCGACGGTCGGACGATCTTGCCCGGCCCGTCCGGCCAGGCCGACGCCGGCTTCTCGACCGACGCCCCGTCGACCTCGCCCGGGTGCTGTACGGCGACGAGGACGCGGCGCTCCTGGATGATCGGGCCGCACGTCTCGGCGCCGGCCGGCACGGTCAGGAACTGCTTGATCTCACCGCGCCGCTCGCCCTGCACGGCCACACCGAACAGGCCGTCGTGCGAGCCGAGCTGGTTGCCGTCCGTGGACAGCCACAGGTTGCCGTACGGGTCGAAGGCCACGTTGTCGGGGCAGGAGATGGGGCTGACCTTCTCCTTGGGGTAGCCCGCGAAGTACGTGGCCGGGTCGTTCGGGTCGCCCGCGACGAGGAACAGCCGCCAGGCGAAGCCGTCGGAGGCGGGGTCGTCCCAGTGCTCGGCGAGCTCCAGGACGTGGCCGTGCTTGTTGTTGTTGCGCGGGTTGGCCTCGTCCGCGCCGGCCTTGCCCGCCGCGCCACGGTCCTTGTTGTTGGTGAGCGCGACGTACACGCGGCCGGTGCGCGGGGACGGCTCGACGTCCTCGGGGCGGTCCATCTTGGTGGCGCCGACCTTGTCACCGGCGAGGCGGGTGAAGACGTACACCTCCTCGGCGGTCATGCCGGGGACGTGGCTCTTGTCGCCCGTCGCCAGCGGGATCCAGTGGCCGCTGCCGTCGAACTCGCCGTCGTTCGGGAGCTTGCCGGTGCCGTCGATGTCCTGCGGGCTGTCGCCGGTGAGCTTGGCGACGTACAGCGTGCCCTCGTCGAGGAGGGTGAGGTTGTGCTCCCGGGCCTTGCGGGAGTCGCCCTTCATCATCCGCTTGGACGAGACGAACTTGTAGAAGTAGTCGAAACGCTCGTCGTCGCCCATGTAGACGACCGGACGGCCATCGGCGGTAAGGCGCGGCTGGGCGGCCTCGTGCTTGAAGCGGCCGAGCGCGGTGCGCTTGCGGGGGGTGGAGTCGGGGTCGTACGGGTCGAGCTCGACGACCCACCCGTGGCGGTGCGACTCGTTGGGCTCCTGCTTGGCGTCGAAGCGCTTGTCGAACCGCTCCCACTTGCGCTCGGTGGCGCCGGTCCCGATGCCGTACCGCTTGTCGGTCGGGCTCGATCCGTTGGCGAAGTACTGGTTGAAGTTCTCCTCGCCGTGGAGGGTGGTGCCCCACGGGGTGGTGCCACCGGCGCAGTTGTTGAGCGTGCCGAGGACCTTGCGACCGGTCGGGTCGGCACTGGTCTTGAGGAGGGCGCCGCCCGCCGCCGGGCCGGTGAGCTCGAACTCGCTGGTGGCGGTGAGGCGGCGGTTGAGCGGGTGGCGGGTGACGGGGGTCAGCCGGCCGTCACGGTGCTGTTCCTGGACGACGACCACGGACAGGCCGTGGGCGGCCCAGGCGATCTCGACCTGCTCGCGGGTCGGGTTCTCCGGGTCGTACCCCTTGAACATCAGGACTTCGTCCGTGTACTCGTGGTTCGCCACGAGGACCTGGCGGCCGTGCTCGCCCTTGAGCGGCAGCAGCGACAGGAAGTCGTTGTTGTACCCGAACTGCCCGGCCTGTGCCGTGGCGGTCTGCTTGTCCGGGTCGAAGGCGGGCGCGCCACGGAGGATCGGCTCGCCCCACCGGATGACCACGCTCTGGGCGTAGCCGTCGGGGACGGTGACCTTGTCGTCCCTGTTGGGCGCGACGGGCGTGAAACGCAGCCCCCGGGCGCCCGCGCTCTTCCCCGCCGTACGGGGCGTCGCGGCGACCGCCTCCTGCCCGGCACCCTGCGCGACGACGGCACCGCCCGCGGTGGCGGCGACGGTGACGACGGCGGCGGCGCGCATCATGGAACGGCGCGACAGGGCACCGGCTATGACATCGCCGACGTACTCGTTGTCACTGGTGTTGGGCACCTCGTGGAAACAGGCGTCACCGCACCGGTAACGGCAGGTGAGGGCGGACCGACCGCCCCCGTGCGGGTTGGTGCTCAGCAGCGGCAGCAGCTTGCGCACTACATCCTCCTCCGGCGCAGCCTGCGCCGACATGGTGTCGGGAATAGGTCCGGCGGTGACGTTAGAAGCGTAGATGTGCAGGTCGGCGGCGGTGGGGTGAACGAGAGGTGAATCCGGCGCGTCGGGGGTGGGGTTGACGCGAATACCCCTTGCCTTTACGCGCCACTCGGGGCGGCTAACCTTACGTGTCCGCCCTGGCCAGGGATGATTCCTAGCAGTACGGACATACACGGCACCCCAACATGCGAAAGGCCTCGCCCATGGGCATTCGGAGCTTGCTGCGCAAGGTGTTTGGACGCGACCGTGCGGAGCGCAACGAGACGGCAGCCGCCTCCGTCCCGCCCCAGACGGAACGCGCGGTGCCCCAGGAGGAGCCCACGGCGACGGTTCCCTCCCCGGCGTCCGCCTCCCCGGCGGAACGCGCCGCGGAACGCGCCGCCGAGCTGGCGGCGGCGGACCTGGTGGCCGCGTCGTTCGACAAGGCGCGCCGCGCCCCGGTCCCGGCGGCCCGGGAGGCGGCCCAGGAACCCCCCACGCCCACGAAGGCCGGCATCCCGCCCCAGGCGGAAGCGGAACCGGCCCCCAAGCCCGCCGAGCCCGCCGAGCCGGCCGAGCCGGAACCGGCCGCCGAGAAGCCCGCTGCGAACGGGGCCCCCACCGCAGCGGAACCGGCCACTGCCACGGACGAGGCCCCCGCGCCGGAAGCCGAGGGCCCCGAGGTGGACGAGCCCGCCGCCGAGGTCTCCGCCGAGCCCTCCGCCCAGCCGGAGCCGGCCACCGCCACGGAGGAGGCCCCGCAGGCGGACGAGACCCCGGCCGACACCCCCGCCGCACCGGAACCGGCCACCGCCGCGACCGCGAACGACACCGAGCCCGAGCCTGAGCCCGAGCCCGAGCAGCCCACCGAGCCGCAGGCCGAAACCGCCGCCCAGGAGGCCCCCGCCCCCGAGCCGCAGGCCGACGCCCCGGACGCCGACGCCCCGGACGCCGACGCCCCGCAGGCCGACGAACCGGCCACCCCCGCCCCCGCCCCCGCCGCCGAGGTGGACACCCCGGCCCAGGGCGCCCCCGCACAGGAGGCCCCCAGCGCCGGCAGCGACGAGCCGGCCGACGAGCCGACCGCCCCGCAGGCGGACGCCCCCACTTCCAAGCCCGCCCTCACCGCCGCGCGCGTCAAGGCGCGAGCACCCCAGCTCAGCGACGCGTACAAGGCGGCGGGCGCGGCCCTCCGCAAGCGGGGCCTCGTGGGGGCGCGGGCGACCGTGTACCTGGTCCTCGACAGGTCGGGGTCGATGCGGCCGTACTACAAGGACGGCAGCGCCCAGCACCTCGCCGAACAGGCCCTCGCGCTGGCCGCGCACCTCGACGAGGCCGCCACCGTGCCCGTCGTGTTCTTCTCGACCGAGATCGACGGCACCGGCGAGGTCACCCTCGACGACATCGACGGCAGGATCGAGGCCCTGCACAACAGCCTCGGCCGCATGGGCCGGACCAACTACGACCGGGCGATCGCCGAGGTGCTGAGCCACCACGAGAAGTCCGGCGCGGCCGGCCGGCCCGCCCTCGTGCTGTTCCAGACGGACGGCGCCCCCGAGTCGAAGACGGCCGCCACCCAGGCCCTCACCGACGCGGCGACCAGTGCCGAGAACGTGTACTGGCAGTTCGTGGCGTTCGGCGAGGAGGACTCCAAGGCGTTCGACTACCTCCGCAAGCTGGAGGCGCCCAACGCCGGCTTCTTCCACGCGGGCCCCGCCCCCCGCGACGTCCCGCACGCCACCTTCTACCGCGAGGTCCTCGCGACCTGGTCGGTCTAGGGCCGCATGGGGGCCTGGTCGCCGACGGGCAGCCGTACCGTCACGACCAGGCCCCCGCCCGCCCCGCCGGGGACAGCCGTCACCGTCCCCCGGTGCGCGGCCGCGATCGACCGCACGATGGAGAGCCCGAGCCCCGCGCCGGGCCCCATCCGGTCCCGCCCCTCACCCCGCCGGAACGGCTCGAAAAGCCCCGGTATGTCCGCCTCTGCGACCACCGGCCCGGTATTCGCGACCGTCAGCACCCCACCCTCCAGGGTCACGCGCACCCACCCACCGTCCGGCACGTTGTACGTGACCGCGTTCGCGACGAGGTTCCGCGTCAGCTGCGCGAGCAGCACCCGGTTGCCCAGCACCACCCCACCGGTCCCGGAAACCCCCACGCCGAACCGCGCGCACTCCTCCGCCACCACCTCCCCCAGCGGGACGGCCTCCCGCTCCTCCAGGCCCCGCTCGCTGCGCGCCAGCACCAGCAGGCCCTCGATCAGCCGCTCACTGCGCCGGTTGCTGTCCAGCAGCACCTGCTTGACCTCGACCGAGTCGTCCAGCCCCACCTGGATCGCGGCCCGCTGCGTGGCCAGCGGCGTACGCAGCTCGTGCGACGCGTTCGCGATGAACCGCCGCTGGCTGTCGAACGCCGCCTCCAGCCGCCCCAGCAGCGCGTCGATGGTGTCGCCCAGCTCCTTCAGCTCGTCGTCCGGCCCGCTCACCCCCAGCCGGTCGTGCAGGTTCCGCTCCGAGAGCCGCCGCGCCCGGGCGGTCATCTCGTGTACGGGGCGGAGGACGCGCCCCGCCGTCCACCACCCCACCACCACGGCACCGAGCGCCGTGACCAGCAGCGCCCCGCCCGACCAGATCAGCAGCTGCTCGGAGGCCGCCCGGCTGATGTCCCCCGTGACCTGTTCCACCCGGACGATGTCCGGGCCCTGCACCCGCGCCGCGATGGCCTCCGCCTCGCCACGTGTCCCGGCCCCGGAGAGCAGGTTCACCACGCCGAGCAGGCAGCCGCCCAGCACCAGGAAGACGCCCCCGTACACCAGGGCGATCCGCGTCCGTATCGTCGACCCCGGCCCGATCACAGCGCGTACCCCACGCCCTGCACCGTACGGATGAGCGCCGGCTCCCCCAGCTTCCCGCGCAGCTTGCTCATGCACACCCGCACCGCGCCCGTGAACGGGTCGGCGTGCGCGTCCCAGGCCCGCTCCAGCAGTTCCTCCGCCGACACGATCGCGCCCTCCGCCTCCAGCAGGATCTGGAGCACCGCGAACTCCTTCGGCGACAGCTCCAGGTCCCGCCCGTCCCGCTCGGCGGTCCGCCGTACCGTGTCCAGCCGCACCCCGTGCCGCTCCAGCAGCGGCGGCACGGGCGGCCGGGCGCTGCGCCGCCGAAGGGCCCGTACGCGCGACACGAGCTCCGGGAACTCGAACGGCTTGCCCAGATAGTCGTCCGCGCCCAGGTCCAGGCCCGCCACCCGGTCCTCCATCCCGGACGCGGCGGTCAGCATCAGGATCCGCGTCCGTGCCCCCTCGACGACCATGCGCCGCGCCACCTCGTCGCCGTGCACCCGGGGCAGGTCCCGGTCGAGGACGACGACGTCGTAGTCGTACAGCCCCAGGTACGCGAGGGCCGCGTCCCCGCTGTAGACGGTGTCGACGGCGAATCCGGCACGCCGCAGCCCGGCGGCGACGAGCTCGGCGAGGACGGTCTCGTCCTCGGCAACCAGTACACGCATGCCCCCACTCTCCATCCCCCCACGTTTCGCGAACGTCTCCACCTCCGTCTCCCCCTGTGAACGGAAGGGAGGACCGTTTCCGCGGCCGGATAGGATTTCGACCATGGCGGCCAGTGGACCCGAGAAGCAGGAGGCGAAGGCGTACTACGTCTCGACCCCCATTTACTACGTCAACGACGCTCCTCACCTGGGCCACGCCTACACGACCGTCGCAGGCGACGTGCTCACCCGCTGGCACCGTCAGCGCGGCGAGAAGGTGTGGTTCCTCACCGGCACGGACGAGCACGGTCAGAAGATCATGCGCACGGCCGACGCGAACGGCGTCTCGCCGCAGGAGTGGTGCGACAAGCTCGTCGAGGAGGCCTGGAAGCCCCTCTGGGAGCACCTGAACATCGCGAACGACGACTTCATCCGTACCACTGAGACGCGGCACACGGACCGCGTCCGGGAGTTCGTGCAGGACCTGTACGACAAGGGTGAGATCTACAAGGGCGGGTACGAAGGCCCGTACTGCGTGGGCTGCGAGGAGTACAAGCTCCCCGGCGACCTCATCGAGGCGGAGAACGGCACCGAGCTGTGCCCCGTCCACAAGAGGCCGGTGGAGATCCTCAAGGAAGAGAACTACTTCTTCAAGCTGAGCGAGTACGGCCCGAAGCTCCTGGAGCACTACGAGGCGAACCCGGACTTCATCCAGCCGGAGTCCGCCCGCAACGAGGTCCTGAACTTCGTGAAGCAGGGCCTCCAGGACCTCTCCATCTCACGCTCCACCTTCGACTGGGGCGTCCCGGTCCCGTGGGACGACAAGCACGTCATCTACGTGTGGATCGACGCGCTCCTGAACTACGCGACGGCCGTCGGCTACGGCTCCAACCAAGCGAAGTTCGACGAGACCTTCCCGGCAAATGTCCAGCTGGTCGGCAAGGACATCCTGCGCTTCCACGCCGTGATCTGGCCGGCGATGCTGATGGCCCAGGGTCTGCCAGTGCCGGGGAAGGTCGTGGCGAACGGCTGGCTGATGGTCGGCGGCGAGAAGATGTCCAAGTCGAACCTGACGGGCATCAAGCCGCAGGACCTGACCTCGCACTTCGGCGTGGACGCCTACCGCTGGTACTTTCTGCGGGCGATCGCGTTCGGCAGCGACGGCTCCTTCTC
Organism: Streptomyces sp. CB03238; assembly: GCF_002099185.1. Lineage (NCBI taxonomy): Bacteria > Bacillati > Actinomycetota > Actinomycetes > Kitasatosporales > Streptomycetaceae > Streptomyces > Streptomyces sp. CB03238. Next base: position 257,423 of record NZ_NBCN01000011.1, on the reverse strand, counting down.
GTGGGAGGACTTCACCGCCCGCTACACCTCCGAGCTGGCCAACGACTACGGCAACCTCGCCTCGCGCGTCGCGGCGATGGTCGGCAAGTACTTCGACGGCGCCCTGCCGGAGGCCTCAGCCGCCGGTGACGCCGAGCAGGCCGTCCACGACGGCCTGGCCAAGGCGGTCGCGGAGGCGGACCGGAAGATCGGCGACGAGCTGGATTTCCAGGGCGGCATCCTGGCGATCTTCGACTTCGTGAAGCAGGTCAACGGCTACATCACGGAGCAGGAGCCCTGGAAGGTCGCCAAGGACACCTCCGACGAGGGCCGCGCCCGCCTGGCGAAGATCCTCTACACCGCCGCCGAGTCGCTCCGCGCGGTCGCCGTCCTCCTGAACCCGGTCATGCCGGAGACCTCCCAGAAGCTCTGGGACTCCCTCGGCGCGGAGCCCGTCCTCGGCCCTCTCGCCGACCAGCGCGTCCAGTCCGCCGCCGCCTGGGGCCAACTCCCCACGGGCGCAACGGTGACAAAGGGCGCGGTCCTCTTCCCGCGCCTGGAGGAGCCGAAGAAGGACTGACCCCTCCCCTCACCGACTCGGACCGCCGCACTCCCCGGAGGGCGGCGGGCCTGTCGTATCCATCCCTTCGGAGAGGTGAGCGGCATTCAGCCGTTCCCTGGTATGTCGTTGCAGCCGAAAATCCGCACATGTGATGATCTCCCCGTGACCATGAACGGGGAGAGACATGGAACGAGTGACCCGCAGCCTGGTCGGCCCTTGAGGCTGGCCGATCTGGCCGGCGCGCCGAGAGATCCCGCCGTACCGAAAGTGACGCCGCCCGTGCCCGCCGATGCGGAACTTGCGGCGTCACGACGCGAGTTCGCTGTCCTGCTGGGCGAGTTCCGGCGTACGGCGGTGTTGGTGCCGGTCGATCCGCACGGGAGCCCGTGGACAGCCGAGCAAGGTGGGGTCCGGTGGATATGCGCCTTCTCGAATGAGGAAACGTTGGCGCGGTTCGCATACGCACGCGGCGAGGCCGGGCGTGAGTGGGAGTACCGGACGGTCCTCGGGGCGCGGCTGCTGGATGTGCTGGTGCCGAAGCTGGGTGTTCCGGCGGGCGTGGCCCTTGACGCGGGCAGTGACGACGGGGTGCTGTTCCCGCCGGTCATGGGCATCGTGCCGGACTCGGTGGTGGTCGGACTCGGGAGGACGCAGTGAGTGGTACGGAGCCTGATCTCGCAGCGTCCGGCGCCGCGCTGCGGCTGATCGCGCTGGGCATCGACAAGGCTCACGAGGAGTTGAAGGACCTCGGTCTGATCGGCGAGGCGACCGCCGGCCGCGGCTTTTCCGAGCTGGCCCTGTCCGGGCTGGAATTGGGACATACGGGGCTCGCTTCCGGGTTCAGGACGTTCTGCGAGCGCTGGGAGTGGGGCGTCAGGGCGCTGATGCAGCGCGGCAACGGCTTCGCCTCGGGTATCGGACTGTCCGCCGGGGCGTTCCACGAGCAGGAGCAGTACATCAAGGACACCTTCAAGATTGCCGTGAACGGGGTGAACGGCAATCCGCACCTCACCGAGGACGAGGTCAAGGCGAAGGACTGGGACGCGATCAAGTCCCAACTGCCGGAGGACAACCCGGACTACAGCATGGAGTCGATGGCGGCCGCGCACGAGAACGTCAAGCAGACGTGGAAGGACACCGCCTACGACGTGGAGGACGCTGCTCTGGACTCGCTGGAGAACAACGGCGCCCTGGACCCGCGCACGCGCGAGGCCCTGGACGAGCGCATGCGCGAGATCTTCGATCCCTCCCCGGGTGGGGTCGAGCGTGCCAAGGAGCCGACGTGGGGGAGCGAGTAGATGACGGACTGGCTGGGCAAGGCCGAGAACATCTGGGAGGGCGGCAAGAAGGTCGTCGGCATGGGCATCGACAAGGGCACCGATGCCCTGGGCGGTGCTCTCGACTACGTCGGTGCGGAGGGCTGGGCGGAGTCGGTCACCGACTGGGGTGACGGCGCGGCCTCCTCGCTGGGTGCGGAGGTCGGCGAGAGGCAACTCGGCCAGACCGAGGAGCCCACTGAGCTGATTCACGGTCAGGCTTCCAAGATCACTGCCACTGCGGACAACCTGCGTGACTTCAGCACGGCCTTCAATCTGGTCGGCACCGGCATGAAGGGCCTGGACTCCGCCCACTGGAAGGGTGAAGCCGCCCATGCCTTCCGTGAGAAGTTCCAGCCCCTGCCCACGGACTGGCTGCACGCGGCGGACGCCTTCGAGGTCGCGGCCGCGGCGCTGACGGCGTACGCCGCGACGGTGACCTCGGCGCAGGGCACGGCCAGGGAAGCGATCGCTCTGTTCAAGCAGGGCAACGAGACCTCCCAGAAGGCCATCGACGCGCACAACAAGAAGGTCAAGGCGTACAACGAGGCGCGCATGAGCGACGCCCCGCTGCCCGAACCGGCTCCCTTCACCGATCCGGGCCAGGCCGCACGCGACCTGGCGCGGGAAATGCTCGAAGACGCCCGCCGCCAGCGCAATGAGGCCGCCGAGACGGCCAACAGGGCGATCAACGCGGCCCTTGCCCACGCACCCGCCGAGAAGTCCCCCATGGAGCGCGCCAGGCTCGGCCTGATGGACTACGCGCTGGGCACCGGCACCGAAACGCTGCACTTCGTCGGTGGCGTCGCCAAAGGCACGGTCGGCCTCACCAACTTCATCCGCTCCGTCAACCCGCTCGACCCGTACAACCGTACCCACCCGGCCGAGTACTACGAGAACGTCAACATGACCCTGGCCGGCCTGGTCTCCACCGCGGCCCATCCCGACCGGGCGCTGAAGGACGCGTGGGACGCGTTCCAGGAGGACCCGAGCGAGTTCGGGGGCCGCCTACTCCCCGAAGCAGCCGGCTCCAAAGGCGCCGGCGGGCTGAAGTCCCTCGTCCGCATGGGCCTGAACGACGCGCCGAGCGGTGGCGGCAAGGGCCGCGCCAAACGCAACGAAGACCCACACGGCAGCGGACGCCAGCACTGTGACAAGACGTGCAAGCGGGACCCCGTCGACATGGCGACCGGCCGGATGGTCCTGCCGCAGACGGACATCGCGCTGCCGGGCTCTTTGCCACTGGCCTTCACCCGTACCTTCGAGTCGTCCTACCGCGCGGGACGCTGGTTCGGCCCGGCATGGGCCAGCACCATCGACCAGCGCCTGGAGATCGACTCCGAAGGTGTCGTGTTCGTCTGCGAGGACGGCGGCCTCCTGGCCTACCCGCACCCCGCACCCGGCGTGCCGGTCATGCCCACCCACGGCCGCCGCTGGCCCCTGGACCGTGACCGGGACACCTACACCGTCACCGATCCCGGCACCGGCCGCGTCTGGCACTTCACCGAGCAGGGCGCCGACATGGCCCTGCTCACACAGATCGACGACCGCAACGGCCGCTGGATCACCTTCGAGTACGACGTGACCGGTGCCCCCACCGCGATCGTCCACCACGGCGGCTACCACCTGAAGCTCACCACCGACCGAGGCCGCGTCATCGCGCTCCACCTCGCCGGCGCCGGCCCCGAAGGCACCGATCAGGAGATCCTCCGCTACGGCTATACGGACGGCCACCTGACCGAGGTCACCAACTCCTCGGGCCGTCCGCTGCGCTTCGGATACGACGACCACGGACGCATCACGTCCTGGACCGACACCAACGGCAGCCACTTCGACTACGTCTACGACGACCGGCACCGATGCGTGTACCAGTCTGGATCGAACGGCCACCTCGAATCCCGCTTCACCTGGGACGACACGGACCCCGACAGCGGCCTGCGCCTGACCTCGCTCACCGACGGCCTCGGCCACGCCACCCGTTTCCTCGTCAACGACCGCGTACAGATCGTCGTCGAGATCGATCCGCTGGGCGCGGTCACCCGCTTCGAGTACGACCGCTACAACCGACTCCTCTCCCGCACCGACCCGCTCGGCCACGTCACCCGCTTCACCTACGACGAGGCGGGCCGGCCGACCGCAGTGGTGAGACCGGACGGCCGCCAGATGTCCGCCGAGTACAACACGCTGGGCCTGCCGGTCCGGGTGCGCGGCACGGACGGCACGGTGGTACGCCAGACGTACGACGAGAAGGGCAACCGCACCTCGGTCACCGACTCCGCCGGGGCGACGACCCGCTTTTCGTACGACGCGGAGGGCCACCTCACGACGATCACCGACGTGCTCGGCCACTCGACCGTCATGCGGTGCGACCGGGCCGGCCTGCCGGTCACCATCACCGACCCGCTCGGGGCGACCGTCCACTACGAGCGCGACGCCTTCGGCCGTCCGGTCACCATCACCGACCCCCTCCGGTCGGTGACGCGCCTCGAATGGACCGTCGAGGGCAAACTGGCCCGGCGCACCGAACCGGACGGCACCGAACAGTCGTGGACGTACGACGGCGAGGGCAACTGCCTGTCCCACACGGACGCGATGGGCGGCATGACCCGCTTCACGTACACCGACTTCGACCTGCTCACCTCCCGCACGGACCCGGACGGAGCGCGCTACGAGTTTTCCCACGACACGAACCTGCGGCTGACGCGGGTGACGAACCCGCAGGGTCTGACCTGGGACTACGCCTACGACCCGGTGGGCCGCCCACGGTCCGAGACGGACTTCGACGGCCGGACGCTGGGTTACGCGTACGACGCGGCGGGCCGACTGGTCTCCCGCACGAACGGCCTCGGGCAGGAGATCCGGTTCGAGCGCGACGCCCTCGGCCGGATCGTCCGCAAGGATGCCGAAGGGACGGTCACCACCTACGAGTACGACGTGTTCGACGAACTGGCGCTGGCGACGAGCCCGGACGCGAGGCTGGAGCGCATCCGGGACCGCCACGGCCGTCTGAGGTCGGAGACGGTCAACGGCCGGACGCTGTCGTACGCGTACGACGAGCTGGGCCGCCGGGTGGGGAGGACGACGCCGGGCGGTTCGGTCAGCGCGTGGTTGTACGACGCGGCGGGCCGCAGGACGGGTCTCACCGCGTCCGGCCGCGAACTCGCCTTCACCTTCGACGCGCTGGGGCGTGAGGTGGGGCGCACGGTCTCGGACTTCGTGTCGCTGACGTCGTCGTACGACGCGGTGAGCCGGTTGACTGCCCAGGAGGTCACGTCCCGGGGCGGCCGTCTCCAGCACCGGGCGTACGGCTACCGCACCGACGGCGGGCTGGTCTCCGTCACGGACGGCCTCTCGGGCACGCGCCGCTTCGACCTCGACGGGGCGGGCCGGGTCACGGCGGTGCGGGCGGACCGGTGGACGGAGCGGTACGCGTACGACGAGGCGGGCAACCAGACGGAGGCGGACTGGCCGTCCACGCACCCGGCCCCCGCCGCGACGGGCCCGCGTGCCTACGAGGGCACCCGCATCGCCCGAGCAGGCGCCGTCCGCTACGAGCACGACGACCAGGGCCGTATCGTCCTGCGCCAAAAGACGCGTCTCTCCCGGAAGCCGGACACCTGGCGGTACGAGTGGAACGCAGAGGACCGGCTCACGTCGGTGACGACACCGGACGGCACGGTCTGGCGCTACGCCTACGACCCGCTGGGCCGCCGAATATCCAAGCAATCCGTTCTGGAAACGGTCCACTTCACCTGGGACGGCCCGACCCTCTGCGAGCAGACGACCGCGAACGTCGTCCTGACCTGGGACCACGCGGGGCTGCGCCCCCTGACCCAGACGGAACGCCGCACGGACACGGACGACGAACGCTTCTTCGCCATCGTCACCGACCTGATCGGCACTCCGACGGAACTCGTCGACGAGTCGGGCGACCTGGCCTGGCGCACCCGCACCACCCTCTGGGGCACGACGACCTGGAACCGCGACGCCACGGCGTACACCCCGCTCCGCTTCCCGGGCCAGTACTTCGACCCGGAATCGGGTCTCCACTACAACTACTTCCGCTACTACGACCCGGAATCGGCTCGGTACCTGAGCCAGGATCCGCTGGGTCTGGCCCCGGCTCCCAACCCGGCAACATATGTCCATGATCCGCGTACGTGGATCGATCCCCTGGGACTCGCCCCCGACGAATGCCCTCCCACTAAGGCCGGCCGCACCCTGGGAGAAGTTAAGGCCAAGGCATTGAGGGAGGCGGGAATTCCGGAGGGTGCCACACCCATCGACGTGAACGACTACGTTCCCGCAACGGCACCGGAGTGGCAAGGTTCAAAGCAGTTGCTGGACGAGAACCACCAGCCGATCTACTACCGGGAGGAAGTGTACGAACATCCCAATGGGCAGGATCTAGTTGTCTTCCAGGATCACTGGTTCGGCCATCAGAAGCCTGGAGAGCCCGGGTACCAACCGTCGCACGTACATGTGAGACCTTTTGAGGACACCCGCAATGGTCAAATACCCGGCACCGAGGAGCATTACTACTATGACCGATGATCTCAAACTGGTCAACGCGGATGACCTTGTAAACCTATACGGAAAGGTCCCAACCCTTGGGACGTTGCGATTGCGCTCCGTCAATCTGGATTGGCGGGGGCCGACGGTCACCCTTCGTGTTGACCTGTCGAGCTTCCCATCAGTGGTCCCCCAGGAGTGGGAGGGGGCAGAAGTCGACACCGTTCAATGCCACCTGCAGTTCCTCGCCGTGGAGGATCTCTCCCTGGCGGAGTGGGAGCCGCCGGTCCCCTCTGCTTCCTTCCGGGTACAGCCCTTGAAAGAGAACCGAAGGATCCAGGTGCGAGTGGCAGGAGCCGGGATAGCGCTCGGATTCACCAGCAATGCGTCCGTTCAGGTGGGACATGTGAGCGCCTTCAAAATTTCATCCGATGGCACGGACGGGGACCGGCACATCTTCTTGAAAAAACTTGACAGGATGCGCTACGAATCCATTCCGGGAACTGAGGAGAAGACCTTTTATGGGCGAATCTGACTGGACGACCATCCTCAGCTCAGCAGGGGTTATGACGGACTCGTACACATCACCTCCCAATCTGAGTGAATGCAGACTTGATTACACTCAGATCGACGAGAGAGAGGCGTCGGTAACGTTGGCGTTCGAGACGTCCGCTCTCCCCTCGAACCCTCCTGCCGACTGGAAGGGAAGGGAATACAACACCGTTGAGTTCTACCTAAAATTCACCGGCGTGAAGAAACTTCGAGTCGCTGGCTGGGACTTTACTGTCCGCGACGCCGAAGTCACCTTGAGCCGTTGCGGAGACGAAGGCATTCGGGTTTCCCTCGCAACAGTGGGCTCGCACTTTGATTTCATGGCGGCTCAAGCCCTCATGCCCCGGATGCGCTCCTACCTCTCTGCGCAGGAGTGATACTGGGGAGGCAAGGTCATCATCCACTGAGCGAGGCGCTCCGGGTCCGCCGATGCTCCGTAAAGCGCGGCCTGCCCGGAACGGCGGGTGGACGGTGCCATGCGAGGGACCCGGAACCGTGCGTGCGGTCCCGGGCTCCTCGTCAGCGTGTCAGGCGTCCATCATGAGGTCCTGGGCGTTGCCGTTGAGCGGAAGCAGATCGCCCCGCGGATGTTGGGCTCGTCGGCGAGGAGCATGACGATGCGGTCCACGCCCGGGGCGATACCGCCGTGCGGCGGCGCGCCGTACTGGAAGGCGCGGAGCATGCCGGCAAACTCGGTCTCGACGGCTCTGACCACCGGCCTGCCACCGGAGCCGCTGCACCGCCCGGCAGCCCTGCTGGCGCACCGCCTCGCCGCCCGGCTCCCGCCCCTGCCGGCCTTCCGTGCCCCGGGCGCACCCTCGGTCGTCAGGCATCCGCTCCAGAACTGCGGCGCCTGCGACCGCGCGTTCCGCGGTCCGGACCCGGGGACCTGCGGGGCATGCGCTTCAGGGCGGTAACCCCGGGAACGAAAAGGCCCGGGATGCGAGGATCCCGGGCCCTTCGTCGAGCAGCGGCGGACTACTTGTCCGACACCGGCTTGCGCAGCGCGATGTTCAGCTCCTTGAGGCGGGCCTCGTCCAGCTCCGTCGGCGCGCCCATCATCAGGTCCTGGGCGTTACCGTTGAGCGGGAAGGCGATCGTCTCGCGGATGTTCGGCTCGTCGGCGAGGAGCATGACGATGCGGTCCACGCCCGGGGCGATGCCGCCGTGCGGCGGGGCGCCGTACTGGAAGGCGCGGAGCATGCCCGCGAACTCGGTCTCGACGGTCTCCCGCGAGTAGCCGGCGATCTCGAACGCCTTGAACATGATGTCCGGCTCGTGGTTCCGGATGGCGCCCGAGGACAGTTCGACGCCGTTGCAGACGATGTCGTACTGCCAGCCCAGGATGTCCAGCGGGTCCTGGGTCTCCAGGGCCTCGAGGCCGCCCTGCGGCATGGAGAACGGGTTGTGCGAGAAGTCGATCTTGCCGGTCTCCTCGTCCTTCTCGTACATCGGGAAGTCGACGATCCAGCAGAAGCGGAAGACGCCCTCCTCGAAGTGGCCGGCCCGCTTGGCGGCCTCGACGCGGACCGCGCCCATGATCTTGGAGACCTCGTCGAAGTCGCCCGCACCGAAGAAGATCGCGTGGCCCGGCTCCAGGCCGAGGCGCTCGGTGAGGACCTTGACGTTCTCCTCGGTGAGGAACTTGGCGATCGGGCCGGTGAGGGCGTTGTTCTCGCCGACGCGCACCCAGGCCAGGCCCTTCGCGCCCTGCTCGACCGCGAAGTCGCCGAGGCCGTCGAAGAACTTGCGCGGCTGGTCGCCCGTGTTCGGCACCGGCAGGGCGCGGACGTGCTTGCCCGCGAACGCCTTGAACTCGGAGTCGGCGAACACGTCCGTGATGTCGACGAGCTCCAGCTGGGCGCGCAGGTCCGGCTTGTCGGAGCCGTACTTCAGCATCGCCTCGCGGAACGGGATCCGCGGGAACGGGGACGTGACGTGGCGGCCGCCGCCGAACTCCTCGAACAGCTCGGTCATCAGCTTCTCGATCGGCTGGAAGACGTCCTCCTGCTCGACGAAGCTCATCTCGACGTCGAGCTGGTAGAACTCGCCCGGCGAGCGGTCGGCGCGGGCGTCCTCGTCGCGGAAGCAGGGCGCGATCTGGAAGTACCGGTCGAAGCCGGAGATCATCAGCAGCTGCTTGAACTGCTGCGGCGCCTGCGGCAGCGCGTAGAACTTGCCGGGGTTCAGGCGGGACGGGACGACGAAGTCACGGGCGCCCTCGGGGGAGGTCGCGGTGAGGATCGGGGTCGCCATCTCGTTGAAGCCGAGGGCCGTCATCTTGTGGCGGATGGCGGAGATGACCGCCGTACGCAGCATGATGTTGCGGTGCATGCGCTCGCGGCGCAGGTCGAGGAAGCGGTACTCCAGGCGCCGCTCCTCGTTGACGCCGTCGTCCGTGTTGATCGTGAACGGCAGCGGGGCGGACGCGCCCAGGACCTCGACGTCGGAGACCTCGACCTCGATCTCGCCGGTCGGGAGGTCGCTGTTGATGTTGTCGGCGCCGCGCGAGACAACCTTGCCGTCGACGCGGACGACCGACTCCTTGGTCTGCTTGTCGAGCGCCTCGTACGCGGCGGTGCCGGGACGGGCGACGAGCTGCGTGATGCCGTAGTGGTCGCGCAGATCGATGAAGAGGATGCCGCCCAGGTCGCGCCGATTGTGCAGCCAGCCGCTCAGCCGGACGTCGGTGCCGACGTCAGAGGCGCGGAGCTCGCCGCAGGTGTGGGACCTGTACCGATGCATCGTCGTTCATCCAGTCTTGGGGGAGAGGGTTTGGCTCGACCCGTCAAGGTTACCGGGCCTGCCGGGATCGCCGGGGCGCAGCTCGGTGGCGGTTGATCCGTTCATCTTCTTAGAGTGGGGCAATGCGCACCGAGGACGTCCTGGCCGCCATCGCGACGGGCCTGTGGCGCTGGGACAACGCATCCGGGATCGTCACGCTCGACGCGGAGGCCGCCCGGCTGCTCGGGCTGCCCGCCGAGCCGGCCGAGCTGACCGAGGCCGCCGTGCGCTCCCGCTTCCACCCGGTCGACTGGAACGAGATCGACGGGATCGTGAACCTCGCCGTGGCGGAGGGCACCCTCGCCGAGGCGCGGCTGCGGATCATGGACGAGAGCGGGCGGGTGATCCGTACCGTACGCAGCCGGTCGAAGCCGTTGGTCGAGGGCACCGACTACCAGCTGGTCGGGACGTTGCAGGAGGTCGCCGAGCCGCAGCCCGGCACCGCGGCCCGAACGCCGGTCACCGGTGACTGGCGCCGCTCGCGTGAGGCGTTCCTGCTGGACGCGGGGCGGGCGCTGGCGGAGGCGCGGTCGACGGCGGAGGTGCTGCGGGTGGCGGCGTCGCTGTCGATGCCCGGGTTCTCGCCGGACGGGCTCGCGGTCTTCGGCGTCTTGGGCGACCGGCTGACGATCATCGGCCACCACGGGCACAACGCCGGCGACGACGGCCCGTTCTCGGACATGCCGCTGGACACCGACTATCCGGCGGCGGAGGTGGTACGGACCGGGCGGGCGATCTATCTGCCGTCGCCGGAGGAGTACCGGGCCCGCTTCCCGGCGACCTGGCCCCTGGCGCAACGTTTCGGCAGGGAGTCGTGGGCGTTCCTGCCGCTGATCGTCGCGGGGCGCACGATGGGCGCCTGGATGGCGGCCTTCAAGTATCCGGTGTCGTTCACGCCCGACGAGCGGTCCGTCCTGACGACGGTGGCCCGGATGCTGGCGCAGGCGCTGGCCCGCGCCGGGGTCGCCGAGTCGGAGCGGGAGCTGTCGCTGGGCCTCCAGCGCACGATGTCCTGGGGCCGGCGATCCCCGGCATGGAGGTGGCCGCGCGGTACGTCCCGACCGGCGGCGGGCTCCAGGTGGGCGGCGACTGGTACGACATGATCCAGCTGCCCGGCGGCCGTATCGCCCTCGTCATCGGCGACGTCCAGGGGCATGACGTGCGGGCGGCCGGGCTGATGGGCCAGCTGCGGATCGCCCTGCGCGCGTACGCCTCGGAGGGCCACCGCCCGGACGCCGTCCTGTCCCGGGCGTCCCGCTTCCTGTACGGGATCACGGACGGGGCGGAGGGCGACCACGGGGCGGCCCGGTTCGCGACCTGCCTGTACCTGGAGGTCGACCCGGCGGCCGGGACGCTCGACATCGCGCGGGCCGGCCACCCGGACCCGGCGATCCGGATGGCCGACGGGACGGTGATGCTGCGGCCGACGGCGGGCGGCCTGCCGCTGGGCATCGTCCCCGACACGGACTACCCGACGACCCGGCTCACCCTGGAGCCGGGCGAGACGCTGATGATCTGCACGGACGGCCTCCTGGAGACGGGCGGCCACGACCTGGAGACCGGCTGGTCCCGCATCCGCACGCTGCTGGAGCGGCACGACACCGAGGGCGAGTCGCTGGAGGTGCTGGCCGACAGCCTGGTCCAGGCCGTGCACGGGCCCGGCTCCCACCACACCACCGGTCCGCTCGCCGACCGCCGCGAGGACGACATCGCGGTCCTGCTGCTGTCCCGGACGGGCGCGCCGCTGCGGACGGCCGCGGCCCGGCGTACCGCCATGACGGTCGCGCAGGCCGAGCCGGAGCGGATCGCGGCCGCCCGGGCGCACCTGCGGGAGCTGCTGCACGACTGGGCGGACGCGGAGCAGGTCGACTCGGCGGTCCTGATGGTCTCCGAGATGGTCACGAACGTGCTCGTCCACACCGACGGCGACGCGCTGCTGGTGGCGGAGGCGAGGGGCGACCACGGCAAGCGGCGGCTGCGCGTCGAGGTCGCGGACGCCAGCGACGAGCTGCCGCACCGGCGGCGGCCGGGCGAGATGGCGTCGTCGGGGCGCGGGCTGATCCTGATGGAGATGCTGGCGCACGAGTGGGGCGTGGACCCGCGGGGCGAGGGCAAGTCGATCTGGTTCGAGCTGCACGAGGACCGGGACGGGGAGGTCCTTTAAACAGCGGCCGGGTGCGTGAGGCGGAGCTTGGACTGGCCGTGCGGCAGCCGCTCCCAGTCGTCCATGAAGTGGGCGGCCAGACCGTGCTTCTCGGCCAGCCGCACCAACGTCTCCGTACGGTAGTAGAAGTCCTCGCCCAGCACCTGGTGCTCACGGCCCTCGGTGCGGTCGTACGTGAAGTCGAAGAAGCCGCCGGGGGCGAGGACCCGGCCGACGTGCGCCAGGCACTCGTCGATGACCTCCAGAGGCGAGTGCGAGAACACGCTGTGCGCGTGGACCACCGTGAACCAGGAGTCGGGCAGGAAGTCGAGCTTCAGGTTGTCGACGGGCGTCAAGTACGGCATCTTCCGCTGGAGTCCGTACCGTACGAGGGTCTTCTTGGCCTCGATGAGGATGTCGGGCGAGATGTCGATCCCGTAGTAGTGGCCGGGCTCCAGGTGCTCGATGAACCGCCACCCGGCGCGGAGGTTGCCGCAGCCGATCTCCAGCATCCGGTCCTCGGGCCGCAGCCCGTGCTCGACGAGGTAGTCGTACTGCATCTGCCCGATGGCCAGCCAGCGCGCGTGCGACGGCCGGCCGCCCACCGCGGCCTCCGGGCTGCGGGCGGTGTCGGACGCCATGACGGCCCGGTAGTACGCGATGTGGTCGCCGCCGTGCTTCAGCCGGAGCCGGGCGTTGCGGGCCGCCCGGCGCAGGTGGGGCACCACCCGCTGCGGGTGCGTCACCGCGTACCGCATCTTGTGGCCGATCCGGGACCGGTTCCTCAGCAGGCGTGGGTCGCGTGGTGTCTGGTGCTTCTGCTCCTGCATGACGGCCTCCGTACGTGCCCGGGCTGCCCCCTGTCGCGGATGCTAACCGGGCGCCGGGCCGGCGGCCGTCCGGGACACGGCCTACGTACCCCCCGCCGCGTAGAGCCTGCGCAGCTCGCCGATCACCCCGAACGCGGCGGCCGTCAGCGGCACGGCGAGCAGCATGCCGAGGATCCCGGCGACGGACGCGCCCGCGGTGATGGCGAGCATGACGACGGCCGGGTGCATCTGGACCGTACGGCTCTGGATCACCGGCTGGAGGACGTGCCCTTCGATGAGCTGTACGGCGAGGACGACGCCGACCGCCCACAGCGCGATGACGACGCCCCGGTCCGCGAGTGCCACGAGGATCGCCACGGCCCCGGAGATGAACGCGCCGAGGTACGGGATGTACGCGCCGACGAAGACGAGCGCGCCGAGTCCGACCGCGCCCGGGACACGCAGGATGAGCAGCCCGGCCGTGATGAGGAGCGCGTCGATGAGGGCGATGAACGTCGTACCCCGCATGAAACCCTCCACGGCCCCGAAGGCGCGGCGGGCCATGGCCTCGACGTGGTCGGCGCTGCCACGGGGGACGAGGCCGCGCAGGGCGCGCATGGCGCGGCCCGAGTCACGGAGGAAGAAGAAGACCAGGAGCAGGGCGAGGACGGCCATGGCGATCACCTCGCCGACGACGCTGAGCCCGCTGATCACCCCGGTCGCCGCCGTGCTGCCGAACCTCCCGAGGAGGTTCCTGGCGTTGGCGGCGAGGTCGTCGAGGGAGGTGCCGGCGGCGCCGAAGTGCTCGGCGAGGTCGGTGGCGGCGCGGCGCAGCGAGGTGAGGATCTGGTCGCCGGTGTCGATGAGCGCGGCGACCACGATGTACGTGGCGCCGCCGACGACGGCGACCACGGCCGCGCAGGTCAGCCCGGCGGCCAGGGACCGCTGGACCTTCATGGCGACGAGCCGCCGGTACAGCGGTCCGAGCAGCGCGGTCCCGAGCAGGGCGAGCAGCACGGGCGTGACGGCGGTCTGGAACGTCACGCACAGCCATACGCCGACGGCCGCCACGCCGGTGACGAGCAGGATGACCACGCACCAGGCGGCGATGCGGCGGACGGGCTCGGGCAGCGTGTGCACCCCTCCACGCCACCACGCCCGCCCGGCCCCCGCCCGCGCACCGGGCCCGGTCGGGTGACACCCAGTCAGGCCTCCGGGGCGGGGGCGGGGGCCGCGTTACGGCCACCGGCCGGGCAGGAGTACGGGCCGGGCAGGGGTACGGGCCGGGCAGGGGCTATCGGACCCGTTCAGGTCCCCGGCGGGCAGCGGCACCGGGCCGGGGCCACCGGCCCCGTTCAGGCACCCGGCCAGTCGGGGCGACCGGCCCGTCGCGGCCACCGGCCCGTTCAGGCGCCCGGGGTGATTTCCGGGCCCGTGCCGTCCTGCATGCCGTGGACGGCGGGGATGCGGCCGAGGCGGCCGGCCTGGAAGTCCTCGAAGGCCTGCCGCAGCTCGGCCTGGGTGTTCATGACGAACGGGCCGTAGTGCGCCATCGGCTCCCGGATGGGCTGCCCGCCCAGGAGGATGATCTCCAGGTCCGGGGTGTGGCCGTCCTGCTTTTCGTCGGCGCGGACGGTCAGCGAGCCGCCGTCGCCGAAGACGGCCGTCTGGCCCATGTGGACGGGCCGCCGCTCGCCGCCGACGGAGCCGCGCCCGGCGAGGACGTACGCGAGGCCGTTGAAGTCCTGCCGCCACGGGAGGGTGACCTCCGCGCCGGGGCGCAGGGTCGCGTGGATCATGGTGATCGGGGTGTGCGTGATGCCGGGGCCCTCGTGCCCGTCGAGCTCGCCGGCGATGACGCGCAGCAGGGCGCCGCCGTCGGGGGAGGTGAGGAGCTGGACCTGGCCGCCGCGGATGTCCTGGTAGCGGGGGTCCATCCACTTGTCCTTGGCGGGCAGGTTGACCCACAGCTGGAGCCCGTGGAAGAGGCCGCCGGACATGACGAGGTTCTCCGGCGGGGCCTCGATGTGCAGCAGTCCGGACCCGGCGGTCATCCACTGGGTGTCGCCGTTGCGGATGGTGCCGCCGCCCCCGTTGCTGTCCTGGTGCACGAAGGTGCCGTCGATGAGGTACGTGACGGTCTCGAAGCCGCGGTGCGGGTGCCACGGCGTTCCCTTCGCCTCCCCGACGCCGTACTCCACCTCGCCCATCTGGTCCATCATGATGAACGGGTCGAGGTAGCGGTAGTTGATCCCGGCGAACGCGCGGCGCACCGGGAAGCCCTCCCCCTCGAAGCCGCTCGGTGCGGTGGTCACGGCCAGCACCGGGCGCTGCACGGTACCCGCGGGCGTGCCGACGCGCGGCAGGGTGAGCGGGTTCTCGACGGTTACGGCAGGCATGGCGGTCCTCCTCGGGGCCGCCCCTTCGGGCGGCGTACCCCCAGATTAGTTGAACACTGAACTTCCTGCCACAGGAACACGGCCAACCCGCCACGCATTCCCGCCCGGCACCCGCACGCGGTACCCCCGACGGGCTCGGTGATACTGCAAGCGACGTCGCAGCGATCCGTAGCGATCAGTGAGTGCCAGTGAGTGCCAGTGAGGAAGCCCGTGTCCGAACGACCGCGCCGCCCGCGCCCCGCCGTCCGGGGAACCGACTGGGCGATCACGGCGGCCGCCTCCCTGGAACTGTTCACGCTGGTCGGCGCCCTCGACCTGGAGTCCGCCGCCGTCTGCCCGCCGGCCCTGCTCGGGCTCGTCCTGCGCCGCCGGTTCCCCGTGCCGGTCCTGCTCGCCACCCTGCCGTCCATGGCCACCGGCCACCTGTGGCTGGCGCCCATGATCGCCATGTTCACCGTGGCGGCCGAGCTGCCCCGCCGCCCGGCCCGCCGCCCCGCCGTCATCGGCTGCGCGGCGGCGGTGTTCGCGTCGTCCATGCGGTGGGGACTGGTCGCGGAGCCCGGCCCGACCTGGTCCGACCACCTGATCACCGTCCAGATCGCCCTGATGTTCAGCATCGGGCCCACCGGCCTGGGCCTGCTCGCCCGCACCCGCTCCGAGCTGCGCTCCCGCCTGGCCGAGCTCACCGAGAGCCAGGCACGCGGGCGCCGGCTGGAGGCCGAGCAGGCCGTGGCGCGGGAGCGCGCGCGCATGGCACGGGAGATGCACGACACCGTCTCGTATCACCTGGGCATCATCGCCGCCCAGGCCGGAGCCCTGTGGGCCACCGCCCCCGACGACACCGTCCGGGAGGACGCCGAGACGATCCGCCGGCACGGCGCCGACGCGATGCGGGAACTGCGCGACGTCGTCGGCGTGCTGCGCGGCCCCGACGAGGACGACGCGGGCCACGCCCGCCTGGACAACCTGCCCGCCCTGGTCGAGGAGAGCCGGCTCGACGCCACGCTCCACCTGACCCTGCCGGAAGACGAGGGCCACGTCTGCGCGGCCGCCGTCGAGCGGGCCGCCTACCGCACCGTGCAGGAAGCCCTCACCAACGTACGCAAGCACGCCCCCGGCGCCCCGGTCACCGTATCGGTGGGGCCGTCACCCGACCGGCGCGACACCCTCGTCGTCGAGATACGCAACGGTCCCGCCACCGCCCCGCCGGCCGACGTCCCCGCCGGCGGGTTCGGGCTGCGGGGCCTGAAGGAGCGCACCGCCCTCGCCGGAGGCCGGCTGGACGCCGGGCCCACGGACGACGGCGGCTTCCTGGTACGCGCGGTGCTGCCGCTCTCGCCGCCCTCTCTCAGTGAGCCGCCACCGCCGGCGCGAGCGGCGGGCGGGACGAGCTGGTACGGGAAGATGCGGTACGCGAAGATGCGGGCTCCCCGCCCGCGATGCTGTGCGCCAGCACCGCCGCCTGAACTCGATTGGCCAGGCCCAGCTTGGACAGGATCGCGCTGACGTGTTCCTTGGTCGTGGACGCGCTCATCAGCAGCCTGCGCCCGATGTCCGCGTTGGTGAGCCCCTCGGCCAGCAGCTCCAGCACCTGGCGCTCCCGCTCGGTGAGACTGTCCAGGCGCGGGTCCCTCGGCACCGGCCGCGTACGACCACCGCTGAGGTATCCGTCGACCACGACCCGGGCCGCCGCCGACGACAGCACGGTGCCGCCGGACGCCAAAACCCGTACCGCGTCGGCCAGTTCCCGCGGAGTGGCGTCCTTGAGCAGGAAGCCCGACGCCCCGGCGCCCAGCGCGGCCGCGATGTCCTCGTCGGCCGAGAAGGTCGTCAGGACGGCGACCGCGGGACGCACGGAACGGGCTTGGAGCGCGGCCAGTACGGACAGCCCGTCGACGTCCGGCATGCGAAGGTCCAGCAGCACCACGTCGGGCCGGTGCCTCTCCACGGCCTCGACGGCGCCCCGCCCGTCACAGGTGGCGGGAACCTCGATGTCGGGCTCGCTCTCCAGGATGCGCTGCATGCACGAGCGCAGCAGAACCTCGTCGTCGACCACCAATACGCGGATCATCACGCCCCCTTGCGAGCGATCAACATATCAATCGAACCGGAGGAGTTGATTCAGACGCGTGCCGCCATGGTGTCGGTGACCAGCTTCACCAGCGCCGGGTCCCACGTCTGTACGAGCAGCTCGACCGCCCCCGCGCCCGCCGCCTCGCAGACGATGACGGTGCCGCCCCTGCCACCGCCGGTCGCGACCCGTCCCGGGGAGGTCAGCCGGAGCCTCTTCGCGCCCCCGGTACGGTCCAGCACGGCACCCGCCCGCGTCAGCGTGAGCTTCCCCCGGCGCATGGCGGCGGCCGGGCCCTCGGCGCGCACCCGGTAACGGCAGCGCAGCACCGCTCCCTTGCCGCGCCGGAAGGACGCGATCCGGCGGGCGGAGACCGACGCGTCGAAGGTCCTGCCGAACAGCCGCAGAGCCAGGTCCATCAGCGAGTGCAGGGCGAATTCGAGCAAGAGCACCATGCACACAAGGATCACCGACGCCCGGAGACGGCGGTACCCGCCGACCTTCCGTTCCCCATCCCCCCACTCGGGCGTCGGCCCGGCCGGTCAGGGGGCCGTCAGCGGGCCGTCACCGGGACTGGAGGGCGTCCAGGGCGACGGCCATGCAGAGGGCGAGCCGGCGGTCGAGGGCCGGGTGCTGGATCCGTATCGCGTACTGGTCGCGGAAGCCGATCTTCCGCTCCACCGACATGACGGGCTGCCCCCCGTCCCGTACGAAGTCGAAGTGGTAGACGAACGGCACCGGGAGCGGGAACGGCAGCACCGCGTCGACGACCTCCCAGCCCCGGCGGGCCAGCGCGATCCCCAGGCTCCGCTCGGTGCCCTTCACCGCCGGCTCCTCGCCCTCGGAGCCCTGGGTCAGATGCCAGGTGGACCGGAGCAGGGAGGCCTTGGCGTCCTTGCGGAACGTCCCTATGGAGGCGCCGTCCGGCCCCGTCACGTCGTACGTGGCCCCCAGGTCGACGACCTGCCGCGCCTTGAAGCCGCCGAGCACCTCGGAACGGTCCTCGCCGGTCCAGAGCGTGATCTCCTCCTTGAGCTTGAACCGCTTCTGCTCGGCGAAGGCGACGACGCCACCACCGCCCGGCTCGGTGATCACGTACCGGTTCACGAGCGCGGTGATCTTCTGCGTCATCAGGAACTCGCTCAGCTGCTGCATACGAGGAACAGTAGGCAGCGGCGGCACGCCCGTTCGTACGCCTGAAGTCGGATCACCACCCCGACACTCGGCAGGGTTCGAGCGGCCCGGCCCGGCTCGGCGCGGCTCAGCTCGGCTCGGCTCAGCCGTACATCCGCCGCATGGCGAAGTCGACCATCTGCTCCACGGCCTTGGCGTCGAACACCATCCGGTGGTCGCCCTCCATGTCCAGGACGAAGCCGTACCCGGTGGGCAGCAGGTCGATCACCTCGGCGCCGGTGATCACGAAGTACTTGGACTCCTTGCCCGCGTACCGGCGCAGCTCCTTGAGCGACGTGAACATCGGGATGACCGGCTGCTGGGTGTTGTGCAGCGCGAGGAAGCCGGGGTTGTCACCGCGCGGGCAGTAGACCTTCGAGGTCGCGAAGATCTGCTGGAAGTCCTCGGCCGACAGCGACCCGGTGGTGAACGCCCGCACGGCATCCGCGAGCGAGGGCGGCGACGGCTCGGGGTACAGCGGCGGCTGCTGCGCGTACCCCTGCTGGGGCGGGGCGTAGGCGCCCTGATTCTGCTCGTACCCGTACATGCCCGTAAGCCTACCGAGCCCCACCCCCACCCCGGGTCCCCGCAGCCGGACGGGCTCCCGGTACGGGGCGCTCGTTCATGGTGACCGTGTGGGCCGCCCTCTCTCCGAGAGTGGCGGGCTGCGGCGCCCCGTCAAGGGTGCTTCGCGTCGGCTTCGCCGACGGGCTTCGCCCACCCTTGACCGGCCGCCTCCGCCCGCCTTTTCCCACTCGGAGGGCGGCCCGGGGGGATGGGTCCTCGGGGGGCGCACGTGGCCGGTGCCGTTCGTGGCCGGGAGGCGGGCGCCGGAGGGGACGCGGCAGTGGAATGGGGCGGTGCGGCTTGGCTAAGCGGCGGGCCGCCGTCCTTTGGTTGCGGTACAGGACCTCGCTCCTGCCGGTGGTGGGTGCGCGGCAGTGGTGTGGGGCTTCCGGGCTCGGTCCGGCGGCTGCGGGTGGGTGCGGGGTGGGGTTCAGGCGGGTGGCTAAGGTGGGGTGGTGGCTGGGCCTGGGTGTCGCCCTGGCAGAGCCCGGCCACCGGTGGGCGGGGCGAAGGCGTGGGTGCGGCAGTGGCTGGCCGCAGGATGCCCGTGCCTGCTGTCTCACGGGCCCGGTTGGGCCCCGCCTGTCACGCAGGGAGGTCTCACCCGTCGCCTTGGTCACGCCAGCACCGGGTTCGGGGGTGTTGTGTGCGGTGTGGGACACCTTCCCGTCGTGGTGTGCGGGCTGTGGGTGTCCCATCCCGCCCACAACTCTGGCAGGGCGATACGGCTGGGACTGGAGGGGCCGGAGGGGCCCGCCCTGTGGGTCCGATGACGTGCCCGGCACCCCCGGGGACTGCCCGGGGAGGCCGCACCCCGTGCCTGTGCCGGACAGGAAGCAGCACCCTGCGGCGCACCGGTGTCCCCCGCCGGACTCCTCAAGGCGAGGGGCTCGGCCTTGCCCCGGGCACCGGGCCGACCTGGTCCTGTGACGGGGCACGACGGCCGGCGTCTGGCGTCATGCAGGCGCGGCGTGCGGGACTCCAAGTCCCCCTGGCCCCGCCTGCCTCACCAGGACGCCTCACGGGCCCCTATCGTCACACCGGCACCAGGGCCGGAGAGTTGTGGGCGGAGTAGGACACCTTGCCGCCGTGGATGTCCGGCTCTGGGTGTCCGACACCGCACACAACTCCGGTGGTCCGATACGGGCGTGACTGGAGGGGCCGCCCCTTCCCGGACTTCCCCCGCGCAGGGGAGCTGCGGGGGTGCCCCGGCGGCCGGACCGACCCGGCCGCGCCCGACTGTCCGGGAGGCCGCGCCCCGGCCTTGCCGTCCCGGCGGCCGGGTGCCTGCCGTGCCCTGACCGGGTGGGGCTCCGCCCCGGCCCAACACCCCACCCACCCCAGCCACCTGCCTGAACCCCCACCCCTCACCCACCCGCAGTCGCCGGACCGAGCCCGGAAGCCCCATCGCACTCCCGCGCACCCACCACCCACCACCCACCGAAGCGAGGTCCTGTACCGCAACCCAGAGACAGCCGACAGCCGCCAAGCCCACCAGCCACCGCCCCATTCCACTGCCGCGCCTGCCCCGGCCGGGCCGCCTCGGCCACGAACGCCGGCAAAGCAGTGCGCCCCCCGGATGCCCGCTCCCCGGGGCCGCCCTCCGAGAGAAAACGCGCGGGCGGAGGCGGCCTGTCAAGGGTGGGCGAAGCCCATCGGCGAAGCCGACG
This sequence comes from Streptomyces sp. CB03238, assembly GCF_002099185.1. NCBI lineage: Bacteria > Bacillati > Actinomycetota > Actinomycetes > Kitasatosporales > Streptomycetaceae > Streptomyces > Streptomyces sp. CB03238. Next base: position 236,886 of record NZ_NBCN01000011.1, on the reverse strand, counting down.
CGAAGCGCCCTTGACAGGGTGCCGGAGCCCGCGACTCTCGGAAGGGAGGGCGGCCCGGAACGGCAACCATGGACAGAAGGCTCACCCCAAGACGGTGATCAGCGCATCGCGTCCAGCGGCGGAAGCAGCGTGCGCGGGTCGTGGCCGGTCAGCCACAGGCCGATGAGGAACGCGGTCGTCGCCTCCAGCAGCCGGGCGCGCCCGAGGTCGCCCACGACGAGCGGTTCGCCGCCGACGTCCCGTACCAGCGTGCGTACCGTCTCCAGGGCCGCCTCGTCGTCGCCGCACAGCGGCACCGTGGGCGGGGCGGTACGCCATACCGCGTCCGCGCAGTGGTTGAACGCCTTCACCACGCGAGCGCCGGACGCCTCGGCGATCCGCTCGGCGGCGGAGGGGCCGCCCCCGGTCGTGAGCGTGAAGCCCGGCCCGATGGGGTTCGTACAGTCGATGAGCACGCGCCCCACGACGGCGCCCCCCGTCCCGTCCAGCACGGCGAGCGCGCTGTCGTACGGCACGGCGAGCAGCGTGGCGTCGCCGAAACCCGCGACGTCCGCGACCGTACCCCCGCCTTCGGCGCCGATCCGGCCGGCCAGCTCCGTCGCCTTCCCGGGCGTGCGGCCACCGATCCGTACGCGGTGCCCCGCGCGCACCCAGTGGGTGCCGAGGGCCTCCGCCATGTTGCCGTTCCCGAGGATTCCGATGCGCATGGCCGCTCCTTCGTACGCTGACGCTGACGACGACGTGGATGTCTTCGTCGACGACGCTAAGCGGCTGGTTGCGTACCGAATGGTGCCCAACGGCCCTGATAGGGAGGGCGTTTCATGGAAGACCGACTCCTCGCGGACTGCCGGGCCCGTCTCGGCTTCGACCTGCTGGCCAACACCTGGAACGCCGTCGTCATCTACGCCCTCGCCGACGGCCCGCGCCGCCCGCGCGAGCTGCGCGCCGTGATCGGTGGCATCAGCGCGAAGGTGCTCACCGAGACGCTCCGCCGCCTGGAGGGCCACGCCCTGGTCACCCGGCACGTGCACGCCGAGTCGCCCCCGCGCGTCGAGTACGCCCTCACCGACCTGGGCGTCACCCTGCTGGAACCCATCACGGCACTCGGCCGCTGGTCCGCCGAGCACGGCGACGCCTACGCCGCCGCGCAGGGCTGGGCCGACCCGGACTGAAACGTTCAGCCCGCGAGCCGCCCCGCCTTCACGGCCTCCACGAACGGCGCCCACGCGCGAGCGCGCACGACGAGGGCGGGCCCCTGCGGGACCTTGGAGTCGCGGACGGGGACGACGCCGGGGAGGTTGTCGGCGACTTCGACACACTCGCCGCCGGTGCCGTTGCTGTAGCTGCTCTTGCGCCAGTACGCCGAGCTCAGATCAAGGTCGCTGCTTGCCATTTCGGTAGTCCTCTGCCGCAGCCGCGATCAGGGCCAGGGACGCCTCAGGCGGCAGTGCGGCGGCCCTGAGCAGATCGTACGACTCTCGGTACTGCTTCACGAGCGCCGGGAAGTCGATGAGTTGGCCGCTGTGGAGGCTCTCCGTGTAGACCACGGGCGGCGCATCGTCGAAGGTCATGACCCTGGCCATGCCCATCATGAGTGGGTGCGCGGCCGTGGTTTGCGGAACGATCTGCAAAATGGAGCGGGTCGCCGTGACGACCCGCGTGATGTGCTCCAGCAGCTCGGCCATCCCGGCGGGCGGCAGGACTGGGCGGCGGATCACGGACTCGTCCAGGATCGCCCAGAACGCCGGAGGGTTATCCGCCTCGAAGAGTGCCGCCCGCCCCACCCTCGCGGAGACCTTCTTCTCGACCGCGTCGTCCTTGGCCCGGGGCATCGCTGCGCGGACGATCGCACGCGCATAGTCCGGGGTCTGCAACAGCCCAGGCACCAGCATCGGTGCCCACTCCTCGATCGACTCCGCGTACTGCTCCGTCTCCGCCACGTCCGCGAAATACTCCGCGTGCCCGGACTGCCGTGCCTTCCGCGCATCTTCACAGCGGCGTTCGAAAAAGCCATCCGTCTGGAGCCGTTCGTCCACGTGCCGGGCCAGGTCCAGTGGCATGCGGCGTTCGCCCCGCTCGATCTGGCTCAGGAACGGCACGCCACGGAAGCTGCCCTCGGCGAGCTGTTCGAGGGTGAGGCCGGCCGCCTCGCGTTTGTAGCGCAGCTCGGCGCCGTAGAAGGAGGGGACGTTCGCCGACGCGTCGGGATCCTTGCGAGGGGGCACAACTCACCACCGCCATTTGCCAGTCACTGTGCGCAACCCAAACCCCTTCCACGGTACGCGGAGTAACGCCACTGTGTGACCAGTTCGTCACCGCCCGCACACACAGGAGCGACCATGCCCAACCTCAACCCCGACCCCCACGACCTCGAAGCCCAGGCCACCCTCCAGGACCTCCGCACCGCCCTCGCCGCGCACGGGATCACGCTCCCCTCCCTCGGCCGCGACTTCGGCACCCCACCCCTGGTCATCCTCGGTAACTGCAACATCGCCACCGCCCGCGCCCTCACCGCCGCCCTCCGCGAGGCGGCCGACCGGTGAAGCCCCCGCAGCCCCCGCAGCCCACGCGGCCCCCGAAACAAGCGCCGCTCACCGTCACGCTGCTCGCCCTGCCGAGGGAGGTGTCCGTCCTCCGCCGCGTCCTCCGGGAGCACGTGGGGGCGCCGTGCGCCGACCTGCAGCTCTGCGTGAGCGAGCTGGTCGGGAATGTGATCGCCCATGTCGGCGAGGGGACGCCCGTCACCGTCCGGGTGGGCGGAACGGTCCAGGGGCGGACGCGGGTGGAGGTGACCGATCCGGATCATGGTGGCCGTCCCGTACCGAGGCGGGCGGGCGGGCGGTGAGGACGAGTCGGGGCGGGGGCCGGCGCTGCTGGAGGCCGTGGCGCTGCGGTGGGGTGTCGCGCGGGCAGCCGGCGGCGGCAAGACGGTGTGGTGCGAGTTGCCGGAGGCGTAACGCGTCACAGATCGGCCGAAAGGGTTGCTCTTATTACCGGCGGGTAGCATCATCGTAGCTACTTGCTGGTACGTGTACGAGGATTCCGCCTCCCCGAGCCTTACGGAGCCGTCGCCATGGGGCACTACAAGTCGAATCTCCGCGACATCGAGTTCAACCTCTTCGAGGTCCTCGGACGCGACAAGGTCTACGGCACCGGTCCGTTCGAGGAGATGGACGTCGAGACCGCGAAGAGCGTCCTCGACGAGCTGTGCCGTCTCGCCGAGAACGACTTCGCCGAGTCGTTCGCGGACGCCGACCGCAACCCGCCGGTCTTCGACCCGGAGACGAACACCGCGCCGATACCGGAGACGTTCAAGAAGTCCTACCAGGCCTTCATGGACTCCGAGTACTGGCGCCTCGGCCTGCCCGAGGAGATCGGCGGCACCACCTCGCCGCGCTCGCTGATCTGGGCGTACGCGGAGCTGATCCTGGGCTCGAACCCGGCGGTCTGGATGTACTCCTCCGGCCCGGCCTTCGCCGGCATCCTCTTCGAGGAGGGCAACGAGGCGCAGAAGAAGATCGCCGAGATCGCCGTCGAGAAGCAGTGGGGCTCGACGATGGTGCTGACCGAGCCCGACGCGGGCTCGGACGTCGGTGCCGGACGCACCAAGGCCGTGCAGCAGGAGGACGGCTCGTGGCACATCGAGGGCGTGAAGCGTTTCATCACGTCCGGTGAGCACGACATGTCGGAGAACATCCTCCACTACGTGCTGGCCCGCCCCGAGGGCCACGGCCCTGGCACCAAGGGCCTGTCGCTCTTCCTCGTGCCGAAGTTCCACTTCGACTGGGAGACCGGCGAGCTGGGCGAGCGCAACGGCGTGTACGCGACGAACGTCGAGCACAAGATGGGCCTGAAGGCCTCCAACACGTGCGAGATGACCTTCGGCGACAAGCACCCCGCCAAGGGCTGGCTGATCGGCGACAAGCACGACGGCATCCGCCAGATGTTCCGCATCATCGAGTTCGCTCGCATGATGGTCGGTACGAAGGCCATCGCCACCCTCTCCACGGGCTACCTGAACGCGCTGGAGTACGCCAAGGAGCGCGTGCAGGGCCCCGACCTGGCGAACTTCATGGACAAGACCGCGCCGAAGGTCACCATCACGCACCACCCGGACGTGCGCCGCTCGCTGATGACGCAGAAGGCGTACGCCGAAGGCATGCGCGCCCTGGTCATGTACACCGCCGCGATCCAGGACGAGATCCAGGTCAAGGAAGCGGCCGGCGAGGACGCCAAGGCGCTGATCGGCCTGAACGACCTGCTCCTCCCGATCGTCAAGGGCTACGGCTCCGAGCGGTCCTACGAGCAGCTCGCACAGTCGCTCCAGACCTTCGGTGGTTCCGGGTACCTGCAGGAGTACCCGATCGAGCAGTACATCCGTGACGCCAAGATCGACACCCTGTACGAGGGCACGACCGCGATCCAGGGCCAGGACTTCTTCTTCCGGAAGATCGTCCGCGACCAGGGCGCCGCGCTGAACGCCCTCTCCGAGGAGATCAAGAAGTTCCTGGCGGTCGGCACCGGCGGCGAGGAACTGGCCCCGGCGCGCGACGCGCTCGCCAAGGCGGCCGTGGACCTGGAGGGCATCGTCGGCACGATGCTGACGGACCTCACGGCGACCGGCGAGGACGTCAAGAACATCTACAAGGTCGGTCTGAACACCACCCGCCTCCTCATGGCCTCCGGTGACGTGGTCGTCGGCTACCTGCTGCTGCGCGGTGCCGCTGTCGCGGCCGAGAAGCTGGAGACGGCCTCGGCGAAGGACCGGGCGTTCTACCAGGGCAAGATCGCGGCCGCGAAGTTCTTCGCCGCGAACGTCCTGCCGGGCGTCTCCACCGAGCGCGCCATCGCCGAGGGCGTGGACAACTCCCTCATGGAGCTGGACGAGGCCGCGTTCTAGTCCCAGTTCGCGACCGGTCCATGGCGGCCCGCCTCCGAGGTTCCCGGGAGGCGGGCCGTCGCCGTTCACCCGGCCGTCGCCGTTCACCCGGCCGTCGCCGCGGTCACCGGGGTGGTCACCGGCCGCCGCCGGTGCCGGCCGCCCCGCCGCCCCGCCGTCGCTCAGCGCCCCGCGCACACCGAGAAGTGGCTCACCCGGCAGGTGTCCGACGGCGCCGCCCCGCGCAGGTGGACCGCCGTGCCGTCGCCCGCCACGTACCACCGTTCGCCGCGCGGGACGCCCGCGGTGGGGCGCTCGCCCGGTTCGATGGCGACCCAGCGGCCGTGCACCGTGCGGTGCCACCGGGCCTCGGCGCCGCACAGGCGGCAGGTCATGAGCGAGCCGGTTCGCGGCGGGCGCGGCGCGGGTATCGAGGCGCGCAGCGTCGCGGTGGTCACGGGCAGGATGTCCCCGAGGCGCACGGGGTCCCGGTCCGGGGTGCCCGTCGCGGCAGTGGTGCACGCCGCGCAGAGCGGCATCCCGAGGGGGGCGCTCCACGCGGCCCCGGGTGTTTCGCATGCGGCACAGACGGGCGAGGCGGGCGAGACGGGCGTGGTCATCGTGGTCACCAGTGCACCTCCGGTCGCGACCGGCGAGTCAGCGGAGTGCTGTCCCGCTACGTCCTCCGATAGTCGCAGCCGCCACTGACAATGGGTCTTTCACAACGGTTCCGCTCAACTGACCCGCCCGTAAAGTGAGGGCATGAGCAGCTCACCCCCCGGCTTCGACCGCGGCCACACCGACGACCTCATGACCTTCCTGGCGGAGTCCCCGACGCCGTACCACGCCGTGGTGAACGCCGGGGAACGGCTGGAGAAGGCCGGTTTCCGGCAGCTCGACGAGACCGCCGCGTGGGACGGTACGAGCGGCGGCAAGTTCGTCGTCCGCGGCGGCGCGATCATCGCCTGGTACGTGCCGGAGGGCGCCGCCCCGCACACCCCGTTCCGGATCGTCGGCGCCCACACCGACTCGCCGAACCTCCGGGTCAAGCCTCAGCCCGACATGGGCGCGCACGGCTGGCGGCAGGTCGCCGTCGAGACGTACGGCGGGACCCTGCTCAACACCTGGCTGGACCGCGACCTGGGCCTGTCCGGCCGGCTGACGTTGCGCGACGGCAGCCACCGGCTGGTGAACGTCGACCGGCCGCTGCTGCGCGTACCGCAGCTGGCGATCCACCTGGACCGGCAGGTCAACGAGGGCCTCAAGCTGGACCGCCAGCGGCACATGCAGCCGATCTGGGGCCTGGGCGACGACGTCCACGAGGGCGACCTGGTCCGGTTCGTGGCCGAGGAGGCGGAGGTGGCCGCCGGGGACGTGGCGGGCTGGGACCTGATGGTCCACGCCATCGAGGCGCCCGCCTACCTGGGCCGGGACCGGGACCTGCTGGCCGGTCCGCGCATGGACAACCTGCTGTCGGTGCACGCCGGCGTGGCCGCCCTCGCCGCCGTATCGGCCGCCGGGGACCTGGAGTTCATCCCCGTACTGGCCGCCTTCGACCACGAGGAGAACGGCTCCGAGTCCGACACCGGCGCCCAGGGGCCGCTCCTCGGCGGTGTGCTGGAGCGGTCCGTCTTCGCGCGCGGCGGCGGTTACGAGGACCGGGCGCGCGCCTTCGCGGGAACGGTGTGCCTGTCGTCGGACACCGGTCACGCCGTGCACCCCAACTACGCCGAGCGCCACGACCCGACGCACCGCCCGCGCGCCAACGGCGGACCCATCCTGAAGGTGAACGTCAACCAGCGGTACGCGACGGACGGCAGCGGCCGGGCCGTCTTCGCGGCGGCGTGCGAGAAGGCGGGCGTGCCGTGGCAGACGTTCGTGTCGAACAACGACATGCCGTGCGGCACGACGATCGGCCCGATCACCGCCGCCCGCCACGGCATCCGGACCGTGGACATCGGCGTGGCGATCCTGTCCATGCACAGCGCCCGTGAACTGTGCGGCGCCGACGACCCGTACCTGCTGGCCAACGCCCTCGTCGCGTTCCTGAAGTAGCCCGCCCCGCGTAGGTGTTGCGGGGCGGGGTACCCGCAACACCTACGCAGACGAGGAGGCGGGAATCATGGGCCTGGGTGGCTGCATCATTCTCATAGCGGTCGGGGCGATCCTCACCTTCGCGACCGACTGGGAAGCACAGGGCGTCAATCTGGACCTGGTGGGGCTGATCCTCATGGCGGTCGGCATCATCGGTGTCGCGACGTTCACGAGTATCGCCAGGCGCCGTAGGGCGGTCGTGCCGCCGGTGGCACCGACGGTGGTCGACCCGACGGACGAACGGCGCTACTGAGCCGTTTTTGATCGAAACATCGAAACATCCGCGAAAGGCCGTGCCTGACACCGTGTCGGCATGGTTCTGCTGGGACAACAGACGGCTCTCGTACGTCATCGGGGGCCGAAGCGGTGGGTGTTCTGGAGCGCCGTCGGGGCCGCCGTGGCACTGGTGGTGACCGTCGGCGGCCACACGATCGGCGCTTACGGCGAACGGCCCCCGTGGGGTACGGACATCGCCTATGAGGCGGGTTTCCTCCAGGGCAACCGCACCCGCCACTACGACGTGACCGGCGAGCGGGTGCGGGACCTGCTGGAGGGCGGCTGCGCCCGTATGGAGGCCGAGGGGCTGGGCGGCCGGAAGGCCACCCACAACCCTGCGGTGTGGGTGGCCGGTTGCCTGGACGGGGCGGCGGGAAGGCCACCCCGGCACCAGGGCCTGGCGTACTAGGCCGGTTCGTCCAGCCCCGCGAGGATCAGCGGGAGCCGGGTCACGCCCGCATCGGTGACCTTCACCGGGACGCCCCAGTCCTGCTGGTGGACGTGGCAGGCGGGGTACTCGTTGGCCGGGTCGTCGTCGCAGGACGCGGCCATGGCGGAGACGTGCAGGACGCCCTCCGTGACGGCCGGGTTCAGGGCCAGCTCCCGGGACAGGTCGGTCCCGGCGCCCTCGCCGGACGCGAGGAGCTCGGGCGGCGTGGACGACACCAGGAGCCGGGTTGAGGGCCCGTACCTCTCGTCCAGCTTCTGGCCGGCCGGTGCGCGGAAGACGACGTCCAGCTTCAGCGTGCCGGGCGCGATCTCGGTCGCCTCGCGCTGGGTACGGTGCGCCACGGCGTCCACCTGGACGGCCTCCTCGGGCAGCCGCAGCCGGGTCAGCCGGTGGCGGGCCGACTCGACGACCACGATGTCGTCGCCGACGAGCACCGCGTCGCTCGGCTCGCGCAGGTCGGTGGCGAGGGTGGTGACCTCACTGGTGACCGGGTCGTAGCGGCGCAGGGCGTGGTTGTACGTGTCCGAGACGGCGACCGACCCGTCGGGCAGGGCGGTGACGCCCAGCGGGTGCTGGAGCAGCGCCTGGCCGGCCTCGCCGTCGCGGTGGCCGAAGTCGAACAGGCCGGTGCCGACGGCGGTGTGGACGGCGCCCTCGGGGTCGACCCAGCGCAGGGCGCTGGTCTCGGAGTCGGCGACCCAGAGGCGTTCGTCGGTGGCGGCGAGCCCGGACGGCTGGGCGAACCAGGCCTCGTCGACGGGCCCGTCGAGGAGCCCCTCGTTCGCCGTGCCCGCCGACACGCGCACCGTCCCCTGCTCGGGGTCGTACGCCCACAGCTGGTGGACGCCCGCCATGGCGATCCACACCTCGCCGCGCCACCAGGCGACGTCCCACGGCGACGACAGGGCTACCTCGCGGGCGGGCCCGGCGGTGGCGGAGCCCCGCCACCACTGCGCGCCGGTTCCGGCGAGCGTGCCGACCTCACCGGTGCCGAGGTCCAGCACCCGCAGCGCGTGGTTGACCGTGTCGGCGACCACGACCCGACCGTCGGGCAGCGTGCACAGCCCCTGCGGCTCGTTGAACCGCGCCTCGTCGCCCTTCCCGTCGGTGAACCCGCGCTCGCCGGTGCCGTACCGGCGTACGACGCTCTCGCCGTCCGCCGCCAGCTCCACCACCTGGTGGCGGGTGGTGTCCGTCACCAGGAGGTTGCCGCTGTCGAGCAGGAGCGCCTTGCCGGGGAACCGGAGGTGCGTGGCGACGGGCTCGGGCGGTACGTAGGGCCCGTCACCGCGCCGCAGGGTGCCCTTGGCCTCGTGCTCGGCCTCCAGCTCCTCGACGAGCGTCTCGATGGCCTTGGCGTGCCCCTCGCCGGCGTGCTGGGCGACGACGTACCCCTCGGGGTCGATGACGACGAGCGTGGGCCAGGCCCGCACGGCGTACTGCTTCCAGGTGGCGAGCTCGGGGTCGTCGAGGACGGGGTGGTGGACCTCGTACCGCTCGACGGCGTCGACGACGGCCTGGTGCTCGGCCTCGTGCACGAACTTCGGCGAGTGGACGCCGACCATGACGACGGTGTCCCGGTGCTTCTCCTCCAGCTCGCGCAGCTCGTCGAGGACGTGGAGGCAGTTGACGCAGCAGAAGGTCCAGAAATCAACAACAACGCACTTACCTCGCAGGTCGGCGAGGGTCAGCTCTTTGCCTCCGGTGTTCAGCCAGCCGCCCTTGCCGATCAGCTCGGGGGCACGGACACGGGCACGGCGGCGGGGCGCGGGCGCGGGGGTGGGCGCCGGGGCGGCATCGTTCATGGTTCAAGCTTGCCATCCGCCCGAGAACGCAGATGGAGGAGCTGTTCCTCCTGCACGTCCGGCCCACCGATCCCGTTCCGCAAGACGGATTCCTCAACCAGCAGCGCGAACCGCCGGTCACCCTCGTAGAGCACGCGTTGGCGCTCCATGCGCACAGCTACGGCGTCGGCTACGTCGTCGACCTCCACACGCCTTCGCCGCACGGCGCGCAAGACGGCTTCGGTGTAGCCGTAGGTCTGAATCAGGCCCGGGATGAACCACGAGGAGTAGGCGCGGAACCGGCGGGTGCGCTCGAAGAGCGGGAGTCGGGCTTCCTGGGCTTGCTTGAGGCCGGCGCGCTCCATGCGCCGCCAGCCGATCCACATGTCTTCAACGGTCCGCAGGGAGGCGATCAGATCGTCTGTCTGCCCCTCGGCAGCGCACGCCCGGCACCACGCCCGGATGTCGTCAGCAGACGGGGGCGTACGGGCATTCATGATCCGGGACGACTTCGACGGGTGCCAGCCACACAGGCGGGCGATCTCGCGCCCGGTCAGCCCGGCATCCCGGCAGAGCTCAGCGAGTCGATTCGCCAGAGCCTGCCGGGCTTGCTGGGCGCTCGAAGACGGAGAGACAGCCATGGTCGTGACCGGTCAGCGCGGCTTGTACTCCTCGTGCGGAACGGCCCGTTGCCACACGGCTTCGAAGGCTGCGACGCACAGGCCGACTCGCGCGGGGTCGTCGGTGTACTCCCGCCCGTCCTCGTCCAACTGCCCGTCCCCCGTGAAATGGTGGAAGAGGCTTGCACGCCGTCGAAGACCCAGAAGTCCGTACCTGGCAAGGCGAGATCCGTCGTCTGCCGCCGGGGCAGCCACCGGACCAGTTCACCCGCCGCGAGGTTCGTGAACGTGCAGTCGTACTCGTAGCGCACGTAGTCGCTGATCGGCTCGGACACGATCCGGGCCCGGCGGACCACCACTCCGCGCGCCGTAGCAGCGCTCACCGCGTCGTGCCAGCCACCCCACCACGACGGCCGGTCGGCGGGGTCAAGGCGCTTTCCCTGCTGCCACGCGATGAACTCCGGATCGTCGCGCATGTAGCTGTCTCGCAGCTCAAGATGCACCGCCGAGTGCCGGGCCTGGACCAGTGCGTTACGCGCGGGTGGCTGCACTTCCTGCCTCTCCGTTGTCGTCCGGGCGCGGGATGAACTTCAGCATCACCGCCGGAAGCCTGATGATGGTCTCGTGGTCCGGCACATCCGTGGAGTGTCCGGGGATCGAGCCCACCTCCTGACACGCCTTCACCTCTTCCTCAGTCGCCTTGTACGACTGAATCAGCAGGTCACCGGTCTCTTCATCAAGCCAGATCGTCGGGGACTCGTCGGTCGGCGTGTTCGGGACGATGCCGAGAAACCTGAGTGTCACGATCGCTCCCGGTGTCGAGGCGGTTGCATCAGCGTGCACGAGCCTCACCCCCGCGGCCAACCGGCGCAAAAGGGCCGTCAGGCAGGGACATTGAGGGTGTTCAACGCGCTTTGAGGTATGTCGGCAGGCACATTCTCACCCTCTGTGGGGTGGATTCATTGAGGTCAGAGCGGTACGGCTGCCCAAAAAACGAAGCTGCACCCAGGACGTGCCTTCGGAGCTGGGGCCGGGGCCGCCAGGAGGGATTCGCCTGAACCTTGCACGTCTCAGGTGACGAAGTGACGGAATGACGATTACTTCTGATCCACCCATGGAAACAAAAACACTTCTATTAAGAGGTAACCGAACGAGAGCGTCATTCCGTCACTTCGTCACGCCTGTCCGCTGCCAGCCGGAACGCTTGCCGGGTGCTCAGGTGGCGGTGTCCGTGCCCGCCAGCTTCGCCCAATGGATCTGGATGCGTTGCTCGGGGATGATCCTCTGGCCGCGCACTCCCTTGCTCACCTCAACCCGGTCTATGGCGAGCGACAATCGACCGCGCCGGTCTTCGTTGGTCGCATCAGCCCACGCCTCACGCAGGGTGAGGCCGTCGAGCATCGGTGACACGTCCACGGACGGCATGGGGAGCTTGCGGAGATCGGTGCGAAGCCCCTCGATGCGCCCCCTCAGCCGCTCTGAAAGCCGGTTGTAGCGTTCCACGGCTGCGGCACCACTGAACTCGCCACGCACATAGCGAGCGTCTTCCAGGTCGGCCAAGCGGGCTTCCTCATCCTGGATCTCGGCAGTAAGCGCATCACGTTTCGCGAAGGTCTCCGGATCCACGCGGTGCACCCAGCGATCCGCGATTGCGACAAGCAGCGGATCATCCGGTTCGAGCGCCGGTAGCTTGGTGAGGAACTGTTCCGTCACGTGCTGGTCAACCGCCTCAGCCAGCGCTGACGCTCCGGTGCACTGGTTGCCCGCGCGGCGAGCCATGCACTGATAGCTGCCGCCCACACGGTGCATCCGGCGACCGCAGCCAGGAACCGCGCAGTAGACGAGTCCTGTGAGCAGCGCCGTCCCCTCGGGCTTCGGCCGCCGCTTTCCTGCGTGCACGAACGTTCTGGATTCCAGGGTGCGGATGATCTGTTCACGCTCTCCGACCGTGATGATCCCCTCGCCGATCTCGACAGTGTCCAGCGTCTCGGGATCGCGGTACGGGAAGACCCTGCCCGTGTACTTCCGCTCACCGTCATCCGTCTCGACGGTCTCGGTCTCCGGCATCAGGCCGGCGAACGCAGGGGAACGCAGGAGCTGCATGATGCTGGCCGCGTTCCACTGCCCGCCCCTGGGCGAGAGGATCTCGTACTCGTTGAGGAGTCGGGCGATCTTGACCAACGATGTCCCGGCAAGCGCTTCATCCGCGATCAGGCGGGCGTAGACAGCGTGCTCCGGGTCGTGAACGAGCTTCTTGGTCTTCGGGTCGATGAGCAGCCCGTACGGAGGCTGTCCGCCGATCCACTGCCCCTTGCTGCGGAGGTAGCGCTTCGCGTGCCCGACACGCGTGCCGAGATTCTTCGACTCGGACCGGGCGAGCTCAGCGAGCATCGCGACGACCATGCGCGCCGAGTCGTTCGAGGTGTCGAGGCCGTCCACGACTGAGACGAGACGGCCGCCGGCCTTCTCGACGTCGTCCAGCACCTTGCCCACCTGGCCGATGCCCTTGCGGGAGAGGCGGTCCAGTTTCCAGACGATCAGCGTGCCGACGACGCCCGCCGTGACGGCCGCCAGCGCGGCGTCGAAGCCTTTGCGCTCAACGGTCTTGTAACCGGAGCGCCCTCTGTCTATGTGGACCTTGCGGACGGTCAGTCCGTTGCGTTCGGCCCAGGCACGGCAGTCGGCTTCCTGCCGTTCGATTGCGGTCTTGCCGTCCCGGTCGAGGGACAGGCGAAGGTAGAGATCACAGATCGTGTCTTGGTGCACACACTTCCTGTGGCGAAGAGTTCGGTGCTCTGTTGTCTATTTGCAGAAGTCGAGAACGACGATGTGCCCTCGGAGGCCGGCGAGGGTGAGCTGCTCGCCCCCCGTGTTGAGCCAGCCCCCTTGCCGATCAGCTCGGGGGCACGGACACGGGGACGGGCGGACCGGGGCGCGGAAGCGGCATCGTTCATGATTCAAGGGTGCCATCCGGGTACGGGGGTCCTGAGGTACCCCGCCCGGGGTACCCATCCCCCATGAGATACCTGGTACGCGACAAGATCTTCGCCATCGGCGACGACTACTGGATCGAGGACGAGGACGGCCGGCAGGCGTTCCTCGTCGACGGGAAGGCGCTGCGGCTGCGCGACACGCTTGAGCTGAAGGATCCGGCGGGGCGGGTGCTGGTGACGTTGCGGGGCAAGGTACTGAGCCTGCGCGGGGCGATGACCGTCGAGCGGGACGGGGAGACCCTCGCCACGGTGCGGCGCAAGCGGCTGTCACTGCTGCGCAACCACTACCACGTGTCCTTGGCCGAGGGGCCCGGACTGGACGTGAGCGGCCGGATCCTGGACCGGGAGTTCGGCGTCGAGCGGGACGGGGAGGTGCTGGCGCGCATCTCGCGCAAGTGGCTGCGGGTGCGCGACACGTACACCGTCGATGTCGTACGGGAGGACACGGGCGTGGACGCGGCGCTGCTGATCTCGGTGGCGGTGTGCGTGGTCCGGATGGCGGAGAAGGACTGACCGGCCGGTACGCCCTGTCCCGCCCGGCACCGTCGGCCGGGTGCCCCGCCCGGGCATCCCGCGCCGGGCACCGGGCCGGGCGCCGTCCGGCTGGGCGCCCGGCCGGGAAGGGCCGTGCTCGAGCGCCGGGCGGGTGAGCCCTGGGCGGGGGCCCGGACGCGCGCCCGGCCGGGAGGTCAGAGGCGGGGCGGCGGGGTGCCGAGGACGCGGTCCTTGAGGGCGGGGAATTGGGTGCGGGTGGTGGTGACCTTCGCCGGGTCGAGGTCCACCGTGAGGGTCTCCTCCGCCTCGCCCGCCTCCGCGAGGACCTCGCCCCAGGGGTCGACGACGAGGCTGTGGCCGGCCTGGGGGACGCCCGCGTGGGTGCCGGCGGTGGAGCAGGCGAGGACGTAGGCCTGGTTCTCGACCGCGCGGGCGCGGGCCAGCAGGGTCCAGTGGTCGCGGCGGCGGGCGGGCCAGCCGGCCGGGATGGCGAAGGCGAGGGCGCCGGCGTCGACCAGGCCGCGGAAGAGTTCCGGGAAGCGGAGGTCGTAGCAGGTGGCGACGCCCAGGGGGAGGCCGGGCAGCGGGACGGTGACCAGCTCGTCGCCGGCCGCCATCATCGTGGCCTCGCCCTTGTCGAAGCCGAAGCGGTGGATCTTGCGGTACGAGGCGACGAGGTCGCCGGACGGGGAGAAGACCAGGGCGGTGTTGTACAGGGCGCCGTCGGGGGCGCGTTCCACGATGGAGCCGGCGTGCAGCCAGACACCCGCTTCGGCGGCGGCCTTCGCCATCGCCTCGTGCGTCGGGCCGGTCAGCGGCTCGGCCTCCGCCTCGAACGACTCGTACGCGAAGGCTCCCACCGGCCACAGCTCGGGGAGGATCACCAGGTCCGCCACCCCACGCTGTCCGGCCACCAGGGAAGTGACACGAGCACGACGGGAATTGGGGGATTCGTCCGGGTCTACTGCGATCTGGATCAGCGAGGCGCGCACACTACCACCGTCCTGGCATTCGAGCCGTCAACACGGGCCTACGATCGTCACACGAAAGCACTGCCGGGGTGCCTGATCGCAGCGTAACTTAGCTGCCACAGCACCCAGCCCGCGTACGAACCGCCCGAGGGGTCCCGTGACCGTCCATCCCAGCCTCCAGCCCTACGCCGACGCCTGGACCCACTCCATCGAAGCGATATCCGAGCTGGTGCAGCCACTCGTCGAAGGCGAGTGGAATCGAGCCACGCCCTGCCCCGGCTGGTCGGTGCGCGACATCGTGTCGCACATCATCGGCATGGAGTGCGAGATGCTCGGCGACCCGCGCCCCATCCACTCGCTGCCGCGCGACCTCTACCACGTACGCAGTGACTTCGCGCGCTACATGGAGATGCAGGTCGATGTGCGCCGGCACCACACCGGGCCGGAGATGACCGCCGAGCTGGAGTACACCCTCATCCGCCGCGCCCGCCAGCTGCGCAACGAGAACCGCTCCCCCGACACCCTGATCCGCGCGCCGCTGGGCGCCGAGCAGTCCCTCGAACTGGCCTACCGGATGCGGGCCTTCGACGTCTGGTGCCACGAGCAGGACCTGCGCACCGCGCTGGGCAAGCCGGGCAACCTCGACTCCCCCGGCGCGTACGTCGCGCGCGACAACTTCCTGACCGTCCTGCCGAAGGTGGTCGCCAAGGACGCGGGCGCCCCGCCGAACAGCGCGGTCGTCTTCGACGTCCACGGCCCGGTGGAGTTCCTGCGGACGGTACGGGTCGACGCCGCCGGCCGCGGCTCCGTCGACGGCGCGCCCTCGCTCGGCCCCGCCGTGACGATCGCGATGGACTGGGAGACGTACGTACGCCTCGCCTGCGGGCGGGTGCGGTCGGCGGCCGTCGCCGACCGGGTCAAGGTCGAGGGTGACACGGAGCTGGCGGACGCGATCCTCCGCAACTTCGCGGTGACGCCGTAGCGTCAGCGGTCACTTCGTGGCGTCACACGGGTACGTGCACGGCCTCCACCCGGCTCGCCACCAGCCGGTCCCGTTCCCGCCGGGCCGTGCGCGCCCTCAGGCGCAGGATCTGCGCGACTCCCAGGGCCTGCAGCAGGAAGACGGACGAGAAGGCGATCCGGTAGTCGTCGCCGGTGGCGTCCAGCAGCACGCCGACGGCGAGCAGAGTGGTGATGGAGGCGGTGAAGCCGCCCATGTTGACGATGCCGGACGCCGTGCCCTGCCGCTCCGGCGGGTTCGCCGGCCGGGCGAAGTCGAAGCCGATCATCGAGGCGGGCCCGCAGGCGCCGAGGACCACGCACAGGGTGGCCAGCAGCCACATCGGGGCGTGCTCGCCCGGGTGGGCGAGGGTGGCCGCCCACACGACGGCGGTGGCCGCGACCGTACCGAGCGCGAGCGGCACCCGGGCCCCGTGGTGCCGGGCGATGATCTGGCCGTAGGTCATGCCGAAGACCATGTTGGAGAGCACCGTCAGGGTCAGCATGTCGCCGGCCGCTCCCCGGGACAGGCCCTGGTCCTCGACGAGGAAGGGCAGCCCCCACAGCAGCAGGAACACCATCGCCGGGAACTGGGTGGTGAAGTGCACCCACATGCCGAGCCGGGTACCGGGCTCGCGCCAGGACTGGGCGATCTGGCGGCGGACGTACGCCACGCCCGCGTGGGGCGCGGGCTCCGGCTCGTACCCCTCGGGGTGGTCCTTCAGGAACAGCACCAGCAGCACGAGGACGACCACGCCGGCCAGCGAGCTGCCCGCGAACGTCGCCGTCCAGCCGAGCCCGTCCAGGGTCCGCGCGATCACGATCGTCGAGACGAGGTTCCCGACGACTCCGAAGAGCCCCGCGACCTGCGCGATCAGTGGCCCGCGCCGGGCCGGGAACCAGCGGGTGCCGAGCCGCAGCACGGAGATGAACGTCATCGCGTCGCCGCAGCCGAGCAGCGCGCGGGAGGCCAGCGCCATGCCGTACGAGGGGGAGAGCGCGAAGCCGAGCTGGCCGAGCGTGAACAGCACCACACCCAGGGTGAGGACCTTCTTGGTGCCGAGCCGGTCGACCATCAGGCCGACGGGTATCTGCATGCCGGCGTAGACCAGCAGCTGGAGTATGGAGAAGGTGGACAGGGCGGAGGCGTTGACGCCGAAGCGGTCGGCGGCGTCGAGGCCGGCGACGCCCAGGGACGTACGGAAGATGACGGCGACGAGGTAGACGCAGACGCCGACGCCCCAGACGAGGGCGGCGCGGCGGCCGCCGGGGGGATCGGACGGGAGGGCGACGTGGCTCACCGGTCCTCACCCCTGACCAGGACCTTGACGCGGCTGACGTGGCGGTGCACGCACCGGGCGGCGCCCTCGGCGTCGCCGGCGCGGAGGGCGTCGAGGATCTCGGCGTGCTCGGCGATGTTCTTGGCGACGCGGTCGGGGTGAGCCTCCATCACGGCGACGCCCATGCGCAGTTGCCGGTCCCGCATCTGGTCGTAGAGGCGGGAGAGGATCTCGTTGCCGGCGTGGCGGACGATCTCGGCGTGGAAGGTCCGGTCGGTGACGGCGACGGCGGCCAGGTCGCCCTCCTCGGCGTGCCGCCGCTGCTCGTCCAGCAGCTCTTCCAGCCGCTGCAGCAGTGGCGCCGGGGCGGGGATCGCCTTGCGTACGGCGAACTCCTCGACGAGGAGCCGGGTTTCGACGACGTCGGCGATCTCCTGCGCGGAGACGGCGAGGACCAGGGCGCCCTTCTTGGGGTAGAGCTTCAGCAGCCCTTCCATCTCCAGCTTGAGCAGCGCTTCGCGTACGGGCGTACGGGACACCCCGACGGCCTCGGCGAGCTCCCCTTCGGTGAGGAGCGTCCCGCCCTGGTAACGGCGGTCGAGGACGGCTTGCTTGACATGGGTGTAGACACGGTCGGCTGCGGGAGGGGCGGAAGGCATGCACACAGCATAGATACAAGAGGGGTGCATCATGGGCCGCCTGCGGGGATGTAGGACGGAACTCACAGGCCCCAGGGGCCCCCTGTGTCCCACGTCACGTGGCCCGTGTCACACGTACCGCTCATCCTCCGGAATCCCGGATTCCCGTACATCCCTTGGGCCGGTTCGGAGGTCTTCTCATGGGCACTGGTTTTCCAGCCCGTCAGGTTGAGGCGTTTTCGACGCACTTGAGACTCGAACTCGGAGCGTTTTCTTTTGATATCGATGAACACGGCCGTGCGCCGCACCGCCACGGTTGTCCTCACGGGTGGTCTCCTGCTGACCGCCTCCCCGCTCGCCGCACCGGCCGCGGCGGCCACGCCGATCCCCTCCATCAGCGCCAAGGGCGGCTTCATGGTGGACCAGGCGACCGGCAAGGCCATCTACGGCAAGGCGAACACCACGCGCCGACAGATGGCCAGCACGACGAAGGTCACGACCGCGATCGTGGTCCTCACCACATCGGGCGTGGACCTCAACCGCAAGGTGACCATCAAGCAGGAGTACCGCGACTACGTCACCCGCAACGGCGCCAGCACCGCCGACCTGCGCACCGGTGACAAGCTGACCGTCCGCCAGCTGCTGTCAGCGATGATGCTGCCGTCCGGCAGCGACGCCGCGTACGCCCTGGCCGACACCTTCGGCACCGGCACCACCACCGCCGCCCGCACCAAGTCGTTCGTCGGCAAGATGAACGCCAAGGCGAAGCAGCTCGGGCTGACGAACACGGTCTACGACTCGTTCGACGGCATCTCGACGACCGGGAACAACTACACGACCCCGCCCGAGCTGGCGAAGATGGCCCGCCACGCCTTCAGCAGCGCCGTCTTCCGCGAGATCGTCAAGGCGACGTCGTACAAGGCCCCGGCGACCACCAGCACCGGCGCGACGCGCACGTACACCTGGTACAACACCAACAAGCTGCTCGGCTCCTACAGCGGCGCCGTCGGCGTCAAGACCGGCACCGGTACGGCCGCCGGCCCGTGCCTGGTCTTCGCGGCCACCCGCGGCACCCAGACGTACGTGGGCGTCGTCCTGAACGCCCCCGACCGCTTCAACGACGCGGCCAAGCTGCTGGACTTCGGCTTCGGCTCCACGACGGCCAGGACCATGGAGCTGCGCTCCCTCCCGGCGGGTGCCCAGCGCGACTGACCGGCACGCACACGGTGAAGGGCCCGGACGCGCCGTCGCGTCCGGGCCCTTCCGCATCATCGTGGGACGGGCTCAGGCCCAGGTGATCAGCCGCTTGGGCTGCTCCAGGATCGCGGCGACGTCCGCGAGGACCTTGGAGCCCAGCTCCCCGTCGACCAGCCGGTGGTCGAACGACAGGGCCAGCGTGGTCACCTGACGCGGCTTCACCTTGCCCTTGTGGACCCACGGCTGGAGCTTGATCGCCCCGACCGCGAGGATCGCGGACTCGCCCGGGTTGAGGATCGGCGTACCGGTGTCCACGCCGAAGACGCCCACGTTGGTGATGGTCACCGTGCCGCCCTGCATGGCCGCCGGGGTCGTCTTCCCCTCGCGGGCCGTGGACACCAGCTCACCGAGGGCGGCGGCCAGTTCGGGCAGCGTCTTGTCGTGCGCGTCCTTGATGTTCGGCACGATCAGGCCGCGCGGCGTGGCGGCCGCGATGCCCAGGTTGACGTAGTGCTTGAGCACGATCTCCTGGGCGGCCTCGTCCCAGGAGGCGTTGATCTCCGGGTTGCGCCTGATCGCGACGAGCAGCGCCTTCGCGATGAGCAGGAGCGGGTTCACCCGGAGCCCGGCCATGTCCTTGTCGGACTTGAGCTCCTCGACGAGCTTCATCGTGCGCGTGACGTCGACCGTGACGAACTCGGTGACGTGCGGCGCGGTGAAGGCGGACCCGATCATCGCCTGGGCGGTGGCCTTGCGTACGCCCTTGATGGGGATGCGGGTCTCGCGCAGCCCGGTCGCCGCGGGTTCCGGTGCCGGTGCCTCCGGCCGGGGGGCGTGCGGCGCCTGCGGCGGTACGGGTACGGCGGCGGGCGCGGCGACCGAGGCGGCGGCCAGGGACACCGCCGCGTGCACGTCCTCGCGGGTGATGATCCCGTCCGGTCCGGTCGGCGTCACGGTCGCCAGGTCGACCCCGAGGTCCTTGGCCAGCTTCCGCACGGGCGGCTTGGCGAGGGGCCGGGAGCCGGGAGCTCCCGCCGGGGCGGCGGGGGCCGGGGCAGGGGCCGCCGGGGCCGGTGCCGCGTGGCCGTTCAGTTCGCCCTGGACGGCGCCCTGGGCGGTCCGGGCGGCGGCCGCCTGCTCCGGCGACGGCGCCGTGGTGCCCTTGCGCGGGCGGCGCTTCGTGGACGACTCGGCGACGCCGTAGCCGACCAGGACCGGCTGGCGGCCCGTCGGCTCGGCGGCCTCGGCGGCCGGCTCGGCGGCCGGGGCCGCAGGGCTCTCCGGGGCGGCGGCGCCCGCCGCGACGTCGACCGTGATGATCACCTGTCCGACGTCGACCGTCGTCCCCTCCGGGAAGCGCAGCTCGTGCACGACCCCGTCGTACGGGATCGGCAGCTCCACCGCCGCCTTCGCCGTCTCCACCTCGCAGACGACCTGACCGTCCGTGACGGTGTCACCGGGCTGGACGTACCACTTGAGGATCTCGGCCTCGGTGAGCCCCTCGCCGACGTCCGGCATCTTGAAATCGCGGATCACAGCGGCTCTCCTCAGTACGCGAGCGAGCGGTCGACGGCGTCGAGCACCCGGTCCAGGCTCGGCAGGTATTCCTCTTCCAGCCGGGCCGGCGGATACGGCGCGTGGTAGCCGCCCACCCTCAGGACCGGTGCCTCCAGGTGGTAGAAGCACCGCTCGGTGATGCGTGCGGCGATTTCGGCGCCGGAGCCGTAGAAGACCGGCGCCTCGTGGACGACGACCAGCCGGCGGGTCTTCTCGACCGACGTCTGGATGGCGTCGAAGTCGATGGGGGACATCGACCGCAGGTCGACGACCTCCACGGACCGGCCCTCTTCGGCGGCGACCGAGGCCACCTCCAGGCAGAGCTTCACCATGGGGCCGTACGCCACGAGGGTCAGGTCCGAGCCCTCCCGCACGGTGCGGGCCTTGTGCAGCTCGCCCGGGATGGCCTCGGTGTCGACCTCGCCCTTGTCCCAGTAGCGCCGCTTCGGCTCGAAGAAGATCACCGGGTCGTCGCTCTGGATGGCCTGCTGGAGCATCCAGTACGCGTCCGACGAGTTCGACGGCGAGACCACCTTGAGGCCCGCGACGTGCGCGAACAGCGCCTCGGGCGACTCGCTGTGGTGCTCGACGGCGCCGATGCCGCCGCCGTACGGAATGCGGATGACGACCGGCAGCTTGATCGTGCCGAGCGCGCGGGCGTGCATCTTGGCGAGCTGCGTGACGATCTGGTCGTACGCGGGGAAGACGAACCCGTCGAACTGGATCTCCACGACCGGCCGGTAGCCGCGCAGAGCCAGCCCGATCGCCGTGCCGACGATGCCCGACTCGGCGAGCGGGGTGTCGATGACCCGGTCCTCGCCGAAGTCCTTCTGCAGCCCGTCGGTCACGCGGAACACGCCGCCGAGCTTTCCGACGTCCTCGCCCATGACGAGGACCTTGGGGTCGGTCTCCAGGGCCGTGCGCAGCGACTCGTTGAGCGCCTTCGCGAGCGGGAGCTTCTGTACAGCCATGGTTACTTGACCTCCCCGTCCGCGAAGGATGCCTGGTACGCCGCGAACCGCGCGCGTTCCTCGTCGACGAGCGCGTGCCCGTCGGCGTACACATGGTCGAACATCGCCATGTGGTCGGGGTCGGGCATGGCTCGAACGGCCTCACGGACGCGCTTGCCGAGCGTCTCCGACTCCGTCTCCAGCTCCTCGAAGTACGCCGCGTCCGTGAGCCCCTGCTTCTCCAGGTACATACGCAGCCGCAGGATCGGGTCCTTGGCCTCCCACGCCGCCCGCTCGTCGTCGAGCCGGTAGCGGGTGGGGTCGTCGGAGGTGGTGTGGGCGCCCATGCGGTAGGTGAAGGCTTCGACGAGCGTCGGGCCGTCGCCGCGGCGGGCGCGCTCCAGGGCGGAGCGGGTCACGGCCAGGCAGGCGAGGACGTCGTTGCCGTCGACGCGGACGCCGGGGAAGCCGAAGCCCTGCGCGCGCTGGTACAGCGGGACGCGGGTCTGCTTCTCGGTCGGCTCGCTGATGGCCCACTGGTTGTTCTGGCAGAAGAAGACGACCGGGGCGTTGTAGACCGCGGAGAAGGTGAACGATTCGGCGACGTCGCCCTGACTGGAGGCGCCGTCCCCGAAGTACGCGATGACCGCGCTGTCCGACCCGTCCTTGGCGATGCCCATGGCGTAGCCGGTGGCGTGCAGGGTCTGTGCACCGATGACGATCGTGTACAGGTGGAAATTGTTGCTCGCCGGGTCCCAGCCACCGTGGTTCACGCCACGGAACATTCCGAGCAGATTGGTCGGATCGACCCCCCGGCACCAGGCGACTCCGTGTTCGCGGTAGGTCGGGAAGATGTAGTCGTCGTCGCGCAGGGCGCGGCCGGAGCCGATCTGGGCGGCCTCCTGGCCGAGGAGCGAGGCCCACAGGCCCAGCTCGCCCTGTCGCTGGAGGGAGGTCGCCTCCGCATCGAACCGGCGGGTCAGCACCATGTCGCGGTACAGGCCGCGCAGCTCCTCGGGGCTGAGGTCGATGTCGTACTCCGGGTGCTGGACGCGCTCACCCTCGGGCGTCAGCAGCTGTACGAGCTGGGGCTCGTTCGCGTGAGCGCTCGCGCTCGCGCTGGTGCGCTTACTGCTGCGTCGCGGCTTGCGCGCGGCAGTGCCTTCCACGGTCACGTGCGTGCTCCTCCGTCTGTCCGGCCCCCGGGGTCTGCCGGGTAGGCCAGTGCGGCTCGCCTGTCTCCGTACGTGTGCACGGGGTGGGTGCCCTCGGCCGGGAACAGGCGTGACAGGTGCCCCGGCGAGCCCCCTGTCATAGGCACGTTACCCAGTGCACCGCATTACTGCGAAACCCCCTTTGACCTGCGTTTTTGCTTGGATTTCCAAGTAAATCGCAAAGGGGTGGACAAATGACTGGTCACAGCCTTGTGAGCCGCCGGAACAGGGGGCACGTTATCCCGCGCACCCCGGGCACGGGAAGAGTGAGTATGTGAGACTGATTCCGTGCGCGAAGACGGAAAAATCACGGTATTTCTGCTGGACGACCACGAAGTCGTCCGGCGCGGGGTCCACGAAATGCTCTCCGTCGAGGAGGACATCGAGGTCGTCGGGGAGGCCGGCACGGCGGCGGACGCCCTGGTCAGGATCCCGGCGACCCGTCCGGACGTCGCCGTCCTCGACGTACGCCTCCCCGATGGCAGCGGGGTCGAGGTGTGCCGGGAGGTCCGGGCCCGGGACGAATCCATCAAGTGCCTGATGCTCACCTCCTTCGCGGACGACGAGGCCCTCTTCGACGCGATCATGGCCGGTGCGTCCGGGTACGTCCTGAAGGCGATCCGCGGCAACGAGCTGCTGACGGCGGTACGGGACGTGGCGGCCGGCAAGTCGCTGCTGGATCCGGTGGCCACCGCGCGGGTGCTGGAGCGACTGCGGGACGGCAACGGGCCGAAGGGCGACGACCGGCTGGCGGCGCTGACCGAACAGGAGCGCAAGATCCTCGACCTGATCGGCGAGGGGCTGACGAACCGTGCGATCGGCGAGCGGCTGCACCTGGCCGAGAAGACGATCAAGAACTACGTGTCCAGCCTGCTGTCGAAGCTGGGCATGGAGCGGCGCTCGCAGGCGGCGGCGTACGTGGCCCGGATGCAGGCCGAGCGGCAGCACTGACGCAGTCGCCAAGCACTGACGTACGCCTACACGGGACTTAGGTCCCGGCGCGGGGGGCCGGGCGGCCTCTTTCAGGGGTGGGGGGCGTCGCCGAGAGTGGAGGCATGCCCTCCACCGATGCGATCGAGGCGCCCGACGCCTTCGAACTGCTCGGCCGGGTCCGCTACGGCCGGGTCGCGACGAGCATGCGGGCGATGCCGTTCATGGCGCCCGCCCGGCACGTCCTGGCCGACGGCCGCGTCGTCCTGCTGCTGCACCGCGGCCTGGGCTGCCACCGGACCTGTGACGGCGGCGTCGTGACGTACGGCGCGGACAACTTCGGCTCCGGCGCGGACCTGTTGTGGTCCGTGCAGCTGACGGGCACCGCGCACGTCGTCGACCGGCCGACCGAGAGCGAGCTGGCGCTGCTGGGGCCGGTGCCGCACCGGATGGACGGCGAGCCGTTCGACCCGGCGTACCTGCGGATCGAACCGCGGTTCGCCACCGTCCACTCACTGGACTGTTCCGCCGAGCGACATTCTCACCACGCTCCGTGATCTAACATTTGGTGAGTGCCGCGCTCATCTGCAACCGCCGCCCCACCCGTGAGTGCGCTCCTGCGCCGCTACGACAACCCGGGCGAGCCCCTCTCCTGCGTACCGGTCACCCAGGGCCTGCTCAACCGCGGTTACCGCCTGGCCACCACCCACGGCGCCTACTTCCTGAAACAGCACCTGGACGCGCCCACCGCCGACCGCGACACCATCGTCCGCCAGCACCGCGCCACCCAGCGGCTGCACAACCTCGGCGTACCCGTCGCCCCGCCGCTGCCCGACGCGGAGGGCGACACCGTCGCGGAGATCGGCGGGCGCTGCTACGCCCTGCACCCGTGGATCGAGGGGCGCCACCGGGCCGGCGCGCAGCTGACGACGGTCGGCTCCCGCCGCCTCGGCGCGCTGCTCGGGCTCGTGCACACCTGCCTGGAGCAGGTCATGGAGCCCCACAGCGGCCACCAGTACCGCAGCGCCGACCCGGAGGAGACGTTCCGGGTCATCGACCGACTGCTGGCCCTGGCCCGCGCCCGCCGCCCACGGGACGCGTTCGACGAGCTCGCCGAGCACCGGCTGCTGGAGCGGCGGCGGCTGCTGGCCGAGCACGCGCACCGGCGCCCGCTGGCCGCCGACGCGGGCGGCTGGGTGCACGGGGACTTCCACCCGCTGAACCTGCTCTACCGGGGCGCGGAGCCCGCCGCGATCATCGACTGGGACCGGCTGGGCGTGCAGCCACGGGCGGAGGAGGCGGTACGGGCCGCGGCGATCTTCTTCGTCCAGCCGGCCGGTGGCCTGGAGCTGGCGAAGGTACGCGCGTACGCGCGCGCGTACCGGCGGGCGGCGGGGGCGGACCCGGCCGAGCTGGCGGCGGCGGTGCACCGGGTGTGGTGGGAGCGGCTGAACGACTTCTGGATACTGCGCTGGCGCTACCAGCTGCACGACGGCAGGGCCGACCCGCAGTTTCCTGCGGCGTCGGCCCTGGCGGTGTGGTGGACGCGGGAGTACGAGGCGGTGTGCGACGCCTTCGCGGGGTGAGCGGTCCCGGGGCCCTGGTCGGGCAGGCCGGACGCCCCTGCCCGTGCGGGTCAGACGCCGCTGCCGGCGGCGGCGCCGCCCTGGTCGGTGCTGCCTGTGGTGCCACCGTCGGTCGTCCCGCCGTCGGTGGTGCCACCGTCGGTCGTCCCGCCGTCGGTGGTCCCGCCCTGGTCGGTGCCACCGTCGGTCGTCCCGCCCTGGTCGGTGCCACCGTCGGTCGTCCCGCCCTGGTCGGTGCCACCGTCCGTGGTCCCGCCCTGATCGGTGCCGTCCGTCGTCCCACCCTGGTCGGTGCCCTCGGTGGTGCCGGGGGTCGACGGCGCGCCGGTCGGGGGCGTCGGGTTGTCGGTCTGGGGATGCGACGGCGTGTCGGGCGTCTGGTTGTTCCAGTTGCCGCCGTTGCTGCCGCCGCCGCCCGTCGAACCGCCCGGGTCCTGTGTCTGGTCGTCCGTCTCCTTGTCGGAGGGCGAGGGGCTGGTGGTGTCACCGGGCTTGGACGGCGCGGTGGTGGCGGGCGGCTTCTTGTTCTTCTCGTCCGGCGTCGTCCTGGTCTGGTCGAGCGCGTACGCCACACCCGCCAGGATCGCGATCAGCGCGAGCGCCGCGAACAGCCACATCTTGCCGCGGCCACCGCGCCTGCCGCCCTGCCCGCCGTCGTACGCGTACGCGCCGTCGTCCGGGTTCGACGGCGGCAGCATCGGGCCCTGCGAGGTGTCGCCGTGCATCGGGTGGCCCATCGCGGTGGTCGCCGCGACGCCGCCGGCCGGCGTGCGGCCGCCCTCGTGCATGTCGACGGGGCCGGTGTTCCAGGTGCCGGTGTGGCTGCCCTGCTGCTGGAGCATCTGGAGCCCGTACTGGACCAGCCCGCGCATCTCCTCGGCGCTCTGGAACCGGTCGTCCGGGTCCTTGGCGAGGGCGCGCATGGCCAGGCCGTCCAGCTCCGGCGGGGCGACGTCGGAGACCTCGGACGGCGGCACCGGGGTGTCCTGGACGTGCTGGTAGACCACCGACAACGGTGTCTCGCCGGTGAACGGCGGCCGCAGCGCGAGCAGCTCGTACAGCAGGCAGCCCGTGGCGTACAGGTCCGAGCGGTGGTCGACGGCCTTGCCGAGGGCCTGCTCGGGGGAAAGGTACTGGGGGGTGCCCATGACCATGCCGGTCTGGGTCATGGTCGACTGCGCGCCGTGCAGGGCGCGCGCGATGCCGAAGTCCATCACCTTGACGGCGCCGCTGTGCGTGATGATCACGTTCGCGGGCTTGATGTCCCGGTGCACGATGCCGTGCTGGTGCGAGTAGGCGAGGGCCTCGAGCACACCGGAGACGATGATCAGCGCCTGCTCGGGCGGCGGCGCCTCGGCGTTGATCAGCAGGTCACGGATGGTGCGGCCCTCGACCAGCTCCATCACGATGTACGGGACGGACTGGCCGCCCACGACGTCCTCGCCGGAGTCGTACACGGCCACGATGGCGTGGTGGTTCAGCCCGGCGACCGACTGCGCCTCGCGGGTGAAGCGGGCCTTGGAGACCGGGTCCTCGGCGAGGTCCGCGCGCAGCAGCTTCACGGCGACGGTGCGGCCCAGCCGTACGTCCTCCGCCGCGAACACCTCGGCCATGCCGCCGCGGCCGAGACGATGGGTCAGCCGGTAGCGGCCGTCTCCGACGAGTCCGTCGGCGCCCCACTCGGCGGCTTCCGGCACTCCGCCGCCGCCTGCCTCGGATTCGGATGCCATCAGTCCTCGCCGTCGTTTCTGTCCGCTTGCTGTGCGCGTGCGGTGTGCCGCCGTGTCTTAAGGGGTACTACGCCACGTCACGCTACAGCCTTCGCGCGCCGCGCCGGTTCGAGATGGACCGGCCATCCAACCGGTTCCCCGTACACCTGTGCAAATTCCATGCCCGGCGTGTAACGCTTCCGAGACGCTTGCTGTGCGTACGGTCACGGAACGGGCACCCGGCTTGACGTGTCCCGGCCCTGGGGCAGACTGGGGCCGTAAAACCGGATCACCGCATCACCGCGGCCACGGGCGCGCGCACGGGGGAGCAAGACATGAGCCAGGACGGCGCACAGGGCCGCTATGCGGGCGGCTCGGTGGCGGGCGGCCGGTACCAGCTTCGCGACCTGCTCGGCGAAGGCGGTATGGCGTCCGTCTATCTGGCGTACGACAGTGCGCTGGACCGGCAGGTCGCCATCAAGACGCTCCACACCGAGCTGGGGCGGGAGCAGTCGTTCCGCGAGCGCTTCCGCCGCGAGGCGCAGGCCGTCGCCAAGCTCCAGCACACCAACATCGTGTCGGTCTTCGACACCGGCGAGGACGACCTCGGCGGCTCGCTGATGCCGTACATCGTCATGGAGTACGTGGAGGGCCAGCCCCTCGGCTCGGTGCTCCAGGCGGACATCCAGCAGTTCGGCGCCATGCCGGCCGACAAGGCGCTGAAGGTGACCGCCGACGTGCTGGCCGCGCTGGAGACCAGCCACGAGATGGGCCTGGTCCACCGCGACATCAAGCCGGGCAACGTGATGATGACCAAGCGCGGTGTGGTCAAGGTCATGGACTTCGGCATCGCGCGCGCCATGCAGTCGGGCGTCACGTCGATGACGCAGACCGGCATGGTCGTCGGCACGCCGCAGTACCTGTCGCCCGAGCAGGCGCTGGGGCGGGGCGTGGACGCGCGTTCCGACCTGTACTCGGTCGGCATCATGCTGTTCCAGCTGCTGACGGGGCGCATCCCGTTCGACGCGGACTCGCCGCTGGCCATCGCGTACGCCCATGTGCAGGAGGAGCCGGTCGCGCCGTCCTCCATCAACCGGTCGATCACGCCGGCGATGGACGCGCTGGTGGCGCGTGCGCTGAAGAAGAACCCGAACGAGCGCTTCCCGAGCGCGGCCGCCATGCGGGACGAGTGCCTGCGGCTGCTGTCGGCGGGGCAGGGCCAGACGGGCGCGCCGGTGATCGTGCAGGGCGCGCCGCACGCGAGCAGCGGCGCGGGGGTCGGTTCGGCGGTGTTCCCGCCGGTCGACCACACCACCCCGGCGCCGGGGCCGCACAGCGTCCAGACGCCGTACCAGCCGTACGGGACGCCTGCTCCGACGCCCGCGCCTTCGTACGGCTACCCGCAGCAGACCCCGGCTCCGGCGTACCAGACGCCCGCTCCGCCTCCGTACACCATCTCCCCGCAGACCGCGGCTCCGGCGCCGTCGAGCGGTGGGGGCAAGAGCAACATGCCGGTCGTCGTGGGCGCGATCGTGGTCGCCCTGCTCGCGATCGGCGGCCTCGTCGCGGCGATCTCCCTGAGCGGCGGCGACGACGAGGACCCGGCCCCGGAGGCGAGCGGCGGCGCGAGCGCGTCGGCCGAGGCGGGCCACAAGCCGCCGGAGCGGCACCGGACGATCGAGACCACCAAGTGCACGGACGCCTCGGAGGACAGCGACGACCCGGCGAAGGTGCAGGCGCCGAGCTTCACCTACAAGGACGTCATCTCGGTCAAGAGCTGCCTCCAGGCGGCGGGCTGGAAGTACACGATCAAGGAAGAGGACAACCCGCAGTACGTCGAGGACCAGGTGATCTCCCAGTTCCCCACGGAGGGGACGGCCGTGGTGCCCGGCAACCAGACGTTCGAGCTGACCGTCGCGACGGGTGACCCGGGCGAGTAACCCCTGTGGGTGGCTGTGGGACCGCCCGGGATGCCGGAGCGCGTCCGCCGTGTGACGCTGAGTGCGTTGTGGGGCCGTGGACAGTGACGGCTCCTGGCGGTTCGCACGGGAGGGGGTCACCCGGTGGCTCCAAGACTCGACTCACGGTGTGCGACGGCGGTCGCGGTTCTGGTGCTGACCGTGTCCGCAGGTTCGGTCTCTTCGGCGTACGCGGAGGAGACGGCGCCCGCCGCCGACTCGGGCGTGGGGATCGTCCGGCCGAGTGACGACGCCTCCGGCGCACCCGCCACCGCTTCTCCTTCCGCGTCGCCCTCGGCCTCCGGTACGGGCTCCGGTACGGGCTCCGGGGTCGGCACCGGGCCCGGTTCCGTCCTCGGGCCGACGCGGCACGCCGCCGCCTCGCCGTCCCTGGCCGGGCGGCCGGCCGGGGAGGGGCGGCAGCGGCCCGGGCGGCCCACGTCGCCGTCCGTGAGCCCCTCCGATGCCGTGTCGCCGGGCTCGCCGTCCGGCTCGGCCGACCCCTCACGTACCAAAACGGCAACAGCGCCGGGCCTTCCGTGGGGTGACGAACCGCAGGAGGAGGCGGTACCTGAGACGGAGTCCCCGGCGGCCGCCGACCCTCCGCACTCGCCGCCCGCCGCCGCGTACGAGCCCGCCGCGCGGGCCGCCGACACCGTCGCTGACCGGCAGATTCCGGTGCTGACGCTGGGCGTCGGGCTCGCCATGATGGGCCTCGGGCTGGGCTTCCTCGGGGTGCGCATAAGGCGCCGCTGACCGCTGCCCGTCCGCCTTGAGACGGACGTTCCAGGTCCCTCTGAGGACCCTTGTCGGCGTGGGCATACTCGGTATACATACTGGGTATGTCGATTCGCCACGGCCTCCTCGCCCTTCTCGAACGCGGTCCGCGCTACGGCTCCCAGCTCCGTACGGAGTTCGAGTCGCGCACCGGGTCCACGTGGCCGCTCAACGTCGGCCAGGTCTACACGACGCTCAGCCGGCTGGAGCGGGACGGCCTGATCGAGCAGGGCGGTGAGGACGAGGCGGGGCACGCGCTCTACGCGATCACCGACGCGGGCCGTGAGGAGCTCAGGCTCTGGTTCGAGAAACCGGTCGACCGCACCAGCCCCGCCCGTGACGAACTGGCCATCAAGCTGGCCATGGCGGTCGGGGCGCCCGGTGTCGACATCCGGAACGTGATCCAGTCGCAGCGCCGCCACACCGTCAAGGCGATGCAGGACTACACCCGGCTCAAGGCGCAGGCCATCACCGCCGTGGAGAGCGGCGCGTCCCGGGAGCGGGACGACGTGGCCTGGCTGCTCGTCCTGGAACAGCTCATCTTCCGGACGGAGGCCGAGGCGCGGTGGCTCGACCACTGCGAGGCCCGGCTCATCCGGCTCTCCGCCGGCGCCGCCGCCCAGGCCGCCGCCCAGGCCGCCGGTCCCGGTGGCACCGCACGTCCCGATGGCACCGCACGTCCCGGTGGCACCGCCAGTCCCGGTGGCACCGCACATCCCGGTGGCACCGCACATCCCGGTGGCACCGCCCAGGCCGTACCCCCGCACGTTCCCGAGCCGAGCCGGGCGGCGTCCCGGCCGGGGACGTGACCGGCCGCGTCCGCCGCCGCACCCACCACCACCATCCCGTTTACATCCGCTCCGTACGCCTGTCCCTGCACGCGTACGCCCAAGGGGGGACCCCTGTCCATGTCATCACCCTCGTCGCAACAGCCCCCGCAGCCCGTGCTGCAACTGAAGAACCTGACCCGTGTCCACGGGTCAGGGGCCACCGAGGTGCACGCCCTGCGCGGGATCGACCTCGATGTCTTCCCCGGTGAACTCGTCGCCGTCATGGGCCCGTCCGGCTCCGGAAAGTCGACGCTGCTCACCATCGCGGGCGGCCTCGACAGCCCCACCTCCGGCCAGGTGATCGTGGAGAACACCGACATCACCGCCGCCGACCGCAAGACGCTCGCCGCCCTCCGCCGCCGCAGCATCGGGTACGTCTTCCAGGACTACAACCTCATCCCGGCGCTCACCGCCGCCGAGAACGTCGCCCTGCCGCGCGAACTCGACGGCACCTCCGCCCGCAAGGCGCGACGGGAAGCGGTCGCCGCGCTGGAGGAGATGGACCTCGGGCACCTCGCCGACCGGTTCCCCGACGAGATGTCCGGCGGCCAGCAGCAGCGCGTGGCGATAGCCCGGGCCCTGGTGGGCGACCGGCGGCTCGTCCTCGCCGACGAACCGACCGGCGCCCTGGACTCCGAGACCGGCGAGTCCGTGCTCGCGCTGCTGCGGGCCCGGTGCGACGCGGGCGCGGCGGGCGTCCTGGTCACCCACGAGCCCCGGTTCGCCGCCTGGGCCGACCGGGTGGTGTTCCTGCGGGACGGCGCGGTGGTCGACCAGACCCTGCGCAGCGACGCCGGCTCCCTGCTCACCGGCCAGGCGGCCGAGCGGTGAACAACTGGTTCCACTCCTGGCGTGCCGCGGTGCGCATCGCCCGCCGTGACGCCTGGCGCTACAAGGGCCGGAGTTTCCTCGTCCTGGCGATGATCGCCCTGCCGATCCTCGGTGTCAGCGCGGCCGACCTGACGCTGCGCAGCTCGGAGTTGTCCACCGAGGAGAGGCTGGCCCGGTTGATCGGCGCCGCCGACGCGCGGATCTCCGACTCCGGCTACGGCGGTACGCCGATCCTCCAGCACCCGCTGGAGGAGTCCGCCATCCCGGTGGAGGCCTTCGAGAACAAGCCGTGGCCCGAGGGCAAGACGGACGTCACCAAGGTCTTCCCGGCGAACTCCACGGTGTTGACGGACTCGGTCGGGGCCGGGAGGCTGCGTACGGCCCATGGTCTGCTCCAGACGGAGATCCGGGAGCTCAAGGCGGCCGACCCGATGGCCAGGGGCATCATGGTCCTCCAGGACGGCCGGTTCCCCGGGAAGGCCGACGAGGTCGCCGCGACCACGCACTTCCTGGAGTCCAGCGGGCTGAAGGTCGGCTCGACGCTGACCGCGCGCGGCCTCGACCGCGAGTACCGGATCGTCGGCTCCTACGAGCTGCCCGGCCAGCTCAAGACCGACCAGGTCAACGCGCTGCCCGGGGCCTTCCTCGACCCGCTGGGGAAGGCGCTCGAAGCGGCCGGGATGCCCGGGACGGACAAGAGCACCACGCATCTGCTGACCCTGCCCCGTGCGGCGAGCGGCACGGATGGTTTCACGTGGAACATGGTCAAGGAGGCCAACACCAAGGGCGTGGTGGTGACGTCGCGTGCGGTCGCGCTCGACCCGCCGGCCGACTCCGACGTACCGCTGTTCCAGAGCGAGGGCTGGGGCGAATACGGCGACAGTACGGCCGCCAAGGCCGCCGCGCTCGCCGCCGCCGGGACCATCGTCGGTCTCGCGATGCTGGAGATCTGCCTGCTGGCGGGCCCCGCCTTCGCCGTCGGCGCCCGCCGCTCGCGGCGCCAGCTCGGGCTGGTCGGTGCCAACGGCGGCGACCGCCGCCACATCCGGGCCATCGTCCTGGCGGGTGGTCTGGTGATCGGTGTCGCCGCGGCCGTCGTCGGCACGGTGCTCGGACTGATCCTGACGTTCCTCCTCCAGCCGGTGCTGGAGGACTACATGGGCCAGCGGTTCGGCGCCTTCGACGTCCGGCCGCTGGAGCTGCTCGGTATCGGGCTGCTCGCCGTGCTGACCGGCCTGCTGGCGGCGGTCGTACCGGCCGTCACCGCGTCCCGTCAGACGGTCCTCGCCTCGCTCACCGGCCGCCGCGGTGTGCGCCGCAGCAGCAGGGTGCTGCCCGTCGTGGGCCTGATCGCCGTCCTGCTGGGCGCCGCGATCGCGCTGTACGGGTCGGTGGTCTCCGACCAGTTCATCATCGTCGCGGGCGGCAGCGCCCTCGCCGAGCTGGGCGTCGTCGCGATGACGCCCGCCCTGGTGGGCCTGTTCGGGCGCACCGGCCGCTGGCTGCCGCTGTCGCCGCGCCTGGCGCTGCGGGACGCGGTGCGCAACCGGGGGCGTACGGCTCCCGCCGTCGCCGCGGTGCTGGCCGCGGTCGCGGGCACGGTCGCCGTGGCGACGTACCAGGCGAGCGACGACGCCCAGCAGCGGGCGGCGTACGAGGCGCGGCTGCCGCACGGGGCGGTCTCCGTGATGGTCCGGGACGGCGGCAGCCGGGACGTCCCGGTGGTACGTGACGCGGTGCAGAAGAACCTGCCCGTCGATGTGCGGGCCGATGTGGACCGGATCGTGGTGGGCAGGGCCAGCTGCGAGATGTACGGGCAGGGTGAGGGCTGCGGCCGTCACGAGGTCGTCATCCCCGAGGCCAACATGTGCCCGCTGTGGGCCACCACGCCCGACGGCTCCGACCCGGCGGAGAAGTACTCCAAGGCCGAGCGGCGCAAGCTCGCGCAGGACTGGCGCTGCAAGGAATCCCCGGACATGGGGTACACCGAGAGCGGGCTCGTCGTCGCCGACGACAAGCTGCTGAAGGTGCTGGGGATCAAGGACGCGGCGGCCGGGAAGGCACTGGCCGAGGGCAAGGTCGTGTCCTTCTCCCGTGCGCTGCTCGACGCCAGGGGCAAGGTCGGCGTCAAGCTGATCACCGACTCCAGGAAGGCCGAGGAGGCCATGGCGCAGGGCAAGGAGCCGCCGGGCAAGGTCGTGTCGTTCGACGCGTACCAGGCCGCCCGGGGAACCGAGTCCTACGGCCTGGCGGGCATCGTGCCGCCGGCCGCGGCCAAGGCGGCGGGTCTCACGGCGGTGCCGTTCGGCGCGTACTTCTCGACGGACAGGATGCCGAGCACGGAGCAGCGCCAGCGGCTCGACGACGAACTCGCCCAGACGGGCGCCGGCGTCGAACTCCATGTGGAGGAAGGCTTCGTCAGCGAGAACAACATCGTGCTGCTGTCGCTGACCGTCTTCGCCGGACTGATCACCATCGGCGCGGCCGGTATCGCCACCGGTCTCGCCCAGGCGGACGCGGAGGCCGACCTGAAGACGCTGGCCGCGGTCGGTGCGCCGCCGCGCGTGCGGCGGACGCTGAGCGGCTTCCAGTGCGGGGTGGTCGCCGTGATGGGCGTGCTGCTCGGTTCGGCGGCAGGGGTCCTGCCAGCGGTCGGGCTGCGACTGACCGAGCGGCGCCAGATGATGAACTGGTACGAGACGGCACGGGACCAGGGCGGCCTGATGGACGTGCCGCACGTGCCGATCATCGTCCCGTGGGAGACGCTGGCCGCCCTGCTGGTCGCCGTCCCGCTGGGTGCCGCGCTCCTCGCCGCTCTGGTGACGCGCTCGCGCGGCGCGGTGGCCCGCCGCGCGGCGACGTAACAGAGGCCGTCGGGCCGGTTGTGCCCCCGTACGAGGGTGGATCACCCGCGTACGGGGGCAGACCGTCTGGTGACGCACCCGTGCGAGAGAATGGCTGGCATGGAGATGCCGAGGAATGAACGGTCGCACGAGAACCCCCAGATCCTGGTCGTAGGACAGGACGGAATGGCTCTCGGCGGCGGTGACGGTGACGACGAGTCGCGCGAGGTCCCGGTGACGGAGATGGTTGAACAGCCTGCGAAGGTCATGCGTATCGGCAGCATGATCAAGCAGCTTCTGGAAGAAGTCCGTGCGGCACCTCTCGACGAGGCCAGCCGGGTACGCCTGAAGGAGATCCACGCCAGCTCGGTGAAGGAGCTGGAGGACGGCCTGGCGCCCGAGCTGGTGGAAGAACTCGAACGCCTGTCCCTTCCGTTCACGGACGAGGCCATCCCCTCCGAGGCGGAACTGCGCATCGCGCAGGCGCAGTTGGTGGGCTGGCTGGAGGGCCTGTTCCACGGCATCCAGACGGCGTTGTTCGCCCAGCAGATGGCGGCCCGCGCCCAGCTGGAGCAGATGCGCCGGGCGCTGCCCCCGGGCGCGCCGACCGATGACGACGACGAGCGCGGACACGGCGCGATCCGTTCGGGGCCGTACCTGTAGCCGTACCTTGTCGGGCCGTACCTGTAGGCCCACCCGGCGCGCCCGCCCGAGGCCCGGCACACGGCGCGTGTGCCGGGCCCGTCATACCCGGCCCCCCGCCCGCGTGGTCATGACCACGCGGGCGGGGGGCCGGGTCGTGCGGTGACTGCAGGCCCGCGCCGGGCGGGCGGGCGCGGCGCTTGCGGCCCGGGCGGGCGGGCGCGGTCCGGCGCTGGGCTCAGGTGGTGGTCGGCGTGACCAGCAGGACCTTGCCGACGTGGGAGCTCGACTCCAGCGTCCGGTGAGCCTCCGGGGCCTCCGGCATGAGGAACGTGCGGTCCACCACCGGGCGGACCGTGCCCGCGCCGATCAGCGGCCAGACGTGCTCGCGTACCGCCGCGATGATCGCCGCCTTCTCGTCCAGGGGCCGCTTCCGCAGCGACGTCGCCGTCACCGCCGCGCGCTTGTTCAGCAGGGCGCCCAGGTTCAGCTCGGCCTTCCGGCCGCCCTGGAGGCCGATCACCGCGAGCCGCCCGTTCACGGCGAGCGCCTTCACGTTCCGCTCCAGGTACTTGGCGCCCATGATGTCGAGGATGACGTCCGCGCCCGCCCCGTCCGTCGCCTTGTGCAGCTCCTCGACGAAGTCCTGCTCGCGGTAGTCGATCAGGATGTCCGCGCCCAGCTCGGCGCAGCGCGCCAGCTTCTCCGGGCCGCCCGCCGTCACCGCGACCCGGGCGCCCACCGCCTTGGCGAGCTGGATCGCCATGGTGCCGATGCCGCTGGCACCGCCGTGCACCAGCAGCGTCTCGCCCGGCCGCAGGTGCGCAACCATGAACACGTTCGACCAGACCGTGGCGGTGACCTCGGGCAGCGCCGCCGCCGTCACCAGGTCCACGCCGTCCGGCACGGGCAGCAGCTGCCCAGCCGGTACGGCGACCTTCTCGGCGTATCCGCCTCCCGCCAGCAGCGCGCACACCTCGTCGCCGACGGCCCATCCGGCGACCCCGGGCCCGAGCGCCGCGATACGGCCGGAGCACTCGAGGCCGGGGTAGGGGGACGAGCCGGGCGGAGGATCGTAGAAGCCCTGCCGCTGCAGGAGATCGGCACGGTTGACGGCGCTCGCCGCCACCTCGACGAGGACCTCGCCCTCGCCGGGCACGGGATCGGGCACCTCTGCCCAGACGAGCGCCTCGGGACCACCGGGTTCGGGAATCGTGATCGCATGCATGGCCGCGAGGCTACTCCGGAGGCGTGCTCAGCGGCGCCACACTCCCTGCCCGTACGATCGTGATCAGACGGTCCGTCAACTGCAGTGGGCTGGCCGCGGGGTCGTCGTAGCCGAGCAGCCGGTGCCCGCGCAGGACGCTGATCACCAGGTCGTCCGTCTCGCGGACGCTCTTGCCCACCTCGGCCTTTATGACCGGCCGCTCGATCAGGTCGAGACCGCTGCCCTGCTGGATCAGGTCCTCCATCACCGTGCCGGCGCTGGGGCTCAGCACGGACAGGCCCAGCAGCCGGCCGGCCGCGCTCGCGCTGGTGATCACGGCGTCCGCGCCGGACTGGCGCAGCAGCGGCGCGTTCTCCTCTTCCCGTACCGCCGCGACGATCTTCGCCCCGCGGTTGAGCTGGCGGGCCGTCAGCGCGACCAGGACGGCGGTGTCGT
Organism: Streptomyces sp. CB03238; assembly: GCF_002099185.1. NCBI lineage: Bacteria > Bacillati > Actinomycetota > Actinomycetes > Kitasatosporales > Streptomycetaceae > Streptomyces > Streptomyces sp. CB03238. The sequence goes on along the minus strand of NZ_NBCN01000011.1, from coordinate 200,719 downwards.
CGCGCTGGGTCGCGATGACGATCTGCCGGGCGCGCTGCACTTCGGCACGCAGCAGCACATCGCTGCGGGTCGCGTCGCCGATCACGCCGGTGAACCCGTCGGCGTTCGCCGTCTCGATGACCTTGCTGCTCGGGTCGACGATGACGATCTGGTCCCTCTTCAGGCCGGTGGCGCACAGCGTCTGGATCGCCGACCGGCCCTTCGTACCGAAGCCGATGATGACGGTGTGGTCGCGCAACGTGGACCTCCAGCGCTTGAGCCGCCACTCTTCCCGGGTCCGTTGGGTGAGGACCTCGAGAGTGGTACCGACCAGAATGATCAGGAACAGCACGCGCAGCGGGGTCACCAGCAGCACATTCACCAGCCGCGCGCTGTCGCTGTGCGGAACGATGTCGCCGTAGCCCGTCGTCGACAGGGTCACGGTCGCGTAGTAGATGGCGTCGAGGAGGTCGACGCCCTCGTCGGCGTTGTCGTGGTAGCCGCCGCGGTCGACGTAGACGATGAAGACGGTCAGCGCGAGGACGAACAGGGCCATCAGCACCCGCTTGCCCACCTGGCGCAGGGGTTTTTGGACGATCGGGTTCGGAAGCCTGATCTGGCCGCCCACGAGATGTTCGTCGGCGCGGCGGGCCATCGCGTCCTGGCCGGGAAGTTTCACGTGAAACACCCTTCGGTGGTCGCCGCCCAGGGCAGGTCGAGGATCTCCAGTACGTCCCCGGACCGGGCCCCGCCCGGCGGGACGACCGCGAGCCCGTCCGCGACCGCGATCCCACGCAGCATGGCGGGCCCGTTGTAGTGCAGCGGTACGACGTGCCCGGAGCCGACGTGCCCGCTGGCGCGCCCGCTGGCGCGCCCGGTGGCGTGTCCTGCCGCGCGCCCCGCCGCATGGGTGACCGGCACCAGCCGGGTGTCGTGCGGGTGGCCGTGCACCTCGTCGCGTACCGCGGCCGTGTACGGCGCCCGGGCCCGGCGCCCGGCGAGGCCGCGGAGCAGCGGCTCGGCGAGGGTGAGCAGCCCGGAGACGGCCGCCAGCGGGTTGCCGGGCAGGCCGACCAGGTACGTGGCCGGGCTGAGCCGGGCGAGCAGCATCGGGTGGCCGGGGCGCACCTTCACGCCGTCGACCAGCAGCTCGGCGCCCGCCTTGCGCAGGACGGGGTGGACGTGGTCGACCGGACCGGCCGCGGTGCCTCCGGTGGTGATCACCACGTCCGCCTCGGAGTCGGTGACCGCCGCGTACAGCGCGTCGGCGTCGTCGCCGATACGGCGGGTGGCGATGACGTCGGCGCCGAGGGCGTGCAGCCAGGGTGCCAGCATCGGGCCGAGGGCGTCCCGGATGAGCCCGTCGTGCGGGAGGCCCGCAGTGAGCAGCTCGTCGCCGAGCACCAGGACGTCGACCCGCGGACGCTCGACGGTGTGCAGCTCGTCGTACCCGGCGGCCGCGGCCAGGCCGAGAACGGCGGGTGTGACGGGTGTCCCGGCGGGCAGCAGCTGGTCGCCCGAGCGGCACTCCTGGCCGCGTGGCCGGATGTCCTGCCCGTGGGTCACCTCGCGCTGGGCGTGCAGATGGCCGGTCGTGTCCGTACGGGAGTGTTCGCTGCGGATCACGGCGGTGGCGCCGGGCGGCACGCGGGCGCCGGTGGCGATCCGTACCGCCTCGCCGTCGGGGAGCGGGGGCGTCTGCGCGTGCCCGGCCAGGACGGAGTCGCCTTCGCGGATCTGCCAGGGACCGGGGCCCGCGACGGCCCACCCGTCCATGGCCGAGGTGTCGAACGAGGGCAGGTCGGTGAGGGCGGCCAGCGGCTCGGCGAGCACACCGCCCAGCGCCTGTCCGAGACCCACCCGCCGCGTGCGGGTCGGGCGCGCGGTGCCCAGGCGTGCGGCGACGGCCCGGGCCTCGGTCCAGGGCGTGGCCCGGTGTTGCTCCTGCTTCGGGGCCGGTGGCCCGACCAGGGCGAGGGCTTCGTCGACGCCGTCGACCTCCGGGTCGGTCATCCCGCGCCGGCCCCGTTGTCGGTCCCGCTGCCGGTCCCGTTGTCGGTCCCCTTGCCCGGGCCGGTGCCGGTTCCCTTGCCGGTGCCGGTGCCGTCGGCGGCCTCGTTCGCCCAGCGGTCGGCGAGGGCGGCCGCTTTGCGCGCGGCTTCGGCCACGGCTTGGGAGACGGCTTCGGGCCCGTTCCCGGCGGCCTGGGCCGCCGCGTAACCGACCAGGAAGGTGGTGAGCGGCGCGGCGGGCCGGGCCACGCCGTGCGCGGCGTCGCGGGCCAGGTCGAGCAGGACGCCGGTGTCGACGTCCAGTTCGATGCCGAGCTCGTCCTTGACTGCGGTGATCCATTCGTCCAGCACGTTCCCATGCTCCCTGATCGTGGCCCGGGCCGTGGCGATGTCTTCCCAGGTGTCGCAGTCGAAGGAGGCGAGGGGCTCGGCGGGGATCCGCAGGACGTCCAGCTCCTGCACGAGCAGGCGCAGCGGCAGCCCGGTCAGGTTTCCGTGCTCCGTTGCCAGGAGGGCCAGTTCGCGGCGCAGCGGCTCGGTGCGGTACGCGGCGACGAGCGGCTGGTCCCGCCCGTCGGGGTCCACGGACAGCACGCCCTCGGCGCTCCCGCCGGCCAGCGCGTCGGCCAACTTCCGTACTCCGCCGTCCCGGAGGAACGGCAGGTCGCCGCTCAGGACGACCACGGTGTCGGCCTCCACGTGCCGGACCCCGGCCGCGAGCGCGGCCAGCGGCCCGCTCCCGGGCGGCTCCTCCCGCGCCCACACCACGGGGCGCACGGTGGCCCGCCGCCCGCCCACGACAACGGTACGTCCGGCCTCGCGGCAGGCCCCCAGCACGCGATCCAGCAGGGCCCGCCCGCCGACACTCACGCCTGGCTTGTCCGCGCCGCCGAGCCGCCTGGCGGCACCCCCGGCGAGCACGACGACGTCATATGGGGTCACGCCACCAGTATCCCCAGGCGCGCTGTCCCGCCCACCCCCGGGGCAGCCGGGGCGGGGACGTGCGCGCCCCCGGCCCGGCACCCGGGCCGTCAGAGCGTCCGCAGCAGCACCGCCGGGTGCTCCACGCAGTCCGCGACGTAGCGCAGGAAGCCGCCCGCCGTCCCGCCGTCGCACACCCGGTGGTCGAAGGTCAGCGACAGCTGGACGACCTGCCGGACGGCCAGTTCGCCCTCGTGCACCCACGGCTTGGGGACGATCCGGCCGACGCCCAGCATCGCCGCCTCGGGGTGGTTGATGATGGGCGTGGAGCCGTCGACCCCGAACACGCCGTAGTTGTTCAGCGTGAACGTCCCGCCCGTCAGCTCGGCGGGCGTCAGCGTCCCGGCCCTGGCGGCCTCCGTCAGCCGGGCGAACTCCGCCGACAGGGACTCCGCCGTCCGGCTGTGCGCGTCACGGACGACGGGGACGACCAGGCCCCGGTCGGTCTGCGCCGCGAAGCCCAGGTGCACCTCGGGCAGCCGCACGATCTCCCGCGCGGCCGTGTCCACCCTGGAGTTCAGCTCCGGGTGGCGCGCGAGCGCGGCGGTGCAGATCCGGGCGAGGAGCGCCAGCAGGGAGATCTTGGGGCCCCCGGCCGCGTTCATCGCGGCGCGCGCGGCCATCAGCTCGGTCGCGTCCGCGTCCACCCAGCAGGTCGCGTCGGGGATCTCGTGCCGGCTGCGGGACAGCTTGTCGGCGACCGCGCCGCGTACGCCGCGCAGCGGCACCCTTTCACCGGCGCCGGCCGGGATCGCGGGGGTCGCGGGGGCGAGGGAGGCGGCGGTCGCGGGGGCCGGAGCGGGAGCGGGTGCCGGGGTGGCCGCCGCCACCGCACGTTCCACGTCGGCCCGCAGGATCAGCCCGTCGGGCCCGGAGCCGCGCAACTGCCGCAGGTCGATGCCCTTTTCCCGGGCCAGCTTCCGTACGAGCGGCGAGATCACCGGCACGGGCCCGGCGGAGGGCGCGGGGGTGACCGGGGCGGTGACCGGTGCCGGTGCCGGAGCGGACGGTGCGGCCGCCGCCGGGGCGGTGACCGGTGCCGGTGCCGGAGCGGACGGTGCGGCCGCCGCAGTCACCGGCTCCCGTCGTACCCGCCGCCTCCGCGCCGCCGGGGCGGCCGTGCCGTACCCGACGAGTACGTTCCCGGAGCCCTCCCCGGACGAGCCGGACGAGCCCGAGGAGCGGGACGAGCCCGCCGCACCGGAGGAAGGGACCGACGCCGGCACCGACGTGGCGCCCACAGCGACGGTCAACAGGGGCGCGCCGACGGGCAGTTCCGTACCCTCCTCGCCGAACCGCGCGGTCACCACGCCCCCGTAGGGGCACGGCACCTCGACCATCGCCTTGGCGGTTTCGACCTCCACGACCGGCTGGTCGACGGAGACGACGTCCCCGACGTCCACCAGCCAGCGCACGATCTCGGCCTCGGTGAGGCCCTCGCCGAGGTCCGGCAGCTTGAACTCCAGCACCTGGGCCATCAGCTCTGCGCCTCCCACTGCAACCGCGCCACGGCGTCGAGGATCCGGTCCACGCCCGGCAGGTGGTGCCGCTCCAGCATTGGCGGCGGGTAGGGGATGTCGAACCCGGCCACCCGCAGCACCGGCGCCTCCAGGTGGTGGAAGCACCGCTCGGTGACCCGGGCGGCGATCTCCCCGCCCGGGCCGCCGAAGCCGGACGACTCATGGACGACGACCGCGCGCCCGGTGCGCCGCACCGACGCGCAGACCGTCTCGTCGTCGAACGGCACCAGCGACCGCAGGTCCACGACCTCCAGGTCCCAGCCCTCCGCCTGCGCGGCCTCGGCGGCCTCCAGGCACACGGGCAGGGACGGCCCGTACGTGAGGAGCGTGGCGCTGCGCCCGGCCCGCCGCACGACCGCGCGCCCTATCGGCTCCACGGTGTCGGGTGCGTCCGGCGACCACGGGGCCTTCGACCAGTAGAGCCGCTTGGGCTCCAGGAAGACCACCGGGTCGTCGGAGGCGATCGCCGCCCGCAGCAGCCCGTACGCGTCGGCGACCGTCGCGGGCGTGACGACATGGAGCCCCGGAGTCGCCATGTAGTACGCCTCGGACGAGTCGCTGTGGTGCTCGACGCCGCCGATTCCGCCGCCGTACGGCACACGCACGACGATCGGCAGCGGCATCGCGCCCCGGGTCCGGTTCCGCATCCGCGCGACATGGCTGATCAGCTGCTCGAACGCCGGATAGGCGAAGGCGTCGAACTGCATCTCGACGACCGGCCGCAGCCCGTACATCGCCATGCCGACGGCCGTGCCCAGGATGCCCGCCTCGGCGAGCGGGGTGTCCGTGCAGCGGTCCTCGCCGAACTCCTTGGCGAGCCCGTCAGTGACGCGGAAGACGCCGCCGAGCGTGCCGACGTCCTCTCCCATGACGTGGACGGACGGGTCCTCGGCCATCGCGTCGCGCATGGCGCGCTGGAGCGCCTGCGCCATGGTGGCGGGCTTGGTCGCGGGCTTGGGTGCCGCGTTTGCCACGGTCGTCATCAGGCATCACCCTCGGCGTCGAGCTCGGCGCGCAGCTGGGCGGCCTGCTCCCGCAGTTGTGCCGTCTGCTCGGCGTACACGTGCGCGAACAGGTCCATCGGGTCGAGCTCGGCGTCCGCGTTCATCCGCTCCCGCAGCCGCGCGGCCATCGCCTCGGCGTCCTCGGCCGCCTGCCGTACGCCGTCCTCGTCGAGGAGGCCGCGCTCGGTCAGCTCGTGCTCCAGCAGCCGGATCGGGTCGTGGTCGCGCCACGCCTCGACCTCGCTGTCGCCCCGGTACCGGGTGGCGTCGTCGGCGTTGGTGTGGGCGTCGATGCGGTACGTCACGGCCTCCACGAGCGTCGGTCCGCCGCCGCGCCGGGCGCGGGTGACCGCCTCGGACAGCACCTGGTGGACGGCCGCCGCGTCGTTGCCGTCGACGAGCCGGCCCGGCATCCCGTACCCGACGGCCTTGTGGGCCAGGGACGGGGCCGCGGTCTGCTTGGCGAGGGGGACGGAGATGGCGAAGCCGTTGTTCTGTACGAGGAAGACGACGGGGGCCTGCCAGACGGCCGCGAAGTTCAGCGCCTCGTGGAAGTCGCCCTCGCTGGTGCCGCCGTCGCCGACCATGGCGAGGGCCACCACGTCGTCGCCCTTGAGGCGGGCCGCGTGCGCCAGGCCCACGGCGTGCGGCAGCTGGGTGGCCAGCGGTGTGCACAGCGGTGCGACACGGTGCTCCTGCGGGTCGTACCCGGTGTGCCAGTCGCCCCGCAGCAGGGTCAGCGCCTGGACGGGGTCGAGGCCGCGCGCCACGGCGGCGAGGGTGTCGCGGTACGACGGGAAGAGCCAGTCCCGGTCCTCCAGCACCAGGGCGGCGGCGACCTCGCACGCCTCCTGGCCGGTGCTCGACGGGTAGACCGCCAGCCTGCCCTGCTTGGTGAGGGCCGTCGCCTGCGCGTTGTAGCGGCGGCCGCGCACCAGCTCGGCGTAGAGCCGGCGCAGCAGCTCGGGCGCGAAGCCGGCCGCGGCGTCCGTGCCCAGCACCCGGTACGGCTCGGGGTCCGGGAGCAGCGGTGCGGGGTCGGTGCGCGGCTTCCACGCCGGGGGCGGGGTGGGCCGGTAAGGGGCGGCACCGGGCAGCTCTTGGACCGTCATGACAGCACCTCCTCGTGGGAGCGGGCATAACACCCGAGGGGGGACGCGACTGTGACGCGCCTCACCTACCGATTGTTCGGTCGTGGCGGCATTTTGGCTACAGGCGCCTTCAGCCTGTGGACAAACGGTTCTCCACAGCCTGGGATAGAGGCAGGTCGTCCATGGATGAGAGGCGGGGGGACATGGCAGCTGAACAAATGGCCGACGGCAGGGAGCAGGGGCAGTCGAGCGGCGAGCAGCAGGCAGCGCGGCCGCTCGACGCGATCGACCGCGACATCCTCCGCATCCTCCAAATGGACGGTCGCGCCTCGATACGCTCCGTGGCCGACCGGGTCCATGTCTCACGCGCCAATGCCTACGCGCGGATCAACCGGCTCATCGAGGACGGGGTGATCCGCGGCTTCAGCGCCCGGGTCAACCACGAGCGGGCGGGACAGGGCGCCTCCGCGTACATCACGCTCAAGATCGTCCAGAACTCCTGGCGCACGGTCCGCGAGCAGCTCCAGGCGCTGCCGGGGGCCGCGCACATCGCCCTGGTCAGCGGGGACTTCGATGTGCTGCTGCTGGTGCACACGCCGGACAACCGCACCTTGCGCGAGCTGGTCCTGACCAGGCTCCAGGCGATCCCGGAGGTGCTCTCCACGCGCACGCTGCTGGTCTTCGAGGAAACGGACCTCAACCGGCGGATCGCGCCGGACGAGATCTAGACGGCACCTAAGGGGCCGTACGCAGGCCGTCGAACGCCAGGTGGACGACGGTGTCGACGACCTGTCGGCGCTCGGCGTCGCCACCCGGCTGGGGCCGGTACCACTCCACCAGCGAGTTGATCATGCCGAAGAGCAGCCGGGTGGCCAGCCGTATGTCCACGTCGGCGCGCAGGTCACCGTCGGCGGCGGCCGCTTTGAGCAGGTCGGCGACCCGGTGGTCGAACTCTCGGCGCCGCTCCAGTGCCCACCGCTCGGTCTTGGTGTTGCCGCGTACGCGCAGCAGGAGCGTCACGTAGGGCAGTTCGTCCATCAGGACCTCGACGGTGCGCCGGGTCACGTACTCGACCCGTTCGATGGCCCTTCCGCGCAGGGCTCCGGGCTCGTCGAGGACCGCGAACAGGCCGTCGAGCGCCCGGCTGACGGCGCGCCGCAGCAGTTCCTCCTTGCCCGCGACATGGTGGTAGATCGAGGACTTGGAGATACCGGCCGCCTTGGAGAGGTGCTCCATGGAGGTGCCGTCGTAGCCGCGTTCGTTGAAGACGCGGACGGCGACGGAGAGCAGCGTCTCGGGGGTGTACGTATCGCGCTTGGCGGTGGTCATCGGTCGTCCTGGTCCTTCAGTGCGGCCGCCTCCTCGTGGTCCTTGCGGACGACGCCGAGGCACGGGGCGTAGCGGCCGGTCGGGTAGCGCTCGTGCAGGGCGCGCAGCACGTCGGCCACGTACTCGTAGCCGAGCAGCACGCCCCACTCCAGGGGCCCGGCCGGGTAGTTGACGCCCAGGCGCATGGCCGTGTCGATGTCCTCGGCGGAGGCCACACCGCGCTCGACGGCGTCCACGGCGAGGTCGACCAGCATGGCGACCGTACGGGCGACGATCATGCCGGGGACATCGCCGATCACCGTGACGTCCTTGCCGAGCGCCTGGAAGAGGCCGACGGCCTCCTGGAGCGTTTCGGGCGAGGCGGCGGGGGAGGTGGAGAGGGCGATGCGGGTGGCGGTCGTGTAGTCGTGGGCGAGGTCGAAGAAGACGACCTCCTGGTCCGCGTACTCGAAGAGGGCCTCGCCGTGGGCGAGCATCAGCCGGCCGCCGCCCGGAAGGGTGAGGTGGTGGCCGTGCTTGCGGCGGCGGACCTTGATCCCTGCCCGCTCGGCCATGCCGACCAGGGGCTCGGCGTGGCCGAGGCGGCCGTGGACGGTGACCGCCGCGGGCGCGGGTGCGGGCGCCTCGGTGGGCACGGCGGGCCGCTCGGCGCCTTCGCCGTACGCGTACCAGCCCTGGCCCGTCTTGCGGCCCAGGCGCCCGGACTCGACCAGCCGCCGCTGGGCGAGCGACGGGGTGAACTTGGGGTCATGGTGGAAGGCCTCCCAGACGGACCGGGTGACGGCCTCGTTGACGTCCTGCCCGATCAGGTCGGTCAGCTCGAAGGGGCCCATCCTGAAGCCGCCGCACTCGCGGAGGACGGCGTCGATGGTGGCCGGGTCGGCGGCCCGCTCCTCGTACAGGCGCAGCGCCTCGGCGTAGAAGGGGCGGGCGATGCGGTTGACGATGAAGCCGGGGGTGTCGGCGCAGCGCACCGGCGTCTTGCCCCACTCCTTGGCGGTGGCGTACGCGCGCGTGGCGGCGGTTTCGTCGGTGGCGAAGCCGCTGACGACCTCGACGAGCGGGAGCAGGGGCGCGGGGTTGAAGAAGTGCAGTCCGACGAAGCGGCCGGGCACCCGCAGCGCTCCGGCGATGGCGGTGACGGAGAGGGAGGAGGTGTTGGTGGCGAGCAGGCAGTCGTCTGCGACGGTCTGCTCCAGCTCGGCGAAGAGCTCCTGCTTGACCGCGAGCTGCTCGACGATCGCCTCGATGACGAGCGCGGCGTCGGCGAGGTCGTCGAGGGTCTCGGCCACGTGGAGCCGGCCGGCTGCCGCGTCCCGCTCCTCGGCGGCGAGGCGGCCCTTTTCCGCCAGTCGGTCGAGTCGTGCGGTGATGGCCGCGGCGGCCTGCTGGGCGCGGCCGGGCCCGGCGTCGTAGAGGCGTACGGGGTGGCCGGCGACGAGGGCGACCTGGGCGATGCCCTGGCCCATGGTTCCGGTGCCGACGACGGCGACGGTACGGCTCCGCTCGATGGCCTTGGTGTCGGTCATGACAGTGATCCTCCCCGATGAGTTGTCCACAGGTTCGGGAGGCCCCCTTGTCCCGACCGATCGTTCGGTTACTCTAGCTCTGTCCGCCTGTCCCTGCCCAGCTCGACGAGGAGTTGGTCCGCCATGGCCGCCGCTCAGCTCACCACCGACCACCTGACCGAGAGGCACCGCTCCACGCTGGAACAGGCCCTCGAAGCCATCCGCACACGGGCCTACTGGTCCCCGCACCCCGAGCACCCGAAGGCGTACGGGGAGAACGGCTCGCTGAGCGCCGCCGACGGCCTCGAAGCCCACAAGGCCGCGCTGGGCACCCGCTTCGAGCTGGACCAGCCGGGCACGGACGGCTGGACGGGCGGGGAGGTCTCGCCGTACGGACCGGAGCTGGGCGTGGAGTATCCGCACGCCGACGTGGACGTCCTGCTGCCCGCCATGCGCGCCGGCATGGGCGCCTGGCGGGACGCCGGTCCCGAGATCCGCGCCTTGGTCTGCCTGGAGATCCTGGCCCGCATCAACGCCCGTACGCACGAGTTCGCGCACGCGGTGATGCACACCAGCGGGCAGGCGTTCATGATGGCGTTCCAGGCGGGCGGGCCGCACGCCCAGGACCGCGGCCTTGAGGCGGTGGCGTACGCGTACGCGGAGCAGGTCCGCACCCCGCTGGTCGCCGACTGGTCCAAGCCGCAGGGCAAGCGGGACCCGCTGGAGCTGCGCAAGGCGTTCACGCCGGTGGCCCGCGGCATCGCGCTGCTGATCGGCTGCAACACCTTCCCGACGTGGAACGGCTACCCGGGCCTGTTCGCCTCCCTGGCCACCGGCAACCCGGTCCTGGTCAAGCCCCACCCGCGCGCGGTGCTCCCCCTGGCGCTGACGGTACGGGTGGCGCGCGAGGTGCTGGCGGAGGCGGGCTTCGACCCGAACCTGGTGGCGCTGGCCGTGGAGCGGCCGGGCGAGGGCATCGCCAAGGACCTGGCCGTCCGCCCGGAGATCCGGATCATCGACTACACCGGTTCGACGTCGTTCGGTGACTGGCTGGAGGCCAACGCCCGGCAGGCGCAGGTCTACACGGAGAAAGCGGGCGTCAACACCGTCGTCGTCGACTCGACCGACGACTACAAGGGCATGCTGTCCAACCTGGCCTTCTCGCTGTCCCTCTACAGCGGCCAGATGTGCACCACCCCGCAGAACCTGCTGATCCCCCGCGACGGCATCACCACGGACGCCGGGCCCAAGCCGTACGACGAGGTGGTCGCCGACCTCGCTGCCGCGGTCGGCGGGCTGCTGGGCGACGACGCCCGGGCCAACGCCCTGCTGGGCGCCATCGTCAACCCGGACGTGAAGGCCCGCCTGGAGGCGGCCGCCGGGCTCGGCGAGGTCGCCCTGGCCTCGCGCGAGGTCGCCAACCCGGACTTCCCCGAAGCCGTGGTCCGCACGCCCGTCCTCGTCAAGCTGGACGGCTCCAAGCCGGACGCGGAAGCGGCGTACATGTCGGAGTGCTTCGGCCCGGTCGCCTTCGCCGTCTCGGTCGAGTCGACCGCCGACGCGCTGGAGCTGCTGCGGCGCACGGTGCGCGAGAAGGGCGCGATGACGGTCGGCGCGTACACGACCTCGCCGGACGTCGAGCGCGCGGTCGAGGAGGTCTGCCTGGAGGAGTCGGCGCAGCTCTCGCTGAACCTGACGGGCGGGGTGTACGTCAACCAGACGGCGGCGTTCTCCGACTTCCACGGATCGGGCGGCAACCCGGCGGCGAACGCCGCCCTGTGCGACAGCGCGTTCGTGGCGAACCGCTTCCGAGTGGTCGAGGTGCGCCGCCCGGCGTAAGGCTCCGGGTCAGGCCTCCGGCCCGGAAATCTCCGCGTACCGCTGCACCCAGGCGTGCATGGCGATCGCCGCGGCCGCGCCCGCGTTGATCGACCGGGTGGAGCCGAACTGGGCGATCGAGCAGACCATCGCCGCGTGCTTGCGGGCCTCCTCTGTGAGGCCCGGGCCCTCCTGCCCGAACAGCAGCACACAGCGGCGCGGCAGCTCCGTCCGCTCCAGCGGCACGGCGCCGGGGAGGTTGTCGATCCCGATGATCGGCAACCCCTCGGCGGCCGCCCAGGCGGTCAGCGACTCGGTGTCGGAGTGGTGGCGCACATGCTGGTACCGGTCGGTGACCATGGCGCCGCGCCGGTTCCAGCGCCGCCGGCCCACGATGTGGACCTGCTGCGCCAGGAAGGCGTTGGCGGTCCGTACGACGGAGCCGATGTTGAAGTCGTGGCCCCAGTTCTCCACGGCCACATGGAAGTCATGGCGCCGGGTGTCCAGGTCGGCGACGATCGCCTCCCGCCTCCAGTACCGGTACCGGTCGACGACATTGCGCCGGTCGCCGTCCGCCAGCAGCTCGGGGTCGTACCGCTCGTCCTCCGGCCAGGGCCGGGGGTGCGGGCCGACACCGATCTCGGGGCCGTAACCGTCGTCGTACTGGAGGGGCGTCTCCAGGGGGGTCTCGCTGCTCACCCCACGAGGGTACGGGGCGCCTCCTCCTCGGCGGCGGGCGCCGGCCGCGGCACCTTCCCGGTGCCCGGCAGCAGCCGGTCCCGGCCGCGCCGGACGCGGGTGCCCAGCCAGACCAGGAAGACGGTCGGCAGGAAGACGGCATCGGCGGCGATCATGGCGAGCGAGAAGAACGGCAGCCCGAGCAGCAGCGCGATGCCCGCGTGCTCCAGCATCATCGCCACCAGCAGGACGTTCTTGACCTTGCGGTTGAACAGCGTGAAGGGGAAGGCGACCTGCACGATGACCGTGCCGTAGGTCAGCACCATGACCATCACACCGCTGGCGGCGAGGAGGTCGGAGAGGAACGGCCAGGGGGTGAAGTAGTCCAGTTTGAGCGGGTAGTACAGCGCGGTGCCGTCCTGCCAGCGCGAGCCCTGGATCTTGTACCAGCCGGCCGTGGCGTAGATCAGGCACACCTCGGCCATGATGACGGCGAGCGTGGCGTTGTGGACGAGGTTGGCGAGCACGTCGGCCAGGACACGCGGCTCGCCGGGCGCGTACCGGCACACCAGCCACCACACGCCCTGCGCGGCCCACAGCAGCCACAGCAGCACCAGGAGCCATGTCTCGCCGGTCCGGTCGATGAACAGTGTGGCCGCCACCAGCCCGAAGGCGAGAACCGCCCACATCACCGGCCCCAGCACATCGCGCCGCGGTCCGGGGCGGGCGGCTCGGCGGGCATCCACGGACCAGACCTGGCTGCAACGGGTCAGGACGAGGTAGATCGCCATCAGGTGGACGACATTGTCGCCGCCGTCGCCCATGAAGATGGAGCGATTCTGCAGCGACAGCACGCCCACCATGAACAGCACCGACATGGTGCGGGTGCGCCAGCCGATCAGCAGCAGGACGCTGGACAGCACGGCGAGGGCGTACACCGTCTCGAACCAGAGGGTGCTGTCGGACCACATCAGGACCGTGAACGCGTGGTTGTTCGCGATGAGCTGCTGGCCCATGTCCCAGGACCAGGGGCCGTCGGGCCCGTACAGCTCGTGGCGGTGGGGGAACTCGCGCAGCAGGAACAGCAGCCAGGCGCCGGCGAAGCCGATGCGTACGACGGCGGTCTGGTACGGGCCGAGGGCCGTGCCGGTGACGCGCTGGATGGCACGGGCGAGCCGGCGGTCGAGCGGCTCGGTACGCGTACGGGTCGTCACTGGCCCGCCTCCGTACGGCCGCCGCTGACGCCACCTGGCAGGTCGGCGGCGGTCACGGTCCACCAAGGAAGCACCCGGTAGTAGGGCCGGGTGTCGGTCTTCTCGTCGCTCCACACCGGAGCCTCGACGCCCTGCGTGGCGGAGCGGAGCTGTATCCGTTCGATCCTGCCGCCGAGGTGGTGTGCTTCGAGCCGCAGCATGGCGATGCGCCGGATGTAGCGCTCGGAGAGCTGCCCGCGCAGACCGTTGGGGCGGTTGTCGTTGGTGTGCGAGTTCACGTAGAAGTCCCAGCCCCGGCGCAGCTCGTTCTGGTTCACATGACTGGGGAGGAGATTGCCGCGGATCGCTTCCCCGTCGTCGCCGGAGAGGTCGATCCATCCGGTGGTCCTGCGCCCGCCGTCGCCGTCGACGACCTCGGCGCGGGCGTGGACGGCGATGTTCTGCTGGAGGGGATTGGGCGCGAAGAGCTTCCAGTTCTGCTCGAACTCGGGGAAGACCCAGTCGTCCACGGCCTTGCCGTGCTGTTTGGTGAGCGTGTTCGACGGCGCGGCGTGCAGGAACGCCATGGCCAGATGCACGCACGCGAACATCCCGACGACAGCGAGCGAAACGGCCGCCACGACCTGATACGGCAGTGACAACGCGGCTATCCCCGCCCCCGGTCCCGGCCGGCCACCGGGCGGCCCCCCCGACGCGTCCTCCCGCTCACCGGCCGCGGCAGCCCACGCGGGCCCCGCCTGCGGCCCATCGGCGAACCCCACCGCGACCACCGGATCGTCCCCTCCGCTTCCACGGCCCGCCCCCCACACGGTCGCTCCCTCGGACGAACCCCGCCCACTCCCCGCCGCGCGCACCGCACCCGACGCGGGGGCGGCGTCCGACGCGGGGGCGGCACCCGGCACGGAACCGGAGCCCGGTGCGGAACCGGAGCCCGGTGCGGGGGCCGCGGGGGTCGCTCGGGTGGCGTAGTCGGGGGCGGCGGATGTGCCGGCGGGCGGCGGCGCGGGCGCGGGGCCTGGTTGTGGGGCGGATTCCGGTTCGGAGCCGGGCGGGGGCGGAGGGGTCATCGGGCCGGGGCCTTCCGTGCCGGTGGCGCGCCGGGCGCGGCCTCCGGCCTCCTTGTCGTACGAGTCCATCCCGCCCCGTTCCCGTTCCCCATCGATCCACCGGGTTATCCACAGGGTTGACACCATACGGGCCGTCGACTCACCATTGAAGTCATTCAACCGAACGATCGGTCGGTAGGGGGCCCGATGACGGCAGTGACTGCGGACACGCAGGAGGCATACGAGGCGGTGTTCGACGCCGCCGTGGCCGCCGACGAGCGGATCGAGCCGCGCGACTGGATGCCGGAGGCATATCGCGCCACGCTCGTCCGGCAGATCGCCCAGCACGCCCACTCCGAGATCATCGGCATGCAGCCCGAGGCGAACTGGATCACGCGCGCGCCCTCCCTCCGGCGCAAGGCGATCCTGATCGCCAAGGTGCAGGACGAGGCCGGACACGGCCTGTATCTCTACAGCGCCGCCGAGACCCTCGGCACCAGCCGCGACGAGCTGCTCGACAAGCTCCACACCGGCCGCCAGAAGTACTCCTCGATCTTCAACTACCCCACGCTGACCTGGGCCGACGTCGGCGCCATCGGCTGGCTCGTGGACGGCGCGGCGATCACCAACCAGGTGCCGCTGTGCCGCTGCTCCTACGGCCCGTACGCCCGCGCGATGGTCCGGATCTGCAAGGAGGAGTCGTTCCACCAGCGCCAGGGGTACGAGTCGCTCCTCGCCCTCTCGCGCGGGACGCCCGAGCAGCACGCCATGGCGCAGGACGCGGTGAACCGCTGGTGGTGGCCGTCGCTGATGATGTTCGGCCCGCCGGACGACGAGTCGTCGCACTCGGCGCAGTCCATGGCCTGGAAGATCAAGCGGCACTCGAACGACGAGCTGCGCCAGCGGTTCGTGGACATCTGCGTCCCCCAGGCGGAGACGCTGGGCCTCACCCTCCCCGACCCGGACCTCCGGTGGAACGAGGAGCGGGGGCACTACGACTTCGGCCCGATCGACTGGACCGAGTTCTGGGACGTCCTCAAGGGCAACGGGCCCTGCAACGAACAGCGCATCACCCAGCGCCGCCGCGCCCACGAGGAAGGCGCCTGGGTCAGGGAGGCCGCGGCGGCGTACGCGGCGAAGCACGGGGAGGCGACTCCATGACGACCAGCGACTGGCCGCTGTGGGAGGTGTTCGTGCGCTCGCGTCGCGGGCTGTCCCACACCCACGCGGGGAGCCTGCACGCGCCGGACGCCCAGATGGCGCTGCGCAACGCCCGCGACCTGTACACCCGCCGCAATGAGGGCGTCTCGATCTGGGTGGTGCCGTCCGCGGTGATCACCGCATCGTCCCCGGACGAGAAGGACCCGTTCTTCGAGTCGTCCGCGGACAAGCCCTACCGGCACCCGACCTTCTACGAGGTCCCGGAGGGGGTGAAGAACCTGTGACCGCCACAGAGCCTGTGCCCGCCGTGAGCACCGCCGCGGCACTCGCCCTCGGCGACGACGCGCTGGTGCTGTCGCACCGGCTGGGGGAGTGGGCGGGCCACGCCCCCGTCCTGGAGGAGGAGGTCGCGCTCGCCAACATCGCGCTGGACCTGCTCGGCCAGGCGCGGGTGCTGCTGTCCCTCGTCGGTGACGAGGACGAGCTGGCGTATCTGCGCGAGGAGCGGGCGTTCCGCAACGTCCAGCTGGTCGAGCAGCCGAACGGCGACTTCGCCCACACCATCGTCCGGCAGCTGTACTTCTCCACCTACCAGCGGCTGCTGTACGGACGGCTGGCCGCGGCCGGCGAGGGTGCCGGTGCCGGTGCCGGTCAGCTCACCGGGCTCGCGGCGAAGGCGGTCAAGGAGGTCGCGTACCACCAGGACCACGCCGAGCAGTGGACGCTGCGGCTGGGTGACGGCACCGCCGAGAGCCATCAGCGGACGCAGCGGGCCTGCACGGCGCTGTGGCGCTTCACGGGCGAGCTGTTCCATCCGGTGGCGGGGCTGGACGTCGACTGGCAGGAGCTGGAGTCCGACTGGCTGGCGTCGGTGACGGCGGTCCTGGAGCGGGCCACGCTCACCGTGCCGGACGGCCCGCGCACAGGAGCGTGGAGCGCCGGTGCGGGCCGCCAGGGCCTGCACACGGAGAGCTTCGGCCGGATGCTGGCCGAGATGCAGCACCTGCACCGCAGCCACCCGGGGGCGTCATGGTGACCGGCACGGCGCGGATGACGGCGCTGGAGGAGGAGCTGGGCCGGCTGGCCGGCTCGGTCCCCGACCCGGAGCTGCCCGTACTGACGCTGGAGGAGCTGGGTGTTCTGCGCGGGGTGCACGTCCTCGCCCCCGGCCGGGTCCGGGTCGAGCTGACCCCGACGTACACCGGCTGCCCCGCCGTCGAGGCGATGTCCTCGGACATCGAGCGCGTGCTGCACGACCACGGCATGGCCGAGGTCTCGGTCGTCACGGTCCTCTCGCCCGCCTGGTCGACGGACGACATCACCGCCGAAGGGCGCCGCAAGCTCGCCGAGTTCGGCATAGCGCCGCCCCGCCACCAGGGCACCGGCGGTGGGCCGGTGCCGGTCTCACTGGCCATCCGCTGCCCGCACTGCGGCTCGACCGACACCGAGTTGCTCAGCCGCTTCTCCTCCACCGCCTGCAAGGCGCTGCGCCGCTGCACCGCCTGCCGTGAACCGTTCGACCACTTCAAGGAGTTGTAGATGTTCCATCCGCTCCGGGTGAGCGAGGTCGAGCGGCTCACGGACGACTCTGTCGCCGTCACCTTCACGGTGCCGCCCGAGCTGCGCGAGACCTTCCGCCACACCCCCGGCCAGCACCTCGCCCTGCGACGCCGGAGCACGACGGGCGACGAGATCCGGCGTACGTACTCGATCTGCTCCCCCGCCGCCCCCGAGGGCGAGAACCCGGTGCTGCGGGTCGGCATCCGGCTGGTGGACGGTGGCGAGTTCTCGACATATGCGCTCAAGGAGCTCGCGGTCGGCGACACGGTGGAGGTCATGGAACCGATGGGCCGGTTTCTCCTGCCCCCGCGCCCCGGGCACTTCGCGGCGATCGTGGGCGGCAGCGGGATCACCCCCGTGCTCTCCATGGCCTCGACGCTGCTGGCCCGTGAACCGGAGGCCCGGTTCTGCCTGGTACGCAGTGACCGTACGGCCGCCTCGACGATGTTCCTGGAGGAGGTCGCCGACCTGAAGGACCGGTTCCCCGACCGCTTCCAGCTGGTGACCGTCCTGTCGCGGGAGGAGCAGCAGTCAGGGCTGCCGTCCGGGCGGCTGGACCGGGAGCGGCTGACCGCGCTACTACCGCGGTTGGTGCCGGTCGACGAGGTGGACGGCTGGTTCCTGTGCGGGCCGTTCGGTCTGGTCATGGGCGCCGAACGGGCACTGCGGGGCCTTGGCGTGGACCGTGGCCGGATCCACCAGGAGATCTTCCACGTGGACGACGGTTCGGCGCCCGCCGCCGTACGGGCGGCCGCGATACCCGCGCACGCCACGCTCACCGCGACCCTGGACGGCCGGTCGGGCACCTGGCCGGTGCGGGAAGGCGAGTCGCTGCTGGAGACGGTGCTGCGCAGCCGCGCGGACGCGCCGTACGCCTGCAAGGGCGGCGTCTGCGGCACCTGCCGCGCGTTCCTGGTCACCGGCGAGGTACGGATGGACCGCAACTACGCCCTGGAGAGCGAGGAGACCGACGCGGGTTACGTACTGGCGTGCCAGTCGCACCCCGTGACGCCGGCGGTGGAGCTCGACTTCGACCGCTGAAAGCCCATTCCCTTCGCCTAGAACCTGTTCTATCTTGACGGTCCGTCAGATGAGGCAGGCGCGCGGGGAGGCAAAGGGCTGTGGACTTCACCTTCAGCGAGGAGCAGCAGGCGGCCGTCGAGGCGGCGAAGGCGGTCTTCTCGGGCGTCGCACCCGACGGCGTACCGAGCCCCGCGCTCACGCCGGGCGCGGTGGCCGAGGAGTTCGACCGGCCGCTGTGGGCGAAGCTCGCGGCGGCGGACCTGCTGAGCCTCGTGCTGGCGCCCGGGTACGGCGGCGCCGGCCTGGATCCCATCGCGCTCTGCCTGGTGCTGCGCGAGTCGGCCAAAGTGCTGGCCCGGGTGCCGCTGCTGGAGACCAGCGCGGTCGCGATGGCCCTGGAGCGGTACGGCGACGAGGAGTTGGCCGCCGAACTACTCCCGCGGGCCGGCCGCGGCGACCTGGTGTTCACGGTCGGCGCCAACGGCCGCAGCGGCCACGATCCGGCCGAGCTGGCGGTGACGGCCCGCCGGGACGGCGACCGCTGGGTGCTCGAGGGGATGCACACGGGCGTCCCGTGGGCGCGGTGCGCGGACCGTATCGCCATACCGGCGCACACCCCCGAGGGCCGTGCGGTCCTCGCCCTGGTGCCCCGCGGCCACGCGGGCCTCACCCTTGCCGACCAGGTCTCCACGAGCGGTGAACCGCTCGCCGAGGTACGGCTCGACGCCGTGCGGGTCACCGGCCGCGAGGTGATCGACGGCGAGGGCGCCTGGGAGTGGCTGCGCGGGCTGCTCGCCACCGGGACGTGTGCGCTGGCACTCGGCGTCGGGGAGGCCGTGCTCGCGATGACGTCGGCGTACACCGGCAAGCGCGAACAGTTCGGGTTCCCCATCGCGACGTTCCAGGCCGTCGCCGTCCAGGCCGCCGACCGTTACATCGACCTGCGCGCCATGGAGGCCACGCTCTGGCAGGCCGCCTGGCGGATCGGCTCGGGCACCGGCGGGGCGCTGCCCGCCACCGGGGACATCGCCGTGGCGAAGATCTGGGCCTCCGAGGGCGTACGGCGGGTCGTGCAGACGGCTCAGCACCTGCACGGCGGCTTCGGCGCCGACACCGACTACCCGCTGCACCGCTACCACGCCTGGGCCAAGCAGCTGGAACTGTCACTGGGCCCGGCGGCGGCCCACGAGGAAGCACTCGGCGACCTGCTGGCCGCGCACCCCCTGGGCTGAAACCGGGCCGGTCACGGCCTACAGAACGACGGCGGGGCTGCCGCTGTCGGTGACCATGGGGCGGCCGGCGCCTTCCCAGGCGAGCATGCCGCCGTCGATGTTCACGGCGTCGATGCCCTGCTGCACCAGGTACTGGGTGACCTGTGCCGAACGGCCGCCGACCCGGCACATCACATAGGCACGGCGCCCGTCGGCGACCGCCTCGGTCACCTCACCGAACCGGGCCACGAAGTCGCTCATCGGCACGTGCAGCGCGCCCTCGACATGCCCGGCCGCCCACTCGTCGTCCTCACGGACGTCCAGCACCAGCCCGTCGGCCGGTACGGAGGCGGCGTCCACGGTGGGCAGTGGTGCGAAGTTCATGGGTCAGGCCTTCTCTCGTCGGTGAGCTCGCCGGTACGGATACCTCCGACGCTACCGTGCCAGCGCCGCCAGCTCCGCCTCGCGCTCGGCGACCTGTGCCAGCAGCTGCTCGGCGATCTCCTCCAGCAGCCGGTCGGGGTCGTCGGGCGCCATCCGCAGCATCGCGCCGATCGCGCTGTCCTCCAGGTCCCGCGCCACCACGGTCAGCAGCTCCTTGCGCCGGGCCAGCCATTCGAGCCTGGCGTACAGCTCCTCGCTCTCGCTGAGCGCTGCGGCCGCAGGCGCCGGGCCCGCCGCCCACTCCTCGGACAGCTCCCGCAGCAGCGCCTCGTCCCCGCGCCCGTACGCGGCATTGACCCGGGTGATGAACTCCTCGCGCCGCTGCCGCTCCTTCTCGTCGCGCGCCAGGTCCGGGTGCGCCCTGCGGGCCAGCTCGCGGTAGAGCTTGCGCGCCTCGTCGCTCGGCCGCACCCGCCTGGGCGGCTGCACCGGCTGATCGGTGAGCATCGCGGCGGCCTCGGGGGACAGGCCGTCGGAGTCCACCCAGTCGTTGAACAGCTCGTCGACGCCCGGCATCGGCATCACCAGCGCCCGCGCCGACTGGGCCTTGCGCGCATCCTCCGGATCACCGGTACGGGCCGCCTTCGCCTCCGCGATCAGCGCGTCCAGCTCGTCCAGCCGCGCGTACATCGGGCCGAGCTTCTGGTGGTGCAGCCGGGAGAAGTTCTCCACCTCCACCCGGAACGTCTCCACCGCGATCTCGAACTCGATCAGCGCCTGTTCCGCCGCGCGCACCGCTCGCTCCAGCCGCGCCTCGGGCCGCTCGGCCGTATCGGCGGCTTCAGCAGCCTCAGCGGCCTCGGCGGCCTCGGCGGCCTCGGCGGCCTCAGCGGTCCGAGCGGTCTCGTCGGCGGTCGGGGCACCGGTCACGTCGTCGTTCGGGGTCGTCACCCGACCAGCGTACGGGCGAGAGGCCCCGGCCCGTCACACCCCCAGCTCGGCGGCCACGCGCCCGCTCCTGACCGCCGCGAGCAGATCGGCGTGATCCGCCTCCGTCCGGTCCGCGTACGCCACGGCGAACCGGGCCACCGCCTCGTCCAGCTCGTCGTTCTTGCCGCAGTATCCGGCGATGATCCGGGGGTCGGCGCTGTGGGCGTGCGCCCGGGCCAGCAGTGCCCCGGTCATCCGCCCGTAGTCGTCGACCTGGTCGGCCGACAGTGCCGCCGGGTCCACGCTCCCCTTGCGGTTGCGGAACTGCCGCACCTGATACGGCCTGCCCTCGACCGTCGTCCAGCCCAGCAGGTTGTCGCTGACGACCTGCATGCGCTTCTGCCCGAGGACCACGCGCCGCCCCTCGTGCGCCACCTCCCCCACGGGGAAGCCCACCCTCGGCAGGTACGGCAGCAGCGCGGACGGCCGCGCCTCCTTGACCTGGAGCACCAGCGGCTCGCCCCGGTGGTCCAGCAGCAGCACCACGTACGAACGCGTCCCCACGCTCCCGGTGCCCACCACCCGGAACGCCACGTCGTGGATCGCGTACCGCGCGAGCAGCGGCAGCCGGTCCTCCGGCAGTGTCTCCACGTACGCGCCCAGCGACGCGGCGACCGCCGCCGCCTCCGCATCCGGCACCCGGCGCAGCACCGGCGAGGCGTCCACGAACCGCCGGCCGCCGTCCGGGCACTCCTCCGTCGCCTTGGCGGCGAACCGGGCACTGGTGTTGGCCCGTGCCTTCTCCGACACCCGCTCCAGCGTGCCCAGCAGATCCCGGGCGTCGGTGTGCGAGACCAGTTCCTCGTCGGCGATCGCGTTCCAGGCGTCCAGCACGGGCATCTTCGCGAGCAGCCGCATGGTCCGCCGGTAGGCGCCCACCGCGTCGAACGCCGCCGCCCGGCACACGTCCTCGTCCGCACCCGCCTCCCGCCCGGCGAGCACCAGAGACGTCGCGAGCCGCTTGACGTCCCACTCCCAGGGGCCGACCGCCGTCTCGTCGAAGTCGTTCAGGTCGATGACGAGCCGGCCGCGCGCATCGCCGTACAGCCCGAAGTTCGCCGCGTGCGCGTCCCCGCATATCTGCGCGCCGATGCCGGTGACCGGCGTACCCGCAAGGTCGTACGCCATCAGCCCGGCGGCGCCGCGCAGGAACGCGAACGGTGTGGCGGTCATCCTGCCCACCCGTATCGGCGCCAGCCCCGGCACCCGGCCCCGGCTCGACTCCTCCACCGCCCGCACGGCATCCGGCCGCCCCTCGGGGAGCTCCAGCACCCCGTGCGACGACCGGGGCACCCGCTCGCGCAGCGCCTTGCCCCGCCCCTTCGGCGAACCCTCTCCGCGGTCCACGACGGCGAACCCCGGCACCACCGGTATGCGCCCGCCACCGCCGGCCCCGCGCTGCGCCGGCACCGCCGCCCGGATGTCGCCCGTCCGGATGTCACCCATGAGCCCCGCCCCCGTTCACCGTCACCCTCGCCCAACTGCCCAACTGCCCAACTGCCCAGCCGCTCAGCCGCTCAGCCGCTCAGCCGCTCAGTTGACCAAGAAGGTACCTCCGCCACCGCCGCCCCGTCCCGGCCTGTGGACAACCACGCGAGCCGCCCTCAGACGGCGACCGCCTCCTCCATCTCCTCCTCCGCACCGGACCCCGACTCCACCGAGCGCCGTCCGGCCTCCGCCACCCCCGCCACGGCTACCGCGACGACACCCGCGAGCAGCCACAGGGCCAGCACCAGCACATCGCGGCCGAGGCCCTGCCCGCCGAAGTACACATGGGCCCGTACGCCCTCGACGAACCCGGCGCCGTTCCAGAAGGCGTGCAGCGACGCGAAGAACCCGGGCTGGAGCTCCGGCCGGAAGATCCCGCCCGAGCTGGTGAAGTTCAGCATCACGAACAGCACCATCACGCCCAGCGTCGTCCACCGCTTCAGGAACGTGTGCAGTCCGACACCGATCAGCAGGATGCCCGCCGAGTACAGCCAGGCCATCGCCCAGACACCGCCCAGGCCCTCATCCACCAGGTGGAACAGCGGCCCGGCGAACACCGCGCCGATCACGCTCACCACCAGCGACATCCCGGCCGCCAGCAGCGCCCGCAGACGCAGCGGCAGCACGGCACCGGCCCCGCCGATCACCGCCACCGACGCGTACGAGCCGATCGACAACGCCACGAGCAGGAAGAAGATGCCCTGCCCCGTCGGATCGCCCTCCGACACCGGCACCACATCCGTCACCTTCAGCGGCGCGCCCTGCTCCGCCGCGACCCCGGTGAAGACCTTCTCCACGACCGTGGCGCTGGTGTCCGAGGCGGCCGACGCGACCAGCAACTCAGGCTTCGGACCCGGCACATACGCCCCGAAGGCCTCCTGCCCCTCCAGCGCCTCGACCGCCTCGTCACGACCCGGGACGGTACGCACGTCCAGGGTGCCGTCACCCTTGTCCTGCAGCGTCTGCGCCAGCACCTGGGCGCTGGATCCCGATCCGACCACATCGACCCGCAGATCGTGCGGTTCGGGTGCGTGGAAGGCCCCGAGGTACGCGAGTCCCATGCCCACGCACATCAGCAGGGGCGTCAGCAGATGACCGAGCACATGACGCAGCGCACCCGCGGTACCCGTACCGGCGCCGGGACCGGCGTGCGCCCTCCGCGCCGGGGCCGGTGGTGAGGACGGCGAGGACGGCATGACGGACAACCTCCAGCAGTTGGCTTTTACAACATTCTCTGTCGTTGTACTATACAACTGAAGCCGGAAGAAGAAGGTGACCCACACATGCCAGCCGGACGCGACGAGTCGGTCGACACCATCCAGCGCGAGCTGACGGCGTTCGCCCGCCGCGCCCGCGCCACGGCCGCGCGGCTCCACCCCGAGCTGTCGCTCGTCTCGTACACGCTGCTGTCGCACATCGACGAGCAGCACGGCTGCCGGGCCACCGACCTCGCCGCCCACTACCTGCTCGACAAGTCCACCGTCAGCCGGCAGGTCGCCACCCTCGAGAAGCTGGGCCTCGTCGAGCGCCGCCCCGACCCCGCGGACCACCGCGTCCAGGTGCTGCACCCCACGGAGGCCGGCACCCGGGTCCTGTCCTCCACCCACGCCAGCCGCCGCGCCGCCTACCAGGAACGCCTCGCCGACTGGTCCACCGAGGACCTCGACCGCTTCGCCGCCTACCTGCTCCGCTACAACCGCAACGCCTGAGCGTCCACACCGAAGGCCCGCTCCAGCCCCGCGGCCCCGGCCTCCGTCACATGCACCACGCGGGGCCCGGTGCCCCTCCGTACCCAGTCCAGGCCGAACAGCCGGGCGGTGAGGGCCGCGCCGAGGCCACCGGCGAGGTGGTGCTGGTGCTCGCTCCAGTCCACGCAGTAACGGATCGCGGGGCGACGCGGCGGCAACCGGTCGGCGTCGACCCCGAAGGCGGCCAGCTCCTCGCGACCGGCGTCGGTGAGTACGTACGTCACGTCCCGCCCGTACGAGGCCGGCCGGTCCCGGACCGCCTCCCGGGCGCGGTGGACCCCGTCATGGCCGGTGAGCACATCCCGTTCCAGGAGGGCGCCCATGAGGGCGACGCCGAGCCGGCCCGCCAGGTGGTCGTAACAGGTACGGGACCGGTGCAGGGCGTTGGTGCGGTTGCTGTCCCGCAGCGAGGTGAGGGGCAGGGGCGGGGCGATCAGGGCGAGGGCTTCGAGCGCGGCGCCGATGTCGGGACCGGCCAACCGGTAGTAGCGGTGCCGGCCGCGCCGTTCCACCGTCACCAGCTCGCCCGCGACAAGCCTGGCCAGGTGCGCGCTGGCGGTGGCGGCGCCGACGCCCGCCTCCGCGGCGAGCGCGCTCGCGGGCAGGGCCCGGCCGTCGGCGAGGCACTTGAGGATCGTGGCGCGCGACGGGTCGGCGATGAGGGCCGCGGCCCGCGCGATGTCGGTCTGGTACTTGAGCGGCTCGCCCGCACCCCCGCACGACTCGCCCGCGCCCCGGCGCGGCTCGCCCGCACCTCCCCCGCGCGGCTCCCCCACGCCCCCGCGCGCCTCCCCCGCACCTCCCCCGCGCGGCTCCCCCACGCCCCCGCGCGACTCCTCCGCACGCCCGCCCCGCGCCGGGCCCGTACGCCCCCTGGTCTCCTTCGCCATGACCGGATCGTACGACCACGACACTTCGACGATCGGCGAAGTGTCCGGCGCCGAGACTCCTGCCATGCCCGCCACACCTCACGCGCCCGCGCGCCGGCCCGCCCCGCTGCCCCTCATCGCCCTGAGCCTCGGCTACTTCCTCGTGATGCTGGACGTCACCGTCGTCAATGTCGCCGTCCCCGACATCCGGGACGCGCTGCGCACCGGGACCTCCGCGCTCCAGTGGATCGTCGACGGTTACAGCACCGCCTTCGCCGGCCTGCTCCTGCTCGGCGGCGGTCTCGGAGACCGGCTCGGCCACCGCCGGACGTTCCTGGCGGGCCTGGCCGTGTTCACCGGCGCCTCCGCCGCGTGCGGCATCGCGCCCTCGGTCGGCGCCCTGGTCGCGGGCCGGCTGGCCCAGGGCGCGGGTGCCGCCTTCCTGGTGCCGGCCTCGCTGGCGCTGCTCCAGGCGACGTATCCGGACCGTGCCGCAAGGGCGCGGGCGATCGCAGTCTGGGGCGCGGTGGCGTCCCTCGCGTTCGGTGCCGGTCCCGCGGTCGGCGGGCTCCTGGTGGCCGGGCTCGACTGGCGGGCGGTGTTCTGGCTCAACCTCCCGGTGGGCGCCCTGGCCGTTGCCCTGACGCTCCGCCACGTCCCGGCGCCCGCACGCGGCGTCGCGCGCCACCGGATGGACCCGCTCGGACACGTCCTGGGCGTCGTCGGCCTGATCGCCCTGGCGGGCGCCCTCAACGAAGCCGGCTCCAAGGGCTGGACGTCCCCACCGGTGCTGGGCGCCCTCGGCGTCGGCGTGGTCGCGCTCGTCACCTTCGTACGGGTCGAACGGCGCCTGGAAACCCGCACCGCCACCGGAACCAGCCCCACCCGCGCCCCGCTGATGCCGCCGTCGCTGTTCCGCAACAGCGCCTTCGCCGGGGCCGCCGCGATCGGCCTCCTCATCAGCCTCGGCTACTACGGCATGCTGTTCCTGACCACGCTCTACTTCCAGCAGGAGCGCGGCCTCGACGCCCTCGCCACCGGGCTGGCCCTGCTGCCCTCGGTGTGCATGGGCCTCATCGCCGCCCCGCTGCTGGCCCGGACCGCCGCGCGCACCGGCCCGTACGTCCCGATGGCCGGCGGCCTCGTGCTGGGCACCACCGGGTTCCTGGGCTGGCTGGTCGCCGCGCCGGACACCCCGTACACGACGCTGCTGTTCGCGCTGATCGCCACCGGACTGGGTCAGACCATGACCGCGCTCTCCGCCACCGCCGCGATCATCGAGGCGGCTCCCGAGGACAGCGCCGGGATCGCCTCCGCGGTCTTCAACGTCTTCCGTCAGGTCGGCAGCGCGGTCGGTGTCGCACTGTTCGGCACCCTCACCGCCTCGGCCGGCGACTTCACCTCGGGGCTCCGGCTGTCGGCGGGTATCGCGGCAGCGGCCTTCCTGGTCGGCGCCCTGCTCGCCGTCGCGGCGGTCCGGCGCCGCGACGGCCTCGTACGCCCCTGAGACCTTGCTCACACGGGCCGCACGAGCCGCACAGCCGCATGGACCGCACGAGCCGCACAGCCGCATGGACCGCACGAGCCGCACAGGCGCACAGGCACACAGGCACACAGGCGCACAGGCACACAGGCACACAGGCGCACAGGCCCGGATGATGACCAGGGCCCCTGAACTACGCGTGCGTTGATCGTCAGTGGCAGGCTGCGAGTTCGCCGGTGAGCTTGCCATGAAGGAGGGCGCTGTCGTCGTTGAGGCCGGTGATCTCGACGGTCTTGCCGCGCTGGGCGTATTTCTTCTCGATCGCGTCGAGGACGGCGACGGAGGAGGCGTCCCAGATGCGGGCAGACGACAGGTCGATGACGACCTTCTTCGGGTCGGTGGCGTAGTTGAACTGGCCGACGAGGTCGTTGGAGGAGGCGAAGAACAGTTCGCCGGTCACCCGGTAGACGACCGTGGTGTGGTCGGGATCCGTGACTGCGGTGACCTCCGCGAGGTGAGCGACGCGCTTGGCGAAGATGACCACGGCGGTGATCGAGCCGACCACGACGCCGACGGCGAGGTTGTGGGCGGCGACCACGCAGGCGACGGTGATCACCATGACGGCGATCTCCCCGGCGGGCATTCGCTTCAGCGTCGTGGGGGCGAGGGAATGCCAGTCGAAGGTCGCCACGGACACCATGATCATGACGGCGACCAGGGCGGCCATCGGAATGTCGGAGACAACCGGGCCGAAGACGATGCACAGCACCATCAGGAACGCGCCGGCGAGGAAGGTCGACAGGCGGGTGCGGGCGCCGGAGACCTTCACGTTGATCATCGTCTGGCCGATCATGGCGCAGCCGCCCATGCCGCCGAAGAATCCGGTGACGATATGGTGATCCGCCGCATGAAGCCGCTCGGTTTCACCCTGGAGCAGATGCGCGACCTGCTGGAAGCCACCGACCGACTCGACTCCGGTGCACAGTTGCCACCCGGTGAGCGGGAGGCCCTACTGGAGCGTATGCGCGGGTTCCAGGAGGCTGCGCAGCAGCGGATGGCGGACCTGCGGACTCAGCTGGCACGGGCGGAGGAGTTCGCCGCCACGCTGGATGAGCGTCTCGCATCGGCGCACCACTGCTGGTGAGAGCGCCGTACAGGACTCGCGCGGCGGGCCGTTGACCTCAACTGAAGTTCATGTTCTGGCTTGCGCCTTCCGGCGTCGGCTCGGCCGTCGTCGGTTCCGAGGCTCAGTACGGGTAGACCAGGGCCGGGGAGCACGTACCTGGCCGCTCCGAGCAACGCGAGAGCGGCGCCGAGGGCCTGGAGAGGGAGACCGACGGTGGAAGTGGACAACAGCCCTCCTGGCTGGTGGCTGAAGGGTGGGGCAGGCGGAGCCCGAGCCGCCTTCACACGCGGCCCGGGCAATGTGCGGACGGCATTGAGGCGTTGTGCCGGTCACGCCGTCCCGTGCTGATGACGCGGGTCGGTCAGTATCCCCAGTAGAACTTCGAGGAGTAGACGTAGCCCCTGCGGTACGCGGTCGTCCACCAGGAGGTCTCACTGAACCTGAAGTGGGTGGAGGTCCTGCTGTAGGTGGTCTTGTCCTGGTGTCACCAGTCCGGTCCGCCTCCCGGGCGGGCCGCATGTCGGCCGGGCGGGCGGCTCAGCAGGTGGCGAGGGTCCGTGGCGCGGGTGATGGCCGTTTCTACGGCCGCTATCCGGTCGGCCAGCAGCCCGAGCGCGGCCACCGCCCGGCCGAGGGCGTCGTCCCCGGAGTCGCCGAGGGACTGGGTACGGACGTACGCGGCGGTGATCTCCGCCCAGCGCGCCGCCTGTGCCTGAGTGAGTGTGCCGCGCAACGCGGCCAGCTTGAGCAGGTTGGTCTCGGCTCCGGTGGTGAGGGTCTGGGCTTCGCCCGTGTAGTGGTCGTCGATCACGGCAGCGAGCTCGTCATCGGTCATGACCGAGGAGACGCGGGCGGCGATCTTGTTCATGTTGCGGTAGGAGCCCTGCAGCTGGAAGGGCGGCTCGGTGCGGGTGGCGTCGCTCTGGGCGGCGGAGGCGATGTAGGCCGCGTTGACGGCGAGGACCGTGTCGCGGGCGACGAGCAGGTGGCGCAGTACCGCGAGGACGCGGTCGAGTTCGGCGGGGGCGTAGAGGTGGATGAGCCGGTCGCTTCGGGCGGTCGGGTCCTGGGCGGCGAGGCGTACCAGCAGGTCGAGGTCGGCGCGGTCCCGTCCGGCCAGTGGCGCGAGGTCCGGGTGGGAGGTGAGGGCGTTCTCGATGAAGCTGAGTGCGAAGACGTCCTCCTTGCCGCTCAGTACGTCGCCGAGGTTCCAGATGTCGGCACGGTTGGCGAGCATGTCGGGGATGCGGAAGCGCTGCCCGGACTCGGTGTAGGGGTTGCCGGCCATGCAGACGGCGAAGCGCTTTCCGCGCAGGTCGTGCCCGTTCAGAGTGCGGGTGGCATCGCAGAGGGGGATGAACTTCTGGAGCAGCTCGGGTGAGGTGTGCTGGATGTCGTCCAGGTAGAGCAGGACGTTGTTCGCCGCTGCCAGGGCGAAGCCGATCTTCTCGAGCTCGCGACGTGCGGTGGAGTTGGGCGCCTCAGCCGGGTCGAGGGAGGTGACGGTGCGGCCGAGGGCCGGTCCGTCGACCTTCACCAGCATGAGGCCGAGGCGGTCGGCGACGTACTCCATGAGGGTCGTCTTTCCGTAGCCGGGCGGGGAGACGAGCAGGAGCAGTCCGCTGTTGTCCGTCCGCTTCCCAGCGCCTGCGGAACCGAGCTGCTTGGCGAGGTTGTCGCCGATGAGCGGCAGGTACACCTCGTCGACGAGGCGGCCTCGCACGAAGGAGGACATGACGCGAGGACGGTACTCGTCGAGACGGAGGCGGCGGCGCTCGGCGGCGACCAGGGCTGTCCTGCGCTGCTGGTAGGCGCGGAAGCCGGGGACCACTCGGCGGGCGAAGTCGCCCGTCCGGGCGAGGAACTCGTCGAGCCGCAGGGGCAGGGTGCCCTTGTCGATCCTCGGGTGCGTGCCGAGCAGACCCTCGACCGTGGCCGTCACGGTGCCGTCCCCGTCGTGGCGCGCCAAAGCGGGGCAGACCTCGATCGCGACGGCCTCGGCGAGGTCGCCGGCATCCAGGTCCTCACCGCCCGAGGAGGCGTACGAGGCGAGCCAGCCCTCGACCAGCCGCCGCGCTCCCGCGGTGTCCCCGGCAGCCAGCCGGTCCCGTACGTCCTCCACGTACGGTGACGAGCCCACCGATCGGTGGAACTTTTCCAGCAGCGTGCGGGCCGCCGGGCTCGTCACGAAGCACGCTCCGGTCGCCAGTTCTTCGACGAGGTACTCGGCCGCGAGGCCGGTCAGGGCGCCCGCGCCGGCGAGTGCGCCGTGCAGCGCGTCGAGCGCCGGTGCGGTCCCGAACATGTTCCGTGCCCGGACCAGGGACGCCGCCTCGCGCGTCCATGCCTTCCGCGCCTCGGGGGTCGTGCCGTGGGCCCAGAACAGCTGGGCGGCGGCCCGGTCGGCAGCCGGGTACCGAAGCAGGCCCGCCCGCTCCCGCAGGCTGAGCAGCAGCGAGAGGATCACGGCCGCGTCGTGATCGTGGACACCGCGCTCGTACCCCTCGTCGTACGCGGCCTCGGCGCTCCGCCGGGCGACGGCGGTGAGGTCCGCGCCGGCGAGGGCTTCCGCGCCGTGCTCGGCCAGTAGCTTCGCGGCGAGGTACTCCGCCCGGTAGACCTCCGCGTTCTCGGACGGCAGGAGCTGGTCCCAACAAGCACGGGTGTCCGCGAACTCCGGGTCGGTGACCGGGCGCCGGTAATCGGTGCCGGTCAGTGCGAACGCCATCCCCTCGTCGCCGTGCGGTACGAGCGTGAGCTCCGGGGGCCGGGTGTTGACCGCGAAGCGGTGCGCGCCCAGCCTGATGGTGTCGCCGCCATCCGCGTACAGCTCGGTGCGGTCCCGCAGCGCCCGCCCGGCCTCTTGGCGGGCGGCCTTCAGCCGCCCCTCCAGCTCCTCCGCGCGCACCTGGTCACCGAGCTCGCGCAGTTCACCGGTGGTGCGGCGGACCTTGGCAGCCATCGGGTCGGATGCGAAGTACGTGTTGACCGCGTCCAGGTTCTCCAGGCCGGCTGCCCGGCGGGCGATTGTCTCCAGAACGCGGGTGGCGGACTCGGCAAGCCGCTCGGCGCGCCGGGCCCGGGCGTCCTGGAGGGTCTGCTTGCGGCCGGAGAAGGCGTCGTGAATCTCGGTGCGCTTGTCGGCGATCTCCGTGAGGAAACCGTCGTGGTCGGCGAAGCGTGACTCCAGGTTGTCGAGCTGGAGCAGGAGACGGGCGAGCTGCGCGTCGCAGGATTCGGGGGCGTCCGCCGCGGCCAGCGCGCCGGTGACCGACTGAGCGAGCAGGGCGAACTCAGCCGCGAACTCCGCCCGCCCTTCCTGGTCGACGAGCTCCCGGCGGCGAGCGGCGAGCACCGCCCGAGCGCGGTTCAGCCCTCCCAACACCTCGGCGATCCGCTCCAGGATCGTGGTGCGCACGGTGGTATCGCCGATGTCCAGGCCGGCGACGACCTCGGTGAGGGTCTGAAGGCCGAAGACCTGCTCGTCCAACCGCTCCGCGACCGTAGCCGCCTCCGCGGCCGTGCTGATCGCCCCGGCGTCGGCGGTGAGACGCTCCACCTCCGCGTGGTGGCCGGTGAAGGCGTCGTCGCGCTGGAGGAAGGCCACCGCCCGCTGCGCGGTGGAGACGATGTGGCCCTCGGTGTCCTCGGTGAGCGCGTCGATGGTCTCCGCGTCCGCGTACCGCATCTCCTTCAGGGTCACCAGGCGACCCTGGGCCCGTCGCAGCTCCGTGATGCGCTCGATCCACTCCTCGGCGGTAGCGGGCGCCTCCCCGCGCACGCGCCGGACCAATCGCTGAATCCGCTCGGCTGTCTCCGCGAGCGCCTCGGCCGCCTGCCGGGTGAGGGACTGTACGGACGCGAATTCCTCCAACACCCGCTCCGCGGTGGCTCGAACCTCCTCCAGAGGAGCACGCAGGTCACCGGCGTCCGCGTCGCCCAGCCAGTGGAAGCGGTCGGCAGCCCGGGCGCAGGCGGCGACGAGCGCCTGGTACATCTCGCTGCCGGCGGTGGTCTCGCCGGCCTGGCGGGCGATGGCGAGGCAGTCCGAGATGCCTCGTACCAGGTCGGCGTTGCCGATGCGGGCGAGGGGCCCGTCGTCCACGGGCACGATGTGGGTGTCGGAGACGTACGGTGTCCTCCACACCTGCACCGCGTGCACGCGGGCCGGCTCGCCGGACTCCGGGCGCAGCAGGGTGAGGGTGCCGTCGTCGAAGAGGGCGTAGCCGTGGCAGGTCAGCGGTGCGGCGGCCTCGTGGCGGATGAGGTTGTACGACAGGAGAAGGATGCGGCCCTCGGCCCGGGTGTGGAACGCGAACAGCACGTCCTCACCGTTCGGCGAGCACACCGCACGCTCGAACTCCAGCCCCGAGGTGTCCGCCGTGTCGAAGGTCTTCACCGCGCCGGAGGCGAGGCAGTAGCCGCCGGGGAAGACGATGCCCTGGTCGTCGGGCAGGCGGCGGCACGACTGTCCGATGCCGTCCAGCCGGGCGACGGTCTTCGTGAGCGTGTTGAAGACCAGATGACGCCAGGTCTCCTCCTTGTAGGGCCGCACGCGCAACAGAACCAGGGCGCCGACGGCCGCGTACGCCACCTCGGCGTCGGCGAGTGACTGCAACGGCTCGTCGACCGGTTCGCTGTGGATGCCCTCGCCGGTCTCGGTGTCGTCCTCGGTCTTCACGGTGAGCGTGCCGCCGACCGTGGAGACGAACACCGTGCCATCGGCGACGGCGATGTGCGGATACCGCCCGAGGACGTGATCGTCCCGGGTCGTCCCGGTCCACGTGAAGTCGTGCGGGTCGGGAAAGACGTGGTCGCGATCGCCACGGGCGTCCAAGAACCGCACGTCGCCCACGGGGGAGACCGACCAGCGAAGGACGCGGATGTCCTCGGCCTGCTCCCCGGTCCGGAACACCGCCAGCAGCTTGCCGTCGACGCGGCGCAGCCGGAGCAGGCGCGCACCCTGGAAGTAACGGTGAAGCGCGTCGT
Source organism: Streptomyces sp. CB03238 (assembly GCF_002099185.1). Classification (NCBI taxonomy): domain Bacteria; kingdom Bacillati; phylum Actinomycetota; class Actinomycetes; order Kitasatosporales; family Streptomycetaceae; genus Streptomyces; species Streptomyces sp. CB03238. The sequence goes on along the minus strand of NZ_NBCN01000011.1, from coordinate 168,507 downwards.
GTTCGCGTACGAAGCCGGGGTCGTCGAGGAGTCCGGGCACCGCGTCGTCCGGGAGGCGGTTCAGCTCGCGGTCGTAGAGGGCGAACACGTCGGCGGCCGGAGCCTCGTATCCGACGAGCAGCGCGTCGCCGACGGCGACGACGTCGCGGGGTACGACAGTGTGCTCCGTGCGGATCCGCTCGGTAGTGAGAAGAGCGAGTTCGGTGGCGCCGAAGGCCGCGACGCGGGCGGTGTTGAGTGCCTCGACGCGCCGGGCGAGTTCACCGGCCTGAGCACCGAGACGGTCACGCAGTACCTCGTACGTACCGGCGTCCATCCCCGTCGTCTCCATGCTCTCCCACTTCCTCGTGTACGTGATGGGGGTGTCCTCGGAGCTGCCGCCCCCCGCGCGGCAGCTCCGGAAGCTGTGGAACCGGGCGGTCAGCCCTTGGCCGCACCGTCCAGCCCGGCGAGCTCGGCCACCGGCATGTCGGCCAGGCCCAGCTGCCGTGCCTTGCCGATCAGCTCGTCCAGTTGGCCTGATCCGGCCGGCATGAGCTTCATCAGCAGGGCGGAGACGGTCAGGTTCTGCACGTCGGAGGTGGACACCGACCCGAGTACCTTCGTCAGGTCCTCGGTGAAGGAGGCGGAGCCGTCCAGCCACGGCCCGGCCAGCACTTGGGCGGTCTGCGAGCTGTCCATGAATCCGTCGACGCTCTTGCCGAGGGAGATGGCGCCGACGATACGGTCGAAGAAGGCCGACTCGCCGCCGACGATGTTGATGTCGGCGTTCTCCAGTCCGGTGGCGAGCACCGTGGCCTGCGCTTCGGCGACCTGCCGCTGGACGTCGATCCCGGCGAGCCGGATGTCCTTCTCCGCCTCCAGGCGCAGCCGGAACTCCTCGTGGGAACGCGACGCCTCGTCGAGCGCGGCCATGGCCGCCGCCTTGTCGGTGAGGCCCGCCGCCTCGGCCTTGAGCTTCTCGCCGATGGCGGTGGCCTCGGCCAGCGCCTTCTCGCGAGTGCCGGCCGCCTCGGCGCGCAGCCGTGCCTCGGTCGCCCCGGCCTCCGCGCGGCCGGCCTTCTCGATGGCGTCGGCTTCCTTCTCCCGTACCTGGACGGCGGCCAGCCCCTCGGCGGCGGCTTCGGCCTGGATGCCCTCGGCGAGGCGGACCTTCGCGCGGGCGTCCATGTCGGCGGCCTTGTGCCGGGCCTCGGCCAGGGTCAGCTCCTCCGCCGCCCGGTGGATGGCGGCCTGCTCGGCGGCTTCGGCGGCCTTGATGTCCTTGACCAGCTGCTCCTGCGCCTCGGCCTCGGCGGCGATGACGACGGCCTGCCGCTTGCGCTCGGCCTCCTCGACGGTGCGGAGCTTCTTGATGGACTCCTCCTGCTCGGCGACCGTACGGTCCACCGCGACCCGCTCCCGGATCACCTCGGCGATCTCGCGGCGCTCGGCCTCGACCTCCTTCTCCGCGGAAATGCGGGTCAGTTCCGTCTCCCGGTCGCGGGCGATGACTTCGAGGAGGCGGTCCTTCTCGATGCGCTCGTTCTCGATGGCGATGACCCGCTCGCGGTTCTTCTGCGCGACCGCGACTTCGCGGGCCTGGTTCTCCCGCTGGATTCCGAGCTGCTCCTCGGTCTTGAGGAAGGCGCTCTGCGCGCGGAGCCGCTCCTCCTCGACCACCCGGGCGGTCTCGGCCTCCTCCTTGGCCCGTACGGTGTCGATCTCGCGCTTCTGCTTGATCTCGGCGTCGGCCTGACGGCGCTCCAGCTCCAGGATGGATTCCCGGGCGTCGACGTTCTGCCGGGTGATCTCCTTCTCCTCGGTGCGCCGGAACTCGTTGGTGCGCACGTGCTCGACGGCCGTCAGCTCGGTGATCTTCCGGATGCCCTGGGCGTCGAGGATGTTGGAGGCGTCCAGTTGCGCGAGCGGCGTCTGCTCCAGGTAGTCGATCGCCGCGTCCTCCAGGCTGTAGCCGTTCAGGTCGGTGCCGATGACCTGGATGATCCGGTCCCGGAACTCGTCGCGCTTGGTGTAGAGGTCGGTGAAGTCGAGCTGCTTGCCGACGGTCTTCAGCGCCTCGGAGAACTTGGCGTTGAACAGCTCCTGCAAGGTGGCCTGGTCGCTGGCGCGGGCTGTGCCGATGGCCTGGGCGACCTTGATGACGTCCTCGACGGTCTTGTTGACGCGTACGAAGAACGAGATGCGGATGTCCGCGCGGATGTTGTCGCGGCAGATCAGACCGTCCCGGCCCGTCCTGCTGATGTCGATGGTCTTCACCGAGATGTCCATGACCTCGGCCTTGTGCAACACGGGCAGGACGACCTGTCCAGTGAAGGTGACGTCGACCTTCCGCATCTTCGACACGATCAGCGCCTTGCCCTGCTCCACCTTGCGGAACAGTCGGCTGATCACGAACAGCATGGCGATCGCGATGAGCAGGACAACGGCGACGAGCACGCCGATGCCCCAAGAGATGGCATCCATGAGGAAACCCCGGATCGAAGGGTGGTGGCTGAAGCAGGAGGGGCGGCGAATCAGCCGCGGGGGTCCAGCGCCTTGTCGAAGGGCGCGACCCAGAAGAACTCGCCGGTGTCGTCGTAGGCGTACAGCAGTCCGGTGCTGCCGAGTCCCAGCAAGCTGCCGTCGTTCTGGCGGACCTGTACGACGGCGGTGGAACCGTCCCGCGCCGCGACCTCGGCCTGGCCGAAGTCCACGTCCACCCGCCCGGTGCGGATGGTGCAGGTCGACCCGACGAAGTCGTGCAGGGACGGCCCGGGTTCGTCGGGGAACAGTTTGGCCAGAGGGCGTACGAGCGCCCGGGTCAGACGCCACGAGCCGAAGAGCGAGATGAACAGCAGAACGGCGCCGAGCAGATGGACCACGGCAACCGGCCACCCTGTAAGGGCGAGGAGCACGGACCCGGTGAGGCTGAAAAACCAAGACAGGATGATCAGCAGCGAAACCGACACCGCGCCGGGAACTCCGCCCAGGCTCAGCGCGCCGGTGTCCACATCCGCGTCGAAACTGTCCGTCTCAGCCACGCCCACCAGCACGAGCAGCCAGAAACCGAGGACCACCATGAGAGCCGCGGTGAGCAGCACCGTGGGGAACGCAGCGACGGCATGCAGAAACGCGGCCATGACTCTTCCCCCTGATCTTGTGGTGCGGCGTGCTGCTTTCCGGTTTCCGGCATCAGCCTCAGGCGCCTGGCCTCGGCACGCTCATCATGGCAGCGTGACACGCATGTTCGCATTGCCGTAGACCGGCAATTTTTACGGCCTCTTGATGCCGGTGGCCATCCCTCGGCAGCCGCATGCCACCCTTGACGTTCACGCGTCAGAAAAGCGTCATCGGCGCGTCAGGAACGGGGAGGGACCATGGCGGAGCAGGACACAGCCGAGGAGTATCTGGAGGGGTACACCCACATCCTTGCCGCTGCCAGCGCCACCGGCAGGCGGCTGAACCGCGACGAGCTGGACGCGCTACGCGCCCGGGGCGAGCAGGCCGCCGAGGCGGGCTTCGGGCTTCGGCTCCTGGTACGGGCGCACCTCGCCGCCGCCCAGGACGTACGGGCGGATCTGCGCGGCGCGGCCGCCGACCACCTGCTCGCGGCCGTCGAGCAGGCCGTGGACGCCTTCGCCGAAGGCCACGAGCGGGCGCAGCGGCTCGCCATCCGACAGCAGGAGGCCGCACGGCGGGAGTTCATCGACGACCTGCTCCACGGCCGCACCGACGTCGGCCACCTCGCCGAACGAGCCGGGCGTTTCGGGCTGCTGCTGTCCCACGCCCACGCGGTCGCTGTCGCCGAGGGACCCGAACCGTACGACGACGGCTATGCGGTCACCCGTGGGATCGAGGCTTCCCTCGCAGCCCGCTTCGGCGACCGCCGCATCCTGCTCACCACGAAGAACGGCAGGCTCATCTGCATCGCGCCTGGTGACCAGGCCGACGTCCTGACCTTCTTCGCCAAGCAGGCATACGCCGCGACCGACGGCGGCCGCGCAGCCATCGGCCGGCCACACCAGGGCGTCGGTGGAGTCGTCAGCTCCTACGAGGAGGCGCTCAACGCCCTGGACCTGGCCGGCCGCATACACCTCGACGCGCCGGTGCTGCACGCCGCCGACCTCCTGGTCTACCCGGTGCTCACCCGCGACCGGCAGGCGATGGCCGACCTCGTACGCACGGTCCTCGGCCCGCTGCAGCAGGCCCGTGGCGGTGCGAAGCCGCTCATCGACACCCTCACCGCATACTTCGACACCGGCTGCGTGTCCGCCGAGGCCGCTCGGCGCCTCTCCCTGAGCGTGCGGGCCATGACCTACAGGCTGGAACGCATCCACAAGCTGACCGGTGCCGACCCGGGCGACCCCGTCCACCGCTACACGCTGCAGACCGCCGTCATCGGCGCCCGCCTGCTGGACTGGCCCGACCAGGAACTCTGACCGGCGCCTCAGCTCCCGTACATGTGACCGAGCACAACATTCGCCACCGCCTCAGGACGCTCGTCCATGAGCAGGTGCCCGGCGCTTTCCACGACCTTCACGTCGACGCCGAGGCCGCGGCGCGCGGCCGCTCTCAGGGTCCGTGGCGGAAGAAAGACGTCATGCCGTCCCGTCATGACCACACAGGGCGTGGCTCGCCGGTCGCCCAGTACCGCTGCGGGCAGCGGTGCGGGGGCGAGACTGCTACGGCAGCAGGTGGCGACCATGTCCATCCAGGTGGCGAGTCTTTCGGAAACGGGCCGGCCGGGAGCGACCATGTGCCCCAGCAGCCGTCTTGCACGCCGGACGGACGGGCATGCCAGCCAGGGAACCGCGGCCCGCACCACCGAAGGGCTGACGTTGAGGCGAGCGATGCCGGCAGGGGATACCAGGACACGGCCGGTGATCCTTGACGATGCGCAGGCCAAGGCGATGGCCGCCCCCAAAGAGTGACCGACCACTACGGCGGGGCCGGGGACCGCACGCTCCAAAGCCTCGCTCAGCCAACTCCCGTACCAGGTCACGCGTCCGTGACGCGGCCGGAACTCTCCGCTGAGCCCTGGCTGCCCTGGCACATCAAGGACGATCGTATGGCGGCCGGCGGACAGTGCGGCGACCGCTGCCAGGGACGTCGCCGCGTTCATGTTGGTTCCCGGCACCAGCACGACGCTCGGCGCGCCGCCGGTAGGGGCACGGCCGACCGTGACCACGCTGGTCACGCCGGCTGACGTCGTCACCTCCGAGCGAACGTGATCGACCTCCCAGCCGTCGAGCTGCTCGGCACACCACCTGCGCACACGTTCCCGGGCCTTGCCGCTCTTGTAGATCGACGCCGCGTCCCGCATCGAACTCCCTCCATCCGCCCCTCGGCGCCGTGCCATATCGTCCTGCAGCGAGCGCCCGCCATCCGCCCACCCCGTTCAGCTCAGTCGGCGATGTCGATCCTCCCGTTGGACGACGTGGACTGCTCGGCTGCGGGTGACGCCCCACCGGTGCGGGCAGTGATGCCCTTCAGCAGTTCGGCGAGGTCCACGCCGGTGGCGGAACCCAGAAGCTCCATGCCCTGGGCGACGTTGTCCGTGACCGTACGGGTCAGCCTGCTCGCGCCGTCGGTGGAGATGACCGTCATCTTGTCGATGGCGCTGAGAGGTTCGGCCGCCTTGCCGACGACCTGCGGCAGTACCTCGACCAGCATCTGGAGGACGGCGGCATCGCCGTACTGGGCGAACGCGTCGGCCTTCTTGCGCATGGCCTCGGCCTCGGCCGATCCCTTGGCGGCGATGGCCGCGGCCTGCGCCTCGCCCTCGATGCGTACAGCGTCGGCCAGGGCCGCCCGGTGGGCCTTTTCACCCTCACCGGTCAGCCGCGCGCGCTGCGCTTCGGCCTCGGCCTCCTTGACCTGGGCGATACGGCGGGCCTCGGCCTCCTGCTCGGCCTGGTAACGGGCAGCGTCGGCGGGCTTCCGGACCTTGGTGTCGAGCTCCCGGTCGGTCAGCGCTGCCTGCCGCTCTGCGACCTTCTCCTGTTGACTGAGGATCTCCTGCTGCCGGTCGGCCTCGGCGAGCGGCCCGGCGGCCGCGGCCTTCGCGGCGGCCTCATCGGTCTCCGCCTTGATCTCGGCCTGCTTGAGCGCGAAGGTCCGCTGGGCGATCGCGATCTCCTCCTCGGCCTTCAGCCGGGCCTGCTCGGACGCCCGGCGGGCGACCGCCTCGGCGATGTCGGCCTCCTGCTTGGCGCGAGCGGCCTCCGGACGGCCGAGGTCCTCCAGGTAGGAGCCCTCGGTGGTGATGTCCTGGATCTGGAACGCGTCCAGGACCAGCCCCTGCCCGGACAGGCTGGCCTCGGCCTCCTCGGCGACCTGCCCGGCGAACGCCGCCCGGTCGCGAATGATGTCCTCCACCGACATCCGGCCCACGATGGAACGCAGCGCACCGGACAGCACTTCCTGTGTAAAGCCGACGATGCCGTCCTGCTGCATCAGGAACCGCTGGGCGGCTGCCCGGATCGAGTCCTCGCCGCCACCGACCTTGACGATGGCAACACCTTCGAGGTTGGCCTTCACCCCGCGCAGCGTCACCGCGCCGCGCACGGCGACGGGAATGTGCCGGGACGACAGGTCGAGGGTGAACTTCTGCTGGACGAAGGGGACGACGAAGACACCGCCGCCGACCACGACCTTTTGGCCACTGTTGTCGGTGAAGACGCGCCCCGTCTCGGGGTCGGTGGACTTCTTCCCCCGACGGCCCGTGATGATGAACGCCTCGCTCGGGCCGGCAACCTTGTACCGCGTGATCACGACGAGGGCGAGCAGCACGAGGAGTACGACGGCTCCCGACACTGCGATGACGACTGGACTCATGGCACATCCCTCCTGCCTTCCCGAGGAGGGCAGATCGAGTAGGTGGTCTGGTGGGCTGGCTCAGCGAGGGGAGGAAAGAGCCGGTTCAGCGCTCGACGAGACGCACACGAACCGAAGTGGGCGACAACGCTTCCTCGACCCAGACCTCGGCGCCCCGCTGGACGGCGTCGTCCGACTTGGCGGCGAACTTCACCGGCTGGCCGGCCACGCGCAGCAGAACTTCGCCATAGCCGTCCACCGGAATGGCGGTGACCACCGCCCCCGTGGTGCCGATGAGGTCGTCGCCACGGGGGGCCGCCGCGCCCCGATCGTCAATGAGCGTGCGGCTCAGCTTCCAGGCAAGCCAGCCGGCGCCGGTGCCGGTGAGCACTCCGGCGGCCGTTGCCGGGCCTGCCCCGAGACTGGTGCTGCCGAGCACGACGGCTCCCGTGAAGCCGAGCATCGACATGAACCCGGCTATGACCGGAAGCGACAGCCATCCGTCGAACAGGCCGTCCGCCACGCCGCCGAAGAAACCTTCCAGCACTCCGTCAAGGACCAGTGAGGCAGCGAGCAGCACGATCCCGGCGATGCCGAGACCCAAGAACAAGCCCATGGCGCCCACCTCCCTGGCCTGCGGGTGCCCCCGAGGTGACCGGATCGTCTCACCTGCCGGTACGGATTTTCATTGCCGCGTCCCGGCAGTCTTTACGCCCCTTCAGTGCCGCCCTGATCACCCCGTGGCAGGAGGGCAACGGTGTAAGCCTTCACTGCTGCTCCTGCCGCACCGCGCCAGGGTCGTGTTGCGGATGCCGGCCGAGCAATTCGGCCAGGCCCCGCCGGGTGGCGGCCACCACGACACGGTCGTCGGGGAGGAGAACCGAGGCTCGTCCCTGGACCGGGACGGCCAGCCGGGGCCCGGCTGCCGCACCGCCGCCAGGGCGGACGAGGACGACCCGCTCCCTGTAGACGTCCCGGAGTTCTGTGGCCAACCGGTGGGCGAGAGCGTCATCGCCACAGACGATCATGTGTCCGGCCGGTCCGGGGGTTCGCTGAGCAGTAACCGAAGGCACGTGCTTGGGTGTCCAATCTCTTGGGGCCTATCGGGCGCGCGCTCATCGTCATCAGTGCCGTGATCGTCATCGGGTACCTGTGGAAGCCCAGCCGCAGACCTTGAGGGGACACCCGGGTCACGAGGAGCGGATCCAGGAAGCCGTCGAGGGCACGGGACTGGGGCCCGAGCACACGGTCATACCTGTTGAGGCGATCGACGAAGCGGAAACGGACGGCGCCGACAGCAAAGGCACCAGCAGCGGTGTGGACCACTTCGAGATCAGCACGGACGACGTGGAGATCCCTTGCTGCACGCGCGTATCCCCGCCCCGATCGAAAACCGGACGTGATGAGACTGGTCACCGTCAAGGTGCCGGTGGACGCGAAGGATCCGTGCTGACGTGCGCAGGCTCCGCCCGCATCCGCTAATCAGCACCGTCTCTGCCGGTCAATCGCCCATACTGACCATCGCGACAACCCGCCGCACTGCCACACCGCGGCAATAAAAAAATTGTTTCCCTGCCAGGCACCGGCAATATCGACCGCCGATCGACCCACGAGGGGACGGGCACGCCAGACCGCCCTATCGTCGGCCTGCGCAAGCACTCCTGGAGGCGGCTCGAGCCGGACGGCCGGATCACGACGTGACGAGGGTCCACATGGCATCCCAGTGGGTGGGTGCCCGATGAACGGATCAAGCCGTCCGCATAACGGTCTGATTTCGTTCGCTGGCACTTTCGAAGATTACTCATGGTCATGTGAGTTGAGTCACTAAAGAACACGTAAAGGCCGTGGTAGAACTGCGCAACTCCGCAGGTGGCACCACCCCTCGCCACGACGCGGAGCGGCCGGCACGCACCGGCAGCACGACCAGGGTGATCACGTTCCGAGTCCGCGGCACGTGAACCCAGGGTCGCCGATCGGACAACGGCGTTCGCTCAAAGACCGCACATCTTCCCGGCGCAACCTCCCGCGCGCCGGTCCCTGCGCCATCGAGGTAACCACCGTGTCACTCGACTCCATCACCACGTCCGTCGACGAAGCCGTCAGCGGATTCTTCGAGCCCATAGCAACCTGGCTCGTGGAAGTCGTCTTCTACTCCGTCCCCGTGGGTGGCACGGAGCTACCCCTCATCGTCGCCTGGCTCGTCGTCGCGGGTTTGGTCTTCACCGCCTGGTTCGGGCTGGTCCAGGTCCGGAAATTCAAGCTCGCCGTCGACGTGGTGCGCGGGAAGTACGACGAGAAGGGGTCGGCCGGTGAGGTCAACCACTTCCAGGCGCTGACCGCCGCCGTCTCCGGCACCGTCGGTCTGGGCAACATCGCCGGTGTGGCCGTCGCCGTCTCCATCGGTGGCCCCGGCGCCACCTTCTGGATGATCCTGTGCGGCCTGCTGGGCATGGCCACCAAGTTCGTCGAGGTGACACTGGGCGTGAAGTACCGCGAGGTGCACGCCGACGGCACCGTCTCCGGCGGCCCGATGCACTACCTGCCCAAGGGCCTGGCCGACCGCTTCGGCAAGAACGGCAAGACCCTCGGTAAGGTCCTCGGCGTCCTCGCCTCCTTCTTCGTGCTGTTCTTCGGCCTCTTCGGCGGCAACCTGTTCCAGGTCAACCAGTCCTACGCCCAGCTCGTCTCCGTCACGGGCGGCGAGGACGGCCTGATGGGCTCGTCGGCCGGCGCGCTGTTCTTCGGCATCCTGATCGCCGCGCTCGTCGGCATCGTGCTGCTGGGCGGTATCCGCTCGATCGCCAACGTGACCAGCAAGCTCGTCCCCGCCATGGCGGGCATCTACATCGCGGCCTGCCTGGTAGTCATTCTGGTCCACGTCTCCGCCGTCCCGGCCGCGATCGTCACCATCATCGAGGGCGCCTTCAACCCCGAGGGCGTCGCCGGCGGTGTCCTCGGCGCGCTGATCATCGGCTTCAAGCGGGCCGCCTTCTCCAACGAGGCCGGTCTCGGCTCCGCGCCGATCGCCCACTCCGCGGTCAAGACCAAGCACCCCGCCAGCGAGGGCCTGGTCGCCCTGCTGGAGCCCTTCATCGACACCGTCATCATCTGCACGATGACCGCGCTGACCATCGTCATCGCCAACCCGGCCAGCTGGGCCGAGGCACGCGCCGGCGAGTCCATCGGCGGTGTCACCATCACCTCCGACGCCTTCGCCACAGTTCTGCCGTGGTTCCCGTACATCCTCACCCTCGCGGTGATGCTGTTCGCCATCTCCACGGTGCTGACCTGGGGTTACTACTGTATGAAGGCATGGACGCACCTCTTCGGCCGCAGCCGGACCAGCGAGCTGACCTTCAAGGTCTTCTACACGCTGTTCGCGGTGGGGGGTTCCCTGCTGACGCTCCAGACCCTGATCGACATGGCCGACGCGGTGCTCTTCATGCTCGCCGTCATCAACATCATCGGCCTGTACCTCCTCGCACCAGTCGTCAAGCGGGAGCTGAACTCCTTCCTGGAGTTCGTCCGCGCCCGCAACGCCGGTGAGATCACGGAGGACGATGAAGACCAGGAGTCGGTGAAGACCACCGTCTGACCGCCCCCGCGGCCCGGCTCCTGGGAGTCCCCCCGCCGAAGGCAGGGGGAGGGCCCGTACACACCTCGCGCCTTGGTGTGTACGGGCCCGCTCGTCATGCCCGTGTGCCGCATTTCAGCAGGTGAAACGGGGTATGGCGGGTAATGCGACACGCGGCTAGGGTGTAAACAACGCGTCAACGCCTCGTTCTGTGGGCGACTTGATCACGACGCGCGGTGTGCCGGGAAGTCTGGTCGGCGTCCTTGGGCTCGTATGCCCTCAAGCCGATCTCCTGGAGACTCGTCCATGGCTGCCGCCCCTCGTGAGCGTTCCCCCTTCCTCGGCCTGCTCCCCCTTCCGGAGCGCAACGCCGTGGTCCAGGCGCTGAGGACGGAAACCGTCGGCGGGCTGGTCCTCCTCGCCGCCGCCCTCGTGGCGCTCATATGGGCCAACACTCCGTGGAGCGGCGCCTACGAGCAGATACGCGACTTCCACTTCGGCATACCCGCCCTCGGACTGGACCTCTCGGTCGAGCACTGGACCGCCGACGGACTGCTGGCCATCTTCTTCCTGGTCGCCGGCATCGAGCTCAAGCGAGAATTGGTCGTCGGAGAGCTCCGCACCCCCGCCACCGCCGCGCTCCCGGTCGTTGCCGCGCTGTGCGGCATGATCGTGCCGGCCGCCGTCTACGCCGCCACGGTCACGGCCGGCGGAGGCAGCCTCGGGGGCTGGGCCGTGCCGATGGCCACCGACATCGCCTTCGCGCTCGCCGTCCTCGCCGTCCTCAGCACCCACCTGCCCGCCTCGCTCCGGGCCTTCCTGCTCACCCTCGCCGTCGTCGACGACCTCGGCGCGATCCTGATCATCGCGATCTTCTTCACCAGCGACCTGAACTTCGCCGCCCTCGGCGGCGCCTTCGCCGGACTGGCCCTCTTCTACGTCCTCCAGCGCTTCCGCGTACGAGGCTGGTGGTGGTACGTCCCGCTCGGCCTCGTCACCTGGGCACTGATGTACAACGGCGGCGTCCACGCCACCGTGGCCGGCGTCGCCATCGGCCTGATACTGCGCACCACCCGCGACAAGGGCGAGACCGCATCCCCCGCCGAGCGGACCTCCCACCTGCTCCACCCCGTTTCCGCGGGCGTCGCGGTGCCCCTGTTCGCGCTCTTCGCCGCCGGCGTCGGCGTCTCGGGCGCAGCCCTGGGAGAAGTCTTCACCCGACCGGAGCCGCTGGGCGTCGTGCTGGGCCTCGTCATCGGCAAGACCCTCGGCATCTTCGCAGGGACCTACCTCGCCGCCCGCTTCACCCGAGCCAAGCTGAACCCGGAGCTGGCCTGGGCGGACGTCTTCGCACTCGCGGTGCTGGCCGGAATCGGCTTCACCGTTGCCCTGCTCATCGGCGAACTCGCCTTCCCTGATCCGGCTGCCGCCGAGCACGTCAAGGCCGCGGTCCTGATCGGCTCTCTCATCGCCGCCGTCCTCGCGGCCTTCCTCATCAAGCGGCGCAACGGCATCTACCGCCACCTGTACGAGGAGGAGACCCGCGACGAAGACAACGACGGCATCCCGGACATCTACCAGCGAGCCGGCACCGCCGAGCGCTGACAGGGAAGCCCCGAGCCTCTGATCGACGCCACCAAGGACCTCTGCGAGGGTCGCATCGACCGGGAGACCTGGACCCGTCTCATCGCCGCCCGCAGGGCGTACCGGCTCATGGCCAAGGAGAACGAGGACCCGACCGGTCATCAGCGGCGGATGTGCCCCGCCGAGGCCGGCAAGGTGCAGTGCCCGCTGAAACCCCGCTCGCTCGGCCAGGGCACCCACCTGCCCCTCGTCGACCCTGAGCCCAGCCCGACAGGTCCGGTCCAGGTCTGCCGTCAGCGCGGCATCACCGTCCCGCCGGAGGCGGGCGCCAAGTACTGGCAGGCCCTGGAGTACGGCGGCAAGGAATGGCAGAAGGTCTACTTCCGCCTCCGGAACAGCGTCGAGGGCTACAACGGCTACGCCAAGAGCCCGCTCGCCGAGTCCATCGAGGCCGCCGGCTCCCGTCGCCTCCGCGGCATCGCCGCCCAGACGGTCCTGCTGGTCTTCCAGCTCGCTCACGCGAACCGCCGGAAGATCAAGAACTGGCTCGACACCCTCGCCCTCGGCGGCGAGCGTCCACGACGGCGTACCCATCACCGCCGACGGACGAAACCGATCGGCCACTGGACGCCAACCGGCTACCTGGCGGCTCCGACCGCGTAGCCGCTCCGCCCCCGAGAAGAACAAGATCAAAACACAGAGCCCTGCGGAAGTGACTTCGGTCACTCCCCGGGGCACTCGCGCGCTCGCCACCCCGAGCCCCGCCCCAGACCTGGCGGCACAACGAGAAACGGGCCCTCGCCTGGACTTTCGTCTCTGGCGAGAACCCGTTTCGTCGGTTTCTCGTGGTGCGCGAGGGGGGAGTTGAACCCCCACGCCCTTGCGGGCACTGGAACCTGAATCCAGCGCGTCTGCCTATTCCGCCACCCGCGCATTGGGTGTTGCCGCTTGGTTCCCCACCGTTCTTCCGGTGCGATCGCCTGGCGACATCTGAAGATTAGCACGCCGCGGGAGGTGGATTCACATCCGTTTGTTTCGGGCACCCCGGCGGCGAACAGAGAGGGGAGGGGGCACGTGAGGCATGGGGTAAGGGGTGAGGGGAGGGGTGCCGACGTACGAAGCGGAAGCACGAGCCACACCCGGCAGAGCAGGGAACGGCTTCCCGCCGTACCCACTCCTCCAAGGTGCACCTCAGGTGCGGGACACTGTCTGGAGGGCGCCTCTACGATCCCTGTGAGAGGTGACACTCGTCCACAGGGCAGAGAAGGGGAACCAGCCGATTTCCCGACGCGTGGATACGATCAGTAAGCAGTACCAGGACGGCAACGACGGAGGAGGTGCCCCATGGGAGTCCTGAAGCGTTTCGAGCAGCGTCTCGAAGGTCTGGTCAACGGCACCTTCGCCAAGGTTTTCAAGTCCGAGGTCCAGCCCGTCGAGATCGCGGGTGCCCTCCAGCGCGAGTGCGACAACAACGCCTCGATCTGGAACCGCGACCGTACGGTCGTCCCCAACGACTTCATCGTGGAGCTGAGCGCGCCGGACTACGAGCGCCTCAGCCCCTACTCGGGCCAGCTCGGCGACGAGCTGTCCGGCCTGGTCCGCGACTACGCCAAGCAGCAGCGGTACACCTTCATGGGCCCGATCAAGGTCCACCTGGAGAAGGCGGACGACCTCGACACGGGTCTGTACCGGGTGCGCAGCCGGACGCTCGCGTCGAGTACGTCACAGTCGCAGGCACCGTCCGGTCCCGCCGGCCACGCCGGTCACACCGGCCCCGCCGCGCCGCCGGCCGGCGGCCGCCCCGGTGGCTACGGCTACCCTCCCGCCGCCGCTCCTCCGATGCCGGCGGCCCCGCCGCCCGGTATGAACCGTCCGCCCGCGGCAGGCCGCCCGCCGGGCGCCGCGGGCCCCATGCCCGGCGCCCAGGTGCGCCGCTGGATCGAGATCAATGGCACCCGCCACCAGATCTCCCGCCCGACGCTGGTGCTGGGCCGCAGCACCGAAGCCGACGTGCGGATCGACGACCCCGGCGTATCGCGCCGCCACTGCGAGATCCGGACCGGAACGCCCCCGACGATCCAGGATCTCGGGTCCACCAACGGCATCGTGGTGGACGGGCAGCACACCACCCGCGCTACGCTCCGCGACGGCTCGCGGATCGTCGTGGGCAGTACCACCATCGTTTACCGGCAAGCCGAAGGGTGAAGCGGGGGCAATGTCAGAGCTGACCCTCACGGTCATGCGGTTGGGTTTCCTCGCCGTACTGTGGCTGTTCGTCATCGTGGCCGTCCAGGTCATTCGCAGCGACCTGTTCGGGACGCGTGTCACGCAGCGCGGTTCGCGGCGCGAGAACGCGCGGCCCCAGCAGGCCGCCCGCCAGCAGGCCGCGGCACCGCCGCAGCAGCGCCAGCAGTCCGGCCGTCAGCGCCGCGGGGCCCCGACCAAGCTGGTCGTCTCCGAAGGCACCCTCACGGGCACCACGGTCGCCCTCCAGGGCCAGACGATCACCCTGGGCCGCGCGCACGACTCCACGATCGTCCTGGACGACGACTACGCGTCCAGCAGGCATGCCAGGATCTACCCGGACCGTGACGGCCAGTGGATCGTCGAGGATCTCGGGTCCACCAACGGCACGTATCTCGACCGGACCCGACTCACCACCCCGACACCGATTCCGCTGGGCGCGCCGATCCGCATCGGCAAGACCGTCATCGAGCTGCGGAAGTAGTACGACAATGAGCGAGCGGAGCGAGCGAGCCGCAGCGGTACCCCTCTCAGGTGACCGGCACAGGCTCCCGACCGGAGGGTGGGCAGTGTGGCTCGAGACCGGCTGTACCCGGAGGCGTCGGAGTCGACAGGGCAGGTGCGCATGAGTCTGTCACTGCGTTTCGCCGCCGGATCGCACAAGGGCATGATCCGCGAGGGCAACGAGGACTCCGGGTACGCCGGTCCCCGCCTGCTCGCGATCGCCGACGGCATGGGCGGCCAGGCCGCCGGTGAGGTCGCCTCCTCGGAGGTGATCTCCACGCTCGTCACGCTCGACGACGACGTACCCGGCTCCGACATCCTCACCTCGCTCGGTACGGCGGTCCAGCGGGCCAACGACCAGCTGCGGCTGATGGTCGAGGAGGACCCGCAGCTGGAGGGCATGGGGACCACCCTGACCGCCCTGCTGTGGACGGGCCAGCGCCTCGGCCTGGTCCACGTCGGCGACTCCCGGGCGTACCTCCTCCGAGACGGCGTCCTGACGCAGATCACCCAGGACCACACGTGGGTGCAGCGCCTGGTCGACGAGGGCCGTATCACCGAGGAGGAGGCCACCACCCACCCGCAGCGCTCGCTCCTGATGCGCGCGCTGGGCAGCGGCGACCACGTCGAGCCGGACCTCTCCATCCGTGAGGTACGGGCCGGTGACCGGTACCTGATCTGCTCCGACGGCCTGTCCGGCGTCGTCTCCCACCAGACGATGGAGGAGACGCTCGCCAGCTACCAGGGCCCGCAGGAGACCGTCCAGGACCTGATCCAGCTCGCCCTGCGCGGCGGTGGGCCGGACAACATCACCGTGATCGTCGCCGACGTACTCGACGTCGACGGCGGCGACACCCTGGCCGGGCAGCTCAGCGACACCCCGGTCATCGTGGGCGCGGTCGCGGAGAACCAGCAGCAGCTGAACGACGGCGGCGCCATGGAGACCCCGGCGGGCCGCGCCGCCGGTCTCGGCCGCCAGGCACCGCAGCCGCCCGGCGGCGGTTTCGGCCCGCCCGGCAGCGGCGACGACCTCGGGTACGGTGGCATGCCGCCGGAGGGCAGCTTCGGCGCGTACAGCGACGAGGACTTCACCAAGCCGCGCAGCGGCCGTAGGTGGCTGAAGAGATCCTTCTTCATCGTGCTCGCCCTGGCCGTGGTCGGCGGCGGGTTGTACGGCGGCTACCGCTGGACCCAGTCGCAGTACTACGTCGGCACCAACGACGAGCACGTCGCGCTCTACCGTGGCATCAGCCAGGACCTGGCGTGGGTCTCGCTCTCGGAGGTCGAGAAGGACCACCCCGAGATCGAACTCAGGTACCTCCCCGACTACCAGCGCAAGCAGGTCGAGGAGACCATCGCCGGCGGCAGCCTCGCCAAGGCGCAGGACAAGATCGAGGAGCTCGCCGTCCAGGCGTCCGCCTGCAAGAAGCAGGAACAGCGCCAGGCGGCGATCGACCGGGCACCCGCCGCACCTCCCGGTGAGGGCCAGGCCGGCGGCACGACCGGCCTCCCGACCGAGCCCACGCCCAAGCCGTCCACCAGCACCGCAGCCACTCCGACTCCGGGCCCCACCCTCTCGGAGGAGGAGCAGAAGCTGGCCTCGAACTGCGGCAAGAGTTAAGCACCCGTAGGGGGGCCTTTCACCACCATGAGCGTTGTCACCAACACGACCACCATCGGCGCGATCGACTTGCCGAGCCGCCGCAACACCGAGCTGGCGCTGCTCGGCTTCGCCGTCGCCATCCCGGTGTTCGCCTACCTGAACGTGGGCCTCGCCCTCGACGGCAAAGTCCCGGCGGGCATGCTCGGTTACGGCATCGGGCTGGGCCTGCTGGCGGGCATCGCCCACCTGCTGGTGCGGAGGTTCGCCAAGTACTCCGACCCGATCCTGCTGCCGCTGGCGACCCTGCTCAACGGACTGGGGCTGGTCCTCATCTGGCGGCTGGACCAGTCGCCGCGGGTCATCGCGAAGTCCATGGCGCAGTTCGGCAGCTACAGCCCGGACGCGCCCAAGCAGCTGATGTACTCCGCGATCGGCGTCGCGCTGTTCCTGCTGGTGCTGATCTTCCTGAAGGACCACCGCGTCCTCCAGCGCTACACGTACATCTCCATGGTGGTGGCGGTCATCCTGCTGCTGCTCCCTCTGGTGCCGGGCCTCGGCTCGGACGTCTTCGGCGCCCAGATCTGGATCAAGGTCGGCCCGTTCTCCATCCAGCCCGGTGAGTTCGCGAAGATCGTGATCGCGGTCTTCTTCTCCGGCTACCTGATGGTGAAGCGGGACGCGCTCGCCCTGGCCAGCCGCCGCTTCATGGGGCTCTACCTGCCCCGTGGCCGTGACCTCGGCCCGATCCTCACCATCTGGGCCGTCAGCCTGCTCATCCTGGTCTTCGAGAACGACCTCGGTACGTCGCTGCTGTTCTTCGGCATGTTCGTGATCATGCTGTACGTGGCCACCGAGCGGACCAGCTGGATCATCATGGGTCTGCTGATGGCCGTGGGCGGCGCGGTCGTCGTCAGCTCGTTCGCCGGTCACGTCCAGTCCCGTGTCGCCGCGTGGCTCGACCCCTTCGAGTGCCTCAAGACGGCCGAGCCGTTCTCCAACAAGGCCGCCGCCTGTGACCAGATGTCCCAGGTACTGATGTCGTTCGGCTCCGGCGGCACCCTCGGCGCCGGCCTCGGGCAGGGCAACTCCGACCTCATCGGCTTCGCCGCCAACTCCGACTTCATCTTCGCCACCGTCGGCGAGGAGCTGGGCCTCGCCGGTGTCATGGCGTTCCTGCTGATGTACGCGCTGATCGTCGAGCGGGGCATCCGCACCGCGCTCGCCGCCCGCGACCCGTTCGGCAAGCTGCTGGCGACCGGCCTGTCCGGGGCCTTCGCGCTCCAGATCTTCGTGGTCGCCGGCGGCGTCATGGGCCTCATCCCACTGACCGGTATGACCATGCCGTTCCTCGCGTACGGCGGTTCCTCCGTGATCGCGAACTGGGCCCTGATCGCCATCCTGCTGCGGATCAGCGACACCGCCCGCCGTCCCGCGCCGGCCCCCGCCCCGTCCCCCGACGCCGAGATGACCCAGGTGGTCCGACCGTGAACAAGCCCCTGCGCCATATCGCGATCTTCTGCGGCCTGCTGGTGCTCGCCCTGCTCATCCGCGACAACTGGATCCAGTACGTCCGCGCCGGCGAGCTCAGCGCGCACGAGCGCAACAAGCGGGTCACCATCGAGCGGTACGCCAACGTCCGCGGCAACATCATCGTCGACGGCAAGCCGATCACCGGCACCGTCGACTCGAAGGACCCCTTCTACAAGTACAAGCGCACCTACGTCGACGGCCCCATGTGGGCGCCCGTCACGGGCTACGCCTCGCAGGCGTTCGACGCCAACCAGCTCGAGAAGCTCCACGACGGCATCCTGACCGGCAACGACGACCGGCTCTTCTTCGACCGCACCCTGTCGATGTTCACCGGCGACAAGAAGAAGGGCGGCGACGTCGTCACCACCCTCAATGGCGCCGCCCAGAAGGCCGCCTTCGAGGGGCTCGGCGACAAGAAGGGCGCCGTCGCCGCCATCGAGCCGTCGACCGGCAAGATCCTCGCGCTCGCCTCGACGCCCTCGTACGACCCGGCGTCCTTCGCCGGCTACCACGACAAGGACGCCAAGGCGTGGCAGTCGCTGGAGAAGGACAAGGACAAGCCGAAGCTGAACCGCGCGCTGCGCGAGATCTACCCGCCCGGCTCCACCTTCAAGGTGCTGACAGCCGCCGCGGCGCTGGAGAACGGCAAGGTCACCGACATCGACGCGCCGACCACGACGCCCGAGCCGTGGATCCTGCCGGACACGAACCGCGAGATGGTCAACCACGCCAAGGGGTGCGAGAACGCCACCCTGAGGTACGCGATGGAATGGTCCTGCAACTCCGTCTTCGCCAAGCTCGGCCATGAGGTCGGCCGGGACAAGATGGTCGAGATGGCGGAGAAGTTCGGCTTCAACAACGGGGAGATCGACACCCCGGTCCGCGCCGCCAAGTCGATCTACGACCGGAACATGGACCGCCCGCAGAACGCGCTGTCCTCGATCGGCCAGTTCAACACCAACGCCACTCCGCTCCAGATGGCCATGGTCGCCGCGGCGATCGCCAACGACGGCAAGCTGATGAAGCCGTACATGGTGGACGAGCTGCGCTCCCCCGACATCGACGTGCTGGAGAAGCACGAGCCGGAGGAGATGAGCCGGCCGATGTCGCCGAGGACCGCCCAGCTCGTCCAGGAGATGATGGAGACGGTCGTCAAGTCCGGTACCGGCGGCTCGGCGAAGATCGACGGCGTGAAGGTCGGCGGCAAGACCGGTACGGCCCAGCACGGCGAGCTGAACAAGGCCCGCCCCTACGCCTGGTTCATCTCGTACGCCAAGACCGACAACGGTTCCCCGGTCGCCGTCGCCGTGGTGGTCGAGGACTCCAAGGCCACCCGTGACGACATCAGCGGTGGCGGCCTCGCCGGGCCGATCGCCCACGATGTGATGAAGGCGGTACTCGACAGCAAGAAGTGACGAGCGAGCCGCGGCCACTCCTGAGTGCCGGTGTGTACCGGTCCCGTATCAGGTAGTGGTCGCGGTCCGATCGACTTCCCGTGGCCGGTAGCGTATGCGCGAACAGCACACCGCCGGACCACACGCGGGTGCGGTCGGGACTGACGGAGAGGGCTGGAACAGTTATGGAAGAGCCGCGTCGCCTCGGCGGCCGGTACGAGCTGGGCTCGGTGCTCGGCCGTGGTGGCATGGCGGAGGTCTACCTCGCCCACGACACCCGGCTCGGCCGCACCGTCGCCGTGAAGACGCTGCGGGCCGACCTCGCCCGTGACCCGTCCTTCCAGGCCCGGTTCCGCCGTGAGGCCCAGTCGGCCGCCTCGCTCAACCACCCGGCGATCGTCGCGGTCTACGACACCGGCGAGGACTACGTCGACAACATCTCCATCCCGTACATCGTGATGGAGTACGTCGACGGCTCCACCCTGCGTGAGCTGCTGCACTCGGGACGCAAGCTGCTGCCCGAGCGCACGCTGGAGATGACGGTCGGCATCCTCCAGGCCCTGGAGTACTCGCACCGGGCGGGCATCGTCCACCGTGACATCAAGCCGGCGAACGTCATGCTGACCCGCACCGGCCAGGTCAAGGTCATGGACTTCGGCATCGCCCGCGCCATGGGCGACGCCGGGATGACCATGACGCAGACCGCGGCCGTGATCGGCACCGCCCAGTACCTCTCCCCGGAGCAGGCCAAGGGCGAGCAGGTCGACGCCCGGTCCGACCTGTACTCCACCGGCTGCCTGCTGTACGAGCTGCTGACCGTCCGCCCGCCGTTCGTGGGCGACTCCCCGGTCGCGGTGGCGTACCAGCACGTCCGCGAGGAGCCCCAGCCGCCCAGCAACTTCGACCCCGAGATCACGCCCGAGATGGACGCCATCGTCCTGAAGGCGCTGGTCAAGGACCCGGACTACCGCTACCAGTCGGCCGACGAGATGCGCGCCGACATCGAGGCGTGCCTCGACGGCCAGCCGGTCGCCGCGACGGCGGCGATGGGCGCGGCCGGGTACGGGGGCTTCGGCCCCGACGACCAGCCGACCACGGCGATGCGTCCGGCCGATCCGGCCGGGCAGACGTCGATGCTGCCGCCCATGAACCCGGACGACGGTGGTTACGGCTATGACGACCGGCCGGACCGCCGCCGCCAGAAGAAGTCGAACATCTCCACGATCCTGCTGATCCTGGCGGGCATCCTGGTCCTGGTCGGCGCGATCCTGATCGGCAAGGCCGTCTTCGGCGACAAGGGCGGCTCCGACTCGGTCGACGTGCCGAATGTGGTCGGCAAGCCGTTCCCCGAGGCCGAGCGGACGGTGGAGGACGCCGGGCTGAAGATCGCCCGGTCCGGCTCCGACGCCTGCGACCGGCCGAAGGGCTCGATCTGCAGCCAGTCGCCCGAATCCGGGACGTTGCAGGAGGGCGGGACCGTCTCGGTCGTCGTCTCCGAGGGTGCCGCGAAGATCGAGGTGCCCAATGTGATGGAGCAGTCCGAGAAGACCGCGCGGCAGTCCCTGGAGGACAAGGGCTTCGAGGTCAAGGTCGAGTACAAGGAGTCCGACAAGGACCCGGGCGAGGTCATCGAGCAGGACCCTTCGGGCGGCACCCAGGCCGAGAAGGGCACCGAGGTCACCATCACGGTGTCCAAGCAGGCCGAGCGGAACGTGCCGCCGGTCGTCGGTCAGCAGTTCGACGCCGCCAAGTCCCAGCTGGAGACGCTCGGCTTCACGGTCAAGCGGGAGGACGTCGACTCGGACCAGCCCGCGGGCACCGTCACCGGACAGAGCCCTGAGGGGAACTCCAAGGCCCCCAAGGGCAGCGAGGTCACCCTGAAGGTCTCCAAGGGCCCGCAGCAGCAGCAGATCGCGGTACCCGAGGTGCGGCTGCAGAACCTGGGCCAGGCCAAGCAGACGCTGGCGGCCAGCGGCTTCACCAACATCCAGGTCGCCCAGGGCTGCCCGGCCGACGACAACGCCATCGTGGCCGACAGCGACCCGAAGCCCGGTACGCAGGCGGACCCGGCGTCCACCACCGTCACGCTGACCACCGTGGGCTGCCAGGGCGGCGGCAACGGGAACAACGGCGGTAACGGGAACAACGGGGACAACGACGAGGACGGCGGCTTCTTCGGCGGCCCGTCGGGGATCACCTTCCGCGAGCAGGGCTGATCCCGGTCTTCCAGGAGCGACGTACGACTGAGCCCCGGCACCCTCTGGAGGGTGCCGGGGCTCCGTCATGACCGCCGGCGGCCGGGGCGGGCTCTAGCGCAGCTCCGCCGGGCGCGTACGGGCGCTGTCGACCTTCTCCGTGCGCTCCAGCTCGCCCCACACGATGTAGCGGTACGTCGAGCTGTACATCGGCGTGCAGGTGGTGAGGGTGATGTAGCGGCCCGGCTTGGTCTTGCCCGACTCCTTCGGGACCGGCTGGAGGACGTCCACGTTGTACTTCGACGTCTCCGGCAGCGTCTTGTAGACCTTGTAGACGTACCAGGTGTCCTTGGACTCGAAGACGATCGAGTCACCGGTCTTGAGCTTGTGGATGTTGTG
This sequence comes from Streptomyces sp. CB03238, assembly GCF_002099185.1. Lineage (NCBI taxonomy): Bacteria > Bacillati > Actinomycetota > Actinomycetes > Kitasatosporales > Streptomycetaceae > Streptomyces > Streptomyces sp. CB03238. Next base: position 146,682 of record NZ_NBCN01000011.1, on the reverse strand, counting down.
GAACTTCGCGCCGTGTCCGTCGCGGTGCGCGGCCAGCGTGAAGTTGCCCCGCTTGTCGGCGGGGAGGGCGGACTTGACCGGGGCGGTGTAGTAGCCGGCGACGCCGTTGTTGAGGGTCCCCGGGTCGGTGCCCTTCTTGACCAGCACCTCGCCGTTCTTCATCGCCGGTACGTGGAGGAATCCGATGCCGTCCTTGGTGTCGAGGGCGCCCGGGCCCGACGCGGCCCAGTGGTGGCGCACCTCGTCGCCCTGCTTGTCGGCCTCGCGGTCGGCCAGGACGTTGGTCCACCACAGTGAGTAGACGACGAAGAGGCCCATGAGCACCCCAGCGGTGATCAACAGCTCGCCGAACACACTGATGACGCCGGCGATCCGGTTGCGCGCACGTGCCACTACATCTGTCCCGTCTGAAGGTCGAAAGCCAGGCCGCCCTAGCCTACGAGCGCGTCCGGTTTCCCCTTGCTGCGCGGGCGTTCGTCGACCATCTTGCCCCACACGATCATTCGATACGTACTGGTGAACTCGGGCGTGCAGGTGGTGAGCGTGATGTACCGGCCCGGCCGGGTGAAGCCGGAACCCTCCGGAACGGGCTGGATCACCGCGACGTTCGAGGGCGGGGTCTGCGGCAGGATGCTCGCCATCTCGTAGGTGTAGTACGCGTCCTGCGTCTCCACGACGATCGGGTCGCCCGGGCTGAGCTTGTTGATGTAGCGGAACGGCTCGCCGTGGGTGTTGCGGTGGCCGGCGACCGCGAAGTTGCCCTGCTTGTCGGAGGGCATGGCCGTCTTGAGCTGGCCCTCGGCGTAATGGCCGACCATGCCCCGGTCGAGAACCCTCTCCTTGTTGATCCCCTCGGCGATGGGCACGACGACGTCCAGCTTGGGGATGTACATGATCGCGAAGCCCTGGCCGGGCTCGAAGGCGTCCGGCTTGCGGCCCTCGGCCCAGGCGTCCTCGATGCCCTTCTTCGCCTTGTCGACCTCCAGGCCGGCGCGGATGTTCGTCCACCACAGCTGGTAGGTGACGAAGAGGAGCATGACGACGCCGAAGGTGATGAACACCTCACCCACGACCCGGCTGGCGACGACGCCGACGCTGTCCTTGCGCGCACGGGCGGCGCGCCGGGCCTCCACGCGGGTGAGCGGCCTGCCGGTGGCGGCGGGAGGCGGCGGTGTGGGGGATGCGCCCTTGCGGCGGCGGCCGCGCCCCTTGGCGGCCTTGCGGCGCTCGGCGCGGCCGCCGGTCGGCCGCTGGGTGGCCGGGTCGGCCACTATTCGCCGGGTGCCCTCCGTGCGGAGGGCCATCGTCTCGTCGTCCGGTTCGGGGGCGGTGGGCTCGGGTGCCCAGGCCTCGGCGTAGGGCGCGGGGTCCGGCGCGGGCGCGGGCGCGGGTGCCGGCACCGGCCCCGGATCCGGAAGCTCTGATTCCGGCAGGTTCGCCGCCCGGAACCACGGCGAACCGTGCTCGTGCTCCGGGCGCACGGGGGTCACGCGACGGCCTTGCCCACCACCGGCGCGAGCCCTGCCGACCGGCCGACCGCGCCGGTGTCGCCGCACTGCTCCAGCCAGTTGGCGAGCATGAGGTGCCCGTGCTCGGTGAGCACCGACTCGGGGTGGAACTGCACGCCCTCGACGGCGAACTCGCGGTGCCGCAGCCCCATGATGATGCCGTCCTCGGTCCGCGCGGTGACCTCCAGCACGTCCGGCAGGTCGGCGGGCTCGGCGGCCAGCGAGTGGTACCGGGTCGCGGTGAACGGCGACGGCAGCCCGGCGAAGACACCCCGCCCCTCGTGCACGACCGGGGAAGTCTTGCCGTGCAGCAGCTCGGGCGCTCGGTCGACGACACCGCCGTACGCCACCGCCATCGACTGCATGCCGAGGCACACGCCGAAGACGGGGATGCCGGTGTCGGCGCAGTGGCGCACCATGTCGACGCAGACGCCGGCCTCCTCGGGGGTGCCGGGCCCGGGAGAGAGGAGCACGCCGTCGAAACCGTCCTGGGCGTGGGCGAGCTCGACCTGGTCGTTGCGCCGGACCTCGCACTCGGCACCGAGCTGGTACAGGTACTGGACCAGGTTGAAGACGAAGCTGTCGTAGTTGTCGACGACGAGAATGCGCGCGCTCACTGACCGTCCACCGTCACATCGTTGAACGGAAGCAGAGGCTCCGCCCAAGGGAACACGTACTGGAAGAGCACGTAGACCACCGCGAGGACCAGTACGAGCGAAATCAGCGCCCGCACCCACGCGTTGCCCGGCAGATGCCGCCAGATCCACCCGTACATGAGGCCTGCTGGTCCTTCCGTCGATGCTCGTCGACTGCTCGTCGAATGCCCTTCGATACCGCACCAGAGTACGGGGCGATGCCCGTGGGGTGGGTCACCTGTGGAAAGCCGGAGGCTTGCCCTGCGTCACAGGCCGGGTGGCCTCCAGCCGCGCCCAGGCGATCAGCCGGTGGCTGCTGCCCCACTCCGGGTCACAGGTGGTGAGCGTCAGGTAGCGCCCGGGGCCGCCGAACCCCGACTTCGCCGGGACCGGGTCGACGACACCGGTGTCGGCGGGGACGGTCCGGTACGGCTTCCTCGCGACGCGGTACGTGAACCAGGTCGTCCCGTCGTTGAGGATCACCGCGTCGCCGGGGCGCAGCTCGGGGAAGTCCTTGAAGGGGTCGCCGTACGTACGGCGATGGCCGGCCACCGAGAAGTTCCCCGTCGCGCCGAGCCGGGCGGTGGCGGCGTAGTGCCCGAGGCCCTTCTTGAGAGTGGCGGCCCCGGTGCCTTCCAGGACGGGCCAGTCCCAGTCCGCACCGAAGCGGGGGATGTACATGACGGCGAACGGTTCGCCGTCCTCGTACGGCGGGGGCGGGGGCGACGCCTCCGGTACGGGCGGCTCTACCGGTGCCCGGGCCCACCGCTCCTCCAGCGCGCCGATCTCGCCGAACGTGGCGCCCTCGGCCTCCACGCCGGTCCAGTGGACGACGTACACCACGAAGAGCACGATGACGGTGCCGGCGGTGAGGCACAGTTCGCTGAGGCTCCTGACGATCAGCCGCACAGGCCCCTCCCGGAACCAGAGCTAGTCGGTCACAGGCTTCGCGTAGTGGAGATCCACTGTGCCCGAGTAGCCGGGGAGAGTCACCGCCTCGTGCTCGTCGACTTTCCAGCCGAGCCCGTACGCCTTCACGTACAGCAGGTAGTTCTGGATGGCGGTGGAGTCGTCGAGGGCGCGCTGGAGCTTCCCGCTGTCACCGACGGCGGTGATCCGGTACGGCGGGGAGTAGACGCGGCCCTGGAGGATCAGGGTGTTGCCGACACAGCGCACCGCGCTGGTGGAGATCAGCCGCTGGTCCATGACGCGGATGCCCTTGGCGCCGCCCTTCCACAGGGCGTTGACGACGGCCTGGAGGTCCTGCTGGTGGATGACCAGGTCGTTGGCCTGCGGCTCGGGGTAGCCGGGGGCGGCCTGGGCGCCGGGCGGTGCGTCGTTGAGCGTGACGGTGAGGCCCTGGCCGGCGACCTCGGTGGTGCCCGCGGCCTTCTCCAGGGCGCCGAGCCTGGCGTCCTCGGCCTTGGTGGAGCCGTCGTCGCGGCGGGCGAGGGTGTCGACCTGGTCCCGTACCGTCGCGGTGGTCTCGTCGAGCTCGGCGTTCTTGTGGCTGCGCTCGCGGATGAGGTCGGAGAGCTTCAGCAGCGAGGCATCCGTACGGATGTTGGTGCCCTTGGCGGTGTTGAAGCTGGTGACGAAGATCAGACCGGCGAGGGCGAAGACGGCAGCGGTGAGCAACCGGACCGGCCGCCAGTTCCTGCGCCCGGCCGGCTCTTCGGGAGAGTCGGCGGAATTGCTCAACGTACCCTTATCTCCTTCAGCGCCGCGGAAGCACTACGCTAACGGACGCCCGGGTGAGGCAGTGGTCCCCCTCGTCTCCACCCTGGCGACCAGCCACAAGGCCAGCACAACACCCACAGTTCCCTGCGCGGTCACGCAGCGCATCGACAGGAGAGTCCCTCGTGCCGAAGTCACGTATCCGCAAGAAGGCCGACTTCACGCCGCCGCCGTCCGCGAAGCAGGCGACCAACATCAAGCTGACCAGCCGCAGCTGGGTGGCTCCGGTGATGCTGGCGCTGTTCGCCATCGGCCTCGCCTGGATCGTGGTCTTCTACGTCACCGACGGCTCCCTGCCCGTCGAGTCGCTCGGGAACCTGAACATCGTGGTCGGCTTCGGCTTCATCGCGGCGGGCTTCGGCGTCTCCACGCAGTGGAAGTAGCTGTCAAGCCCTGCCCTGAGTTATCCACAGCGTCGTGCACAGCGGGTGGAAAAGGTCAGACGATCTGTGGATAACTTGCATCGGGTTGACGCCGATGTGACTGCGGACGCTTGTTCCCACAGGCCGGCACGCCCCTCGCCTGCCCCAGAAAACCCCAGGTCAGAGGCGAGGGGCACAGACGTTCCCCCCATAGCGCGCACGATCGGGCACATGCTGTGGACAACGGTGGGGACAATCGGCGCTCAGCTGAGCGCGGCCGTCCTCAGAATCACAGTTACCAGGGTCAGTGCGAGGACCAGCGCACAGGCCGCGCCCTGCAGCAGGGCGCGCCGCTCACGCGCGCCGTTGACCATGGCGTAGGCGATGATCACACCGGCGATCAGCCCGCCGATGTGCGCCTGCCAGGCGATCCGGTCCCACGTGAAGGTGATCACCAGGTTGAACACGACCAGCACCATGATGGGCCGCAGGTCGCGGTTGAGCCGGCGTACGAGGACGACGGTGGCGCCCAGCAGTCCGTAGACGGCGCCCGACGCACCCAGCGAGCCCTGGTTCCCCGCCGCGATCAGATAGGTGAGGGCGCTGCCGGCCAGCCCGGACAGCAGATAGAGCGTCGCGTACCTGGCCCGCCCGAGCTCCTCCTCCAAGGCGCCGCCGAGCAGCCACAGCAGCAGCATGTTGCCGGCGATGTGCCAGATCTCCGCGTGCAGGAACATCGAGCTCACCAGCCGGTACCACTCGCCGTCCGCGACCCCGACCACCCGGCCTAGACCGGGGTCGAAGGCGAACCCGATGAGCAGCATCTCGTCGATGAGGGCCGGATTCAGCCTGCCGAGGAGGAAGACCAGCAGGTTGACGCCGATGAGGACGTGGGTGACCAGGTGCGGACGACCGGCCGTGATCCTGCCGCCGGCGATGGTGCGCGGGTGGTTGGCGGTGCGCGAGTGCCCGGTGCCGGACCCGCCGCGTACACACTCCGGGCACTGGAAACCGACCGAAGCGTCCACCATGCACCGGGAACAGATGGGCCGCTCGCAGCGCGTACAGCGGACCCCCGTCTCCTCGCCGGGGTGGCGGTAGCAGCTCGGCAGCTTCGCCTGCTCCATGGGATCCCCTCGCTGCGTACGACGAACAACGCCTCGTCCATCCTTACGGATGGACGAGGCGAAAAGGTTCCCTTGGGAACAGGCCCTGCCGATCAGACCCGCGTGATCAGGCCTGGCGGGACTCGATCTCGACCGACTTGATGACCACGTCCTTGACCGGGCGGTCGGTACGCGGGTTGGTCTGGGTGCCCGCGATCTCGTCGACGACCTTCTTGCCGGCCTCGGTGGCGACCTCGCCGAAGATGGTGTGCTTGCCGGTCAGCCAGGTGGTGGGGGACACGGTGATGAAGAACTGCGAGCCGTTGGTGCCCGGGCCGGCGTTGGCCATGGCCAGCAGGTACGGCTTGTTGAAGGAGAGCTCCGGGTGGAACTCGTCACCGAACTCGTAGCCCGGGCCGCCGGTGCCGTTGCCCAGCGGGTCGCCACCCTGGATCATGAAGCCGCTGATGACGCGGTGGAAGACCGTGCCGTCATAGAGGCGGTCGGTGGACTTCTTCCCGGTCGCCGGGTTCGTCCACTCGCGCTCGCCCTTGGCGAGCTCGACGAAGTTCTTGACCGTCTTCGGCGCGTGGTCCGGGAAAAGCCGGATCTCGATGTCGCCGTGATTGGTCTTCAGGGTGGCGTAAAGCTGCTCGGCCACGATGTGCCTTCCGTAAGTCTGCTCTGACGTCTACCGATCCTCGCACGGAAGGGCCATCCACGAAGAAAGGTGGGCTCGTCCTCGCCGAAACACCGCGCGACAGGGCGAACCGTGGGACCGTCGGGTTGCACCGCATTGCCCCGGATGCCCCCGTACCGCATGCCGATCATGACTGGGGCAGGCATGATTTCAAAAAGGACGGAAAGGCGAATACCGACCCCGCCACCGAGGAGGAGGATCCCGTGACCCGCAAGGACAGCGTGCGCGCCGCGACCAGTTCGGCAAAGGACAGCGTGCGGCACGCCGCGGAAGTGGTGGCGCCCTACGCCGGAACGGCGAAGGACACAGCCGCGCACTACGCGCAGCATTACGCGCACGAGGCACGTGTCAGGGTCGCGCCGAAGGTCTCGAAGGCCGCGCAGCAGGCCCGTACGCAGGCACGAGTTCAGTACGGCACGCTCGTCGCGCCGCATGTGCCGCCGAGGGTCGACGAGGCCGCGCATCGTGCCGCGGTCCGGACCCGTAAGGCCGCACGGCAGGCGGCGGACTACACCATGCCGCGGGTGGAGCAGGCGGTCGCCGCCGCTCAGCCCGTACGGGAGCAGGCCATGGCCCGCTCTGCCGCCGCCATGGCCGCGATGCGCGGTCAGGTGACGGCGAAGGACATTCAGAAGATCGTCAGGAAGCACGAGCGTCGGGCCAGGGCGGGACGCCTCGCCAAGGGGCTCGCGGTCTTCGGCATTCTGGCCGGCGGCGCGGTCGCCGCCTGGAAGTGGTGGGACAAGCAGGCCAACCCGGACTGGCTGGTCGAGCCCCCGGCTCCCACCGAGGTCTCCGAGCGCACCCCGCTGACCTCCGTCGACGGCACGGGCCCGGCTTCACTCGACCCCGAGGTGGAGGCCAAGCAGGCGGAGGCCGAAGCCGACGCCGACGCCGAAGCGGGCAACGCGGGCAACACGGGCAACACCGGTAACGCGGGCACCGACGACGAGCGTCGTTAGGCGGCGAGCGCGAGGTCGGAGCGGTCGAAGCGCTCGGCCTCTTCGGCCTGGTGGGCCTGGTCGGTCACGTCCGTGGCATCGGCCAGGCCCGGCTGCGTCCGAGCGGGTACCAGAGCGGCAGGCAGATGGCGTACGGAGGGCGAGGTGCCGTGCGCCTCTGCCCGGATGCGCTGCTTGATGGTGGGCGGCAGGGACAGATCGCGTGTCCAGTCCCGTACCGCGGGTCCGAAGCAGCGGGGCGCGGGGGCCGGGGCGGCCGCGGCCTGGTCGGCGTACACCGGAATGGCGGCGCTCGGCGTGCGCTTCAGGCCGAGGGCGGTCAGGATCGCGGACAGGAGAGAGAAGAAGGCGGTCCAGAAGTGCGTGACCTCGTGCGTGCGCTTGACGGCAGCCATGGCCCCTCGCTTTCGGGTTGAGCGATCTGCATACCTTTCTCATGATGTGTACGCATCTCGGGATCCCATGGAGCGACGCCGCCGCTGCGCAGATCTTCCGATGAACACCACCCGTCCGGCTCAGGCCGCGGCCGCGGTCGCGGTTGTGGCTGCGGGGAAGTAGCGCGTGAACGGGTCCGGGCTGACTCCCATCACGTCACCGAAGGGCGTGGAGAGGTAGTGGATGAGGAGCCCGAGGAAGACGGTGAGCACCACCATGCCCATCGCCATCATCAGCTGGCCCGGACTGCGCCCGATGCCGAAGAAGAACAGCATGCCGACGGACAGGAGCGCGCCCACGAAGATCCCGGCCCACAGCACCGGGGACAGCGTCTCCTGGGAGACGGCCTCGCGGCCGCGGCGGGCGTCGTCGAGCGCGCTGAGCTGCCCGAGCAGTTCCAGGGCCGTCACCTCCTGGGACGGGGTCGAGTCGGGCGGGGCGGCGGACACCGCGCGCAGTTGCCGCACCAGGTCCCAGCCGGGCTCGGCCAGTTGTCCGGCCTCCTTCATCTGCGGCCATTCGCCTTGGACCACATGGACGGCGTAGCGCTCGGCCACCGAGTCGATCCGCTCCTTCTGGGCCGGGGGCAGGCCCTCGGCGAGGACCGTCATCTGGTGCAGGGCGCCCGCCTCGGTGGAGGTGTGGGACTCCGCGTCGCCCCGCAGCTCCCAGACGGAGACCAGGGCGAGGCCGAGGAGCAGCGCGTACAGCAGGGCGATCATCATCGACATGTACTCGGCGACTTCCCCGCCGCCCTCCTCCTCGTCCGCCTCGGCGGGATGGAAGTGACGCCAGGCGACGACCGCCGCGGCGGCGACCAGCGCGGCGAGCAGCCCGAAGGCCAGCGTCCCGATCACATGCTCCATGGCCGTTCCTCCTCTGTCGTCACGGGTCTCGTCATGGGTCCGGCCGTGGGTACGGTCGTGTGTTCCGCCACGCCGGTCGTCACAGGCGGCGGCTTGCCAGGACGACCAGAGCCGCCGCGGGCAGGAAGAGCAGCAGCAGGAACACGACCGGGCTGACCGAGTCGTCCCGCCGGTACGCCCCGTCCGCCCGCGCGGTCAGGCCCCGGCGGCCGGGGGTGTCGGCGGGCCGGGATCGGTCGCTCTGGCGGCCGGGCGGTCTGGGGCCGACGCCAGGGGGGTTGCCCACGCCGGCGCCGGCGCCTGTCCCTGCGCCTGGGCCGGTGCCTGTCCCTGCGCCTGGGCCGGTGCCTGTCCCTGCGCCTGTGCCGGGTGCGGGGCCGGGGGGCGCGAGGCCGCCGCCGGCGGTCGCGGCCGCTCCCGCTGGGCCGGCCGCGGCTCCGGGGGCCGCGGCTCCGGCGACGGCTCCCGCTCCCGCACCGGCGCCCGCAGCGGCACCGGCAGCGGCGGCGGCGGTGCCAGGGGCGCCGAGGGCGCCGGGCGCGGCCAGGAGACCTGCGGCGGCACCGGCGGCACCGGCTCCGGGGGCGGCGCCGACAGGGCCCCCGGCAGTACCGGCAGCGGCACCCACCCCGGCGGCCCCCGCAGCGCCGGCGCCCCCACCAGCAGCGGCGCCACCAGCGCCACCAGCACCTCCGCCACCCGCCCCACCGGCACCACCGCCACCGACCCCACCGCCAGCCCCACCACCGCCACCCGCCCCACCCGGCGGCACGAGCCCGCCTCCCCCCGGCGGAGGCACCGCACGCGGCGGCGGAGGGGGCGGCGGCGCCGGGCGCGGGCGCACCACGAACGGGGCCGACGCCCGCGCCACCAGCACCGGGGGCGGGACGAGCCGCCCGCACGCCGGGCCCAGGGTGAACAGCCGGTCGCTCCCCCGCACTTCGGGCGCGCTGCGATACGTACCGGGCCGAAGGCCGCTCAATTGCGCGACGCACACCGCGACGGCGCCCGGCCCGAGGGCCGGTGGCGGTCCCGGGCGCCCGCCGCAGTCGACGGGGGGCCGCCCCAGGCCCGGGTCGACGAGCCGTGCGCCGTGGACGGTGCGGTTGCCCGGGTTGGTGATGGTGTACCGGACGACCGCGCGGGGCGCCACGGTGTCGCGGACGCTGACGGCCAGCGCGAGGGCACCCGCCACGCCCTGGTAACCGGCCCGGACGGAGGCGGTGGGGCGCATGCCGAGCGACGGGATCTCCCCACGGGCGCGCACGGTGGCGGTGTGCCGTCCCGGTGCGGCGCTGAAGCGTGCCGTACAGGTGACGGTGCTCATCCCCCGCATCCAGAAGCCCTGCCCGCGCGGGCAGCGCAGCGCGTGCGGCGGTACGGAGGGGTCGGTGAGGGTGACGCGGTGCAGGTCGGCGCCCGAGCGGTTGGCCAGCCGGTACCGCTTGATCACAGGGTGGCCGACCCGGATACCGATCCGCTCCGCCTGCCGGGTGGCCTTCTTGTTGACGGTGACCGACAGGACGAGTGCCCCACGCCCCACTCCGTCGGCGGCGGCCTGCGGGGGCCGTGAGACCGGCGGCCAGCCGCTTGCGTGGGCCACCAGGAGGAGTGCTCCGGCGGAGAGGAGAAGCGTTCGGGTACGGGTGGTGCGCCTGACCGCCATCCAGGGGGCCCCTTCCGGTCCTCGGGTGTGCCCGGACTGCGGCCAGCGTCCGTCAGCGGCAGGGGGCGGGAAAGCCGGGGGCCCGGCAATTGCGCTGTCCGTGCGGGAGTGCACCGTGATGGCGGACCGGGGCCAGGATCTTGACGTGCGTTAAGTTACCGGTAACATCAGCGCGAACCGCGTACCACCAGTCCATCCCCTCTGTGCTCCATGAGCGAAAGGCGTGCTGTGCCGCGGGAGAGACGTGTATTCGACAGCAGGCGACCGGTGCTCAGCGTCGTGGTCGCCCACCGGGCTGCCCTGGCTGAACCGGGCGGCTCCGCGGGCCCGGCGGGCCGGCGCGGTGGTGATCGCCGCGTCCATGGTCGGTGGTGTCGCCGCGGGCCCGACGCTCGGCAAGGCCATCGAGCGGTCCGGGATCCGCGCGGTGCCGCTCCTGCTGTGCGGCGTCTCGGCGCTGTGCCTGGCGGCCACGCTCTGGCTGATCCGCAGCACCCGGCCCCGCTGACCCCACGGCCCCCCACCTCGAAGCGAAGGGAAGCTTCCGCATGCCCGCCCTGACGACGACGCCCGACGGTTTCCTGCTGCACGGCGAGCCGTTCCGGATCATCTCCGGCGCGATGCACTACTTCCGCGTCCATCCCGGCCAGTGGGCCGACCGGCTGCGCAAGGCGCGGCTCATGGGGCTCAACGCGGTGGAGACGTACGTCCCGTGGAACGCCCACCAGCCCGACCCCGGCGGCCCCCTCGTCCTGGACGGCCTCCTCGACCTGCCCCGGTACCTGCGACTGGCACAGGAGGAGGGCCTCCACGTCCTGCTGCGGCCCGGCCCGTACATCTGCGCCGAGTGGGACGGGGGAGGCCTGCCCTCGTGGCTCACGTCCGACCCGGACATCCGGCTGCGCAGCAGCGACCCACGCTTCACGGGGGCGGTCGACCGCTACCTGGACCTGCTGCTGCCCCCGCTGCTGCCGCACCTGGCCGCGTCGGGCGGGCCCGTGATCGCGGTGCAGGTGGAGAACGAGTACGGGGCGTACGGCGACGACGCCGCGTACCTGAAGCACCTGGAACAGGGGCTGCGGGCACGCGGCGTGGAGGAACTGCTGTTCACCTGCGACCAGGCCGACCCCGCACACCTCGCCGCCGGGAGCCTGCCCGGCACACTCGCCACCGGGACGTTCGGCGGCCGGATCGAGCAGTCGCTCGCCCGGCTGCGCGCCCACCGGGCCGAAGGCCCGCTGATGTGCTCCGAGTTCTGGGTCGGCTGGTTCGACCACTGGGGCGGCCCCCATCACACCCGCGACGCGGCGGACGCCGCCGACGGCCTCGACCGGCTGCTGGCGGCGGGCGCGTCCGTCAACATCTACATGTTCCACGGCGGCACCAACTTCGGCTTCACCAACGGCGCCGTCCACGAGCACGCCTACACCCCGACCGTCACCTCGTACGACTACGACGCCCCGCTCGCCGAGTGCGGCGACCCCACCCCCAAGTACCACGCCTTCCGCGAGGTCATCGCCCGCCACGCGCCGGTCCCCGGCGAGCCCGCCCCGGCACCGGGCGCCAAGCTCCCGCCCACCTCCGTCGTCCTGGACCACCGGGCGCCGCTGCTGCCGCTCGCCGGCGCACTGGCCGAGCCGGTGCGCACCGACGACCCGCCGACCATGGGCGACCTCGGCCTGCGGGCCGGGTTCCTGCTCCACCGCACCACCCTTCCCGGCGCCGGCGAGGGCCTGCTCACCTTCGCGGGCGGCGTCGGCGACCGCGCCCAGGTCTTCGTGGACGGCGCCCCCGTCGGCGTACTCGAACGGGAACGCCACGACGAGACCCTGCCGCTGCTCGTACCGCGCCCCGGCGCCGTGCTGGACGTCCTCGTCGAGCACATGGGCGGCGTCAACTACGGCCCCCGCATCGGCAGCCCCAAGGGCCTGCTCGGCCCCGTCGCCTTCAACGGCACCGTGCTGCGCGGCTGGGACTGCCACCCGCTGCCCCTGGACGACCCGCGCACCGTGCCGTTCGTCCCCTCCGCCGCCGCCACGGACGCCGTACCCGCCTTCCACCGCGGCACCTTCGAGGTCCTCGCCCCGGCCGACGCCTTCCTCGCCCTGCCCGGCTGGACCAAGGGCCAGGCGTGGATCAACGGCTTCCCCCTCGGGCGCTACTGGAACCGCGGCCCGCAGCGCACCCTGTACGTCCCCGGCCCCGTCCTGCGCCCCGGCGCCAATGAGCTCGTCCTGCTGGAGCTGCACGCCACCACCGGCACGCGCGCCCTGCTCACCGACACGCCCGACCTCGGACCGGAGAAGTCCTGATGGCACACCCGCATGGCCCCCACCGCTTGTGCGTCCCGGCACCCGCCGCGCCTCCGCCGGCCGGCCACCTGCCCTTCGCCGACGCGCCGGGCGTACCCGACCCCATCGAGGTGAACAGCCGCTGGCTGACGCGCGGGGGCCGGCCCTGGTTCCCGGTCTCCGGGGAGTTCCACTACTCCCGCTACCCGGCCCGGGAATGGGAGGAGGAGCTGCTGAAGATGAAGGCGGGCGGAGTGACCGCCGTCGCCTCGTACATCATCTGGATCCACCACGAGGAGACCGAGGGCCGCGTCCGCTTCGACGGCGACCGCGACCTGCGGCGCTTCGCCGAACTGTGCGCCCGCCACGGCTTGGACTTCATCCCCCGCATCGGCCCCTGGTCCCACGCCGAGGTACGCAATGGCGGCCTCCCCGACTGGCTGCTGGCCCGCCCCTGCACGCCCCGCACCGACGACCCCGCCTACCTGGAACCCGTACGCACCTGGTTCGCGGCCGTCGCCGAGCAGCTGCGCGGCCTCGACCGGGCCCATGGGGGCCCGATCGTCGCGATCCAGGTCGAGAACGAGCTCTACGACCAGCCCGGCCACCTCCTCACCCTCAAGCGGATGGCCCAGGACGCCGGGCTGAGCGCGCCGCTGTGGACGTCGACCGCCTGGGGCGGGGTCCAGCTGCCCCCCGATGAACTGCTCCCGCTGTACGGCGGTTACCCCGAGACGTTCTGGACGGAGGCGGACGGCGGCTGGCCCGACACCTGCCGCAAGCACTTCTTCTTCACCCACCAGCGCGACGACGAGGGCATCGGCGCGGACCTGCGGCCGACGACCGTCCGGGGCGGCGACCCCGTCCCCGCCGACCGGTACCCGTGGGCCACCTGTGAGCTGGGCGGCGGCATGGCCATGGCGTACCACCGCCGGCCGCGCGTGGAGGCGGCCGACGTCGGCGCGCTCGGCCTCACCAAGATCGGGTGCGGCTCGGTGTGGCAGGGCTTCTACATGTTTCACGGCGGTACGAACCCGGCCGGCGAACACACCACCCTGCAGGAGTCCCACGCCACCGGCTACCCCAACGACCTGCCCGTCCTGACCTACGACTTCCAGGCACCGCTCGGCGAGTACGGCCAAGTGCGCGCCTCGTACCACGAACTGAGGCTCCAGCACCTGCTGCTGGCCGACTTCGGCCACCTCATCGCGCCCATGCGGTCCGTCCTGCCCGAGCGCCGGCCGGCGGGGCAGCACGACCTGGACACCCTGCGCTGGGCCGTCCGCGCCGACGGCACCTCCGCCTTCCTGTTCGTCAACAACCACCAGCCGCACGAGCAACTCCCGGACCACCCGGACACGGCATTCACCGTCGAGCTCCCCGGCGCCGGCCCGGTGACCCTGCCCAGCACCCCCGTCACCGTCCCCCGGGGCGCCTACTTCTGCTGGCCGCTGAACCTCGACGTCGCGGGCCTGCGGCTGGAGTGGGCCACCGCGCAGCCGGTGTGCACCGTGGACGTCCAGGGGCGCACGGTGCTGGTGCTGGCCGCCACCGACGGCATCACTCCCGAGCTGGCCCTGGACGCGGGCACGGTGACGTCCGTGAGCGCGCCCTCCGGTGACGTCACGGACATCGGCGGCCGCGTCCTGGTCACCGGGATCCGGCCCGGCACCGGCGCCCTGGTCGAGGTGGACACGGCGGACGGCGGGCGGGCCGGCCTGCTGCTCCTGGACGGCGCGACGGCCCGTACCGCCTACCGGGGTGTCGCGTGGGGGGCCGAGCGGCTGGTGCTCTGCCCGGACGGCGTGGTCTTCGACGACGGCGAGGTGCGGGTGCACAGCCCGGCCGCCCAGCCGTCGTTCGCCGTACTGCCCGCGCCGGACGAGGCCCCGGTGGTGGCCGGCGCGACGGTGAGGGACGCGCGGGACGGGGTGTTCACCCGCTACCGGATCGTCCCGGACGGCGCCGGTGCCACCTCTCCCGGACCGGTCGCCCAGGCGGTCGCCCCGGTCCTGGTCCGCCCGGCCGGTCCGGCGCCCGAGACCGTGACGGGCGTACTGGGCCGGGCGAGCGTGCCCGAGGACAAGCACTTCGAGACCGTGGCCGCCGAGTACCACGTCGACGTACCGGACGCGCTGCTGGACGAGCCGGCGGGGACCCTCCTGCGCATCCGGTGGACCGGCGACGTGGCACGGGCGTACGTGGGGGACACGCTCGTCGCCGACCAGTTCTTCTCGGGGCGCGTCTGGGACATCGGCCTCGACCGGCTCCCCACCGACGCCCTGCGCGCCCACGGCCTGCGCCTCCGGGTGCTGCCACGGGCCGTCGGCGCCCCGGTGTACGTCCCCGCGCCGGCGGGCGAGGCCACGGCGGCGCCCTCCGTCCCGTACGCCGAATGGGTCACCGTCCGCTCCTGGACGACGCAGGCGGTCTGACCGCTCCGCCCGAGGATCCGCCCCGGAGCGCCCGGCCTATGCTGTGGACGTGCCGGGGCGGGCAGGACCGCCGAAACGACGTCGAGGACAGCCGCCATGACCCCAAGCGCCGCCGACGGCCCCGCTCCGAAGTGGCGCAGCAGACGGAACTTCGCGGGATCACGCCCCGTGATGGACGACGTGGCCCGGCTGGCCGGCGTCTCCAAGCAGACCGTGTCGCGGGTGCTCAACGACCATCCGTCCGTCCGCCCCACGACCCGCGAGGCGGTCCTGCAGGCCATGCGGTCGCTCGGCTACCGCCCCAGCCGCAGCGCGCGTTCGCTGGCCAGCGGCAAGACCCGGATGCTCGGCGTCATCTCCTTCGACGCGGCGCGCTACGGGCCCGCGTCGATCCTGACCGCGATCAACACCGCGGCCCAGGACGCCGGATACCTGGTCAGCTCCATCGCCATCGACACGGCCGACCACGGCACGGCCGACCACGACACGGTCGCACGCGCGGTCGACCGGCTGTCCGCCGAGGGCGCGGAGGGCGTGATCGCCATCGCCCCGCAGCTCTGGGTGGGCAGAGCGCTGGCGGACGCCCGCCTCGACACCCCCCTGGTCGTCCTGGAGAGCGACCTCGAGGACGGCACCCCTCTGGTCACCGCCGACTCCCGCACCGGAGCGCGCGAAGCCACCGAGCACCTGCTGCGCCTCGGCCACCACACCGTCTGGCACATCGCGGGGCCCACGGGCTGGACCTCCGCCGACCGGCGGCTGGCGAGCTGGCGCGACACCCTCGCCGCGGCCGGCGCCGAGGTCCCCGACCCCCTCGTCGGCGACTGGAGCGCCGACTCCGGCTACGACCTGGGCCGCCGCCTGGCGCTGCGCCCGGACGTCACCGCGGTCTTCGCCTCCAACGACCAGATGGCACTCGGCCTGCTGCACGCCCTCCACGAAGCCGGACGGTCCGTACCCGGCGACGTCAGCGTCGTGGGCTACGACGACATCCCCGAGGCCGCCCATCTGCTGCCCCCGCTGACCACCGTACGCACCGACTTCACCGAGATCGGCACCCGCTCCCTCCGGCTCCTCCTGGGCCGCATCGACGGCCCGGCCGAGCCCCGGATCGACCCCGTCGTCCCCGTCGAGCTGATCGTCCGCCACAGCAGCGGTCCGCCACCGCGGCACTGAGCCACACGGGCGCCTCCGCGGCGGTCCACGGCGGCGAAGAAAACCCCCTGTCCGGCGTTTCCGCAGGTCAGGGGTCCTGGAGTGTGGAGCCCGTCAGCCTCGGACGTACGCCGGTGCTGATGTGTCAACACGCGCTACTTCCCTGGACACAACCGGTTGGGCGGGGTTCCATGGCAGTCATGATGCGCCGAGCGTTATCCACCGCCGTTGTCGCCCTCGTGTTCGCCGCTCTCCCGTCATGTTCCTCGGATTCTTCGGACGGGCCCCCCGCCGAGGGCCGGCCCAGCGGGTCCGGCTCCGCGGCACCGGCATCCAACCCCACGCCGACTCCCACGCCGTCGCCCTCGCCGACCGGGCCGTGCGCTGACGGGACGTGCGAGATCAAGGTCGCCGTGGGGGACGTCGTGACAGTGCCGGGAAGGTATGGCCTCGGGCCCATCAAAGTGACTGCGATCACCGGCGACGCGGTCGAGATGGCCGCGCCACTCACGGGGTCGGGCTACAGCGTTTCGGGTTGCGCCGGTGGCGGCGGTGTGTCGTCGGAGGGGGGCGGCGGCGTCGGGCTGAGCTGCGGCCTGGGAACAGTCGCGACCATCAACGACGCCATGAGCCTGGAGGTCATCGAGATCCGCGCCAACGCCGCCGTCCTCCGTATCGAACCTGCCGGGTGACATATGGCTCGGCCCTTGGGGCGGGGCTTCCCCCGCGGATCCCTTCACCAGGTCACGGAAGCGCTCTGCAGCCTTCTCATCGTCGAAGACCTCGGATTCCTGCCTCAGCGGCCCTCGACCCGCCGGCCCTGAACAGCACGGTGCAGCTCACCGAGCCGTCGCTTTTCTCCCGCTTCCAGATGGATGCCATGAGCGGCACCATGGTGACGTCATGAACACAAAGAGCCTCCTTGACCCGCGTTTCCGCCGGTCAAGGAGGCTCTGAAGAAGTGGAGCCTAGGGGAGTCGAACCCCTGACATCTGCCATGCAAAGACAGCGCTCTACCAACTGAGCTAAGGCCCCGGGACTGCCGCCGAGCGGCGGGTGTCGCAGACCAGAGTACCGGGTGCCGGGGGGTGCCTCGCAAAAGGTTTGGGACTCCCGGTCGACGACCACTCTCCGTAAGATGCTGGACGAGGTTCGCAGCAGCGAACCGAAGCGATGGGGAGACGCAATGGATGCAGCACAGCAGGAAGCGACCGCGAGAGCCAGAGAGCTTCAGCGCAGTTGGTACGGGGAGCCGTTGGGGGCGCTCTTCCGTAGGCTCATCGACGATCTGGGCCTGAACCAGGCCCGTCTCGCCGCGGTGCTCGGGCTGTCTGCTCCGATGCTGTCCCAGCTGATGAGCGGCCAGCGGGCCAAGATCGGGAACCCGGCCGTGGTCCAGCGCGTCCAGGCCCTTCAGGAGCTGGCCGGGCAGGTCGCCGACGGCAGCGTCAGCGCGGTGGAGGCCAGCGACCGGATGGACGAGATCAAGAAGTCCCAGGGCGGCTCGGTCCTCACCGGTACCAGCCAGACGACGGCCAGCTCCGGCGCGCCGACCGTCCGCCGCGTGGTGCGCGAGATCCAGTCGCTGCTGCGATCGGTCGCGGCCGCCGGTGACATCATCGATGCGGCCGACTCCCTCGCCCCCACCCACCCCGAACTGGCAGAGTTCCTCCGGGTGTACGGCGCCGGGCGCACCGCTGACGCGGTCGCCCACTACGAGTCGCACCAGAGCTGATCGAAGCAGGACGCCGGAACGACGCCGGAACAGGGAACTGGGAGCGGGCGCAGCGCAATGGGTGAGGTCTTCGCTGGTCGGTACGAGCTGATCGACCCGATCGGACGTGGTGGTGTCGGCGCCGTGTGGCGAGCCTGGGACCACCGCCGGCGCCGCTATGTGGCGGCCAAGGTCCTGCAGCAGAGCGACGCGCACACCCTGCTGCGCTTCGTGCGCGAGCAGGCGCTGAGGATCGACCACCCGCATGTCCTCGCCCCGGCCAGCTGGGCGGCCGACGACGACAAGGTGCTGTTCACCATGGACCTGGTGGCCGGCGGGTCGCTGGCGCACGTCATCGGCGACTACGGCCCGCTGCCGCCCCGGTTCATCTGCACCCTGCTCGACCAGCTGTTGTCCGGACTGGCCGCGGTGCACGCGGAGGGGGTCGTGCACCGCGACATCAAGCCGGCCAACATCCTGTTGGAGGCGACCGGGACCGGCCGGCCGCATCTGCGGCTGTCCGACTTCGGCATCTCCATGCGCAAGGGTGAGCCCCGGCTGACCGAGACCAACTATGTGGTGGGTACGCCCGGTTACTTCGCGCCCGAGCAAATGATGGGAGCGGAGCCGGACTTCCCGGCCGACCTGTTCGCGGTCGGCCTGGTCGCGCTCTATCTGCTGCAGGGTCAGAAGCCCGACTCGCAGGCCCTGATCGAGCACTTCGCGGCGTACGGCACGCCCAGTGCCCCGGTGGGCATTCCGGAGCCGCTGTGGCAGGTCCTCGCGGGCCTGCTCCAGCCCGATCCGCAGGCGCGGTTCCGTACGGCCACGGGCGCGCGCAAGGCGCTGACGTCGGCGATCGAGATGCTGCCCGCCCCGGCGGCCGACGAGGAGCCGGTCGAGGTCTTCGACCAGATCGGGCCGCTCCCGGCCGGCTTCGGCCCCGAGGGCCCGGTGGCGCCGTCCGCCGCGCCCGCCCAACCCGCCGTCCAGCCATCCGTAACGGACCTGCAGCCGCCGGCCCCGTCGGAGACGGGAAGCTTCCACCTGGCCCCGCCGCCGCGGCAGCCCCCGCCCCTGCCGCAGCCGACGCCACCACCGCGGCCCGCCGCGGCCGCCCCGCCCCCGGCGCCCGCACCCATCCCCACGAACGTCCCCATGAGCACACCCGCCACCGCTGCTGTCCACGCGCACACTGCCTCCCCCCATCACGCCGCCGCGGTGCCTTACGTGTCCGCCTCTACTCGTCAATACACCGGTCACGCCCCGCAGGTTCCCGTCCAGGGCCGGCCGCCCGTGCAGAAGCGGCCGGGACCGCCCCCGAAGGTGACGGTCCCGGTGCTGATCGTGGCCCTGGTTTGTTTCGCGGTCGGGATCTGGGCACTCACCCAGGCCTGAGCCCGGCCGAGCCGCGGCCGAGCCCCGACCGCACGAGGCCGGACCAGGCCGCACGAGGCCGGACCAGGCCGGACCCGGCCGGACCCGGCCCCGTCGCCCCGCCCGCTCACCAGGCGGTGGGCGGCCCGTACTGTGTCGGACCCTCGTCGGGCGCCGCCACCGCCGACCGGGCCGCGCGCCGCCGCGCCAGCAGCGTCCACGCGCCCAGCCCGAGCACGAGCACGGCGCCAGCCCCGATACTGGCCGCGCCGACCAGCTTCATCGTGCCGCTCTTCGCCGCCTCCGGCCCGCTCTGGCCGTTCGCCGCCGCGTCCTCGTCCGCCTCCGTGACGGCGAAGATGCCGGCCGGCCCGTCGTAGGCCGGAGCCGCCTGGGGCGTGCCCTCCAGGCTGACCCGCAGCGTCAGACCGTACGGCTTCTTCCCGAACTCCTCCCCGACCTTCGGGCTCAGGCTGACCCGCAGGTAGTACCAGCCCGCGAACCTGGTGTTCACGAACGAGGAGCCGGAGTCGAAGCGGTTCTCGTACTTCACCGGCGGCATCGGGTCGAGGTCGGCGGACTTCTGCTTGCCGTCGTAGGTCACCGAGTCGGAACTGCTGACCACGCCCTGCATCGGGTTGTAGAGCGTCACGGCGAGCGCGCTGCCCACGAACCCTCGGCCGGAGGTGTTGCCGAGGTCGGCGCCGGCGAAGAGCTGCTGGCCCCAGTTCACCGGCACCCGGTAGAAGAGGGACTGGCCCGGCTCGATGCGGTCCGTCCACTCGCCCTCGGACAGGCCGGTCGCGTCGTGGAAGCTCGCGCCTCCGGCCCGCTCCCGCGGTTCGCCGGCCGCGGCCGGGGGCGAGGCGCTGGGCCAGTTCTCGGGGGCCGCCGTCGGGCCCTCCGTCTTCAGCCTGGGCTCCAGTTGGTGGCGGATCTCCAGGTCCCACGCCTCGGGAGTGGAGGTGGCTCTGCTGCCGCGCTCGATGACGACGTAGTACCGACCGGCCTCCTGGCAGGAGGACCTGTCCCTGTTCATCGTCCGGTGCGCATAGGCCGCGACCGGGCGGGGAAACTCGGCCGCACCGAAACGGGTCTCGTTCGCGCTGCAGTCGAAGCCGTTCCGGTCCTGGAGGGCCACCTTCAGGCTGTCCGAACTGCCGACCTTGCTGCCGGGTTTCGGTACGGCGACGGCGGAGACGTACGCGTTGGTCTTCGCGTCCAGGTCCAGGCGGTAGATGAGCTTGGCACCGCCCTTGATGGCGTCCCTGTACGTCCCGCCCGCGTCGAGCCGGGGCGATTCACTGGTGGTCGCCGCCCCGCGGATCTGCTGGATGCCGTCGGCGAAGACGTACCCACCGGACGCGCCCGCCGCCGCCTCCGCCCGGCCGGCGGCCGGCTGAGCCGCCCCTGCCTGGCCCGGCAGCACCGCCGTCACGCACACCGCCGCGAGTACCGCCGACGCCGCCGACAGCGCCGACACCGCCGACACCGCCCGGCCGTCGGCCGTGCCGCCCCTCCGCCTCATCACGCGCTTCCCCTCGTCCTCTTCGTCGCCGCCCTGCGCCGCACCCGTACGAACGCGGCTCCCGCGATCAGCACCACCGCGCCGCCCACCGCCGGGGCAACCGCGGTGCCGGTCCATCCTGCCCCGCCCGTCCCGCCGCTGTCTGCGCGCCCGGCCGAATCGTCCCGCTTGTCCTTGCCGCCCCCGGCGATGGCGGGCGCGCCGTGCTGCGGACCCGCCACCTCGCCGCCCAGCAGGGCCACGCGCAGAACGACGCCCCCTCGCGCGCAGCGGAAGCCGCGTCCAGGTCCACCGCGTAGTGCCGCTTCTCCCCGGGCCCGATGGTGTCCAGGTACTGCCCCGGTACGAGGGTGGGAGCGCCGTGGGTGACCGGCGTGACCGTCACCCGCTCGCCCCGCAGTCGGTAGCCGTCCGCCGAGAACTGCGAGGCCCGCTGGAGCTGGCGGGCGAGCGCCTTCGCGTCGGGGGCGTCGTAGTAGCGGCCGTTGCCCGCCTCGGCGATGCACTCCAGCTGCTCCCGCGCCGCGCCCCGGACCTGGAAGCCGACGGTGTCGACCCGCAGCCCGACGCCGTCCTTGGCGAGCCGCCGTGCCACCTCGCCCGCACGGCTCCGGGTCGCCGCAGTTGTCCTCGCCGTCGGAGATCAGCAGGATCGTCCGTGCCCCGCTCTTCCCGTCCGCCACCCTGGGCAGGTCCTCCGCCGCCTTGCGCAACGACAGCCCGATGGGCGTGTCCCCCTCGGGCCGCACGGCCGCCACGGCTCGCTTGAGCCCCGCCCGGTCCAGCGCCCGCACGGGCTGGACGAGCCGGGTGTCCGTGCAGCCCCTGGGCCGGTCCGCCCCATACAGCCGCAGCCCGGCCGGACAGCCGTCCGGCAGGCCGTCCACCACGGTCCCGACGGCCTCCCGCGCGGCCTCCATCCGGGTGCGCCCGACTCCGTCGCCGTCCGCCATGGACCCGGACGAGTCGAGCACCATCACCAGCGCGCCGCCCCGCCCGTCCACCGGCTCCGGCTCCCTTACGGCCGCGCCCGCCGCACCGGCGGCCGGCAGCGTTCCCGCAAGGAGGCCCAGCAGTACGCCCGCCCCCCACCACGCTCTTCCCACGCGGATCCCCCTGACCGCGATCATTCAACTTTGCTCTCGCAAGCTAGTGATTTGCGTAGGTGAACTCAAGGGACGCTGTGTCACGGTACGGCAACAGCGCGAAAGGGCCGCCGAAAAGCGCCGAAAAGCAATGGGCCCCGGCCGCTTCTCCAGCGACCAGGGCCCATACGCGGACTGCTTGCGTGCGTCTCACACACCCGAACCTGCGGGCACGGAGTCGGTCGCCTCCGTCCACAGATCCTGCTCGGCGCGATCCGCCTGGATCTGGCGGTACACGAGGAGCCCGCCGATGGCGGCCAGTGCGACCAGGAGGAGCTTCTTCACCGCGCGACCTCGTCTTTCCTTGACGTAGGAGACCTTCTGGCGCCCGACTATACACACCGACCGATACCGATCGGTGACCTACGTCCCGCCCAATGGACTCCCGCCAACGGACTCCGGGCACAAAGCGATCGGCCCGGGCGGAGAGATTCTCCGGCCGGGCCGATCGTCACTGTGGGGCTAACAGGATTTGAACCTGTGGCCTCATCCTTATCAGGGATGCGCTCTAACCAACTGAGCTATAGCCCCTCCGCGCTGCGCGCTGACCTCTGAAGATTAGCGCACGGAGCGGCGTCTTCCCAAATCCGCTATTCGTCCTCGGCGAGCGTGAGCTCCACGCCGCCCACGAAGCCGGCGGACAGGTTGTAGATGAAGGCACCCAGCGTCGCCAACGCGGTCGCCAGGACGACGTCGATGACGGCGATCACCGAGGTGAAGACCAGCACGCGCGGCAGCGACAGGAACGATTGGAGATCGAAGCCATTGTGCTCGTTGGAGCCGGTGGCCTCGCTGATCGTGCCGCCGACGGTCGAGAAGACGCCCATCGCGTCCATGACCATCCACAGCACCGCCGCCGCCACCACCGTGCAGATGCCCAGCGCGATGGAGAGCAGGAAGCTGACCTTCATCACCGACCACGGGTCGGCCTTGGCCACCCGCAGTCGTGCCTTGCGCGTACGGGGCGTCGTCTTGGCCCCCGTACGCGGTCGGCGCACCGTGCCCGTGGTGCCGGCGCTGCCGCCGCCCTGCGTGGCGTACGCCTGCGGCGGGTGGTAGGGCTGCGCCGCCTGCTGCCCGGCGGCGGGCCGCTCGGCGGGCAGTGGGCCGTCGTCGTACGTCGTCACCGTAACCCCCTGGGAGTCCGTGGCAGGGCCACGGGCACCGTTCGTTCCGGAAGCGGCCGATCCGGCGCCCGTGGCCTTACTCACGCTTTACTCCTCGTGCTCCCCGGCCGAGGGCTCCATGCCCTCGACTGCCTCGGCCGCAACGCCGCTCTCTGCGGCAGCCTCGGTGTCCACGACCTCTGCGGTCCCGGCGGTCCCGTCGAAGTCCTCGGGCCCGTCGATCCCATCGGCCCCTTCGACCTCTTCGGCCTCGCGACCGGCCTCGGCGTTACGAGCGATACCGACGACGGCATCGCGCTTGCCCAGATTGATCAGTTGGACGCCCATGGTGTCACGGCCCGTCTCCCTGACTTCGTTGACTCGCGTACGAATCACACCACCGGACAGCGTGATGGCGAGGATCTCGTCCGTCTCCTCGACCACCAGCGCGCCGACGAGCGAGCCGCGGTCCTCCACGATCTTGGCAGCCTTGATGCCGAGGCCGCCACGACCCTGGACGCGGTACTCGTCGACGGCGGTGCGCTTCGCGTACCCGCCGTCCGTCGCGGTGAACACGAACGTACCCGGCCGGACCACATTCATCGAGAGCAGCTCGTCTCCCTCACGGAAGCTCATGCCCTTGACGCCGGAGGTGGCGCGGCCCATCGGGCGCAGCGCTTCGTCCGTCGCGGTGAACCTGATCGACTGCGCCTTCTTGCTGATGAGCAGCAGATCGTCCGCCGCCGACACCAGCTCCGCGCCGATCAGCTCGTCGTCGCTGCCGTCCTCCTTCTCGCGGAGGTTGATGGCGATGACACCGCCCGAGCGAGGCGAGTCGTAGTCCTTCAGGGACGTCTTCTTCACCAGGCCGGCCTTGGTGGCGAGCACCAGGTAGGGCGCCGCGTCGTAGTCGCGGATCGCGAGGATCTCGGCGATCTTCTCGTCCGGCTGGAAGGCCAGCAGGTTGGCGACGTGCTGCCCGCGCGCGTCCCGGCCGGCGTCCGGGAGCTCGTACGCCTTGGCCCGGTAGACCCGGCCCTTGTTGGTGAAGAACAGCAGCCAGTGGTGCGTGGTCGAGACGAAGAAGTGGTCGACGATGTCGTCTTCCTTCAGCTTCGTCCCGCGCACGCCCTTGCCGCCGCGCTTCTGCGAGCGGTAGTCGACGGTCTTCGTACGCTTCACATAGCCGCCACGCGTGATCGTGACGACGATGTCCTCCTCGGCGATCAGGTCCTCCATGGACATGTCGCCGTCGAAGGGGATCAGCTTGGAGCGGCGGTCGTCGCCGAACTTCTCGACGAGCGCGGCCAGCTCCTCGCTGACGATCTGGCGCTGGCGGGACTCGGAGGCCAGGATCTGGTTGTACTCGTTGATCTTGGCCTGGAGCTCGTCGTGCTCGGCGACGATCTTCTGGCGCTCCAGGGCGGCGAGGCGGCGCAGCTGCATCTCGAGGATGGCGTTGGCCTGGATCTCGTCGATCTGGAGCAGGCCCATCAGGCCCTCGCGCGCGACCTCGACGGTGTCGCTGCGCCGGATCAGCGCGATGACCTCGTCGATCGCGTCCAGCGCCTTGAGCAGACCGCGCAGGATGTGCGCCCGCTCCTCCGCCTTGCGCAGGCGGAACTTCGTACGCCGGACGATGACCTCGATCTGGTGCGTCACCCAGTGGCGGATGAACGCGTCCAGCGACAGCGTGCGCGGCACGCCGTCGACGAGCGCCAGCATGTTGGCGCCGAAGTTCGTCTGGAGGTCGGTGTGCTTGTAGAGGTTGTTGAGGACGACCTTGGCGACCGCGTCCCGCTTGAGGACGATCACGAGCCGCTGGCCCGTGCGGGAGGACGTCTCGTCGCGGACGTCGGCGATGCCGCCGATCTTGCCGTCCTTCACCAGGTCGGCGATCTTCTGGGCCAGGTTGTCCGGGTTGACCTGGTAGGGCAGCTCCGTGACCACCAGGCACTGGCGGTTCTGGATCTCCTCGACTTCGACGACCGCGCGCATCGTGATGGAGCCACGGCCCGTGCGGTACGCCTCCTCGATGCCCTTGCGGCCGACGACGAGGGCGCCGGTCGGGAAGTCGGGGCCCTTGATGCGCTCGATCAGCGCGTCCAGGAGCTCCTCGTGGGTGGCCTCGGGGTGCTCCAGCGCCCACTGGGCACCGGCCGCGACCTCGCGCAGGTTGTGCGGCGGGATGTTGGTCGCCATACCGACCGCGATACCGGCACTGCCGTTGACCAGCAGGTTCGGGAAGCGCGCCGGCAGGACCGTCGGCTCCTGGTTGCGGCCGTCGTAGTTGTCCGTGAAGTCGACGGTCTCCTCGTCGATGTCCCGGAGCATCTCCATCGACAGCGGCGCCATCTTGCACTCGGTGTACCGCATGGCGGCGGCCGGGTCGTTGCCCGGGGAACCGAAGTTGCCGTTGGAGTCCACCAGCGGCATGCGCATCGACCACGGCTGGGCCAGGCGCACCAGGGCGTCGTAGATGGAGGAGTCGCCGTGCGGGTGGTACGTACCCATGACGTCGCCGACGACGCGGGCGCACTTGTAGAAGCCCTTCTCGGGCCGGTAGCCGCCGTCGTACATCGCGTACAGCACGCGGCGGTGGACGGGCTTGAGGCCGTCCCGTACGTCGGGCAGCGCACGCGACACGATGACGGACATCGCGTAGTCGAGGTACGAGCGCTGCATCTCGGTCTCGAGCCCGACGGGCTCGACACGGAGGCCCACACCGGGGACGGCGGGCTCCTCCTCCGGCGTCACGGCGACGGGGGTGCCGGGAGTGTCAGGAGTGTCAGGGGTGTTCTCGTCGGCCATTGCTGGTCTTCAGTCCTTTCGTACGGTCAGCTGAGACCGACTCAGATGTCGAGGAAGCGGACGTCCTTGGCGTTGCGCTGGATGAACGAGCGCCGTGCCTCCACGTCCTCACCCATCAGCACCGAGAACAGGTCGTCGGCCTGGGCCGCGTCGTCCAGCGTGACCTGGCCGAGCACCCGGTGGTCCTGGTCCATGGTGGTGATGCGCAGCTCCTCGGCGTTCATCTCGCCCAGACCCTTGAAGCGCTGGATCGAGTCCTCGCGGATGCGCTTGCCGTTCTGCTTGCCGAGCTCGACGAGCGCGTCGCGCTCGCGGTCCGAGTACGCGTACTCGAAGTCGTCCCGGCCCCACTTGATCTTGTACAGCGGCGGGCGGGACAGGTAGACGTGCCCGGCCTCGACCAGTGGCCGCATGAAGCGGAAGAGGAAGGTCAGCAGCAGGGTGTTGATGTGCTGGCCGTCGACGTCGGCGTCCGCCATCAGGATGATCTTGTGGTAGCGGAGCTTCTCGATGTCGAAGTCCTCGTGCACACCGGTGCCGAAGGCGGAGATCAGCGCCTGGACCTCGGTGTTCTGGAGGATCTTGTCGATCCGCGCCTTCTCGACGTTCAGGATCTTGCCGCGGATGGGCAGGATGGCCTGGAACTCGGGGTTACGGCCGGACTTGGCGGAGCCACCGGCCGAGTCACCCTCGACGATGAAGATCTCGCACTTGGACGGGTCGTTCGACTGGCAGTCGGACAGCTTGCCCGGCAGGGAAGCCGACTCCAGCAGCCCCTTGCGGCGGGTCAGGTCGCGCGCCTTACGGGCGGCTACGCGGGCCGTGGCGGCCTGGATCGCCTTGCGGACGATGTCCGCGGCCTCGTTGGGGTTGCGGTCGAACCAGTCGTTGAGGTGCTCGTGCACGACCTTCTGGACGAAGGTCTTGGCCTCCGTGTTGCCCAGCTTGGTCTTGGTCTGGCCCTCGAACTGGGGCTCGCCGAGCTTGATGGAGATGATCGCCGTCAGACCCTCGCGGATGTCCTCACCCGTGAGGTTGTCGTCCTTCTCGCGCAGCAGCTTCTTGTCGCGCGCGTACCGGTTGACCAGGCCCGTCAGCGCGGCGCGGAAGCCCTCTTCGTGCGTACCGCCCTCGTGGGTGTGGATCGTGTTCGCGAACGAGTACACGCCCTCCGTGTACTGCGAGTTCCACTGCATCGCGATCTCGACCGAGAGCATCCGCTCCTTGTCCTCGGCGTCGACCGAGATGACCGTGGGGTGGATGAGCTCGCCCTTGCGCGAGTTGAGGTACTTGACGAAGTCGACGATGCCGCCTTCGTAGTGGTACGACACGGTCCGCGCCGGCGCCTCCTCGGCCGTCTCCGCGGCGTCGGGGTCGTCGGCGTTCATGGTCGCCTTGGCCGACTCGCGCTCGTCGGTCAGCGAGATCCTCAGGCCCTTGTTGAGGAAGGCCATCTCCTGGAAGCGGCGCGAGAGCGTCTCGAAGGAGTACTCGGTCGTCTCGAAGACGTCCGGGTCCGCCCAGAACGTCACCGCCGTACCGGACGTCTCGACGGCCTCGTGCTTGGCGAGCGGGGCGGTGGGCACGCCCTGCTTGTACTCCTGAGTCCAGCGGTACCCGTCGCGATTGATCTCGACCGACAGCTTGGTGGACAGCGCGTTGACGACGGACACACCGACGCCGTGCAGACCGCCGGAGACGGAGTAGCCGCCGCCGCCGAACTTGCCGCCGGCGTGCAGGACGGTGAGCACGACCTCGACGGCCGGCTTCTTCTCGACGGGGTGGAGGTCCACGGGGATGCCTCGCCCGTTGTCCACGACCTTGACGCCACCGTCCGCGAGGATGGTCACGTCGATGGTGTCCGCGTGCCCGGCCATGGCCTCGTCGACGGAGTTGTCGACGACCTCTTGCACCAGGTGGTGGAGTCCACGCTCACCGGTCGAGCCGATGTACATGCCGGGCCGCTTGCGGACCGCGTCCAGACCCTCGAGGACGGTGATCGCGCTGGCGTCGTACGACGAGGTGACCTCGCCGTTCTCGCCGGCAGCAGTGGACGGAATGTTCTCGTTGGGGTTGCCGGAATCGGCCACGAAGCGCCCTTTCTGGCACAGCACAAGCCGTCTCTCCGGGCATGCGGGAGCGGCTGCGTCGTTCGACATGTTCCGCAGTGGGCGGGATTACCTACCAGTCTACCGGTAGCACTGACATTAATGGGGGCTTGCCGGTGCCTGAGTCCGCATGTGCCGCCCTGAACCGGCGCCTGCCGACTCCCCATATCCGGGACGGGGCTACAGGAGCCTCACACCGCCACTCAGCGCTTCGGCCTGTCAACCTCCAGCAACGGTGACGACCACCTCACTCCCACCCCCGGCTCGGCGCCCGCCGCAGGGGCCCCGCGGCCACCCCCTCGGGGCGGGCGGCCCCCGGAGAGCCCCGCGGTACGGGCGACGCTCCGACCGCGTCGCGGGACCGCCGCGGCGGGGGGCCGACCGCGCCGGGCGGGGGGCGGGGGACCGGTTCGGCCACCGCCCGCCCGCGCCCCGGCCCAACGGCTCACCCAGCACGTGAAGTCCGGGGCCCGGCCCCGGTTCCAGCGCCCGCCGATGCGGGGTCCCGCAGGGTCGGGGCCCAGCGCCGGTTGCAGCCGCCCGCACCATGCGCGGGCCCGCAGGAGTACGGGGCGCAGCCCGAGTTCCAGCCCGCCCGCACCATGCGCGGGCCCGCAGGGGTCCGGCGCGCAGCTCCGATTCCAGCCCGCCCGCACCGTGCGGGCCCCGCAGGGGTACGGCGCGCAGCTCCGATTCCAGCGCCCGCCCACACCACGCGGGGCCCGCAGGGGTCCGGGGTCGAGCTCCGTCGATGGCCCGCTCGGCCGACGCACCGGCCTGCACGCCGACGCACGCGGGGCCCCGGGGGTTCGCCCCCGGCTTCGTACCCCACCCCGCCGCGCAGCGGGGCGTCACCGCGCGGCAGCGCCGGGGGCCCGGGGGCACAGCTCCCGGTTTCGGGAAGTGGGGGGTCCCCACGAACCGGCCCGCACCGACCGGACCGCCAACGGCGAGGGCCCAGGCGCGCAGGCCCCGATCCGCCTGTGCGCCGGGAGGCCGGCGCATCGCGGCGCGGGGGCCCGGGGCACAGCACCCCGGTTTCCGGAACGGCCCGCGCCGACCGGGACACCGACGCGCCTACGCACCGCGCAGCCGACGCGCACCGTCCTGCCTACCGGCGCCGGGCCCCGGGGCGGAGCCCCGGCGGCCCGCAACCGCAACCGCAACCGTCAGCCGTACGTGTCGCCCGGCCCCGTGCTGCCCGGCGCCCGCAGTGGGCCGCCGTAGCCGCGCCGGGGTCCGCCTGGGCCCAGCACCTTGATGACCCGGACCGTGCCCTGACCCAGGTCCTCGTTCAGCCGGGCCACCAGCCGCGGCGCCAGCAGCCGCAGCTGCGTGGCCCACGCGGTGGAGTCGCACTGCACCGTGAGCACCCGTTCCTCCGGGTCCTCGTCGTACCGCAGCGGTACGCAGTGCTTCGCCAGGTCCTCGCCCACGATCTGCGGCCACCGCCCCATCACGCCGCCGACCGCCGCCGGGGTCTCCCACCCGCGCTCGGTGATCAGCCGGTTGATCGCGGCGCCCAGCGGCAGCGGATCGCGCCCGTCCGCGCGGGCGCCGGACCGCAGCCCGCCGCCCCGCCGGGCCTGCTTCTTCTGCTGCGCCGCCGCGCCTCGCGCCTTGGCCTGCTCCTTGGCGGCGCGCAGGGCGACCCGCGCCAGGTCGACACCGGACGGTTCAGGAACCGCCGGTTCGGGAACCGCCGGCCCCGGTGCACCAGCGTCCGTCACAGCCGCTCCACCGACCCCTCCGACACCTCGTACCGCGCCCCCGCCAGCACCGCCGGCACGTCGTCGTCGACCGCCGCCGTCACCAGGACCTGCTCGCCCGGCGCCACCAGCTCCGCCAGCCGCTCGCGGCGCCGCGCGTCCAGCTCCGCGAAGACGTCGTCGAGCACGAGCACCGGCTCGTTGCCCTCGCCCCGCAGCAGGTCGTACGAGGCCAGCCGCAGTGAAAGGGCGTACGACCAGGACTCGCCATGGCTGGCGTACCCCTTCGCGGGCAGCTCGCCCAGCTTGAGCACCAGGTCGTCGCGGTGCGGGCCGACCAGCGTGACGCCCCGCTCGATCTCCTGCTTGCGCACCTCCGCCAGCGCGGCGAGCAGCCCCTCGTACAGGGCCTCGCGCCCGTGCGCCCCGGACACGGCGCCCTTGTACTCCAGCGCCACCGGCCCGCCGCCCGGCGCCAGCTGCTCGTACGCCTTGTCCGCCAGCGGCTGCAGCGTCGCGACCAGGTCGAGGCGCTGCGCCAGCAGCTCCGCGCCGGCCCGCGCGAGGTGCTGGTCCCACACGTCCAGCGTGGACAGGTCCATGGAGCGGCCGCCGTGCCGCCGCGCCATGGCCGCCGATTTCAGCAGCGTGTTGCGCTGCCGCAGCACCCGCTCGTAGTCGGACCGCACGCCCGCCATCCGCGGGGAGCGTGCCGTGATCAGCTCATCGAGGAAGCGCCGCCGCTCCCCCGGGTCGCCCTTGACCAGCGCCAGGTCCTCCGGCGCGAACAGCACCGTCCGGACTACCCCCAGCACATCGCGCGGCCTGACCTGGGACGACCTGTTGATGCGGGCCCGGTTCGCCCGGCCCGGGTTGAGCTCCAGCTCGACCAGCTGAGACCGCTCGCCCTGCCGTACCGCCGCCCGGATGATCGCCCGCTCGGCGCCCATCCGCACCAACGGCGCGTCGGACGACACCCGGTGGCTGCCGAGCGTCGCCAGGTAGCCGACCGCCTCGACCAGGTTGGTCTTGCCCTGCCCGTTGGCGCCCACGAAAACGCTGACGCCCGGATCGAGAGGGACCTCGACCCGGGCGTACGAGCGGAAGTCGGCCAGCGACAGATGCGTGACGTGCATGGTGTGCGCCGACCTTCCCCCGGCATGCCGTGCACCGCCGGGTGCACAGCCTGTGGATCTACTTCTTGGACTCGACCGCGTGGCCGCCGAACTGGTTGCGCAGCGCGGCGATCATCTTCATCTGCGGCGAGTCGTCCTGCCGGGACGCGAACCGCGCGAACAGCGACGCGGTGATCGCCGGCAGCGGGACCGCGTTGTCGATGGCGGCCTCCACGGTCCACCGGCCCTCGCCGGAGTCCTGTGCGTAACCGCGCAGCCCGTCCAGGTGCTCGTCCTCGTCCAGCGCGTTGACCGCCAGGTCGAGCAGCCAGGAGCGGATGACCGTGCCCTCCTGCCAGGAGCGGAAGACCTCGCGTACGTCGGTGACGGAGTCGACCTTCTCCAGGAGCTCCCAGCCCTCGGCGTAGGCCTGCATCATGGCGTACTCGATGCCGTTGTGGACCATCTTCGCGAAGTGGCCCGCGCCGACCTTGCCCGCGTGGACGGAGCCGAACTCGCCCTCCGGCTTCAGCGCGTCGAAGATCGGCTGGACCTTCGCCACGTTCTCGGCGTCGCCGCCGTACATCAGCGCGTAGCCGTTCTCCAGGCCCCACACGCCACCGGAGACGCCGCAGTCGACGAAGCCGATGCCCTTCTCGGCCAGCTCGGCCGCGTGCTTCTCGTCGTCCGTCCAGCGGCAGTTGCCGCCGTCGACGACGACGTCGCCGGGGGAGAGCAGCTCGCCGAGCTCGTCGATCGTGGACTGGGTCGCGGCACCGGCCGGGACCATGACCCAGACGACGCGCGGGCCCTTGAGCTTGCCCACAAGCTCCTCGAGGCTGTGGACATCGGCGAGGTCAGGGTTGCGGTCGTATCCGATGACGGTGTGACCCGCGCGGCGGATGCGCTCGCGCATGTTGCCGCCCATCTTGCCGAGACCGACGAGACCGAGCTCCATCAGAGATTCCTCAATCGTTGTGTGCGGAGAGTTCGTACCCGCGTCCGAGCCTACGCCCGGACACGGGCGCACACCTGTGGGGTCAGGCGCTCATCAGGCGCTTCATCAGCCACTCAGGCGCACCGCCCCCACGTCGGGCTCAGCCGCTCAGCCGCACCGGCATGATCAGGTACTTGTACGCCTCGTCGGCCTCCGCGTCCACGGCCGGCTTGCCGCTCAGCAGCGCGGGCTTGGTGGAGGTGGTGAAGGACAGCTGGGCGACCGGGGAGTCGATCGCGCTCAGGCCGTCCAGCAGGAACGTCGGGTTGAAGGCGATCGAGATGTCGTCGCCCTCCAGGTGCGCGTCGACGCGCTCCACAGCCTGTGCGTCGTCGCTGGAGCCGGCCTCCAGGATGAGCACACCCTGCTCGAAGCTCAGCCGGACCGGCGTGTTCCGCTCGGCCACCAGGGCCACACGCTTCACGGCCTCCACGAACGGCGCCGTCTCGATCACCGCGACCGAATTGAACTCGGTGGGGAACAGCGTGCGGTACTTCGGGAGGTCGCCTTCGAGCAGGCGGGTGGTGGTGCGCCGCCCCGCGCCCTCGAAGCCGATCAGGCCCTCGCCCTTGCCGGAGCCCGACAGCGCCAGCGTGACCGTGTCGCCGCTCGTCAGCGCCTTGGCGGTGTCCAGCAGCGTCTTGGCGGGCACCAGGGCGACGGCGGAGGCGTCCGGGGACTCCGGCTTCCACAGGAACTCACGGACCGCGAAGCGGTAACGGTCGGTCGACGCCAGCGTGACCGTGTCGCCCTCGATCTCGATGCGTACGCCGGTGAGGACGGGCAGCGTGTCGTCACGGCCGGCCGCGATGGCGACCTGGGCGGCGGCGGAGGCGAAGACCTCACCGGGGACGGTGCCCGTCGCGGTCGGCATCTCCGGCAGCGCCGGGTACTCCTCCACCGGCATGGTGTGGAGGGTGAAGCGGGACGAGCCGCAGACCACGGTCGCCCGTACACCGTCTGTGGAAATCTCCACCGGGCGGTTGGGGAGGGCGCGGCAGATGTCGGCGAGGAGGCGGCCGGAGACGAGGACGGTGCCGTCCTCCTCCACCTCGGCCTCGACCGAGACCCGCGCGGAGACCTCGTAGTCGAAGCTGGAGAAGCTGAGCGCGCCGTCCTCGGCCTTCAGCAGAAGGCCCGCGAGTACGGGCGCCGGCGGACGGGCCGGGAGGCTGCGGGCCACCCAGGCCACCGCCTCCGCGAGTACATCGCGCTCCACCCGGATCTTCACCGGAACCGCCTCCTGCTGTTGCTGGCTCTTGTCTCGACTGCGGGAACCAGTCTGACGCACGCCGCCGACAGTCGGTGCGGCTCGGGGTCAAGTCGCGACAAGAGGCGCTTGGCGCTCCGGGGCCGAGTTGTGCACAGGCCCCGCTTCGAAGCGGATTCCCCGGTAACTCTGAGTGGGAGTAGTAGTAGGGCCTGTGGAAACGGTGGATAACGCCATCCACCCAGGTCACGGCACCTTTTTTGTCCACCGCGCCTGTGGGCGGGACCGGTGGACAATCACCCCGTTCTGTGGACGCCGGAAAGTTCTGCACACCCGATGCACAGCCCGGGCCGACTTCTCCCCAGCGCCGTCCCCAGTTTTACCCAGCTTCCCCACAGGCCAACCGACCACCTTGGTGTGACGGCTTTCACTCGGCGTGGTGAGCCCGGGCGTTTCGTTGCCGAACAGTGGACAGGGGTGTGGAGAAGCTGTGGACCATGAACCGGCGCCTGTGGGCCGCCGGTGGACAACCGTGATCACGGCCTGTGGACGACGTGCGCGTCCACAGCCTGTGGAGCGCGGTCGGCCACAAATCCACAAGCGGATGACCTGCAAGGATGTCCTCTCCGCACTCCACCCTGTGGACACGGTCTGGACAACTCACCAGTCCCCAGGCTGTGGATTGAAGATCGCCCCCAGATCTGTGGAGAACCCGGTGACCGACCGAACTATTCGAACACCACAGGGTGTGGACAACGACGAAGGGCGCCCCGGGAGCATGTCCCAGGACGCCCTCGGCGCCTCGGCGTCAGCCGTTCTTGATGCGGTTCGTGAGCTCCGTGACCTGGTTGTAGATCGAGCGCCGCTCAGCCATGAGCGCTCGGATCTTGCGGTCGGCGTGCATCACCGTCGTATGGTCGCGCCCGCCGAACTGGGCGCCGATCTTCGGCAGTGACAGGTCCGTCAGCTCCCGGCACAGGTACATCGCGATCTGCCGGGCCGTCACCAGTACCCGGCTGCGCGACGAGCCGCACAGGTCCTCCACCGTCAGCCCGAAGTAGTCGGCGGTGGCCGCCATGATGGCGCCGGCGGTGATCTCCGGGGCGGCGTCCTCACCGCCCGGGATCAGGTCCTTCAGCACGCCCTCGGTCAGCACCAGGTCGACCGGCTGCCGGTTGAGGCTCGCGAACGCCGTCACCCGGATCAGCGCGCCCTCCAGCTCGCGGATGTTGCGCGAGATGCGGGAGGCGATGAACTCCAGGACCTCCGGCGGGGCGTTGAGCTGCTCCTGCACCGCCTTCTTGCGGAGGATCGCGATCCGCGTCTCCAGCTCCGGCGGCTGTACGTCGGTGGTCAGGCCCCACTCGAAGCGGTTGCGCAGCCGGTCCTCCAGGGTCATCAGCTGCTTGGGCGGCCGGTCCGAGGACAGCACGATCTGCTTGTTGGCGTTGTGGAGCGTATTGAAGGTGTGGAAGAACTCCTCCTGCGTCGACTCCTTGCTCGCCAGGAACTGGATGTCGTCGACGAGCAGGATGTCCACATCGCGGTACCGCTTGCGGAAGGTGTCGCCCTTGCCGTCGCGGATGGAGTTGATGAACTCGTTGGTGAACTCCTCCGAGCTCACGTACCGCACCCGCGTGCCGGGATAGAGGCTGCGCGCGTAGTGCCCGATCGCGTGCAGCAGGTGCGTCTTGCCGAGCCCCGACTCCCCGTAGATGAAGAGGGGGTTGTACGCCTTCGCCGGCGCCTCCGCGACCGCCACGGCGGCTGCGTGCGCGAACCGGTTGGACGACCCGATCACAAAGGTGTCGAACAGGTACTTGGGGTTCAGTCGCGCGTGCGGTTCACCGGGGCGGCCGCCCGCGGCTCCGGCCCCGCCCGCAGCGCCGCCGCCGCCGGGGCGCTGCTGGCCCGGGCCGTTCGGCAGGTCGCGCCGGTCGCCGCGCGACTGGTCGTACGGAGAGGGGTCGGACGCCTGCGGGCCGCGGTAGTCGTGGTGCGGCTGCTGAGGACGGGGCGACGCATAGGGGTCGCGGTCCTGGAAGCCGCCGAGGCGCGGCTGCTGCCAGGACAGGTCCTCCTGGGTGCGCGGCCAGGAGCCCGGCTCGGGGCGCTGCTGCTGGTACTCGGGGTAGGCGGGGCGCACGGTCGGCAGCCCGTCGTCGGGCATGGGCCGGTGCCCGTAGCCGTCGTACTTGTCATACGGCTTGTCGTACGCCTCGCCCTGTCCCTGCTGACGCTCGTCGTAGCGGGGCTGCTGCCTGCCGGGCGCAGGCGGGGCGGGCGGCGGGTCGCCGGCGGAGTCGTCGACGGTGATCGCGATCCGGATGGGACGGCCGCACTCCCGGCTGAGCGTGTCGCTGATCAGCGGGGCCAGACGGCCCTCCAGGACGCGCTTGCCCCACTCATTGGGGACGGCGAGCAGCGCCGTGTCCGCCACCAGGGCCAGCGGCTGGCAGCGCTCGATCCACTGCTTGTCCTTCGGCTCGATGCCCTGCTGGCCCTCGCCGAGGAGCTGCTCGAGCACTCGTGGCCACACTGCGGCAAGATCAGCAGGTACGTCAGCCACAAGGCACGCTCTCTCACAGGTCCCACGAATGTGTGGTTCTCGGGACGGGATGGAAGGACAGGCAGGAAAGGAATCCGAGTTCAGCCACGGTAGTCGCGGCGGCTCACGTGGTTCAAGTTGTTGTCCACAGGCTGTGCATAGTGGACCACGGCTCAGCGCCGGTTTGACCGGATGGCGTAGCCGCGCGTACCGTAACCAGGTCGAGTTGTCGATGGCTGCTGCCGCCTGCCTCCGATGGGCAAAGATCACGGTCAGTGATCGTGAAGCGGTGCACTCGGGCGTATTGCGAGCTACTCGTGGGCGCACGGTGACAGCCAGGCGATGTCCCGCCACCACCCGAATCATTTCTGGAGCCCCCGAGTGAGCAAGCGCACCTTCCAGCCGAACAACCGTCGTCGTGCGAAGACCCACGGTTTCCGTCTGCGCATGCGTACCCGCGCCGGCCGCGCCATCCTGGCGAACCGCCGCAGCAAGGGTCGCGCCAACCTGTCCGCCTGATCGCTTTTAAACAGGTCATGACGTGCTGCCTACCGAGAATCGGCTGAGGCGGCGCGAGGACTTCGCGACCGCGGTACGCCGAGGACGCCGGGCCGGCCGCCCGCTCCTCGTCGTCCACCTAAGAAGCGGTGCAACGGACCCGCACGTGCCGGGGGAGAGCGCTCCCCCGACCCGTGCGGGTTTCGTCGTCAGCAAGGCCGTGGGCGGCGCGGTCGTGCGTAACCAGGTGAAGCGCAGACTTCGCCACCTGATGCGCGACCGGCTGCCTTCACTGCCCCCCGGTAGCCTGGTGGTAGTACGGGCGCTGCCCGGAGCGGGCGACGCCGACCATGCACAGCTGGCCCGAGACCTGGACGCCGCCCTTCAGCGGTTGCTGGGAGGGGGCGCGCGATGAAGTACCCGCTGCTGGCTCTGATCAAGCTGTACCAGTGGACGATCAGCCCGCTGCTCGGCCCCGTCTGCCGGTACTACCCGTCGTGTTCCCACTACGGATTCACGGCCATCGACCGGCACGGCGCGGTGAAGGGCACAGCCCTGACCGCCTGGCGCATCCTGCGGTGCAACCCGTGGTCGCCCGGTGGCGTGGACCATGTTCCCCCTCGTAAGCGCCCGCGCTGGCACGAAATGCTGCGCGACGCGCTGCGTGGCGGCAAGGGCGGGAACTCCGCTGAGACGAGCCCGGCCGCAGAGACCTCGCCCAATGCTCAAGGAGCCTGATTAGTGGACACGATTGCCAGTCTGTTCAGCTTCATCACCACACCTGTCTCGTGGATCATCGTCCAGTTCCACAAGCTGTACGGGGCGGTTTTCGGACCCGACACGGGCTGGGCCTGGGGTCTGTCGATCGTGTCCCTGGTGGTGCTCATCCGGATCTGCCTGATCCCGCTCTTCGTGAAGCAGATCAAGTCGACCCGGAACATGCAGGCGCTCCAGCCGAAGATGAAGGCGATCCAGGAGCGCTACAAGAACGACAAGCAGCGTCAGTCCGAAGAGATGATGAAGCTGTACAAGGAGACGGGCACCAACCCGCTCTCCTCGTGCCTTCCCATCCTGGCGCAGTCGCCGTTCTTCTTCGCTCTGTACCACGTGCTGTCGAAGATCGCCTCGGGTGACACGATCGGTGTCCTCAACCAGGACCTCGTGAACAGCGCTCGTGAGGCCCACATCTTCGGCGCGCCGATCGCCGCGAAGTTCATGGACGACCCGGGCAAGGTCGAGGCGCTCAACGCCTCGCTGACGGATGTCCGCATCGTCACCGCGGTCATGATCGTCCTGATGTCGCTGTCGCAGTTCTTCACCCAGCGCCAGCTGATGCAGAAGAACGTCGACCTGACGGTGAAGACCCCGTACATGCAGCAGCAGAAGATGCTGATGTACATCTTCCCGGTCATCTTCGCCGTGATGGGCATCAACTTCCCGGTCGGTGTCCTCGTCTACTGGCTGACCACCAACGTGTGGACCATGGGCCAGCAGATGTACGTGATCAACCAGAACCCGACCCCGGGCAGCAAGGCGCAGGACCACTACCTGCAGCGACTGGTGAAGAGCGTCACCTCCCACGGCGAGGTCCGTGGCCGCCGTCGCCGCGTCGTCGTCCAGGCCATCGTGGCCAAGGGTCCGGACCGCAACGACAACGAGCGCAAGTTCGTCACCACCCTCGCCAAGGCCGGGTTCACCCCGCAGGCCGACGGCTCCGTGAAGAGGGTCGACCCCGCCACCGCCGAGGCGGAGAGCGCGGCCGCGACCCGGCGCCAGCAGCCCAAGCGCCAGCCCAAGGCGAAGCGTCAGGCCGCGAGCCAGACCGGGGGCGCTCAGCAGTCCACGGCGAAGACCTCCCTGGAGAAGGCCGACGAGCCCCAGGACGCCAATCCGAAGCAGCCGGCCAAGCCCGCCGGCGGTTCCGCACGCCAAGCCAAGTCCGGACAGCGCAAGGGCCAGCAGCGGCCCAAGCACCCGTCGTCCAAGAAGTAAGAAGGAGTCCATCCGTGACGGAAGGCACCACCTCCGCCGCCCAGGGTGGCGACACCCTGACCCGCCTGGAGCAGGAGGGCGAGATCGCGGCCGACTACCTCGAGGGTCTGCTCGACATCGCCGATCTCGACGGCGACATCGACATGGACGTCGAGGCTGACCGCGCCGCGGTCTCGATCATCAGCGACTCGGGCGGCCGTGACCTGCAGAAGCTGGTAGGCCGCGAGGGCGAGGTGCTGGAGGCGCTTCAGGAGCTGACGCGCCTCGCTGTTCACCGGGAGACCGGTGACCGCAGCCGGCTCATGCTGGACATCGCAGGCTTCCGGGCCAAGAAGCGGACCGAGCTCGCCGAGCTGGGCGCCCAGGCCGCCGACGAGGTGAAGAGCACCGGTGAGCCGGTGAAGCTGCAGCCGATGACCCCGTTCGAGCGCAAGGTCGTGCACGACGCGGTGGCCGCCGCCGGTCTGCGCAGCGAGTCCGAGGGCGAGGAGCCGCAGCGCTTCGTCGTCGTACTCCCTGCCTGACCACTCCTCGTAGTGTCGGCCCCGTCTGTTCGCAGGCGGGGCCGATCTTTGTCAGCCTGATAGTCACTGA
Source organism: Streptomyces sp. CB03238 (assembly GCF_002099185.1). NCBI lineage: Bacteria > Bacillati > Actinomycetota > Actinomycetes > Kitasatosporales > Streptomycetaceae > Streptomyces > Streptomyces sp. CB03238. The sequence continues at coordinate 108,372 of NZ_NBCN01000011.1, read as the reverse complement.
TCACTGGTAGTCAGCACCCAGTGCGGTAATGCGGTACGGAAGGACGGTTCCCGTGACGGAGGCAGAAGAGCTTCCCCATGCGCCTCAAGAAGCGCGGACGGTTTTCGGCGAGTTCTTCCCGGAGGCGGTCCGGTACGCGGAGCTCCTCGCGGACGCGGGCGTCAAGCGCGGTCTGATCGGTCCTCGCGAGGTGCCGAGGCTGTGGGAGCGGCACCTGCTGAACTGTGCGGTGCTCTCCGAGGTCGTGCCGGAGGGGGTCACTGTCTGCGATGTCGGCTCCGGCGCCGGTCTGCCCGGCATCCCGCTGGCACTGGTGCGCCCGGACCTGAAGATCACTCTTCTCGAGCCGCTGCTGCGCCGCACCAACTTCCTCCAGGAGGTTGTGGAGCTGCTGGGCCTGGACCATGTGACCGTGGTGCGCGGACGCGCCGAGGAAGTCCTCGGCAAACTGCCGCCCGTCCATGTCGTCACCGCGCGGGCCGTCGCCCCGCTGGACCGGCTGGCAGGCTGGGGGGTACCCCTGCTGCGCCCCTATGGAGAGATGCTGGCGCTCAAGGGCGACACGGCCGAGGAGGAGCTCCAGGGTGCCCGCGCCGCACTGAGCAAGCTGGGCGTTGTGGAAACCTCGGTGCTGCATGTGGGCGAAGGCATCGTCGACCCCCTGTCGACCGTCGTGCGGGTGGAGGTCGGGGAGAGTCCCGGTGGTGTGCGCTTCGCGGCCAAGCGGGCCAAGGCCGCTCGGTCCTCCCGTCGCCGCCATTGACGCCTGGTTGATCCTCATACGTACGCATTTCGGAGTGTCGTGACGCCCTGACTCTGCAGCGAGTGCATCAATGTTTCACGTGAAACGTCGCTCACTGCTGCAGGGAATCATCAGCCGCGGTCGCGCGGCCGCCTCGCCGCGCGACCGTAAGCCACCCACGAGGGCTACGGAGTTGTCCACAGAGGTGGAGTTCTCCACAGAACCACGGGCCTCGCTGGTTCACGACCCCGAAAGCATGGCAGGCTCTGTTCATCGCGAGCCTGAAGCCGAGGAGAGTGAATCCTTGCGGTCCAACGCCAACATCGCGGGACCGATGACCGATCCGGTCCCCGGTCCCCGTACCGAATCGGCGGAGGAGGATGTTTCACGTGAAACACCGCCTCCGATGGACGACACCCCCATTGGTCGAGCTGCCCAACTGGCGGTGGAGGCTCTGGGCCGTGCCGGCGAGGGCCTTCCCCGGCCTGAACAGACTCGCATCATGGTGGTCGCCAACCAGAAGGGCGGGGTGGGAAAGACGACCACGACGGTCAACCTCGCTGCTTCGCTCGCGCTGCATGGTGCCCGCGTTCTGGTTGTCGACCTCGACCCGCAGGGCAACGCCTCCACGGCCCTCGGCATCGACCACCACGCCGAGGTTCCTTCGATCTATGACGTCCTGATCGACAGCAAGCCACTCCCCGATGTGGTCCAGCCCGTCCCGGACGTCGAGGGTCTTTTTTGCGCCCCTGCCACCATCGATCTCGCCGGTGCGGAGATCGAGCTGGTGTCGCTGGTGGCGCGGGAGAGCCGGCTGCAGCGGGCGATCCAGGCATATGAGCAGCCGCTGGACTACATCCTCATCGACTGCCCGCCGTCGCTCGGTCTTCTCACGGTCAATGCCCTGGTGGCCGGCGCCGAGGTGCTCATTCCCATCCAGTGCGAGTACTACGCGCTGGAGGGTCTCGGCCAGCTGCTGAAGAACGTCGACCTGGTGCGGGGCCACCTGAACCCGGCGCTGCATGTGTCGACGATCCTGCTCACCATGTACGACGGTCGGACCAGGCTCGCCTCGCAGGTGGCCGAGGAGGTGCGCAGCCACTTCGGAGACGAGGTGCTGCGAACCAGCATTCCGCGGTCCGTCCGTATCTCGGAGGCACCGAGCTACGGGCAGACGGTTCTGACGTACGACCCCGGTTCCAGCGGCGCGCTGTCGTACTTCGAAGCGGCCCGCGAGATCGCCTTGCGGGGAGTCGGTATCCACTATGACGCCCAGCATGCCCATCAGGGCAACCAGAACAATCAGCACAGCATGTCGGAGGGGATCCAGTGAGTGAGCGACGTAGGGGGCTGGGGCGCGGGCTCGCTGCGCTGATTCCGCCCGCATCCCAAGAGCGGCCGGCGATGTCGATCGGCGCGGGGTCCACTTCCCCAGAAGCGATTCCGTCGCTGACGGCCGAGCGAGGGGTGGCAGCTGCGAAGGTGGCAACGCTGCCGCGGAGCCCGGAGCCCGTGGACACCGGTCTTCCGGCCGCGGAGCCAGAGGTGGTCGAGGAGGTGGAGGCGCCGGCCGTTGCCCACTTCGCGGAGCTGCCGCTGGATGCGATCACGCCCAATCCGCGCCAGCCGCGTGAGGTGTTCGACGAGGACGCCCTGGCCGAGCTGGTGACCTCCATCAAGGAGGTCGGGCTGCTGCAGCCCGTGGTCGTGCGGCAGCTAGGTCCCGAGCGCTACGAGCTCATCATGGGTGAGCGTCGCTGGCGGGCCTGCCGTGAAGCGGGTCTGGAGCGGATTCCGGCGATCGTCCGTGAGACCGAGGACGAGAAGCTCCTGCTGGACGCCCTGCTGGAGAACCTCCACCGGGCGCAGTTGAACCCGGTGGAAGAGGCCATGGCCTATGACCAGTTGCTGAGGGACTTCAACTGCACTCACGAGCAGCTGGCCGATCGCATCGGTCGCTCGCGTCCGCAGGTCTCCAACACACTGCGCCTGTTGCGCCTGTCACCGACTGTCCAGCGCCGAGTCGCCGCAGGGGTGCTGTCGGCAGGTCACGCCAGGGCCCTGCTTTCGGTCGAGGACCCCGAGGCGCAGGAGAAGCTGGCGTACCGGATCGTGGCCGAGGGGCTCTCGGTCCGGGCGGTGGAGGAGATCGTGACGCTGATGGGCTCCGAGCCCAGCAGCACGCCGAAGGCGAAGGGACCGCGAGCCGGCTCCCGTGTCTCACCAGCCCTCTCCGAGCTCGCTTCCCGGCTCTCCGACCGCTTTGATACGCGGGTGAAGGTCGACCTGGGACAGCGGAAGGGCAAGATCGTCGTCGAGTTCGCCTCAATGGAGGATCTGGAGCGCATCCTGGGCACCCTTGCCCCGGACGAGGGTCGAGTCCTGGAAAAGGGGCTGGCTCAGGAGCGCTCCCAGGAGAGCGACGAGGACTGAGGCGAGCACTGAGGCGAGGCGGGAACGTCCTTCCGCGCTCATCGGTGCAGGGTTCTGCGGGACGGCTTTGGGGCGGATCGGGTCCGGTGTTCACCGGAACACGGTCCGCCCTTTGGCCTCTTCCCGTATGCGCGTCATCACCCGATCGATACGATGCGTTCTGGTATGCGCATCCGCCTGATCCACCGTGGAGGGAGAGCCAGGCATGCGAGAGGTGAGCCGCAGCCAACTGGTGACAGCAGGACTGGGACTCGGTGCGGTCGGCGGGTTCATCGGCAGCTTGCTCCGGGAACGGAGCGCGCTGTCCGCCGCTCTTGGAGCGGCAGGCGAAGGAAGTGAGGAACAGCCTTCATGGGGCGTCGGCTCGTACCGCTCACGTTGGACAACCTTCCGGATCTCCCCAAACGGTGCCGCGCGTGCGTCTTCTGGGAGCTTGATCCGGTCAGCGGAGAAGCCGCGGTAAAGGCGGGCACTCCTGAGCTGGAGAAGGAAGCCTGGATCTCCGCCGTGCTGCTGGACTGGGGCTCCTGCGGCCGTGTGGTCTATGTGGACGAGGTGCCGGTCGGGTTCGTCCTCTACGCCCCGCCCGCCTATGTGCCGCGCTCGACCGCCTTCCCTACCAGCCCGGTGTCCCCCGATGCCGTCCAGCTGATGACGGCCTGGATCACGCCCGGCTACCAGGGGCAGGGGCTGGGGCGCGTGATGGTGCAGACCGTGGCGAAGGATCTGCTGCGCCGTGGGTTCAAGGCCATCGAGGCGTTCGGTGACGCCCGCTGGAAGGAGCCGGCCTGTGTGCTGCCGGCCGACCATCTGCTGGCCGTCGGCTTCAAGACCGTGCGCCCGCATCCCACGTATCCGCGGCTTCGGCTGGAACTGCGGACGACGCTCTCCTGGAAAGAGGACGTCGAGCTGGCACTCGACCGCCTCCTCGGGGCGGTGCAGAAGGAGCCGGTGCTGCGGCCCCTGTGAGTCGACAGTCCCTGGAAATGCCGAACGGCCCACCCCACACCGGGATGGGCCGTTCGCTGTTTCACGTGAAACAGCGGCGTCAGGCCTTGCTGACCGCGTCACCCAGGAAAGGCTCCAGGTCGCGCTCGATGGCGGCCTTCGGCTTGGCTCCGACGATGGTCTTGACGACCTCGCCGCCCTGGTAGACGTTGAGCGTCGGGATGGACATGACGCCGTACTTGGCGGCCGTGGCGGGGTTCTCGTCGATGTTGAGCTTGACGACCGTGATCTGGTCACCATGCTCGTCGGCGATGGCCTTCAGCGACGGCGCGATCTGGCGGCACGGACCGCACCAGGCGGCCCAGAAGTCCACCAGTACGGGCTTGTCGCTGTTGAGGACGTCCTCCTCGAAGGAGTCGTCGGTCACGTTCTTCAGGTCGCCGGCCACGGCGGCCTCCTTCACTTCGCGGGGTGTGGGTGGGGATTGGTGGTCAGACCGCGGCGGTCTTCTCCGGCTCGGCGGCCTTCTCACCATCGGCGAGAGCCGCCAGGAAGCGCTCGGCGTCGAGCGCGGCGGAGCAGCCCGTACCGGCGGCCGTGATCGCCTGGCGGTAGGTGTGGTCCACGACGTCACCAGCGCCGAAGACACCGGTCAGGTTGGTGCGCGTCGACGGCGCGTCCACCTTGAGGTAGCCCTCGTCGTCGAGCTCCAGCTGGCCCTTGAACAGCTCCGTGCGAGGGTCGTGGCCCACGGCGATGAACAGGCCGGTCACCGGCAGCTCGGAGGTCTCGCCGGTCTTGGTGTTGCGGAGCGTCAGACCGGTGAGCTTCTGCTCGCCGTGGATTGCCGCGACCTCGCTGTCCCAAGCGAACTTGATCTTCGGGTCGGCGAAGGCACGCTCCTGCATGGCCTTGGAGGCGCGCAGGGTGTCCCGGCGGTGGACGATGGTGACGGACTTGGCGAACCGGGAGAGGAAGGTCGCCTCCTCCATGGCGGTGTCGCCGCCGCCCACCACGGCGATGTCCTGGTCCTTGAAGAAGAACCCGTCGCAGGTGGCGCACCAGGAGACGCCGCGGCCCGACAGCGCGTCCTCGTTCGGCAGGCCCAGCTTGCGGTGCTGGGAGCCGGTCGTCACGATCACGGCCTTGGCGCGGTGCACGGTGCCGGCCGTGTCGGTCACCGTCTTGATGTCGCCCGTCAGGTCGACCGAGACGACATCATCGGGCACGAGTTCGGCGCCGAAGCGCTCCGCCTGGGCCCGCATGTTGTCCATCAGGTCCGGGCCCATGATCCCGTCTCGGAAGCCGGGGAAGTTCTCGACCTCGGTCGTGTTCATGAGCGCACCACCGGCGGTGACGGCACCTTCGAAGACCAGCGGCTTCAGCGAGGCTCGCGCCGTATACAGCGCGGCCGTGTAGCCGGCGGGCCCGGAACCGATGATGATCACGTTACGGACGTCGCTCACGGGTTTCTTCCTCGTCTCTGCAGACTGCCTACTGCCTACGGGGGCCGGGTCAAGGACTCTCACCCCACCCAACGGATCCTACGGGGCGTGCATTCCCGAAGGCGTAGAGCGGCACGGAGGCGTGTGTCAGGAGCGAGGGTAGGCGTGTGTCAGCAGGACGTCCGCCTTGCTGCTCTTCTGCGTGGTGATGCAGGACGCATCGAGGACGTACGCCTGGACCTGAGACGGGTCTGTGGCGTGCGGCAGGACCACCAGATAGGCGGGCCTGCCTTCGTAGGTGCCCGGCTCGGCTGCCAGAGCCTGGTCGCTGCGGCCGGTCCCGTTCTGAATACAGGACGGGACCGTCACCCCCTCGTCGGCGGTCATCGTCGACGGGTTGTCGACGGACGGGGGTTGCTGCTTCTCGCTGCGGGGAGCCTTGGGGGGCTTTTCGGCGGCCAGGAGCGCTTCCACCCGGTCCTCGACGGCTGAGCCGGAGAACGTCCTGTTGTGGGGCGCGCTGACGGCGGTGTCGACCGTCTTGGACCCGGCCGGGTCGTCCCCGGAAGGCTGGACGGCCTGGAAGAGAAGGACACTGACTCCCAGCGCGGCGGCCCCGAAGACCGCGTAGAGCACTGCGGTACGGCGGCGACGCCGTGCGGGACGCCCACGGCCGGGGCCGGTGGCCGTGCGCGGACGGCCGGCGGGGCGGTCGGCAGGGCGGTCGGCAGGGATGGGCTCGGGGGTGGCGGTGGCGGGCGATGTTTCACGTGAAACATGCTCCGTCGCCTCTGCGGGGGCGGTGGCATCCAGCAGTGCTTCGGCCGCCAGGGCGGCGTCGATGCGCTCGGCGATGTCGGCCGGCATCCGGGCGGGGCCCGGGAGGGTGCCCAGGAGCCCGCGGATCTCCTCCAGCGAGGACCGGACATCGGCGCACAGCTCGCAGCTGTCCAGATGCGCGCGTACGTCCGCCGTACGGGACGGCGGGAGGAGCCCTTCGGTGAGGTCGGAGATCTCCGAGACGTCCGGGTGCTGAGTCGTGTCGGTCGTGGATGTCACGCGCGCCCACCTCCGCCCTTCACAGCAGCAGGATCACTCGGTCCTGCATCCCTTGGTCCCGACGCCGGTGGGACGGATGTCCCTGGCGTCCGGTTCCTTCCCCGGTCGGGGCTGCCGTTATCCACGGTGTCACTGCGCAGATGAGTGAGCAGGGGAAGCAGCCGGGCCCTCCCTCGCGCGCAGCGGCTTTTGACGGTCCCCGTCGGCACGTCCAGGACGCGTGCGGCCTCGGCGACGGGATAGCCCTGCATGTCCACGAGCACCAGAGCGGCACGCTGATCGGCGGGGAGCTTCGCGAGGGCGGCCAGCAGTTCGCGGTGGAGAGCCTGCCGCTCGGCCGGGGCCTCGGCGGACTCGTGCGGCTCCAGGAGCTGTTCCAGCCGCTCGGTGTCGTCGACGGGCGACGTCTTGCGTGAGGCCGCCTTGCGAGCCCGGTCGAGACAGGCGTTCACGGTGATGCGGTGCAGCCAGGTCGTGACGGCTGACTGGCCACGGAAGGTATGTGCGGCCCGGAAGGCGGACACGAGAGCGTCCTGGACGGCGTCGGCGGCCTCCTCACGGTCCCCCAACGTGCGGAGGGCGACGGCCCAGAGCCGGTCACGATGGCGGCGTACGAGCTCACCGAAGGCGTCCGGATCTCCGGCGACATGGCGCGCCAGGAGATCCTGGTCGGTTACGCCGCCCGGTTCGGCATCGTCCAACGGTGAGCCCCCTCCCCTGGTTCGTCAGGTGGTGATCTTGATGTCGGAGATCTTGCCGCGGAAGTTCCCTTCGGCACTCGCCGGAAGCTTCGTCAGCCAGACCAGTACATACCGTGCCGTCACCGGCTTGGCGGGCTTCAACGTGACCTTGGAACCGGAACCGGAGGCGACCACGGTGTAACTGTCGACGTCACTCGGCTGGTCGGTCCTGTCAGCGGCGGCTGTCCTCAGCTCGACCGAGGTCTCACCCTCGAAGGTGAGCTCCACCGTACCGACAGGCTGGGCCTTGCCGAGGTCCAGCACCATGCCGACGCCCGGCTTCAGACCACCCAGATCCGCCCTGTAGTAGCCGTCCGTCTGCCAGAACGATCCCAAGTCACCGTCGTAGGCGTTCTCTATGTCCCGCGGCTTCTCCGAACCGTCACCCAGCGGGTCGAAGTCATGGGCGTCGGTGATCGGGATCGGCTTGCCGGACTCGACGGGCTTCTTGTCGTCAGTGGGACCCTTCTGTGGAGCGACAGGGGTCTCCCGCTCGGCACGGTGGCCCAGCAGCTTGTCGGCGACCTGCCAGCTGCCCAGACCCAGGGCGGCGATGAGGAGTGCCGAGACGGCCCACTTGAGGGCCTTGCCCGTGCGGCTCTGCAGTGGAGGCGGCGGGAGCGGTGAGGCCGCGGTGGCCGCCGAGCCGGGGCGCGCCTGGGGGCGGCCGTAGTTGCCCTGCTGGTACGTCGTGCGCTGGTACTCGGGCGGGGTCGGGAAGTCGGGCTCCGGCGGGCGGATGCGGGGCATGGCCGCGACGGCCTTGGCGAGCTCGTCGGGCGTGGTGCAGGGCGGCTCCTGGCGGGACGCGGTCGCGCCGTCATTGACCAGGGCCCGCATCGCGATCTCGGACAGCCCGCGGTGCACACCGGCCCGCACCTGGTCCGGCGGGATCAGTCCGACGCCCTTGGGCAGCCCCGACAGGCCGTAGGCGTCGTTCTCGTACGGCCACCGCTTCGTCAGCGCCGCGTACAGCAGAGCGCCGATCGCCTCGGTGTCGGTGCGCTGAGGGCGCTCGGCGCTGATGCCGCGGAGCGCGGCGTTCACGGCGAGTCCGCGGATCCTGTACTGGCCGGTGGAACTGCGCAGGACGGCGCTCGGGGTGAGCCGCAGGTGGGCGAGGCCCTCGCGGTGGGCGGCGGCCATGGCCTGGGAGACCTGGCTGACGAGTTGGTAGGCGTCGTGCGCCTCCAGCGGGCCGGCCGCGAGCAGCGCGGTGAGCTCGGTGGCGTCCGGCAGCCACTCGTGGACGACGTAGACGAGGTCGTTCTCCTCGACGGCGTCCAGGACCTGTACGAACCGGGGATCGCCGAGGAGCGCCGAGGAACGTGCCGCGGCCAGGACCGATCGGGCTCTCGGGTGGTCGGCGGGGAGGATATGGACCCCGACGGCACGGCGCAGTTTCTCGTCGACGGCACGCCAACTGCTGAAACCGTCCAGACGGGTGACGCACTCCTCGAGCCGGTAGCGTCTGGCGAGCTTGTGGCCACTGTGGAGCTCGGGCGTCGTGATGACGGACTGCTCGCTGTCCCGCCGTTCGCCGTCGCTGTCCCGGGCGGACTGCTCCGCCGTGTCCCGCGCTTCCGCCACCCCGTCGCTCGCGGCCTTGTCCGCCTTGGCGGTCAGCGGGTTGTCTCCGCTGTTGTCGGCCACGTCGACGGCAGCCGTGCTACGTTCCGCCACCGTCGTTCCTGCCTCCCCATCCGTTGCGCCACATCCAACAGCCATGCCAATTGTGCCCACAGTCCGGCGCTATGCACGACACGCGGTCGCCGACGATGGTTGTGCTCGCCCGTGCCGTCAGCGTCCGAGACGGCCGCGGACCATGCCGACCATGGCGTTGAGCTCTTCGATCCGCATCTTCCGTGCCGCGACGTAGAACACGCCCATCAGTACGATCCCACCGCCGGCCAGTGCCACGAGCGAGCCCAGCGCGCCGTCGCCGAGGCCTTCGAGGATGCCGAAGCCCGCGGCGCCGCCGATGACCGCCGCCGGGACGGACGCCATGCAGAGCCGGGCGTAGGTGCGGACGACGTGCGCGCCGTCCAGGTCGCCTCCCAGCCGGTTGCGCAGCCGCCGCCAGGCCACACCGACGCCGACGGCGTACGCGAGGCCGTAGGAGGCCGCCATGCCGACGACGGCCCACCGGGCGGGCAGGAGGACGTAGCAGGCCGCCGAGGCCGCCGCGTTGACACCGGCCACGATCACCGTGTTGTAGAAGGGCGTTCGGGTGTCCTCGTAGGCGTAGAAGCCGCGCAGGACGACGTACTGCACCGAGTAGGGGATCAGGCCGAGTCCGAACGCCATCAGGATGAAGCCCATGCTGCGGGCGGCCTCGGTTCCGCTGGACGCGTACAGCAGGGTGCACATCGGGACGCCGAGGGCCAGAAACATGAAGGACACGGGGACGATCGCGACGGCGGAGTTCCGCAGGCCCTGTGAGATGTCGTCGCGGACGGCACCCGGGTCGTTGTCGTGGGCGGCGCGCGAGATGCGCGGCAGCAGCGCGGCCATGACCGAGACGGTGATGATGGCCTGCGGCATGCCCCAGATGAGCTGGGCGTTGGAGTACGCGAGGAAACCCGCGCCGTCCTGGCCGGAGGCCTTGCCGGCCGCCGTGGCGAGCTGGGTGACGACGACGACACCGGCCTGGTTGGCGAGGACGAACAAAACGGTCCACTTGGCGAGTTTGACCGTCTTGCCGAGCCCGTGGCCCTTCCAGTCGAAGCGGGGGCGGAAGCGGAAGCCGGCCTCGCGCAGGTACGGCACCATCGCCAGGGCCTGGACCACCAGGCCCAGCAGCGTGCCGATGCCGAGGAGGCGGATGCCTTCGTCCGGAATGGTCGTGACGCCCATCTCGGACTCGGCGGAGGAGCCGTAGACCCAGATGAACATGGAGAAGGTGAAGATCACGACGATGTTGTTGAGGACCGGGGTCCACATCATCGCGCCGAACCGGCCCCGGGCGTTGAGGATCTGACCCATCACCACGTGCACGCCCATGAAGAAGATCGTGGGCAGGCAGAAACGGGCGAAGGTGACGGCCACGCTGTTGGCGGCCGCGTCACTCGCGATCGTGTCGGACATCGCGCGGATCAGCAGCGGGGCGCCGAAGACGGCGATGGTGACGATCACGCCCAGCGCGACCATCACGAGCGTCAGCAGCCGGTTGGCGTACGCCTCGCCACCGTCCTCGTCGTCCTTCATGGAGCGGACGAGCTGCGGGACGAAGACCGAGTTGAGGCCGCCGCCGACGGTCAGGATGTAGATCATCGTGGGCAGGGTGGCCGCCACGGTGTAGGTGTCACCGAGCAGAGCGGCGCCCAGGGCACCGGTGATCACCAGGCTGCGTACGAAGCCGGTGAGGCGGGAGACCAGCGTGCCGGCCGCCATCACGGCGCTCGACTTCAGCAGGCCGGAGGCGCGGCCGCCGGACTTCTTCGGTGCGGGCGCGGCCGCGGGCGCCGGTTCGGGTTCCTGCGGGGCGGGCTGCTGCTGCCCGTGGCCCTGCTGGTCGCGGTAGAGGTGCGCGAACGCGTCCGGCTCGGGCTGCTCCTCCCCGGCGCGCGTGACGAGGTCGTCCACGCCGGTGAACTGAACGGTCCTGGCGTCGTCGCCGTAGGGAAGGTGACGGGACGGGCCGTCGGGCTCGGGCGGCGGGGTCTGCGCCCAGATCCGGGGGTCCGGGGCGTACTGGGGCGCGGCGGGCTGCTGGTAGAGCGGCGGTGGCTCCTCGTAGGTGCCGGGCGGGGGCGGCGGGTGCGCGGCTCTGTCGTAGAGCGCCTCGCCGACCGGGTCCTGGGCGGAGAGGTCCTGGCTGCCGTACGGATCCTGCTCGTAGGCGTGCTGGACGTAGGGATCCGGGGCCGGCGGCGGGGCCGGGGGCGGGACATGGCCCGCCGCGGGGGGCATCTCGCCGGAAGGCGCGCTGCCGCCGCCCGCGCCTTGACCGCGGTCACCGTCATACGGCGCGTTCATGGTGTACCCCACCTCATCGTCCCCGGCCGACCGGCCACGACATCGCTCAACGGTCCACTTTCTCACCCTGGCCCGACGGGTCGGTGCTTTGCGCTCCGGTGTCCGGTGTCGGGTCACTCGGCTGCTCGGGATCCTCGCTCCGCGCGGCCCCACCGGACGTCTCGGGCTCCGTCCGCGTCCCGGTCCCGGACTCCGCCTCCGCGTCGGCCTCGCGTGCCGCGCTGCGCTTTCGGTGCGTGTACATCCTGATACCGGCGAGAGCGAGCAGCAGGAACCCGCCGGCGATCACCAGCATCACCGTCGGCGTGATCTCGGAGACCTTGACGGTGAAGTTCATCGGCTTGCCGTACGGCTTGCCGTCCTCCGTGTACAGCTGGGCCGTCATCGGGACCGGGCCGTTGGCGTTGGCGGAGGCCGTGAACTTCACCGACTGGCTGTGACCCCCGGCGATCTTCACCGGAAGTTCGGCCACGGCGTTGCCGCCGTTCAGCTTCAAGCGGGTCGGCTTGGTCGACGTCAGGCGCAGCACCAGGTGCTCGACGTCCTGCAGGAGCTGGTTCTGCACGGTGACGGGGATGGTGGCGCTGCGGCCCGACAGGGTCAGGTCCGACTTCTCGATCAGCTGTACCTCGGTGGTGAGGTCGAGCAGATGCTGCTGGACGCTCGCCCGGTACGCCTTGGCGGGCGCGCCACGGCCGCGCCAGGACGTCGACATCTCCCGGTTGATCGCGTTGCCGAAGGGCGTCACCACCCGGGACGCCATCGTCAGGATGACCTTGAAGTTGTCCAGGGTGTCCTGGGTGGTCTTCATGCCCTGGAAGGCCTGGACGGGCAGCTCCTGCTTGCGCAGCTTGGCCGGGTACTTCCTGGCGCCCGGGACCTTCGTCGTGGCTCGGTCGTCCGGTTTGGCCGCGGCCGCCTCGATCAGGTCGCTGGGCTGGGTCCAGCGCTGCGCGGACAGGGCGCGCACCGCGGTCGCCATCGACTGGGCCTGCGCGGTGGTCGGCATGCGCTGCGGTGCGATGACGATGCTGCGCAGCTTGCCCGGCTGCTGCTGGGTCACGGCCAGCGTGTGGGCCAGGAACTGCTGGACGGCCAGGGTGGAGACGCCCGCCCCGGTCATATCGCCCTGGAAGGCCGTGGACAGCGAGGCGTCTGCCACGACGGCGGTGGTTCCGCCGCCGATGGGCCGGGCGGCGGTGGGCGTGTAGGGCAGTTCGTCGCGGATGCTGTCGCTGCGGGCGATCATCTTGTCGGCGCCGGCCGAGGTGGCGACGTCGACGATCGACGGGTCGACCGCTCCGTCGACCGGCCAGGCGAAGTCCACGGACGGCTTCACATGGAGGATGGTCTCGACCGTGGACTCGGCGACCTCCGTGGCCGACTGCAGATGGCTCAACGAGCCGGACACGTCCTTGCCCCGGTGGGCGAGGGAGGCCAGGTCGGGGTCCGCGTACGGCAGCGCGATCACCTTGCTGCCCTGCACCGCCTTGTCGAGGGCGTTCAGCCATTGCTTGGCGACGGCCTGGTTCTTGCCCGGGACCCGTTCGTTCCCGTCCTTCACCTGGTAGTTCCCGGTCATCGCGTCGACGGTGGCGAGCAGGTCCGGGTCGACGACCCAGGTGACGGGCAGCTCGGCACCGAGGGAGACCAGCCGCTCCAGCCGTCCGCCCGGGGCGAGCTCGGCGGCCAGGTCGTCGTCCTCGAACACCGGGGTTTGCTGATCGTCCGAGCCGGTCTCCGCGGACAGGTGGGTCGAGGAGATCAACGGCCAGAGATAGGTGACAGGGGTCTTCTTCTCCGTCGCCTCCGGCTGCCAGGGCAGGAAGGTCCGCTCGATGCCCAGCACCTGGGCGTACGGGGTGCTCCCGGTCCGGCCCGAGAGGGAGACGCCGAGTTGGTAGACACCGTCCTCGTCGAGTCCCAGCTTCTCGACCGGCACGGCGATGCTGAAGTCCTTGCTGATGCCGGCCGCCAGCTTCGGGATCTTGATGCTGTACGGGCCGCCCAGCGCCGCGCCGTCATTGGCCGGCGCGAAGCCGGCGCGCTTGGCCACCGCGTCGATCTCGCCCCGGCTGGACATGCGCGATCCCACCCGCAGGTCCACCTGCGCTCCGTTGACCGTCTCCTTGCCCTCATTGGTCACCGTGCCGCTGATCGTGAGGGTGTCCCCCTCGACCGGCGTGGAGGGCGTGAACGTGTCCAGGGACACATCGACGGTGCGGGATTCCGCGGCCTTCTCCGCGGCGGAGGCGGGCGCCGAGGGGACGTACAGCAGGCCGGCCAGCAGCGGCACACTGACGATGGCGGAGGCCGTACGCCGTAGCCACCGCCGGGCAGGAGAGCGACTCGTGCTCTGGAAGTCTGCCGCCTCGGCCACGCGCTCGCCCGTCCTCGTCGTCTGTTGCCGTTGGTGGTTCGTCGGTTCCTGCGTCCACGCATGGTAACGAGGCGCGCCGTGGCTAAGTGCCGCGGACTGCTCCACATGATCGGAGAAGCGTGGTGAGGAAGAAGCTGAGAGCCGGGTGCCGGGCCGCCGAAAACCGGGACGCTGCCCCGGGTCCGGGCACGTACCCTTTTCTGTTGTGCCGAACGCCAACGAAGACAACCCGACTGCACTGAGCCAGGTGCAACGCCGCGCGGTCAGTGAACTACTGCGCGTGTCCCCCGTAGCCGACGATCTTGCCCGCCGCTTCCAGGACGCCGGGTTCAGCCTCGCCCTGGTCGGTGGCTCGGTACGGGACGCACTGCTCGGTCGGCTCGGCAATGACCTGGACTTCACTACCGATGCCCGCCCCGAGGACGTTCTGAAGATCGTCCGGCCATGGGCCGACGCGGTGTGGGAGGTCGGGATCGCCTTCGGCACGGTGGGCGCGCACAAAGCGGGCTACCAGATCGAAATCACGACGTACCGCTCCGAGGCGTACGACAGGACCTCGCGCAAGCCGGAGGTCTCCTACGGCGACTCCATCGATGAGGACCTGGTCCGTCGTGACTTCACGGTCAACGCGATGGCCGTCGCGCTGCCCCAGAAGGAGTTCATCGATCCGCACGGCGGCCTGGAGGACCTGGCGCAGCGCGTTCTGCGGACGCCGGGGACGCCCGAGGACTCCTTCTCCGACGATCCGCTGCGCATGATGCGAGCCGCGCGGTTCGCCGCGCAGCTCGACTTCGAGGTCGCTCCCGAGGTCGTGGACGCGATGAAGGGAATGGCCGAGCGGATCGAGATCGTCTCCGCCGAGCGCGTACGGGATGAATTCAACAAGCTGGTCCTCTCCGCGCACCCGCGCAAGGGTCTGGGCCTGCTGGTCGACACCGGTCTCGCTCAGCGTGTGCTGCCCGAGCTGCCCGCGCTGCGGCTGGAGAGCGACGAGCATCACCGTCACAAGGACGTCTACGAGCACTCGCTCATCGTGCTCGAGCAGGCCATTGACCTGGAAGAGGACGGCCCGGACCTGGTGCTGCGGCTTGCGGCGCTGCTACATGACATCGGCAAGCCGCGCACTCGGCGCTTCGAGTCGGACGGCCGGGTCTCCTTCCACCACCACGAGGTGGTCGGCGCCAAGATGACCAAAAAGCGCATGACCGTGCTCAAGTACTCCAACGACATGGTCAAGGACGTCTCGCGCCTGGTGGAGCTGCACCTGCGCTTCCATGGGTACGGCACCGGCGAGTGGACCGACTCCGCCGTCCGCCGCTATGTGCGCGACGCCGGGCCGCTGCTGAGCCGCCTGCACAAGCTGACCCGCTCGGACTGCACCACCCGCAACAAGCGCAAGGCGGCCGCCCTCTCCCGCGCCTACGACGGGCTGGAGGAGCGCATCGCGAAGCTCCAGGAACAGGAGGAGCTGGACGCCATCCGCCCCGATCTGGACGGCAACCAGATCCAGGAGGTCCTGGGAATCCGCCCCGGGCCCGCCGTCGGCAAGGCGTACAAGTTCCTGCTGGAGCTGCGCCTGGAGAACGGACCGATGGAGTACGACGATGCCGTCGCCGCGCTCAAGGAGTGGTGGGCGGCTCAGGGCTGAGCTGGAACCGGGTCATGTTTCACGTGAAACATGACGGCGGGGACGCACAAGACGAAGGGCGATGTTTCACGTGAAACATCGCCCTTCGTCGTGCGTGTTACTTCTTGATCTCGTCGATGCAGAGCACGAACTGCTTGCCCGAGCTGCGTCGGCCGCTGGTCTGCTCCTGGTAGCCGATGTCGGACTTGCCCTTGCAGAGCTTGGTATCCACTGTGTCGGGGATTACCTCGACGACCTTGAACTCGG
Source organism: Streptomyces sp. CB03238 (assembly GCF_002099185.1). Taxonomy (NCBI): domain Bacteria; kingdom Bacillati; phylum Actinomycetota; class Actinomycetes; order Kitasatosporales; family Streptomycetaceae; genus Streptomyces; species Streptomyces sp. CB03238. Next base: position 92,753 of record NZ_NBCN01000011.1, on the reverse strand, counting down.
CGTCGGTGCCACCGCACTCCACCACCTGGAGGTCGGGTGACACCATCGTCCCGTTGTTCTTCATGCAATCGCCGGCTTCCGCCTGGTCGGCGTCGTCCCGGCTCATGAAGTAGCCGACCGCGATCACGATGACGCCGATCACGATGACGATGCCCTTGAGGATCTTCATAATGCCTATGCCGCCACGCCGGGACGGAGGCGGAGGCGGCGGAGGTGCGGCCGACCACTGCTGAGGCGGTGGCGGCTGCATCTGCTGCTGCGGTGCGCCATGAGGCGCCTGCTGCTGCGGATGGCCGTGGCCGGGCTGCTGCTGTTGCGGGTATCCGTAGCCGGGCTGAGGCGGCTGCTGGCCGTAGGGCCCTGGCTGGCCGTAGGGCCCGGAGCCCTGTTGTGGCGGATACGTCATAGGTGTCCCCCGAAGAGTGTGATCGTCAGATTGACGCGAGCACGCTATATCAAGGCTCCGGTGCGCCTCCAATGCAGCAGCGTGGCGGCGATGCCCGCGTAGAGGGCGGCGACCAGAACGACCAGTGGGACGGATCGGCCGTCAGAAGGCAGCATCAGTGCGGACAGGCCGGCCGCGCTGACGAAAGCCGCGTTGTAGAGCACGTCGTAGAGGGAGAAGACCCGTCCCCGGTAGGAGTCGTCCACCGCGAGCTGCACCACCGTGTCCGTCGCGATCTTGGTGCCCTGGGTGATGAGCCCGAGCACGAAGGCGGCGATCAGTATGGGGACGGGGGCGAAGGGCAGCCCGAGCGCCGGTGCCAGCACCGCGGCCGTCGCGGCGCACACCACCATCCAGCCGCCCTGGCCCAGCCGCTCCACCGCCCACGGCGAGACCACCGCGGCGGCGAAGAACCCCGCCCCCGAGATGCCGACGGCCAGGCCCAGCAACGCGAGCCCCTCCGACTGGGTCGACGTCCAGGCGTACCGGCACAGCATCAGCACCATCACGGTCAGCGCGCCGTAGCAGAAGCGCATCACCGTCATCGCGGCGAGCACCCGGGCCGCCGCCCGCCGCTGGGCCAGATGGCGCAGCCCGTCGACCAGACCACGGGCCGTCGAGGCCAGTGCCGCCCCCAGCCGGGGCTGCACCACGTCAGGGTCGGGGCCGAGCAGGTCGCGGCCCATGCGCAGCGAAGCGAGGGCCGAGCACAGGTAGAGGCCGGCGCCCAGCAGCACCACCGCCGCGTCGGAATCGGCGACCACGAGTCGTACGACGAAGGCGAGCCCGCCGCCCGCGGTGGCGGCGAGCGTGCCGGCGGTGGGCGACAGCGAGTTGGCCATCACGAGCCGGTCGGCGTCCACCACCCGGGGCAGCGAGGCGGAAAGCCCGGCGAGGACGAACCGGTTGACGGCCGTGACGGAGAGCGCCGAGGCGTAGAAGAGCCAGTCCGGTACGGAGGCGAGGATCAGGAACGCCGTGCCGCCGGCGAGCAGGGCGCGCAGCAGGTTCCCGTACAGGAAGACCTGGCGGCGCTGCCAGCGGTCCAGCAGGACGCCGGCGAACGGGCCGACGAACGAGTACGGCAGCAGCAGGACCGCCATGGCGGAGGCGATCGCGGCGGGCGAGGTCTGCTTCTCGGGGGAGAAGACGACGTACGTGGCGAGGGCGACCTGATAGACCCCGTCGGCGCACTGGGAGAGCAGTCGTACGGCCAGCAGGCGGCGGAAGTTCGTCAGGCGCAGGAGTACGCGCAGATCCCGTACGACAGGCATGGCAGCAAGGGTCACATACGGCGAAGGCCCCCGGGCAGATGCCACGGGGACCTTCGGCGAGTGGGGTGGAGCCTTAGCGCTCGACCTCGCCCTTGATGAACTTCTCGACGTTCTCGTAGGCCTCGTCGTCGAAGTACTGGACCGGCGGGGACTTCATGAAGTACGAGGACGCGGAGAGGATCGGGCCACCGATGCCCCGGTCCTTGGCGATCTTCGCGGCGCGCAGGGCGTCGATGATGACACCGGCCGAGTTGGGCGAGTCCCAGACCTCGAGCTTGTACTCCAGGTTCAGCGGGACGTCACCGAAGGCGCGGCCCTCGAGGCGGACGTACGCCCACTTGCGGTCGTCCAGCCAGGCGACGTAGTCGGACGGACCGATGTGGACGTTCTTGTCACCCATGTCACGGTCGGGGATCTGCGAGGTGACGGCCTGCGTCTTGGAGATCTTCTTGGACTCCAGGCGGTCACGCTCGAGCATGTTCTTGAAGTCCATGTTGCCGCCGACGTTCAGCTGCATGGTGCGCTCGAGACGGACACCGCGGTCCTCGAACAGCTTCGCCATCACGCGGTGCGTGATGGTGGCGCCGACCTGCGACTTGATGTCGTCACCGACGATCGGCACGCCGGCCTCGGTGAACTTGTCCGCCCACTCCTTGGTGCCGGCGATGAAGACCGGGAGGGCGTTGACGAAGGCGACCTTGGCGTCGATGGCGCACTGGGCGTAGAACTTCGCCGCGTCCTCGGAGCCGACCGGCAGGTAGCAGACGAGGACGTCGACCTGCTTGTCCTTGAGGACCTGGACGACGTCGACCGGGGTCTCGGAGGACTCCTCGATGGTCTGGCGGTAGTACTTGCCCAGGCCGTCCAGGGTGTGGCCGCGCTGAACGGTCACGCCCGTCGACGGCACGTCGCAGATCTTGATCGTGTTGTTCTCGCTGGCACCGATCGCGTCCGCGAGGTCCAGCCCGACCTTCTTCGCGTCGACGTCGAAGGCCGCCACGAACTCCACGTCCCCGACGTGGTAGTCGCCGAACTGGACGTGCATCAGACCCGGCACCTTGGCCGCCGGGTCGGCGTCCTTGTAGTACTCGACGCCCTGCACCAGCGAGGCGGCGCAGTTGCCCACGCCGACGATGGCTACGCGAACCGAACCCATTCCGGTTGCTCCCTGTGTTGATCTTCGAAGCCCTGCAGGTCGCAGGGCCTCACTTGGCGGTGTCGTCGGACGGATCCGGCCGGGTGCTGCCCCCGTGCCGGGGCAGGCCGCCCGTCTCTCCAGATGTGTTGTCCTGCTGAGCGCCGGCGGGGCCCTCGGGGGCCTGGCCGGCCTCCGGTGTCCCGGAGCCGGATCGTCGCTGATCCCGCCCCGCCCGCTCGCTCTCGATGAGCTCGTTCAGCCAGCGCACTTCGCGCTCCACGGACTCCATGCCGTGCCGCTGCAGCTCAAGCGTGTAGTCGTCCAGGCGCTCGCGCGTCCGCGCCAGGGAGGCTCGCATCTTCTCCAGACGCTCCTCCAGGCGGCTGCGCCGGCCTTCCAGCACCCGCATACGCACTTCGCGCTCCGTCTGCCCGAAGAAGGCGAAACGGGCGGCGAAGTGCTCGTCCTCCCAGGAATCCGGACCGGTGTGGGACAGGAGCTCCTCGAAGTGCTCCTTACCTTCTGCCGTCAGCCGGTAGACGATCTTGGCCCGGCGCCCGGCGAGCGAGGCGGCGAGAGCGTCCTCGGGAGCGCTGCCTGGTTCCTCGATCAACCAGCCGTTTGCGACCAGCGTCTTGAGGCAGGGGTAGAGGGTCCCGTAGCTGAAGGCCCGGAAGATCCCCAACGAGGTGTTGAGCCGTTTGCGCAGCTCGTAACCGTGCATCGGGGCTTCGCGGAGCAGGCCGAGGACGGCGAACTCGAGGATGCCGGAGCGCCTGCTCATCCGTCGCCTCCTCCGCCTTCGCCGACTCTTATGCCGTGCTGATGTATCGACTCGATACATCCTGACGATAGAACGTGCCTGGAAGCCTCGACAAGCGCGGCTAGGGTGAGCGGCGTCACATAGCCAATTAGCAGTAAACGACTTGCCTGATTTGGGATGAACTTCGGTCCTCAGAGGTTTTTGAGCGTGCGTAGTCTGTGCGGCATGCACACCAGTGGGAACCAAGCGACGCCAGTCGACGTCCTCGATCTGAGTGCATGGCGGATGAGCCCCAGCCAGGGCTGGTCCGTATCGATTTCGGGGGGACCGGAACTCAGCTGCCGCTTCCAGGCGTACTCGCCTGCCCGAGGAGTAGTCGTTCGATGAGCGAGCACCGTCGCAAACCGCCGCAGCCGCAGGGTGGCGGACGTGCCGCGGCCAGACGAGCCGCCCAGCAGCCCTCAGGCCGCAGGGCGGCTCAGGCGCGAGGAACCAGTCCAGGATCTCCTTCCGAGCCCTACGGCGGCGGTGGCGAGGAGCGGGTGTACGGCAGCCGTGCCGAGGCGCGCCGGGCGGCCCAGCGAGGCGGACGCCGCCGCGGTGCCGAGGGCGCCGGCGGCGGGGCCGGCGGACACGGTGGCGGCCGACGCGGCGGCGGCCACAACGGTGGCCCGGGCGGCCGGGGTGGCAACCCGGGCAAGAAGCGGTTGATCGACTACCCGCGCCACAACAAGTACGGGTGGCGGCGCTGGGTGCCGTCCTGGAAGCTCGTCACAGGGCTGTCCCTGGGGTTCGCGGCCTCGGTCCTGGGCGCTTCGGCGGTCGTGTACTCCATGGTGGAGGTGCCGGACCCGGTCAAGATCGCGACGGCCCAGAACAACGTCTACTACTGGTCGGACGGCTCGCAGATGGCCGCCACCGGTGGTGAGATCAACCGCCAGATCCTCGCGTACGACAAAATCCCGCAGGACATGAAGGACGCGGTGATCTCGGCAGAGAACAAGTCCTTCGATGACGACCTGGGCGTCGACCCGATGGGTATCGCCCGTGCCGTGGTCAACATGGCCATGGGTGAGCAGACCCAGGGTGGTTCCACCATCACCCAGCAGTACGTGAAGAACGCCATGCTCAATGACCAGAGCCAGACCGTGAGCCGCAAGGTCAAGGAACTGTTCATCTCCCTGAAGGCCGGTGTGGAGGAGCCCAAGAGCGAGGTCATGGCCGGCTACCTGAACACCTCGTACTACGGGCGCGGTGCGTACGGGATCCAGGCTGCGGCGCGCACGTACTACGAGAAGGACGCCGACAAGCTGAACGCCAGCGAGTGCGCCTTCCTCGCCACGCTCCTCAAGGGCGCCACCTACTACGACCCGGCGGGTTCCCCGGACATCGACCCCAAGGCCACGGCGGCCGCCAACACGGAGGCGGCCACCTTGCGGTGGAAGTGGATCCTCGACGAGATGGTCAAGGACAGGCGCCTCGACCACGCCGAGCGGGCGAAGTACACCGCGTTCCCGATGCCCGAGCAGCCGAAGAAGGAAGCACGCCTCGGCGGCCAGGTCGGCTACCTGGTGGACCTCGCCAAGGCGTACTTCATCAACAACAACGACCTGGGTATCACGGCGAAGGACCTCGCCCTGGGCGGCTACGAGATCCACACGACCTTCGACAAGAACAAGGTCAGGGCGCTCGCGGAGGCGGTCCAGAAGGTCGAGGCCGAACACATCGACCCCAAGAAGCGCCCGGACACGGACACGCACGTCCAGTTCGGCGGTGCCTCGGTCGACCCGAAGACCGGCGCGATCGTCGCCATCTACGGCGGCTCCGACGCGACCAAGCACTTCACCAACAACGCCGACCAGACCGGTGCCCAGGTCGGCTCGACGTTCAAGCCGTTCGTGCTGGCCGCGGCGATGGAGTACGGCGTACGGGACCCCAGCGGCGAGGCCGTGCAGGGGCCCGATCAGCGCCGGACGGTCGACCCCGACAAGACGTACTACAACGGCAAGAACAAGCTCCAGATCAAGAACTACAACGGCACCGTCTGGCACAACGAGGACGGCGAAGAGTGGCTCCAGGTCAACGACGGTGACAAGAGCTACGGGGACATCAACCTCCGTGAGGCGATGATCCATTCGGCGAACTCGCCCTTCGTGCAATTGGGCATGGACGTCGGCATCGAAGAGGTCAGGCAGACGGCAATCGCGGCCGGTCTGCGCAAGGAGAGCCTGGTCGGTGCGAACGTGCCATCCTTCTCGATCGGTATCTCCGACCCCAGCGCCATCCGCATGGCCGGCGCCTACGCCACCTTCGCGGCCAACGGCAAGCAGCGTGACCCGTTCTCGGTGATCAAGGTCGAGCAGGAGGGCGACGTCGTCTACCAGCACGAGGCCAAGACCAAGCAGGCCTTCTCGACCGCGATCGCCAGCAATGTCACCGACGTACTGCGGGATGTCGTCGAGGACCCGGAGGGCACCGGTAACAACGCGGCCATCCCGGGTCGTCAGGTCGCCGGCAAGACCGGTACCACCGACGGCAACAAGTCCGCCTGGTTCGTCGGCTACACGCCGCAGCTGGCCACCGCCATCGACATGTACCGGATGGATGACAACGCGGCGAACAAGAACCGCAAGTTCCTGAAGATGTTCGGCACCGGTGGCCAGGAGAAGATCCACGGTTCGTCGTTCCCGTCGGAGATCTGGCAGAAGTACATGTCGACGGCGCTCAAGGGCGCGGAAGTCATCCCGTTCCCCGAGCCGGAGGCGCTGGAGGCCGACACCGTGTACGGCGGTGGCGCCAAGAGCCCGGAGCCCACGCCTTCGGACACGCCTTCGCCGACGCCCTCCCAGACGCCGTCCCAGAGCCCGTCGCCGACCCCGTCGCAGTCGCAGAGCACCGAGCCGGTGGAGCCCTCGTGCGGTCCCTTCGACTGGGACTGCAACAACGAGAACGGCGGCCAGAACGGCGGCCAGGACGGCGGGCAGGTCGGCGGGACCGATACCGGCGGGACCGACACGGCCGGTACGGACGACGGCGGCACCACCACCGGCGGCGTCAGTCCCAGTCCGTCGGCGCCCACCGGCGGAGGTACCAACGGGAACGGTGGCGGCACCGGAGGCTGGTTCGGCGGAACGGAGGGCTAGCGCCCGGCGTTCCCACCGCCGCCGAGGGCCGAGGGCCGCCGCATCCGGTACGTACATCGCGTGCGTACGCCGGATGCGGCGGCCCTCGGCGTTGTCCACAGGGCGTTGTCCACAGGGCGTTGTCCACAGGCCGCAGCGGCCCACAGCCCCGTACGGCAGGATGTCCCCATGCCGAGCCCACAGAAGACGACGCGCGCCCACCAGGACCGGCCCGTCGTGCCCCCGACCAGGCGGGACGAGGTCGCAGCCGCCGGCAGTGAGCTGATCGGCGGCCCCATCGGCCGCTGGGCACGGCTGGGTGACAGCGCGCTCACGCCCGTCCGGGTGGTCGCCCTCGTCGCGATCGGGATGTTCGCACTCGGCATGGTGCAGAAGCTGCCCTGCTACAACTGGGCGTGGTTCCGCGGCACCAGCTCGCAGTACACCCACGCCTGCTACTCCGACATTCCGCACCTGTTCATCGGGCGGGGCTTCGCCGACGGGCTGATCCCGTACTTCGACCGCCTCGGTGGCGACATGGAGTACCTCGAATACCCGGTCCTGACCGGGCTCTTCATGCAGGTCGCGTCCTGGCTGACGCTCCCCTTCGACGGCGACCTGCAGTACCGCGAGCAGATGTACTGGATGGTCAACGCGGGCATGCTGATGGTCTGCGTGGCCGTCCTCGCCGTCTGCGTCGCCCGCACCCACCGCAACCGCCCCTGGGACGCCCTGCTGGTCGCCCTGGCGCCCGCCTTCGCGCTCACGGCCACCATCAACTGGGACCTGCTCGCGGTCGCGCTGACCGCCGCCGCCATGCTGATGTGGTCCCGGGGCCGGGCGCTGGCCTTCGGAGTCCTGCTGGGCCTGGCCACGGCCGCCAAGTTCTATCCGGCCCTGCTGCTCGGGCCGCTGCTGCTGCTGTGCTGGCGGGCCTGGCGGTGGCGGGAGTTCGGGGTCGCCCTGATGGGCACGGCCGCCTCATGGCTCGCGGTCAACGTGCCGGTGATGCTGCTGGCGCCCGAGGGCTGGAAGAAGTTCTACTCCTTCAGCGAGGAACGGGGCATCGACTTCGGGTCCTTCTGGCTGATCATCACCCAGCGCACCGGCGTGACCATCACACCTGACGCCGTCAACACGTACGCGAGCGTGCTCATGGCGCTGGCGTGCGCCGGAGTCGCCGTACTGGCGCTCACCGCACCGCGCCGTCCGCGCTTTGCGCAGCTGGCCTTCCTGGTGATCGCCGCGTTCATCCTCACCAACAAGGTCTACTCACCGCAGTACGTACTGTGGCTGATCCCGCTCGCCGCCCTGGCCCGCCCGCGCTGGCGGGACTTCCTGGTCTGGCAGGCCTGCGAGGTCATGTACTTCGTCGGGATCTGGATGTACCTGGCGTACACGACGAGCGGCAACAAGCAGGGCCTGCCGACGGAGGGCTACCAGTTCGCGATCGTCCTGCACCTGGCCGGGACGCTGTTCCTGTGCGCCATGGTCGTACGGGACATCCTGCTGCCCGAGCGGGACGGCGTACGGCGCGACGGGGCGGACGACCCGTCCGGTGGCGTCCTGGACCGCGCGGAGGACGTCTTCGTCCTCGGGCGGGCCGCACACCCGCCGCAGCACGCCGCACACGCGGTCCAGGGACCGCGTGTGGAGTGGGGCGTCGTACGGGAGTGACCGCCGTTTCTAGCGCTCGACCAGGCGGTCGAACTGGGTCGTGGTGTGCCGCAGGTGGGCGACCAGCTCGTCGCCGACCTTCGGCTCCTGGGCGTCCGACGGGACGAACAGGATCGACACCTGCATGTGCGGCGGCTCGGCGAACCAGCGCTGCTTGCCCGCCCACACGAACGGCGAAAGGTTGCGGTTGACCGTCGCCAGGCCGGCGCGGGCCACACCCTTGGCGCGCGGCATCACCCCGTGCATCGCCTTCGGTGCCTCCAGGCCCACCCCGTGCGAGGTACCGCCGGCCACGACGACGAGCCAGCCGTCGGACGCCGCCTTCTGCTGGCGGTAGCCGAAACGGTCACCCTTGGCGACGCGCGTGACGTCCAGGACCGCGCCCCGGTACTCCGTCGCCTCATGGTCGCCCAGCCACAGCCGCGTACCGATGCGGGCCCGGAACCGGGTCTGCGGGAACTGCTGCTGGAGCCGGGCCTGTTCCTGGGCCTTCAGGTGGCTGACGAACATGGTGTGCAGCGGCAGCCGGGCCGCGCGCAGCCGGTCCATCCAGCCGATGACCTCCTCGACGGCGTCGGTGCCGTCCGTGCGGTCCAGCGGCAGGTGCAGCGCGAAGCCCTCCAGGCGGACGTCCTCGATGGCCGCGTGCAGCAGGCCCAGCTCGTGCTCGCCGATGCCGTGCCGCTTCATCGAGCTCATGCACTCGATGACGACCCGGGCGCCGACCAGGGCGTGGACGCCGTCCACGGACGACACCGAGCGGATCACCCGGTCCGGCAGCGGAACCGGCTCCTCGCCCCGCCGGAACGGCGTCAAAACCAGCAGGTCACCGCTGAACCAGTCCTTGATGCGGGCCGCCTCGTACGTCGTGCCGACCGCCAGCATGTCGGCCCCGAAGCGGGACGCCTCGTCGGAGAGCCGCTCGTGACCGAAGCCGTAGCCGTTGCCCTTGCACACCGGGACCAGGCCCGGGAACTGGTCGATCACGGACTTCTGGTGCGCCCGCCAGCGAGCGGTGTCGACGTAGAGGGAGAGCGCCATGGTCGGCCCGGAACCTTTCTGATGGCTGCGGTGTATCAAAGGTATGTACGAGACTACGGAAGCGTCAGCGGCGCGACATGTAGATGTCGAGCGCCTTGTGCAGCAGCTTGTTGAGCGGGAAGTCCCACTCGCCGATGTACTCGACGGCCTCGCCGCCCGTGCCGACCTTGAACTGGATCAGGCCGAAGAGGTGGTCCGTCTCGTCCAGCGAGTCGGAGATGCCACGGAGGTCGTAGACGGTCGCGCCCATGGCGTAGGCGTCGCGCAGCATCCGCCACTGCATCGCGTTCGAGGGCCGGACCTCGCGGCCGATGTTGTCCGAGGCGCCGTAGGAGTACCAGACGTGCCCGCCGACCACCAGCATGGTGGCCGCCGACAGGTTCACGCCGTTGTGGCGCGCGAAGTACAGCCGCATGCGGTTGGGGTCCTCGTTGTTGAGGACGGTCCACATGCGCTGGAAGTACGACAGGGGGCGGGGCCGGAACCGGTCGCGCACGGCCGTGATCTCGTACAGCCGCTGCCACTCGGCGAGGTCCTCGTAGCCGCCCTGGACGACCTCGACGCCGGCCTTCTCGGCCTTCTTGATGTTGCGCCGCCACAGCTGGTTGAAGCCCTTGAGGACATCGTCGAGCGAACGGTTCGCCAGCGGAACCTGGAAGACATAGCGGGGCTGTACGTCGCCGAAGCCGGCGCCGCCGTCCTCGCCCTGCTGCCAGCCCATCTTGCGCAGCCGGTCGGACACCTCGAAGGCGCGCGGCTCGATGTGCGAGGCCTCGACGTCACGCAGGCGCTTGACGTCCGGGTCCTGGATGCCGGACTTGATCGCGGCCGCGTCCCAGCGGCGGATGACGACCGGCGGGCCCATCTTCACGGAGAAGGCACCCTGGTTCTTCAGGTGCGCCAGCATCGGCTGCAGCCAGTCGTCCAGGTTCGGCGCGTACCAGTTGATCACCGGACCCTCGGGGAGATACGCGAGGTACCGCTTGATCTTCGGGAGCTGGCGGTAGAGCACCAGGCCGGCGCCGACCAACTGGCCGTCCTTGTCGAACCAGCCCAGGTTCTCCGAGCGCCACTCGGTCTTCACATCAGCCCATGCGGGGACCTGGCAGTGACTCGCCGCAGGCAGGCTCTGGATGTACGCCAGATGCTGCTCTCGGCTGATGGTCCTCAGGGTCAGGCTCATGCGGGGCGCTCCTCGGCAGGTGTGTCCCCATGGGTACAGGGGCTCCGGCTCTCGCGCCGAAGCCTACTGGCACCGGGGAGCGCCCCGACTGGCCGTACGCCAGGAGGGCCTAACCGAGGACACCGCCGAAGAGGCCGCCGTGTGCCATCCCGAGGCCGAAACCGATCGCCGAGGCCCCCATGCCGATGATCAGCAGGGTGCGCTCACGTGTGGTCTCGGAGATGTACTGGCCGTAGGCGCCGGTGACGATGCCCACCAGGCCGGCCCACGAGCTGATCAGGTGGAGGTTGTGGAACTGGGCCGTGATGAAGGCGAGCGCTCCGAGTACCAGGGTCACCGCCATCAGCGTGTCCTGGAGCGGATGGGGCTTGCCGTCCGTGGCGAAGAGCGACGAGGTGGGGTGACGGTGGAATGCCTGGGCCATGAGGTACCTCCTGGCTGTGCCGGAAGGCGGCGCATCGTAGCGCCGCACGCACCCGATGTGTACAGATTGCGTCCCCTGGCCACGGGATTTCAACCGGAAGCCGGTGTGCGGGTACTCTGTACGGTCTGCACCGGTGTCTGTCCATGTCCTGATCAGGGTCCCTCACTCGATGAGGGCGATTGTCAGTGGCGGCCGATACCGTTGCTTACGCATCACGACCCTCCTGCCACGGAACGACCGTGGCCGCTGAGTCCAAAGGAGGTGGGTTCCACATGCGTCACTACGAGGTGATGGTCATCCTCGACCCCGATCTCGAGGAGCGCGCTGTCTCCCCGCTGATCGAGAACTTCCTCTCCGTCGTCCGTGAGGGCAACGGAAAGGTGGAGAAGGTCGACACCTGGGGCCGTCGTCGTCTCGCTTACGAGATCAAGAAGAAGCCCGAGGGCATCTACTCGGTCATCGACCTGCAGGCCGAGCCTGCGGTCGTCAAGGAGCTCGACCGCCAGATGAACCTGAACGAGTCGGTCCTCCGGACCAAGGTCCTCCGTCCCGAGACCCACTGAGCAGCTAGCTCAGAGGTCATCGGGTTTCGAGTAGCAGCAGCAAGCAGCCAGAAGCAATCCCGCCGAGAGGTTCCCCATGGCAGGCGAGACCGTCATCACGGTCGTCGGCAATCTTGTCGACGACCCCGAGCTGCGCTTCACCCCGTCCGGTGCGGCGGTCGCGAAGTTCCGCGTCGCGTCCACTCCCCGCACCTTCGACCGTCAGACCAATGAGTGGAAGGACGGCGAAAGCCTGTTCCTCACCTGCTCGGTCTGGCGCCAGGCGGCGGAGAACGTCGCCGAGTCGCTCCAGCGAGGCATGCGCGTCGTCGTGCAGGGCCGGCTGAAGCAGCGGTCCTACGAGGACCGCGAGGGCGTCAAGCGCACGGTCTACGAGCTGGACGTCGAGGAAGTCGGCCCCAGCCTCAAGAACGCCACGGCCAAGGTCACCAAGACCACCGGCCGCGGTGGCCAGGGCGGCTACGGCGGCGGTCAGCAGGGCGGCGGCAACTGGGGCGGTGCCCCGGGTGGTGGCCAGCAGGGTGGCGGCGCTCCCGCCGACGACCCGTGGGCGACCAGCGCGCCGGCCGGCGGCAGCCAGCCGCAGGGCGGCGGAGGCGGCTGGGGCGGAAGCTCCGGCGGTGCCGGCGGCGGCTACTCGGACGAGCCCCCCTTCTAGGCCCCTCAGGGCTTTCAGGGCCCAGGCTCGTACCCCACTTCTTGATCACACAGGAGATACACCATGGCGAAGCCGCCTGTGCGCAAGCCGAAGAAGAAGGTCTGCGCATTCTGCAAGGACAAGACCGCGTACGTGGACTACAAGGACACGAACATGCTGCGGAAGTTCATTTCCGACCGCGGCAAGATCCGTGCCCGCCGCGTCACCGGCAACTGCACGCAGCACCAGCGTGACGTCGCCACGGCCGTCAAGAACAGCCGTGAGATGGCGCTGCTGCCCTACACGTCCACCGCGCGATAAGGGAGGGTGACGAAACATGAAGATCATCCTCAAGCACGAGGTCTCCGGCCTCGGCACCGCCGGTGACGTCGTCGACGTCAAGGACGGTTACGCTCGCAACTACCTGGTCCCGCGCGGTTTCGCGATCCGCTGGACCAAGGGTGGCGAGAAGGACGTGGCGCAGATCCGCCGCGCCCGCAAGATCCACGAGATCGCGACCATCGAGCAGGCCAACGAGATCAAGGCCCGGCTCGAGGGCACGAAGGTGCGCCTGGCTGTTCGCTCCGGCGACGCCGGCCGTCTCTTCGGCTCCGTGACCCCGGCGGACATCGCTTCGGCGATCAAGTCCGCGGGTGGCCCCGAGGTCGACAAGCGCCGTGTCGAGCTCGGCTCGCCGATCAAGACCCTGGGCTCGCACCAGGTCTCCGTGCGTCTGCACGCCGAGGTCGTCGCGAAGCTCGGCGTCGAGATCGTCGCCGCCTGAGCACTGCGCTCAGCGATCGCCTAGTCGCCTAGCGATCGTCCCGCGTGACAGAAGGGCCGCACCTTCGGGTGCGGCCCTTCTGCTGTGCTTGTGTGCCTTTGGCGACGTTTCACGTGAAACATGCCCCCTGGGTCAGCGAGTGGCGCCCGTGACCACCCAGCGGCCGGACCGCATGCGCAGCCAGAGCGTCAGCATCCGGACCGTCATCATCAGCCCCATGGCCCACCACAGGGCCGTCAGTCCGCCGCCGAGTGCGGGCACCAGCAGGGCGACCGGTGCGAAAACGGCGAGTGTCACGACCATCGCGCCGGCCAGATAGGGGCCGTCTCCGGCGCCCATCAGCACACCGTCCAGGACGAAGACCACGCCGGCGATGGGCTGCGAGAGCGCCACGACGAGCAGCGCGGGCAGGAGTGTGTCCTTCACGGTGGGATCGCCGGTGAACAGCGGGATGAAGAGTGGGCGGGCCAGGACGATCAGCGCGCCGAGCACCAGGCCGGAGGCGATGCCCCACTCCACCATGCGCCGGCAGGCTCTCCGTGCTCCATCGGCGTCGCCTGCGCCCAGGTAGCGGCCGATGATGGCCTGCCCTGCTATGGCGATGGCGTCCAGGGCGAAGGCCATCAGGCTCCACAGGGACAGGATGATCTGGTGGGCGGCGACATCGACGTCCCCCAGCCGGGCGGCGACGGCGGTGGCGATCATCAAGATCGCGCGCAGTGAGAGCGTACGGACCAGGAGGGGGACGCCTGCTTGGGCGCTCGCTCGTATGCCGGCGGCGTCCGGCCGCAGCGATGCGCCGTGGCGCCGTGCTCCCCGTACGACCACGAAGAGGTAGGCCGCGGCCATGCCACACTGGGCGATCACTGTGCCCCAGGCGGATCCTGCGATGCCGAACCCGGCGCCGTACACGAGCGCTACGTTGAGCACCGCATTGGCGGTGAAGCCGGCGATGGCGACGTACAGGGGGGTTTTGGTGTCCTGCAGGCCGCGGAGGACGCCGGTGGCGGCGAGCACGATCAGCATCGCCGGTATGCCGAGGCTGGAGATGCGCAGGTAAGTGGTGGCGTAGGGGGAGGCGGTGCCTGAGGCGCCGAAGACCTCGACCAGCCAGGGTGCCGTGGGCAGGGTGAAGGCGATGACGGCCAGGCCCAGGATCAGCGCCAGCCAGATGCCGTCCATGCCCTGGCGGATGGCCGAGGGCAGGTCACCGGCGCCTACCCTGCGGGCGACTGCCGCGGTGGTGGCGTAGGCGAGGAAGACGAAGACGCTCACGGCGGTGGAGAGCAGGGCGGCCGCGATGCCGAGACCGGCGAGCTGCGGGGTGCCGAGGTGGCCGACGATGGCGCTGTCGACCATCACGAAAAGCGGCTCGGCGACGAGCGCTCCGAAGGCCGGGACGGCGAGCGCGATGATCTCGCGGTCGTGTCGGCGTCGTTCGCTCTTCGGTCGCGCGGGGGCCTGGGTCATGGGAGCAATCTAATCTTCCACAGGTAAGAGATGCAAGGGCTATCTGATCCTTACCTATCACCTTGGTGGCGGCTGGTGTGTGCGCCGTTTGTTCTGATCTTGGTCCAGCCGGGAAAGTTTTTCTCCCCCACAGCCGGTGGATGGAAAAAGAGCAGGTCAGTAGGGGTCTCTCGGTCGGGCTATGAGTTTGTCCACACGGCTGTCCCCCGCTCCGTGCACAGGTTCTGCGGGGTTCTCCACAGCATCTGGGTCTTCACCCACAGGCCCTGTGGATAACCAGATTGGCTGACGGTGCCCGCGGGCCTACCGTGGTCCGGCGCTCGACGCGCCAGAAGCGGAGTTGAGCCTCTCGCTTTGTCAGTGTCGTGCCGTAGAAAGAGTGGCACGGCGAGGGTCCGCGGAGCGGACGGGAGGAGGTGGGCCGGTGAGCATTCCCGAGCCCTTGGACGACCCCTGGGCCGACACCGGTCCCAGCGACCGTCTGCCCGTCACCCGTCCGCGCGGCGGTGACAATCGCGGCCGCGGCATGGGCCGCGACGAGCAGCACGAGCGGGGCAGCGAGAGCGGCCCCTGGGACAGTGGCGCGGGCGGGTTCGAGCGAGTGCCGCCGCAGGACCTCGACGCCGAGCAGTCCGTGCTCGGCGGCATGCTGCTCTCCAAGGACGCCATCGCGGACGTCGTGGAGATCATCAAGGGCCACGACTTCTACAAGCCGGCCCACGAGACCATCTACACCGCCATCCTCGACCTCTACGCCAAGGGCGAGCCGGCCGACCCCATCACCGTGGGCGCCGAGCTGACCAAGCGCGGGGAGATCAACCGGGTCGGCGGTGCGTCGTACCTGCACACCCTGGTCCAGTCGGTCCCGACCGCGGCGAACGCCTCGTACTACGCGGAGATCGTCCACGAGCGTGCGGTGCTGCGCCGTCTCGTCCAGGCCGGCACCAAGATCACGCAGATGGGATACGCCGCCGACGGCGATGTCGACGAGATCGTCAACTCGGCCCAGGCGGAGATCTACGCGGTCACCGAGCAGCGCACGAGCGAGGACTACCTGCCGCTCGGCGACATCATGGAGGGCGCTCTCGACGAGATCGAGGCGATTGGTTCGCGCAGTGGCGAGATGACCGGCGTACCGACGGGCTTCACGGACTTCGACTCGCTGACGAACGGCCTGCACCCCGGCCAGATGATCGTCATCGCGGCCCGTCCCGCCATGGGAAAGTCGACGCTGGCGCTGGACTTCGCCCGCGCGGCGTCGATCAAGAACAACCTGCCCAGCGTCATTTTCTCCCTCGAAATGGGCCGCAATGAGATCGCGATGCGTCTGCTGTCGGCGGAGGCTCGCGTGGCGCTGCACCACATGCGTTCCGGGACGATGACGGACGAGGACTGGACGCGACTGGCGCGGCGCATGCCGGACGTGTCGCAGGCCCCGCTCTACATCGACGACTCCCCGAACCTGTCGATGATGGAGATCCGCGCCAAGTGCCGTCGGCTCAAGCAGCGGAACAACCTGAAGCTGGTCGTCATCGACTACCTCCAGCTGATGCAGTCCGGTGGCTCCAAGCGCGCCGAGAGCCGACAGCAGGAGGTATCCGACATGTCGCGAAACCTGAAGCTGCTGGCCAAGGAGCTGGAGCTTCCGGTGATCGCGCTCTCACAGCTGAACCGTGGCCCCGAGCAGCGTACGGACAAGAAGCCGATGGTCTCGGACCTCCGTGAGTCCGGCTCCATCGAGCAGGACGCGGACATGGTCATCCTGCTGCACCGCGAGGACGCGTACGAGAAGGAGTCGCCCCGCGCGGGCGAGGCGGACCTGATCGTGGCCAAGCACCGTAACGGCCCGACGGCGACGATCACCGTGGCCTTCCAGGGTCACTACTCGCGGTTCGTGGACATGGCGCAGACCTGATCGCCCGGTGTAGGGGGCCGACTTAGTTCAGCAATCGAGCCCGTATCTCAGCGGTACATCAGCAATGTCGGGCAGTTGAGCAGTCCCAAACCTCGATGGATCGCTGCCACTCAACTTGGTGGACCGAGTTCAACCATCGCATGGATACGGCCCTTGAGCCTCAGTTCTCCTGCCGTGGAAGTTCCCAGACCTTCTACGGAGAGGGGAAGTCGTGGGTACCCAGACGATGGGGTCGGACTGTGCTCCGCCTCGCAGAGCGCGGGCGGCGCGTGATGGCGCCGGGGGCGCGCTGGTCTCGCTGCGGACGGTGGACGACAGCACTGTTGAGAAGCCGATGAGGCAGCTGCGCTCGGCCCAGGTGACGCGGGCGAAGCCGTGGCGTACGTTCCGTAACCGCCATGGGCAGAAACACCATTCCGGCTACTACTGGTGCGCCACGACCGGCGGCCACGTCCTCTACGAGAGCCGCTTGGAACTCGCGCGGCTGATGCTGGCCGACTTCGACCCCCAGGTGGTGGAGATCGCGGCCCAGCCGTTCCGACTCCGGGCCAGGGTTGCCGGTCGGGCCAGGCGACATGTCCCGGACTACCTCCTCGTCCGGACTGACCGATCGGTGACGGTCGTCAACGTCAAGCCCTCCTCCCAGATGTCCAAGCCGGAGATCGCCGAGGCGCTCGCCTGGCCGGCGAAGTTGATCGAGGAACACGGGTGGGCCCACGAGATCTGGTCCGGCGAGGACCCGGTCCTCCTCGCGAACGTGCGGTTCTTGGCGAGCCAGCGCCGCGACGGGCTCGTGGCAGACGAGGTGCTGGACGAGGTTCTCGGTGCGGCAGCCGGAGGGGCGACGATCCGGGAGCTGCTCCTGCGGCTGCAGGCGACCTGGGAGCCCGAGTTGCTCAAACAGGCGGTGCTGAGACTGCTGTGGCAGCAGCGGCTCACGACAAATCTGCGGTGTCGGCTGGACAGCGACAGCAGGGTGGAGGTCTGCGCATGACGTCACAACGTACGGTGCTCGCGACCGGAGTCCGGCTGAGCTACGACGGCGGCCTGTGGCAGGTCTCCGAACTCGATGCCCCCAACGTGCTGCTGCGCGACGTGCATGGTGGGCTCCGGCAGGTCGACATCGGGCACCTGCTGTCGCAGCCCACGACCCGGTTGATCGACGCCGACTGCGCCGAGCCGATCGAGGGCGCCGGGGCAGACCTGAACAACCTCTCCAAGGAAGAGCGGGACGAACTGCTCGACCGCATCGGCCACATGCAGGAACTGCGGACGGGCTACCGGCGAGGACACGCCGAGCTGGCGCTGCCTGGTGAGCCGCGCCCGGAGTACGACCCCAGTGTCCGAAAGGGACAGCGGTACGCCGCCAAGGCCGCAGAGCTGGGAATCGGGGTGTCGACGGTGCGGGCCTGGCTGACCGGCTTTGAGAACGAGGGGCCGTCGGCTCTGCTGGACAAGCGGTGGACGCGGCGGCGGGATGTGCTGGCCGGGGTCGATCCGCGCTGGATCGCCATGGCCCGGACCGTTCTGAGCGAGCACACCGATGCGAGCCGGCCGACCCAAGACCTCCTGCTGGCCAAGATCCAGGCCCGGCTCGATGCCGAAGACGCCGAGCTGGAGGATCCGCCTCCACCGGTGAAGCCTCCCAAGACGACCAAAGGCCGCAAGATCCTGCGCGAACTCTCCCGAGGCACAGGCGCCTTCGGCGGCACCAAGAACAAGAGGTCTGCGGCAAACCGCCCGGAGACTCCCTACGGGCGGCTGCGGGCGACCCGGCCGGGCGAGTACCTCATCCTGGACACCACGCCCCTGGACGTCTTCGTCATGGACCCGGTCACACTGCGCTGGGTGACGGCCGAACTCACCGTTGCGATGGACCTTTACGACCGGGGCATCACCGGGCTGCGGCTGACACCGGTCTCGACGAAGGCGGTGGATGCCGCAGGGGTCCTCTTCGAGTCCGTCCGGCCGCTGCCGGACGACGCCGAGGGCTTCGTGACCAGCCGCAGCCTCTACCACGGGCTGCCTCGCAGCGTCGTCGTCGACGCTGCACAGCTGGCCGATGCCGACGGCAACCCGCTCCTGCCGTCCGTGGCCGCCGAGACCGTCGTGGTGGACAACGGCAAGATCTACATCTCGGAGCACTTGCTGAGCGTCTGCGAACGGCTCGGCATCTCGGTGCAGCCGGCTCGCGCCTACCAGGCCACCGACAAGGCCGCCTTGGAGAGATTCTTCCGCACCCTGCGAGAGCAACTGCTGGCTCCGCTCCCCGGATACAAGGGGCCGGATGTCTACAGCCGCGGCAAGGACGTCGAGAAGGACGCCTACTACTTCCTCGACGAAATGGAGGCGATCATCCGGCAATGGGTGGACCAGTGCTATCACCGGCAGAAGCACGCAGGGCTGTGCATCCCCGAGGTCCCCGGCCTCGACCTGTCTCCGCTGGAAATGTATGCACACGGAGTCAACCGAGCCGGCTACATCCAAGTGCCCGCCCGCACGGACCTGGTGTTCGACTTCCTGCCCGTCGAGTGGAGGACCGTCCAGCACTACGGTGTCGAGGTCGGCGGCCTGCGCTATGACGGCAAGGCACTGAACCCCTACCGGAACCGCACCAGCCCCTACACCGGAAAGCACACCGGCAAGTGGCCGCTGCGGATCGACCGCGACGACGTCAGCCGGATCTACTTCCAGGACCCGAAGACCAAGTCCTGGCACGCGCTTCGCTGGGAGCACGCCGACGCGGTCCGGGGCCCCTTCAGCGCCGAAGCCCTGGCCTACGCCCGCCAGCTGGCCGCGGCACAGCACCGGTTCCCCGACACCAAGCGGGCCCTTGCCGAGCTCCTGGAGCAGTGGGACGCCGGCCTCGCCCGCACCCCGGCCGAGCGCCGCATGGCGATCCGCCTGTCCGAGCAGCGCCTACGGCTGGTGCCGCCGGAAGCCGCGGAGGACAGCGAACCGCACGAGCTGCCCACGATCCCGTCCAAGAAGCAGACGCTCAAGCCCGCCGCTGAGGCAGAGTGTCTGGAAGAGGACGACCTCGGCGGGGACGACGACAGTGAGGAGGAACTCGACGCGGGCGACCCCGCGGAGACCACCGACTTCTACGCCACCGCCATGGAGATCGCATGAGTGCCCCGATCCGTTCCTTGGAGAGGGCCTACAGCCTCTCGGTCAAGCGCGGCTGGAACCGGTACGCAGGCGAGCCGGACCGTGTCCCTCCCGCGCTGCTGAGCACGCGCGAACTGGCCGCGCTGTCGTCGCGGGCCCGACTGGAGTACGAAGAACAGCGCGCGGTCTGGCACGCCAACATCGGCCCGATCAGGACGCCTCAACTGCAGTCGGTTCACCGGGACTTGTGGAACGTGCTCAAGTCCAACCGGCAGGACGGCGACAAAGTACGGCCCTCCGTGGTGATCGACGCCTTCCCCGGCCTCGGCAAGTCCACCATCGCGACGAGCTTCGGCCGTGACTTCCATCGCGCACAGATCGACCGCTACGGGACGCTGACCGAAGACGGGCAGGAACGCGTTCCCGTCGTCCGGATCCAGCTGACCGACAGGACCAGCCGGCGCGACTTCAACTCGGCCCTCTGCCGCTTCTTCACCCTCCCCGGCTACGACAGCGGCAACGCCAACCAGCTCGGGAACCGGGCCGCTGATGCGATCCTCAGCTGCGAGACGAAACTGATCATCGTCGACGACGTGCACTTCCTGGACATGCGACGCCGAGATGACCGTGCGGTCGCGAACCACTTCAAATCGCTCGCCAGCACCTTTCCCGTCACCTTCCTGCACGTCGGCGTCGGCCTGGAGGGCCGTGGCCTCCTGGACGAAGGACTGGGAGACGACGACGAGGACCTCGCACAGAACGGACGCCGCCTGACGCCCCTGACCGTGGAACCGTTCGAGGTCAAGACCGAGCCCGGACGCCGCATCTGGAGGGACCTACTCCTGGCCGTTGAGAAGAACGTCGTACTCGCGAACACACACCGGGGAATGATCGCCGACGAACTTTCGGACGAACTCTTCGCCCGCAGCACCGGTCACTTCGCCTCGCTGATGGCCCTGATCGCCCGCGGCTGCGAGCGCGCCATCGAGGACGGCGAGGAGCGATTGACCGTCGATGTCCTCAACCGGGTCAAGAACGACGCCGCTGCGGAGAAGGCACGCCTTGACATGGTCGCCGCCTTCGAGAGCGGCCGGCTGTCCAGCCGTCCAGGGCGGCAGGGTCGGCAGAGGAGACCCCTGAAGGCATCCGCATGAACGGGACCCTGGACACGATCCCCATCCGATTCCATCCACTGCCCGGGGAAGCTCTCGACAGTTGGCTGGACGCCTACGCACACCGACTTCAGGTCAGGACCAAGGACATCCTTGCCCTCGCGGGTCTCCAGTTGGAACACCACCCTGCACTCCGCGAGATGTTCGGATTGCGCCCCTGGACACCGGCTCATCATCCAGAGGACTTCGCCGCGCTGAGCGCCGTGACTGGAGTAGCGGTCGACGTCCTCGGAGGCATGACGCTCGCCCGTTATAACGGACGACTCCTCACGATCGATCACCGATCCGGGCAGCGGACACGGGGCGACTGGTGGCACCGGACGAGACCATCGCGCTTTTGCCCTGGCTGCCTCACCGACAACGCCGGCCGGTGGCCGCTGTCCTGGCGCCTGCCCTGGTCTTTCGCCTGCGTGACCCACAAGTGCCTGCTCGTTGACAACTGTCCCCGATGCACCCGACCCGCCCGGCTCAACTGGAGCCTGCGGATCCGGCCGGTCCCGGGCTTCTGCCGTCGCCCCAGGCTCTCCACGGAGCCAGCCCCCTCTGAGGCCGGAACCTCTCGCTGCCTGGGCGACCTCCGCCGGGCAGCGACCGTTTCGCTCCCGCAGGATGGCCGCGTGCTGGCGGCACAAGAACGGGTCGATGGCCTGATCGCGGAAATCCTGGACGCGGTCGGCACTGGCGACGCCGACCACCGACCTCCGTCCCTGGGCAGGCTTCAGGACCTGGATGCCAGCGCCCGCGCCGCGCTGGCCGCAATCCACTTCAGCAGCGAACTGCCGCTCCATGCCCGTGACCTACTCGTCGAGCTCAAGGTGACGGATCCACGGACCCTAAGGGAAGACCAGTCACACGGTGGATCGCAGCCGCTCCAGGCCAGAAGCATGGCTTTTGCCATGGCGGTTGCAACGCACATGCTTCGCAACGGGCTGGACGAACTGCAGCCCGACACCACGCGGTGGCTCTTGACGACTGCGCATGGAGTGCGCAAGAACGAGGCCATCCCGACCGCCGGGAAGATCCTCACGCGGTGGGATCGGGCAACCCCAGAGCTGCAAGGCGTTCTTCTCAAAGAACTCGCTTCAACGCTGCAGCCGCACGAACGTCTCCGTTACAGGACCGCCAGCCCACGCCCAAGCGCTCCGGCCCGCGGCACCGCGATCGAGCGTTCACGAAAGGTCCCCACCTGCCTATGGCGCGGAATCGCTCTTCCCCTCACCCCGCCCGGACTCTTCGGCCGACTGCCCATCGGTTTCAGAGTCGCCCTCAGCCGGATGGTGTTGGCCGTCGGCAGCGGCACCACTCAAGAGGAAGCCAGGCGCCTCCTCTTCAACTACGACCCTGCCGGACTCGGGCTTCAGTACAGCGCCATGACGAGCAAGCTGCAGCGTTCCGGGCATCTGGATCAAGTGCTCTCCGCTGTCACCCAGCTTGCCGATCACCTCGACGAGCACAACAGCCCCATCGACTACGCACGCCGCCGAGCCCAGTTCTTGAACGCGGACCTCGACTGGCAGGCACTTGCCCAGTTCTATGACGCCGTTGGCAGAACTCGCCCCGCGCCTCCTGAACAGCGACTTCTGCGGGTGAGGCTCATCGAACGGCTGACAGGGACCCACCCTCGCTTCCTGATGCCGCCCATGAACCTCGCCGGCGCACACGTCCACGTCTACGAACGAGCAGGACTACGCCTGCACGCCGATGTGAGCGACCACCTCGATGACCAGGCCAGCCGGCTGCTTCAACAGGCCGGCATCAACGAACCCATCCGGTGGGAACCCCCACAGGACTGGATCAACCTCGCCACCTGTGACCTTCCGGGGCCTGCTCCGGACGGCATTCCCACCGCCCGGCTCTGGACAGCTGTCCGAAGTGGAGACGGCGTCGAGGCGATCGCTTCTCAGCTCAGCACGAGCATCGAGCACATCCGTCTGACCGCGGAGCGTCATCCTCTCCCCACCGGGAAATCTCCAACATCGTGCGCACCGAAGATCCCACGCAACCGAACTCCCACAACGAAAGAGCTCCAAGAACTGATCGCACAGGGGCTCAGCAACAGGAACATTGCGAAGGCCCTCGGCTACAGCAACACTTTCGTGCGGCGGCTCCTCTGCGAGCGAGGACTGACCTCAGCGTTTCTCTCCGGAGGGCAGCGGTCCATCCACATCGACCCCAACCACCTGCGTCACGAGTACGAGGTCAAGCACCGCACCTACGCTGCAATCGCAGAGAGCATGGGCGTCAGCACGCACACGATCCGAGCCCGAGCCGCTGAGCTGGGAATCGTCTCCCGCAAAGACTCCCGCGAAGATCATCCCCTTGCCCAGCTCGGCGGCCCGGATGACTTTCCACCCGCCGTCTGGGACACCTTTACAGGCAAAGGTGCCGAGACAAGAGTCCGGCGTCTTCTCCTGATCACAGCTCTGCCCACGAGCACCATCGCCGCAGCAGCCCGATCCCTCAACATCACCCCATGCAACGTCCACGCCACCATGAAGAAGCTGGAACGAGCAGCTGGCACAACGCTGTTCAGGCGGTCAACGAAGGGCATGACAACAAACCTCACTCCGGCCGGCGAGGTTTTCGCCCATGCCATACGCGAGTCTCTCTCGCGCGTCGACGCAGCCCGGACAACGTCGGATACGTCGCAAGCCAGGACCAAGGGCGCTGCGGAGCAGACAGCCAACTTCACTCACGAACTCGCGGAGGCGCCGTGAAAAGTGCTCGACAACCCCTGGCTGGCCCCTCTGAACACTGCTCATCAACGAAGAATCACGCTGGTCGACATGCTCAACTGTGTCCGCTGCCTACACCCGGCCTGTCGGTTCTCAGGCTCCCTGTTATGACGATGGCAGTCCCAACGCTCCAGCTCACTGCGTTATGGGCAGGCACTCGGAGAGCAGGTCGACGATGTCGCGCCAGGCCCGCTGCGCGTGCTGAGGGTGGTAGCCGACGCCGGGGAGCACGGTTTGGTCGACCGGCGGGTGGTGGAAGGCGTGCAGGGCTCCGCCGTAGACCACGAGGCGCCAGTCGACGCCCGCGGCCTGCATCTCGGCAGTGAACGCGTCCCGTTGCTCAGCGGGCATGATCAGGTCCTCTGATCCGACCCGGCTCACACGGGGCAACGGATGCGCGCCGCCTCGCCCGGTCGGCCCGTGGTCAGTGCGTTGACCGTCCCGATCGCCCGCAGATTGAGGCCGTCGCGCCCGAGTTCCAGCACGATTGCGCCCCCGGTGCCGTAGCCGATAGCGGCGATCCGGTCGGGGTCGGTCCGCGGTTCAGCACGCAGCACATCGAGTGCCGCATGGCCGATACCCCGCATCCGGACGGGGTCGGCGAGCAGCGGGGTCACGCGCGCCAGCATCTCCTGTGGGTCGGTGAACCAGCGCCCGCCGTGGAGGTCGAAGGCCAGCGCCACGTACCCCAGTTCGGCGAGGGCGTCGACCCGGCGGCGCTGGAAGTCGTTCAGGCCCGGCCCTCGGGCCCGATCAGGACTGCGGGCCGGCGGTCGATACCGGCGGGGAGCGCGAGGTGCCCGATCATCGTCAGGCCGTCGGCCGGGTATGCGACCGTGCGCGTGGTGACCGTCGTCATGAGACTGGACTGTAGTGATGGTCGAACCCTGTCGGGCCGGTCTTCACCGCCAGACGAGCGGCGTGCCTACAGGTCCGGGGCGTTTGACCTTCACGTTGCTTGAAGGCTGACAATCGCGGCCATGGACGAGGAGATCGACGGGATTGCCGGGGCCGAAGCGCGGTTGAGCATCGGGGCCTTCGCCCGGCGGGTGGGGCTGGCGCCGAGTGCGTTGCGGTTCTACGACGACTGCGGTGTGCTGCGCCCCGCTCACGTCGACGGCGTGACGGGTTACCGCTACTACGAGCCGGGCCAGGAGGCGCGTGCCGGGCTGGTGCGGCGGCTGCGGGAGGCGGGGCTGCCGCTGGTGGACGCCTTGGTGGTGCTCGACGGCGATCAGGAGGCGGCCCGCGCGGTGCTGGAGGGCCATGCGCGAAGGAGCCGCGACATGGCGGCGGCGGCCCAGGCGGCCGTCGAGGACATCCTGCGCGACCTGCCCGGTGCATCGGGAACGACGCCGGGGACGGGAACACGGGCCAGGGTCGGCGGAGCGGAGTTCGCCAGCGCCGTACGGCAGGTGGCGCCGGCCGCGGCCGGGGCGGGCGTAGGGGAGGAGTTCCGCGAGCTCGGCTGTGTGCTGCTGGAACTCGACGGACAGGAGGTGCGGTTGGTGGCAACCGACCGCTTCCGTCTGGCGGTCCGGGTGCTGCGGGCCGAGGCCGGCGGGGGCGGGCCGCGTCAGGTGCTGGTGGACGCCGCTGAGATGAGGGACATCGCCTCCTGGGCGCTGTGGCTGCCGGAGTTCACCATTGAGACCGACGGGCCGGGCGCCTGGGTCCGCAGTGGGGACCGGGCGCGTGCTGTGCCGGTCGTCGACGGGGCCTTCCCGGACTACCGGATGGTTCTGGACGGCCTGCCACCGCACCGGATCATCACCGGGCGGGGCGAGCTCCGCGAGGCGCTGGCAGGCCGTTGCGGGAGCCCGGTGGTCGCCCTGCACACCGAAGAGCGCCGGCTGGTGGCCACCGCCCCCGGCACGGAACGCACCACGCTGCGCGCCATCTGCACCGGACCGGCGCTGCGTATCGCCTTCGACCCGGACGTGCTCGTGGCAGCGCTTGACGCAGGGGTGGGCCCGGACGTCCTGCTGGAGATCTCGTCGCCGACGCAGCCGGTCGTGGTCCGTTCAGCGGACCAGGGCAGCTTCACCACGCTGGTCATGCCGGTCCGGGAGACGTGAGGAGACGACACGGATTCCGCCAACACCGTCGTACGGCGCTGTACGGCCAAGCGGGGGCTAATGCGGTCGACGGTAGCGGGTGCGGGCGGATACACCTGGGGAATGACGTCAACCTTCGACACACTTCTCCCCAGCACGGAGCGCGCCCTCCTGCACCGGGTGGCCACCGCGCAGGCCGAGGGCCGTACGCCTTCTTTCGTCGGCGCGGTCGCCAGGGACGGCCGGCTGCTGTGGGAGGGCGGGCGCAGCTGCGTCGACGGACACGTGCCGGATGCCGATACGCAGTACCGGATCGGCTCCATCACCAAGCCGTTCACGGCGGTTCTGGTGATGCGGCTGCGGGACGAGGGGCTGCTCGACCTGGGCGATCCCCTGGAGAAGCACCTGCCCGGGACGGGCGTGGGCGACGTGACGATCGCTCAGTTGCTGGGGCACAGCGCCGGGCTTGCGGCCGAATCGCCGTCACCGTGGTGGGAGCGGACGCCGGGGACGTTGCGCCCGGAGCTCGCCGATGTGCTCGGGGAGCGGCCGCTGCTCCACCCGGCGGGGCGGCGACACCACTACTCCAACACCGGCTACACGCTGCTGGGTTCGCTGATCGAGGCGGTGCGCGGGGTGACGTGGGAGGAGGCGCTGACGGCCGAGGTCCTGGAACCCCTGGGGCTGCGGCGCACCAGCACCCGGCCTGTCGCGCCGTATGCCAGCGGCTGGGCGGTGCATCCGTGGGCCGATGTGATGATGCCCGAACCGGCCGAGGACCTCGGGCTGATGGCGTCGGCGGGCCAGTTGTGGTCGACCGCCTCGGATCTGTGCCGGTTCGCCTCCTTCCTGGCGGAGGGCGACGAGCGGGTGCTGAGCGCCGAGACGCTGCTTGAGATGCGCACCCCTGCCGTACCGCCGGAGGCCGGGGACTGGAACGGTTGCTATGGGCTCGGGCTCCAACTGGTACGCGCGGGCGAGCGCACCCTGGTGGGGCACGGCGGTTCCCTGCCGGGGTTCCTCGCGGGCCTGTGGGTGAGCGTGGAGGACGGTGTCGCGGCGGTCGCCTTGGCCAACGCCACGTCCGGTCCGATGCCCGGAGTGGTCGCCGCCGAACTCGTATGTACCGTGGCCGACGCCGAGCCGCGCATTCCGGAGCCCTGGCGGCCGCTGCCCGACGTCGATCCGGCGCTGCTGGAGCTGACCGGGCCGTGGTACTGGGGTACGTACTCCTACGGCTTGCGGGTGGTCGCGGATGGCGGTGTGGAGCTGTGCCCCCTGCGGGCGCAGGGGCGCGCCTCGCACTTCCGGGCAGAGGGGGACGGCACCTGGACAGGGCTGGACGGCTACTACGCGGGGGAGACGCTGCGGGTCGTGCGGCGCGAGGACGGTTCCGTCAGCCACCTGGACCTCGGCTCGTTCGTGTTCACGCGCGAGCCGTACGAGCCGGGGGATGCGGTGCCGGGCGGTGTGGACCTGGACGGCTGGCGCGGGCTGTGATGTTTCACGTGAAACGGTGCGCCCCAGGGCGGGAGGACGTCACAGCGTCATTTTGAAGCCCACGTGCGAGGCTTCGAAGCCGAGCCGCTTGTAGAAGCGGTGCGCGTCGGTGCGGCTGGCGTCGGACGTGAGCTGCACCAACCGGCACTGCTCACGCCGTGATTCGGCGATGGCCCATTCGATGAGCTGAGTGCCCAGACCGCCGCCGCGCTCATCGGCATGTATGCGAACGGCTTCGATGGTCGACCGGGTGGCGCCACGCCGTGACAGTCCCGGAATGATCGTGAGCTGAAGCGTCCCGACGACCCGCTCATCGCGTACGGCGACGACCAGGCGCTGATGCGGGTCGCTCGACAGCCGCTCGAAGGCGGCGGAGTACGGAGTGAGGTCGTCGGGCGACTCACGCTGCGCCCCCAGGGGGTCGTCGGCGAGCATGGCCACGATCGCGGGGATGTCGGTGGGGGCTGCGGGCCTGATCTCAAGATCGCTCATGGGGCGCAGGCTACTTCCCGGTGTTCCTCGGTGACCGGTCAGCCCACCGGCACGTGCAGCTCTTCGACCGCCCTGACCAGCGGGGCCAGCTCCGGGTTCTTCGCGGCCTCGTCGAGCGCTTCCCGTAGAGCGGCGTCATTGGTGGGCCGGGCCTCGGCGAGCAGCGCCAGGCCGGCCTCGGTGACGTCGGTGTAGATACCGCGTCGATCGGTGTCGCAGAGATAGCGCGTGAGCAGACCGCGGTCCTCGAGGCGGGTGACCAGGCGGGTGGTGGCGCTCTGGCTGAGGACGACGGCGTCGGCGACCTGCTTCATCTGGAGGTGGCCGCCGGGGCCGTTGTGCTGTCGGCTGAGGACATCGAGCAGGGAGAACTCGCGCACGCTCAGGCCGTGCTTGGCCTCCAGCTCACGCTCGATACGGGCCTCGATCCTGCCGTGGAGCAGAGAGAGGGCGCACCAGCCCTGCGCGAGGGCGGTGAGCGCCGGATCTGTGGCTGTCATGGGAGATCTCTCCTCCGTCCCGGAGCGGCTTGTCACCAGGATAGACGACGTCCGCAATAGCCCGCGCTTGCAGTTAGTCAGCGTCCGCAATTATTGTCGACGCCTGTAAGGCGCAGACGCAATCTCCTGGGAAAGGGCTCCACCCATGCCACTCGCGCTCCTCGCCCTCGCCATCGGGGCCTTCGGCATCGGAACGACCGAGTTCGTGATCATGGGGCTGCTTCCCCAGGTCGCGGCCGACTATCAGGTGTCGATCCCGACCGTCGGCTACCTCGTCACGGGCTATGCACTCGGCGTCGTCCTCGGCGCTCCACTCATGACCGTCCTGGGGACCAGGGTCTCCCGCAAGCGCATGCTGATGCTTCTCATGGGGCTGTTCATCGCGGGCAATGTCCTGTCCGCCGTCGCCCCTGCCTTCGGCCTCATGCTGGTGGGACGGGTCGTCGCCTCGCTCGCGCACGGCGCGTTCTTCGGCATCGGCTCGGTGGTCGCCGCCGATCTGGTCGCCCCGCAGAAGAAGGCCGGCGCAATCGCGATGATGTTCACCGGCCTGACCGTCGCCAATGTGGTCGGCGTGCCGGCTGGTACTTTCATCGGCCAGACGGCCGGCTGGCGCGCGACCTTCTTCATCGTCGCCGCCCTCGGTGTCCTCGGCCTGCTCGGCGTCGCGAAGTTGGTACCCGAGCAGCCCAAGCCCGAAGGCGTACGACTGCGCCACGAGCTCGCCGCTTTCCGCAATGTTCAGGTGCTGCTGGCCATGGCGATGACCGTGCTGGGCTTCGGCGGTGTGTTCGCCGCCATCACCTACATCACCCCGATGATGACCGAGGCCGCCGGATTCGCCGAGTCCTCGGTGACCTGGCTCCTGGTCCTGTTCGGCCTGGGCATGGTCGGGGGCAACCTGATCGGCGGCAGGTTCGCCGACCGCAAGCTGATGCCCCTGCTGTACGTATCGCTGGGCGCCCTCGCCGTCGTCCTGGCACTGTTCACTGTCACGGCGCACAACCAGATCACGGCCGCGATCACGGTCACGCTCATTGGCGCGCTGGGCTTCGCGACCGTACCGCCGCTGCAGAAGCGGGTCCTGGACCAGGCTTCCGGTGCTCCCACCCTCGCCTCCGCGGTGAACATCGGCGCCTTCAACCTCGGCAACGCGCTGTCCGCCTGGCTCGGCGGCGTCGTCATCGCCGCCGGCCTCGGCATCACCGCCCCCAACTGGGTCGGAGCCGTCCTTGCCGCGTCCGCCCTGGCACTGGCCGTCCTCTCCAGCGCCCTCGAACGCCGGGAGGCCCGGCGCGACAGCCGGATCGTCGCCGGGGGCACCCCCGGGCCCGCCGCCGTCCCCGCGGCCCATCACTGAGACATCCGCGCCACCCCGTATCCACCGCCCTACCAAGGAGCCACCCCGCATGAGCACTCGTGTCGACGCCGTCCAGCCCGGTGGCCCGTTCCACACCTCCCCACCGCCTCGACCGCCCGCTCCTCTTCCTCGCGGGGGCGTCCCGGTCCGCCGTGACGGCCGTCTGATCGGTGCGATCGGCGTGGGGGGCGCCCCGAAGCAGGACCACGGTTTCGCCATGGCGGCCGTGGAGGCCTGTTTCACGTGAAACATGGTCCTGCGCACGACGCGTACTAACCTCGGCGTACATGGCGAGCCCACCCAGACTCCATCTGTTCGACCTCGACGGCACACTGATCCGCGGATCCGCGGCAGCTGTGGAGATCTCCCGCCAGCTCGGGCTGAGCGCCGAGATCGCCGAGCTGGAGCGCGCACTCCTGGCCCGAGCCCTTACTCCTGACGAGTTCGCGGTGCGGGCCAGAGAGCTGTGGTCCGAGCTGACCCTGGAGCACGTCGCCGCAGCGTTCGACGACGCGCCGTGGCTGGCGGGCATCCGCGAGGTCTGGGCGGATATCCGGGCGGACGGCGGTTACTGCGCGGTCGTATCCCTGTCGCCCGATTTCTTCGTCGAGCGGCTGCTCGACTGGGGGGCGCACGCCGCCCACGGTTCACGTTGGCCTGCCGTGCCATTCACCCAGCCGGTCAATCGCGAGGGCATTCTCAATGCGTCGGCGAAAGTGAAGATCGCGAACCAACTCTGTGCAGAGTTGGGGGTGGAGCTGGACGAGTGTGTTGCATACGGTGATTCCATGTCCGACGCGGAGATCTTCGCGACGGTCCCGGTAGCGGTGGCGATCAACGCGGACCATCATCTGTCCGGGCTTGCCGCACACACTTATACGGGAGGCGATCTCCGCGAGGCCTACGAACTGGTACGAGCCCGCCGTTAGTCCAAACACACGGTGGTAACGCAGCCTAACGAAAACTGGGGACGAAATCCGGGCTTTCCACTCTCGCTCTGACGAGCCGGCAACTCCTGCCATGCTGCGACCACTGCAACTGCGGTCAATGTCACAGCCAGTCGCACTCGTCCCGTTTCGCGGTGCGGCTGAGGGTTACTGTGGGCGGCGGGCAGCGAATACGAGGCGAAAAGCAGCGAATTGAGGCAGCTTCCGGGCCGGCGGAAGTGCAAAGACCGACCGAAAGATGTTCGAGGCGAGGCACTCTATGAACGCTCCGACCACCACGTCGGCCGACAACGGCACGTCCGGCGACAACGGCGGGGGCAGTGGCTGGTTCACACCGCGCAAGCCGGTCACCGACCGGCCCGCCGAATCCGAGGCCGCCCATGCCGACGGGCACCCGGGGCGTGAGGCGGGTGCCGGCCAGGCTCCGGAGGGACATCAGGAACGAATAGCCGGTGCGCGTCGGCCGCTCACGTCCATACGCATGGTCGGCACCGGTGCGGCGCGTATGGCGGAGCCGGAGGCCGGCGCGGCCCCGGCCTCCCGGACTCCGGAGGCGGAGACGCGCGCACCGTCGACCGTGCCGTGGCCCGACGGCTCCCAGCGTCCGGTACGCGAACGCCAGGCCGAACGGCCCATGGCTCCCGAGCCCCCGCACGCCTCTGCCGACCCGGTGCACGCGCCGGAGCCCCAGGACGCCCCGTACGACGCGCCCACTGGCCAGGTGGACGACGCCCGGCACCCGGACGGCGCCGGGTACCCCTCGCGCTCGGAGCACGCCGAGGAGGCCCACCACGTCGACGAGGCCCACCACTCCGATCACCTCGACAGCGCCCGCCACCACGGCCGCGCGGCTCACCCGGACGGCCCGCACGCCCGCCCGGACGGCCCCGACGCCCACCCGGGCAGCCCCGAGGAGCAGCCCTCCCCCGAGGCGGTGGCCGACGCCGTGGCCGCGGAGTCCGGGTCGCCCGATGCGATACGCGTCCGGCGGACGCTCGCCGAGGTCGGGCCCGTGTCCGACAAGGTGACCTCGTACTTCTACGCCCTGCTCTTCACACGCAACCCCGAGCTCCGTGGCCTCTTCCCGGCGGCCATGGAGGCCCAGCGGGACCGGCTCCTCAAGGCGCTGCTGACCGCCGCCGAGCACATGGACAACGCCGCGGTGCTCACCGAGTACCTCCAGCACCTGGGCCGCGGCCACCGCAAGTACGGCACCGAGGCCTCGCACTACCCGGCTGTCGGTGAGGCGCTCATCGGGGCGCTGAGCCGGTACGCGACGACGACCTGGGACGAGGAGACCGAGGCCGCCTGGGTCCGGACGTACACCACGATCTCCCAGATCATGATCGACGCGGCCGCCGAGAACGAGCGGCACGCACCGGCCTGGTGGCACGCCGAGGTGGTCTCGCACGATCTGAGAACGCCCGACATCGCGGTCATCACGGTCCGCCCCGACCAGCCGTACCCCTTCCTGGCCGGGCAGTACACGAGCCTTGAGACCCCCTGGTGGCCGCGGATCTGGCGGCACTACTCCTTCGCCTCCGCGCCCCGCTCGGACGGACTGCTGTCCTTCCACGTCAAGGCCGTCCCGGCCGGCTGGGTGTCCAACGCCCTGGTCCACCACGCCCGCCCCGGTGACGTGCTGCGCCTGGGTCCGCCCGCCGGTTCGATGACCGTCGACCACACCACCGACAACGGCTTGCTCTGTCTGGGCGGCGGCACCGGCATCGCGCCCATCAAGGCGCTGGTCGAGGATGTCGCCGAACACGGCGCCAGGCGCCCCGTCGAGGTCTTCTACGGCGCCCGTACCGATCACGATCTGTACGACATCGACACCATGCTGCGGCTCCAGCAGTCCCATCCGTGGCTGGAGGTGCGCGCGATCATCGACGGCAAGACGCAGCTGCCCGACGTGGTGCGCGAGTACGGACCGTGGAACGAGTACGACGCGTACCTCTCGGGCCCGGTCGGCATGATCCGCAGCGGCGTCGACGCGCTCAGGGGTGTCGGCGTGCCCTACGAGCGGATCCGCCACGACTCGCTGGAAGAGCTCGTGGCGGCCGGCGACTGAGCGGTTCCGGCTGATCCGACTGAGGGGTCCGACTGAGCCGTGCCCACTGCGCCGTGCCGGCAAGCGGCGCGGGTCAGCCCAGGTCGGGGGCGTGCATCGCCCGTACGCCCTCGATGTTGCCGTCCAGGTAGTGCCGCAGCGACAGCGGTACGAGATTGACGGCGGCGATACCGACCCGGCTGAAGGGCACCCGGACGATCTCGTACTCGCCGAGCGGCTCGTCCACCTCCGGCCCGTGCCGCTGGGCGGGGTCCATGGACTCCAGCCGGCAGACGAAGAAGTGCTGCACCTTCACGCCCGAGACGCCGCCGTCCACGATGTGCTCGACCGTGTCGACGAAGCACGGCACCACATCGGTGATCTTGGCGCCCAGTTCCTCGTGGACCTCCCGGTGGAGCGCGTCGACGACCGTGGCGTCGCTCGGTTCGACGCCGCCGCCCGGGGTGAGCCAGTAGGGATCCATGCCGGGCTTGGTGCGCTTGATCAGGACGAGATCGTCGCCGTCGAGCAGAATGGCGCGTGCGGTGCGCTTGACCACTGGACGTTCGGTCATGGCTTGAAAATGGCCCGTGGCGCCCCTCCTGAAACCCGCCCGGTACGCCACCCACCTGCCGTCACCAGTCCGTCGCAGCGCGCAGCAGCGACTCGTGCGCCCGCGCGATGTGCGGCAGGGACAGCGTGCCGGCGCGCACCACCACGAAATACGTACGCAGTGGCGGCACCGGCGGGTCCAGCAGCGCCACCAGCCGGCCGCCCGCCAGGGCGTCCTCGCACAGGTAGCGGGGCAGGACGGCGAGGCCGGCGCCCGAGGCGGCCGACTCCAGGACGGCGCGCAGGTCGGGTGCGATGACGGTGGCCGCGGCGGCCGGTTTCGACTCGAAGACCGCCGCCCAGTAGCGCGCCACGAACGGCAGCGACTCGTGCACCTCGACCACCGGTAACTGTTCCAGCACCACGGCGCCCTTGCGCAGCAGGACGCCGGGCGCCAGCCGGGCGGCCCAGCGCGGGGAGGCGACCAGGACGTGCTCCTCGTCGCAGAGCGGGGTCGCGGTGAGCAGTCCGCCGCGCGGGCGGGCGGTGGCGATGGCCAGGTCGTGGTGGCCGGCGGCCAGCCCGTCGAGGACCTCCTCGGCGGCGGAGACCAGCGATGTGCGTACCGCGAGTCCCTGGGAGACCAGCGGGGTGAGGGCGGGCAGGACGCGCACCGACGTGAACTCGGGCGGCCCGGCGAGGTGGAGAGTGCGTACGCCGGACTCGTCGTCGAGACCGGCCTCGGCGATCTCGACGAGCGCGTCGAGGTGTGGCGCCGCGCGGTGGGCGAGCTCGTCGCCGATGGTGGTGGGCGTGACACCACGGGCCTGGCGCAGGAACAGCGGGCGGCCCAGCTGGCGCTCCAGCGAGCGGATCTGGCTGGTGACGGCCGGTTGCGAGAGGCCCAGGAGAGCGGCGGCGCGGGTGAAGGAGCCGGCCCGGTGCACGGTGACGAACGTACGCAGCAACGCCAGATCCATGCGCCTCCCCCCTCCCGCCCTCCGGCGACCGCTGCGGCCACGCGCGGCTGACGTCGCCTCAGGGACGACCGTCCAACTATAAATAAGTCGATAGGTCTCTGTCGCTACAGTGATTGGACACTGACACAGAGTCAACTAGCCTTGTGCACGCGGTCATCCGCAGGAAAACGCGGACGGTCCGAGCCATGAGGGGGGAGGCTCGGACCGTCCGTTCGTCGTAGTGGTGCCGCTCAGCTCGCCTCGTCCAGCGCGCGCAGCACGTCCGCCACCAGGTCCTCGGTGTCCTCGGCCCCGACCGAGAAGCGGACGAAGCCCTCGGGCACCGCGTCCCCGCCCCACCGCCCGCGCCGCTCGGCCGTGGACCGGACCCCGCCGAAGCTGGTCGCGTCGTCCACCAGCCGCAGCGCGCCCAGGAAGCGTTCCGCCCGCTCCCGGTCGGGCAGGACGAAGGAGACGACCGAACCGAAGCGCCGCATCTGCCCGGCCGCCACCTTGTGCGACGGGTCGCTCGGCAGTCCGGGATACCGCACTCCGGTCACCTCCTCGCGCGCCGACAGCACCTCGGCGAGCGCCATCGCGGTCGCGCACTGCCGGTCGACGCGCAGCTGGAGCGTCGCCAGCGACCGGTGGGCGAGCCAGGCCTCCATCGGGCCGGCGATCGCCCCGGCGATCTTGCGCCAGCGCCGTACGGAAGCGGCCAGGGAAGCGTCGCGGCACGCCACGTACCCGAGCAGGATGTCGCCGTGCCCGGTCAGGCCCTTGGTGCCGCTGGCCACGGAGACGTCCGCGCCCAACTCCAGCGGGCGCTGACCGAGCGGGGTGGCGAGCGTGTTGTCGATCGCGACGATCGCGCCCCCGGCGTGCGCGGCGGCCACCAGCCGCCGGATGTCGCACACGTCCAGCCCCGGGTTCGACGGCGTCTCGATCCACAGCAGCCGCGCCCCCTCCAGCACCGACAGCTGCGCGTCGCCGCCGGTCGGCGCGGTGCGCACCTCGATCCCGTACGCCTGGAGCTGCTCGCGCACCAGCGCCAGCGCCTGGTAGCCGTCGGCCGGCAGGACGACCGCGTCCCCGGCCCTCAGCTGCGAGAACAGTACGGAGGAGATGGCGGCCATCCCGGAGGCGAAGACAACCGTCTCGACATCTGGATCACCCGGCGCCTCCAGCTCACCGATCGCCCGTTCCAGATGCGTCCAGGTCGGGTTCTCGTCCCGCCCGTACGTGTAGGGGCCGGTCGGCTCCCCGGGCAGGTGGTAGTGGGCAGCGAACACCGGTCCCGGAAGGGTCGGTTCGTACGCCTTCGGCTCGGGCAGCCCGGCCCGTACCGCCCGGGTTCCGTCGCCCCATGTCATGCGGCACGCTCCTTCAGACGGTCGTGTACGGCGTCGCAGACGCAACAGACGCGGTACGTGGTGCTCACGGGACTCACCTGCCTCAGTCCCTGCCGTCGGGGAGAACCACGTTCATGGCCCACGACACGACGGAGATGATCAGGCCGCCGAGGACGGCGGTCCAGAAGCCCTCGACGTGGAAGTTCAGGTCGAGCTTGTCGGCCAGCCACGAGGTCAGCAGCAGCATCAGCGCGTTGACGACCAGCGTGAACAGGCCCAGCGTCAGGATGAACAGCGGCAGCGTGAGCAGCTTCACCACCGGCTTGACGAGAATGTTCACGATGCCGAAGACCAGGGCCACCAGGACCAGGGTCAGGGCCTTCTTGCCGGTGCTGTCACCGGTCAGCGTGATGTCGGCGAGCAGCCAGATCGCCACGGCCAGAGCGGCGGCGTTCGCGAGCGTCTTGACTAGGAAATTCATCATGTGTCTGATCGTGGCAGACACGATCGGATCAAGTGCAGGGGCGGACGGGCGATGAAGGCATTCCGACTGGATGAGCTGGAGGCGGAACGGGCCGCCAATGACGGCGCGTATCTGCAGTTCCTTAGGGAGCGGAACATGTCGGTGGG
This sequence comes from Streptomyces sp. CB03238, assembly GCF_002099185.1. Lineage (NCBI taxonomy): Bacteria > Bacillati > Actinomycetota > Actinomycetes > Kitasatosporales > Streptomycetaceae > Streptomyces > Streptomyces sp. CB03238. The sequence goes on along the minus strand of NZ_NBCN01000011.1, from coordinate 56,900 downwards.
CCTGTACGCACTCGACGCCGGGGAGCTCGACCCGCAGCAGCCGCACAAGGAGGACGAGGTGTACTTCGTCGTCAGCGGGCGCGCGTCGATCACGGTGGGGATGGAGACGACGCAGGTGGGGCGGGGCAGTGTGGTGTACGTGCCGGCCGGCGTGCCGCACAAGTTCCACCACATCACCGAGGACCTGCGGGTGATGGTCGTCTTCTCTCCTCCGGAGAGCTGACCTCCGGCGACCGGCGGGACCGGGGTTCCCTAGGGGGAGGATCAGGGGAGAGCGAGGGCTGCGGAGCCCCCGTGGCGAGCCGGCGGCACCTAGCATCGAGGGTGCCCAACGGTAGGAAGTGTCACCAGAGATGAGGTCGGGACAATGGCGGCGGTACGGGAAATGCTCGCGGGAATGCCCTGGTGGGTGAAGTGGATCGCCATACCCGTCATTGCCCTGGTGGTCTTCGGGAGCCTGATCGGGACCGTGATCAGTGTGCTGATCGGGCTGCTGTTCAAGGTGCTGGTGTTCGCCGTGCTCGTCGGTGGACTCATTTACGTCGTACGGAAGTTCATGTCCTCCTCGTCATCCCGCGGCGACTGGTGACCTCCATGGATCAACTGTCCGGCCATTCGCCCGGCTGTTAGCCCGGGCGGGGGAACGGCCCTGGCGAAACCTCACCCCGAACGGAGGCTGCCATTAGAGTGGCAAGCCTCCGCTGCCCTTGGAACCAAGGGGTTCACGAACGCCCTACCAGCGGTTTGTACGACTGAATGGGCGAAACGCCTGGGGGTGACCTTTGGCCACGGCACCGCATTCCCCTACCCGTACCCCTACCGCTGCCCCTGCCCCTCCTCCGACTCTGATCGGCTCCGTGCAGCGGGCGCTGAGGCTGCTGGAGGCCGTGGGGTCCCACGCCGACGGGGCCCCCGCCAAGCAGCTGGCGCGTGAGACGGGCCTGCCGCTGCCCACCGCGTACCACCTGCTGCGCACCCTCACGCATGAGGGCTATCTGCGCCGGGAGAACGGTGTGTTCCTCCTCGGCGACGCGGCAGGGCGGCTGGCGGTTGGCGGAGCTCTGCAGAATCGTCGCAGCAAGATCGAGAACTCGCTGGCGCACTGGCGGGACGCGATCGGCGTTCCCGTGTACTGCGCGGCCTACCGCGACGGAGAGATCGAGCTGATCGCCGTCTCGGACACCCCCGCGGCGCCCGCCGTCGACGAGTGGGCCGACTTCCGGGCGACGGGCCATGCCCATGCGATCGGGCAGTGCCTGCTCAGTCAGCTCGACGAGCGGTCCCGCCTGGACCATCTGGACCGCCATCCCGTGCAGCCGATCACCCCGTACACCGTGCGTGACGGGCGGACGCTGCTGGAGCGGCTCAGGGCCACGGAACGGACGCAACCGGTCGTGGAGCGCCAGGAGTACGCGCTGGGTACGGTCTGCGCGGCCATCCCCATCACGGCGGGTTCCACTGCCGTCACGATGGCCATTTCCGTACCGTCCCACCAGGAACACCGGTTGCTGCCTGCGGTCGACCGTCTGCGCGGGGAGGTGGGGAAGCTTTTCAGCTCGTTGGCGTTCTCTATCAGTATCTGAAAACTCACTCCTTGTGATCCTGTAGCGCTTACAGGACGATTGCGCCAAGAGGGCCAGTACGGATCATTCCTGGCCGTTTTTCCAGCCGCTTTTCTTCACCGATCTTCATCAGCTGTTGTTCGCCACTGCTTCATTCACTGCGGGGTACATGATGCGCGAGTCGGTTCAGGCCGAAGTCCTGATGAGCTTCGTCGTCTCCGAGGATCTCTCCTTCAGGATTCCGGTCGAGCTGGGGTACGAGACCAGGGACCCGTTCGCGGTCCGGATGACGTTCCACCTGCCCGGCGATGCGCCTGTCACCTGGGCATTCGGCAGAGAACTGCTCCTGGACGGGATCAACGGGCCCAGCGGTGACGGTGATGTGCACATCACGCCCACCGGACCCGAGGACCTGTCGGACGTGAGTATCCGGCTGCAGGTCGGTGCCGACCGTGCGCTGTTCCGGTCCAGCGCGCCGCCCCTGGTGGCCTTCCTCGACCGCACCGACAAGCTGGTGCCGCTGGGGCAGGAGCGCACGCTCGGTGACTTCGAGGGCCACCTGGAGGAAGCCCTCGGCCGGATCCTCGCCGAGGAGAACGCCGGCTGAGGCCCCACCGGCTGAAGACCGCGGGGCGGGCTGGGGTCGGGGCGGGGGCGCGGCTACTTCTTGCGTCGCCGGCCCCGTCCCCCACCGCGTACCGCCGCCGGTGCATCGGCGCCCGGCCGGTCGGCCGAGACGACCAGGGCGGCCAGCGCGGTGGTCACCGGCACCGAGGCCACCAGTCCGATCGAACCCACCAGGGTCCGTACGATTTCCTCCGCGACCAGTTCGCTGTTGGCGACCGTCCCCACGCTGCTCTGCGCGATCGAGAACAGCAGCAGCAGGGGAAGGGCCGCACCCGCGTACGCGAGCACCAGCGTGTTCACCACCGAGGCGATGTGGTCGCGGCCGATCCGGATACCGGCCCGGTACAGGGCGCGCGGCCCCATCTTCGGGTCCGCCTGGTGCAGCTCCCACACCGCCGACGTCTGGGTGACCGTCACGTCGTCGAGCACACCGAGCGAACCGATGATGACACCGGCCAGCAGCAGACCGGACATGTCGATGTTCGGGTACAGACCATGGATGAGGCCCGTGTTGTCGTCGGTGTTGCCGGTCAGCGAGGCCCAGCCGATGAAGAGTGAGCCGAGCAGGCCGATCAGCAGCAGGGAGATCAGCGTGCCCAGCACGGCCACCGAGGTGCGCGCGGTCAGGCCGTGGCAGCTGTAGAGCGCGATCAGCATGATGGCGCTCGACCCGACCACCGCCACGACCAGCGGGTTCGAGCCCTGCAGGATGGCGGGCAGGATGAACAGGGTCAGCACGGCGAAGCTCACCGCCAGGGCGACCAGCGCCATCACTCCGCGCAGCCGGCCGACGGCCACCACCGCCAGGGCGAAGATCGCGGCGAGCAGCGCCATCGGCACCTTGCGGTTCACATCGGTGACCGAATACTGAAGGTCACGCGGGGCGTCGGGGGCGTACGCCACCACGACTCCCTGGCCTTCCTCCAGTTGGCGGGGGGCGTCCGGCTGGACGATCTCGACGAACCTGCGGCCCTTGTCCTTGCCGGTCGTGACCTCGACCGTCGCCTTCGCGCACTGCCCCTGCTGGGAATTGACCGCCTCGCGACCTTCGGGCGTGGTCGTGTCGCCGGTCGGCGGGACCTGCGCGGCGTTCACGTCCCGGCAGTCCACCTTCTCGACCTGGACCACCGTGCCCTGCTCGGTCTGCCGGTCGAAGCCGACACCCGTGCGCTCGTGCTCAGGGGCGCCGCCCGGCCACAGCACGGCGAGGCCGACGAGCACCGCCGTCGCGAAGGGGATCAGTACCGCGGCGATGACCTTGCGCAGGTGCTTGGAGACGGGCGCGGCGGGGCCGTGGCTGTGGGCATGGCTGTGCGTATGACCATGTGCCTGTCCGGTCGGTTCGGGGGACTGCTGCGAGGAAGTCACCGACCGATCATCGCAAGAACGACGGGGGCCCTCTGTTCAGCGTGGCCGGGATGGCGCTAGCGTGGTGGCACCTTTGCACACGCGGGAGCTCGGAGCACCGGGCTGAGAGGGCGCTGACATCCGTACGACGGGTACGGAAACCGCTGCGTCGACCGCCGAACCTGTTACCGGGTAATGCCGGCGTAGGGAGTAGGTCACGATGACCGTTCAGGACGCACGCACGCCTGCCTCGAACCAGAACGACGAGGCCGGGAAGTCCATCGGATGGCACAAGGGGTACGTCGAGGGCTCACGCCCCGACCTCCGGGTGCCGGTCCGCAAGGTGCACCTCACCAACGGCAAGGACGTGACGCTGTACGACACGTCAGGGCCGTACACCGATCCGAATGTCGAAACCGATGTACGACGCGGCCTGCCGCCGCTGCGGGAGAACTGGATCATCGGCCGCGGCGACACCGAGGAGTACGCGGGCCGCCCGGTCCGCCCAGAGGACGACGGGATCAAGCACACCTCGCCGCGCGGCGGGCTGCGCAACCTCGACGCCGTCTTCCCCGGCCGCCCGCGCCAGCCCCGCCGGGGCCGTGACGGGCAGGCGGTGACGCAGCTCGCGTACGCGCGCCGGGGCGAGATCACGCCGGAGATGGAGTACGTCGCGATCCGCGAGAACGTCTCCCCCGAGGTTGTGCGCGAGGAGATCGCGGCCGGCCGCGCGGTCCTGCCGGCCAACGTCAACCACCCGGAGATCGAGCCGATGATCATCGGCAAGCGGTTCCTGGTGAAGGTCAACGCCAACATCGGCAACTCGGCGGTCACCTCCTCCATCGAGGAGGAGGTGGAGAAGATGACCTGGGCCACCCGCTGGGGCGCCGACACGGTCATGGACCTCTCCACCGGCCGCAACATCCACACCACCCGCGAATGGGTGCTGCGCAACTCGCCCGTGCCGATCGGTACCGTGCCGCTCTACCAGGCCCTGGAGAAGGTCGACGGCAAGGCCGAGGAGCTGACCTGGGAGATCTACAAGGACACCGTCATCGAGCAGGCCGAGCAGGGCGTCGACTACATGACGGTCCACGCGGGTGTGCTGCTGCGGTACGTGCCGCTGACGGCCCGCCGCAAGACCGGCATCGTCTCGCGCGGTGGTTCGATCATGGCCGCGTGGTGCCTGGCGCACCACAAGGAGTCGTTCCTGTACGAGAACTTCGAGGAGCTCTGCGAGATCCTCGCCGCGTACGACGTGACGTACTCGCTCGGCGACGGCCTGCGCCCCGGCTCGATCGCGGACGCCAACGACGAGGCGCAGTTCGCGGAGCTGCGTACGCTCGGCGAGCTGAACCAGATCGCCAAGCGGCACAACGTACAGACGATGATCGAGGGCCCGGGTCATGTCCCGATGCACAAGATCAAGGAGAACATCGACCTCCAGCAGGAGATCTGCGAGGAGGCGCCGTTCTACACGCTCGGCCCGCTGACCACCGATGTGGCCCCGGCCTACGACCACATCACCTCCGGTATCGGCGCGGCGATGATCGCCTGGTGGGGCACCGCGATGCTCTGCTACGTCACGCCCAAGGAGCACCTGGGCCTGCCCAACCGGGACGATGTGAAGACCGGCGTCATCACCTACAAGATCGCCGCGCATGCCGCGGACCTCGCCAAGGGGCACCCGGGCGCCCAGGAGTGGGACGACGCCCTGTCGGACGCCCGGTTCGAGTTCCGGTGGGAGGACCAGTTCAACCTGGCCCTCGACCCGGACACGGCACGGGAGTTCCACGACGAGACGCTGCCCGCCGAGCCGGCCAAGACCGCGCACTTCTGCTCCATGTGCGGGCCGAAGTTCTGCTCGATGAAGATCTCACAGGACATCCGGCGTGAGCACGGCGGTGACCTGAAGGAGACGGAGATCGAGGCCGGAATGGCGGAGAAGTCGAAGGAGTTCGCCGCGGCCGGCAATCGGGTCTATCTGCCGCTGGCGGACTGACCTCCGTCGTCTCGGAGAGCCTGTTTCACGTGAAACATCTGTTCGTTTCACGTGAAACAGGCCCTCCTGGGCAGTCGCTCAGTCCGGTTGGTGCTCCGGTCCGCCGAAGTCGGGACTGGTGAAGTCCGGGCTGGTGAACGTCGGGCGGGAGCCCGCACCGCCTTCGCTGGGGCTGGAGAAGTCCGGCCCGCTGTAGCCCACCTTCGGGATCCGGCCGACATGGCGCGGAGGCACCCCTGAGAGGGGGTCCGCGCTGGGGTCGGCCAGCGCGTCCCGCAGGAACGGCAGGATCCCCCGCTCCAGCAGGGCGTGCCGCCATGCCTCCCTGGCGCGGGCGACCTCCTCGGGCAGCTCACCTCCCGGCTCCTGGGCCGATACCTGCGTGGAGCTGTTGCGCAGCGCCGTGATCAGCAGACCGATCGCGGCGGCAAGGATGCCGGCCGCCGTCACGGCCCCGAAGAACCAGCCGGCCGCGAGCAACGAATCGGCGAAGGCGGGAGCCGGGTCGAGCGCCTTCAGGACATAGCCCACCAGCAGGAAGATGACCGCGGCCGTGCCGGCCAGCACCGGTGCCAGCACGGTGACGATGACACCGACCCCGGCGCCGGGGCCCGCGTCGGTCTCGTCACCGGCCGGGGCCAGGACGGACTGGATGGCGGACACTCCGGCGGGTGTGCGTGACTCCTCACGCACCTTGACGAAGTGGTCGTACTCCGCGGCGGCGGCCGCGGAGATCAGCGCAGTGGCGTTCAGGGCCATGGTGCGCAGCTGCTCGGTGTTGAGCCGCTGCCCGATCCCGGCGAGATCCGGACGGTCGTGCGCGGTGCGCAGCGCGTCGTCGAGGATGCGCTCGTACTCGGAGCGGTCCTCGGTCAGCAGGTGCGGAGCGCTGGTCATGTGCATCCCCCGATGCTCCGTAGGGCCTGTTTGCCCGCGTAGAACGGGCAGTCGGGCAGAAACGGAGGAGAGTCTGCTACGGAAATACCGATGGTAGAGCGGTTACGGCAAGGGGTGACAGAGGATTTCCGGAAATCGCCTGGCCCGACTGCGCTGCGTCATGGCTCAGTTGGGCAGCGGGAGTTGGACGACCAGCAGCTTTCCGGCCATGGTCACACCGCCGTCCATGGCGATCGCGAGCCCGTCCGCGTACACGTGCGGTCCTTCCACCGTCGGGCCCGTACCGTCCTCGCCGTCCTCCGAGCCCACTTCGCCCAGGAGATACGGAATGGGGCTGTGGCCATGGACGATGCGCCGACCGCCGTAGGCGGCCAGCAGTTCCTGTACGGCGGTGGCGCCGCCCTCGTCCCGGAACGCGAAGCGCTTGGTGAGCTTGCGGAACAGGTCCCAGCACTCGTCGGCGTCGTTGCGGGTCAGGATCTCGTGGACGGTGTCGTTGACGTCCTCGATCGTGGAGCCGTACTCCAGGTAGGCGGTGGTGTCGGAGTGCACCAGCAGGTGCCCGTCCTCCTCCACCACGGCGTCGAGCCGGGACATCCACTGGAGGTGGACGTCCTGGAGGCGGTCCATGTCGCTCTTCTGGCCGCCGTTGAGCAGCCAGGCCGCCTGGAACGTGGCCGTGCCCGCACCGGAGTTGACGGGCGTGTCCGCGAACCGCTTGGCGCCGATCAGCAGGAGCTCATGATTGCCCATCAGGGCCTTGCAGTAACCGCCGGCTGCGGCGGCCTCGGCGGAGAGCCGCATGACGAGGTCGATGACGCCGATGCCGTCGGGACCGCGGTCGGTGAAGTCGCCGAGGAACCACAGCCGGGCGTTGCCCGCCGCCCAGTGTCCCTCGGCGTCGATGAGGCCCTGGTGGCGCAGGGCGGCGAGGAGCTCGTCGAGGTACCCGTGGACGTCGCCCACCACGTACAGCGGACCGGGGCCGTTCTCGGCAGCGGGCGCCGGAGCTGTGGCCGGGGCCTGTTCCGGGGCGACGGACACCTGGACGGTGTCGCCGCGGTTGATCACCGGGAGGTCGCGCTCGGTCGGCGTGTACCCCTCCGGGAGCTCACTCTCGGGGAACGCGTTGCCCGGGTGAGCGGCATGACCCTGCACGGGCACCTGGGCATACGGCGGTACGCGGAAGTCGCGCAACGTCGCCGTCCGCACCACGGGTCCCTGACCGGCCCCCTGAGTCATCGACCCCTCCACCACCGTCGCGACGCCCTACACCTGGCGGACCGGCCTGGTCGGGGCGGTCCGCGGTGTCGTCCGCCCATCATAGGAATGAGCCCTGTGCTGTGTGACGCACCAGGGGTGGTGAATCCGGGTGCACCCCGGGTTCACCGGCCGATTCGCCCCAATTGAGGAGGTCTGGACGTGGTCCGGGCCGATGGGCGAGCCGGGTCTCCCCGGGGGCGTCCGCCGGTCATTCCTGTGAGGGGGACCGGGGTGGGCTGACGGTCGTCCGCGGCGAGCGTCGCTGGGAGGACGTCCGGACGATCAGCTCGGTCGGTATCACCTGCTCGACGGGACGGTCGGTTTCGATGCCCTCGATGGCGTCGATGAGCAGCTGGACGACCGCTGTGCCGATCCGGCGGGGCTTGAGCGAGAGCGTGGTGATGGGCGGTTCGGTGGCGGCGTAGACGGTGGACTCACTGCAGCAGACCAGCAGCAGATCGTCCGGTACGCGCAGCCCGTAGCGGCGCGCCGCTGCCAGCAGGTCCGTGCCGTTGGGGTCGAACAGCCCGTACACGGCGTCGGGCCGGTCGGGCCGGGCCAGCAGCCGGTCGGCGGCCACGGCCCCGGCGCAGGGGTCGTGGGCGGGGTAGGCCTCGTAGACCGGGTCCTGCCCGACGCGCTCGCACCAGTTGAGGTACGCGGTGGTGGACAGACGGGTGTAGGTGTCGGTGGTGGTGCCGGTGAGCAGGCCGATCCGGCGGGCGCCAGCGGCGGCGAGATGGTCGAGCAGGTCGAGGACGGCGGCTTCGTGGTCGTTGTCGACCCAGGCGGTGACCGGGAGGGTGCCGGCCGGGCGGCCGTCGGAGACGACCGGCAGGCCCTGGCGGACGAGCTCGGTGACGACCGGGTCGTGGTCGGAGGGGTCGATGACGACGGTGCCGTCGAGCGCGACGTTCGACCAGACGTCATGGCGTGAGGTGGCGGGCAGAATGACCAGGGCGTAGCCGCGGGCGAGCGCGGCGGAGGTGGCGGCCCTGGCCATCTCGGCGAAGTATGCGAATTCGGTGAAGGTGAAAGGTTCATCCCCGTAGGTCGTCACGGTCAGGCCGATGAGGCCGGACTTGCCGGTACGGAGCGTGCGGGCCGCGGCGGACGGGCGGTAGCCCAGCCGGTCGGCGACCTCGCGGACGTGGCGGCGGGTGGCGTCCGGGAGCCGGCCCTTGCCGTTGAGCGCATCGGAGACAGTCGTGATGGAGACCCCGGCTGCGGCGGCCACGTCCCGGATGCCCGCTCGCCCTTGCCGGCTTCCCCGGGTCTGTGCCCGGCTCACCTGGTGCTTCCCTGCTGCTGTCATGGCGAGCCGATAGTAGGGCGAGGCCGGGCGGTTGGGCCGTTCGCATATTCACTCGTTGACAGGCACGTTTCTGCACGGTCGCCACCCCCTAATGGCCTTGGAATTCAAGGTAGTTGGAGGGTTTTTCTTGGTGCCGCGAGTTGTCGGCGCATATGAGCCTGCCAAATGGACGATGTTTCGATGAGGTCTCAACTCACCTCTACGGGGGATGCGCGCCACGGCGCGAGCCACCGGCGCGCGGTGTAGGAGGGAGCGCTCCCCCCTGTGGTCGCGCCGGTGGCGCGGTGGGGCGTGGTGGGGCGCGGGGTGGTTCAGCGCACGAAACTGGCCATTCGCAGCGCGGCGGAATCCTCATATGGTGAGCAGTATTGGTGGTACGTACGGTCGAGGAGGACCAGAGTGAGCGAGACGAGCCCGAAGCTGCGCGCCGTGCTGGACGGCATCCCCACCTACAAGCCGGGCAAGCCCGCCGCGGCCGAGGGGCCGGTCGCGTACAAGCTGTCCTCCAACGAGAACCCGTACCCGCCGCTGCCCGGCGTCATGGAGAGCGCGATGGCCGCCGCGGCCGGCTTCAACCGCTACCCGGACATGGCCTGCACCGGCCTGATGAACGAGCTCGCCGAGCGTTTCGGGGTGCCCGTGACGCACCTGGCCACCGGTACGGGCTCGGTGGGCGTGGCCCAGCAGCTGGTCCAGTCCACCGCCGGCCCCGGCGACGAGGTCATCTACGCGTGGCGGTCCTTCGAGGCGTACCCGATCATCACGCAGGTCAGCGGTGCGACGCCGGTGCAGGTGCCGCTCACCCCCGGTGACGTCCACGACCTGGACGCGATGGCCGACGCGATCACCGACCGGACGCGGCTGATCTTCGTCTGCAACCCCAACAACCCGACCGGCACGGTGGTGCGCCGGGCGGAACTGGAGCGGTTCCTGGACCGGGTGCCGTCCGATGTGCTGGTCGTGCTCGACGAGGCGTACCGCGAGTTCATCAGGGACGTCGAGGTGCCGGACGGCGTGAAGATCTACCGCGAGCGCCCCAACGTGGCAGTGCTGCGTACGTTCTCCAAGGCGTACGGGCTGGCCGGGCTGCGGGTCGGCTTCGCGGTCGCCCATGAACCGGTGGCCGCGGCCCTGCGCAAGACCGCGGTGCCGTTCGGTGTCAGCCAGCTCGCGCAGGACGCGGCGGTGGCCTCGCTGCGTGCGGAGGACGAGCTGCTGGGGCGGGTGGGGTCCCTGGTGTGTGAGCGGCAGCGGGTGTACGAGGGGCTCGTCGGCCAGGGGTGGACGGTGCCGGAGACGCAGGCCAACTTCGTCTGGCTGCGGCTGGGTGAGCTCACCGTGGACTTCGCGGCGGCGTGCGAGCAGGCGGGCGTGGTCGTGCGGGGGTTCCCGGGTGAGGGCGTGCGGGTCACGATCGGCGAGACGGAGGCGAACGACATCTTCCTGCGGGCGGCCGAGGCGTTCCGCAAGGAGCGGTACTAGCGGGTTGCCGCTGGGCGCCGGGTGCGTGCGCCCGGCGCCCGGCCGGTGTGCGGGGCGCCCGGCGGTGCGCGTGGCGGTCGGCCGGTGCGCGTGGCGCCCGCCGGCGGGGGTGCCGCCCGGCCGGTGATCCTCGCGCCCGCGGTGGCGGGTCACACCGGGTGGGGCGGGGCGAGGTGTGCCCGTCCGGCGCGGGTGATGCCGGGGGCGCGGGGGTTGCGCGCGGGGCGCGGGTGCCGGGGGTGCGGCTGCGGCGGTGGGGTGGGGGGCGTGGCCCCTCCGGGCTCGTCTCTCCCCCAGAGGGGGCACCCCCACGAGGCCGGCGGCCTTGGGTCACTTAGTCACGGGAGCCCAACGGTCGCCGCCAACCGCTGCGGGGACGACCCTGCACGGCCCCACCCCGGCCGGACTCCGGCTGCGGGCCGTGGGTCGGCATGGTTCGGCCCCGGGTCGTTGTGGGCACGGCCTCACCCCGGATGTCTGCCGTCTGCGGGCCGTGGGTCGGGGTTCGGTCAGGCGAGTTCGACGCGGATCGGGTCGCCCGAGCGGACCGTGGCGAGGGCGCGGGGGTCGCCGTCGATGCGGCCGAGGACGTTGCACGGGCTCGCCAGCCGGCATTCGTCGCCGCGCGAGATGGGGGTGGGCCCGTAGGGCAGGGCCAAGGCGTCGCCCTCGGTCCAGAAGGCGACCGTGCCCGGCTCGACCACCTGCTGGGCGTTCGGCTCCAGGGCGGGGGAGGCGGGGGTGTCGAAGTAGACCTCTTCGCCCCAGGTGTGGGCGGTGGAGGTGATCGGGAGGACCTCCGCGAGCGCCTTGCTCGTGGGGGTTTCGTCGAGGGTGGCGGTCACGTGGCCGGCGGGCCAGGAGATACGTATCTGCATGCGCGAAATTCAACAAGATGTTGAAGTTTCGCGGAAGAGGACCCCCGGTTTCGGCTACGGATTTCGTGTGAGTCATAATAACTTGTGATTGTGAACGCATTCACAAGCGCGCCTGGTTCCTCCCAAGATCCACCGGAATCGGCGAGGCGACGCAAGGACGTCCGGACCGTAGGACGTAGGCCGTAAGGAGAAGCTGACGTGGACCTGGCTCTGGCGCCAGAGACGCTGGCGAGGTGGCAGTTCGGTATCACCACCGTCTACCACTTCCTCTTCGTTCCCCTGACGATCTCCCTCGCCGCACTCACCGCCGGTCTCCAGACGGCATGGGTGCGGACCGAGAAGGAGAAGTACCTCAGGGCGACGAAGTTCTGGGGAAAGCTGTTCCTCATCAACATCGCGATGGGTGTGGTCACCGGCATCGTGCAGGAGTTCCAGTTCGGCATGAACTGGTCCGACTACTCGCGCTTCGTCGGTGACGTCTTCGGCGCGCCGCTCGCCTTCGAGGCGCTGATCGCGTTCTTCTTCGAGTCGACCTTCATCGGCCTGTGGATCTTCGGATGGGACAAGCTGCCGAAGAGGATCCACCTGGCCTGCATATGGATGGTGTCGATCGGCACCATCCTGTCGGCGTACTTCATCCTGGCGGCCAACTCCTGGATGCAGCACCCCGTCGGCTACAAGATCAATGAGAAGACCGGCCGGGCCGAGCTCACCGATTTCTGGCTCGTGCTCACCCAGAACACGACGCTGACCCAGGTCTTCCACACCATGTCCGCGGCCTTCCTGACGGGGGGCGCGTTCATGGTCGGTATCGCCGCCTTCCACCTGGCGCGCAAGAAGCACATCCCGGTGATGAAGTCCTCGCTGCGGCTGGGCCTGGTCACCGTGGTGGTCGGCGGGATGTTCACCGCGATCAGCGGTGACTTCCTCGGCAAGGTCATGTACGAGCAGCAGCCGATGAAGATGGCGGCGGCCGAGGCGCTGTGGGAGGGCGAGAAGCCGGCGCCGTTCTCCGTGTTCGCCGTCGGCGACGTGGACAAGGGGCACAACAAGGTCGCGGTGGAGATTCCTGGGCTGCTGTCGTTCCTCGCGCACAGTGACTTCGAGTCGTACGTCCCTGGCATCAACGACACCAATAAGGCCCTTCAGGAGAAGTACGGCCCCGGTGACTACCGGCCCAACATCCCCGTCGCGTACTGGGGATTTCGGTGGATGATCGGCTTCGGCATGGCGTCCTTCTCGCTCGGGCTGGTCGGGCTGTGGCTGACCCGGAAGCGGTTCCTGCTGCCCGCGCGGCTGCGGGTGGGCGAGGACGAGGTTCCCAACCTGGTGCTGTTCAAGGGAGCCCTGAGCCCGAAGCTGACCAGGCTGTACTGGCTCGTCGCGCTGTGGACGCTGGCCTTCCCGCTGATCGCGAACTGCTGGGGCTGGATCTTCACCGAGATGGGCCGCCAGCCCTGGGTGGTGTACGGCGTGCTGCGCACCCGTGACGCGGTCTCGCCCGGCGTCTCCCAGGCCGAGGTGATCACCTCGATGGTCGTGTTCACGGCGCTCTACGCGATCCTCGCCGTGATCGAGGTCAAGCTGCTCGTGAAGTACGTGAAGGCCGGGCCGCCCGAACTGACGGAGGCCGACCTCAACCCGCCCACCAAGATCGGCGGCCATGACCGGGATCCGGAGGATCCGAAGCGTGAAGTCGACCGGCCAATGGCCTTTTCGTACTGAGGACTGGAGCTGAGGCATGGAACTTCACGACATCTGGTTCGTCGTCATCGCCGTCCTGTGGACCGGCTACTTCTTCCTGGAGGGCTTCGACTTCGGCGTAGGCGTCCTGACCAAGCTGCTCGCCCGCAACCGGGTCGAGAAGCGGGTGCTGATCAACACCATCGGCCCCGTCTGGGACGGCAACGAGGTGTGGCTGCTCACGGCCGGCGGCGCCACGTTCGCGGCCTTCCCCGACTGGTACGCCACCCTCTTCTCGGGCTTCTACCTGCCGCTGCTGGTCATCCTGGTCTGCCTGATCGTGCGTGGTGTCGCCTTCGAGTACCGGGCCAAGCGCCCGGAGGAGAAGTGGCAGCACAACTGGGAGCAGGCCATCTTCTGGACGTCGCTGATCCCCGCGTTCCTGTGGGGTGTGGCGTTCGGGAACATCGTGCGGGGCGTGAAGATCGACGCGTCCAAGGAGTACGTGGGCACGCTGTTCGACCTGTTCAACCCCTTCGCGCTGCTGGGCGGGCTGGTGATGCTGACGTTGTTCACCTTCCACGGGGCGGTGTTCACCGCGCTGAAGACGGTGGGCGACATCCGGGTACGGGCGCGGAAGCTGGCGCTGACGCTGGGGTTGGTCGCCGTGGTGCTGGCCGTCGGCTTCCTGGGCTGGACCCAGGTGTCGAGGGGTGACGCGACGAGTCTGGTGGCGATGGTGATCGCTGCGGTGGCGCTGGTTCTGGCGGTCGGCGCGATCAAGGCGGGGCGCGAAGGGTGGTCGTTCGCGCTGTCGGGTGTCACGATCGCGGCCGCGGTTGCGATGCTTTTCCTGACGCTCTTCCCGAACGTCATGCCGTCCTCGCTGAACCCGGAATGGAGCCTGACCGTCACCAACTCGGCGTCCAGCGCGTACACCCTGAAGATCATGACGTGGTGTGCGGCCATCGCGGCGCCGCTGGTGATGCTGTACCAGGGCTGGACGTACTGGGTGTTCCGCAAGCGGATCGGTACGCAGCACATCGCCGACGCCGCGCACTAGCAGGGGATGTTTCACGTGAAACCGATCGACCCGCGTCTGCTCCGATACGCCCGGGCCACCCGTCTGTTCCTGGCGGCGGTGGTGGCACTGGGCGTCGTCGGGGCGGCGCTGGTCGTCGCCCAGGCGATGCTCATCGCCGAGGTCGTGGTGGGCGCCTTCCAGCGGGGGCTGGACGGCGGGGATCTCCGCGTGCCGTTGGTGCTGCTCGTCGTCGTCGCGGTGGGGCGGGGGTTCGTGTCGTGGCTGACCGAGCTGGCCGCCCACCGGGCGAGCGCCGCGGTCAAGTCGGAGCTGCGCGGCCGGTTGCTGGAACGGGCGGCAGAGCTGGGTCCCGGATGGCTGAGCGGGCAGAAGGTCGGCTCGCTGGTGGCGCTGGTCACCCGGGGCGTGGACGCGCTCGACGACTACTTCTCGCGCTATCTGCCGCAGCTCGGACTGGCGGTGGTGGTGCCGGTGGCGGTCCTGGCGCGGATCGTCACCGAGGACTGGGTGTCGGCGGCGATCATCGTCGGGACCCTGCCGCTGATCCCTGTCTTCATGGTTCTCATCGGCTGGGCCACGCAGGCCCGGATGGACCGGCAGTGGAAGCTGCTGTCCCGGCTGTCGGGGCACTTCCTGGACGTGGTGGCGGGTCTGCCCACGCTGAAGGTGTTCGGCCGGGCCAAGGCACAGGCGGAGTCCATCCGCGCGATCACGTCGGAGTACCGGCAGGCGACGCTGCGGACCCTGCGGATCGCGTTCCTGTCGTCGTTCGCGCTGGAGCTGCTGTCCACCCTGTCGGTCGCGCTGGTCGCGGTCGGCGTCGGCATGCGGCTGGTGCACGGGGACCTGGATCTGTACACGGGCCTGGTGATTCTGATCCTGGCGCCCGAGGCGTATCTGCCGCTGCGCCAGGTCGGTACGCAGTACCACGCGGCGGCGGAAGGACTGTCGGCCGCGGAGGAGATCTTCGCCGTCCTGGAGGCGCCGGTCCGCAAGGGTGGTGACGGGGCTGTTCCGGCGGATGTGCGGCTGGAGCTGGAGAACGTGACCGTACGGCACGCGGGGCGTGCCGAGCCGTCGCTGGACCGCGCGTCGCTGGTCGTGGAGCCGGGCGAGACGGTCGCTCTGGTCGGGCCGAGCGGGGTCGGCAAGTCGACGCTGCTGGATGTGGTGCTCGGGTTCGCGGAGCCTTCGGGCGACGGGGGTGCGGTACGCGTCGGGGGTGTGGACCTCGGGTCGGTGGACCTGGAGCGGTGGCGCGAGCGGATCGCGTGGGTGCCCCAGCGGCCGTACCTGTTCGCGGGGACCATCGCGGAGAACGTACGCCTCGCCCGGCCGGACGCGGACGACGCGGCGGTCGCGCGGGCGCTGCGGGACGCGGGGGCGTCCGAGTTCGTGGATGCCTTGCCGGAGGGTGCCGAGACGGTGCTGGGCGAGGACGGCGCCGGGCTGTCGGCGGGGCAGCGTCAACGGCTGGCCCTGGCACGGGCGTTCCTGGCCGACCGGCCGCTGCTGCTGCTGGACGAGCCGACGGCGGCGCTCGACGGCGGGACGGAGGCGGCCGTGGTGGACGCGGTGCGCCGCCTCGCCGAGGGGCGCACGGTGCTCCTGGTCGTCCACCGCCCGGCGCTCCTGGCGGTGGCCGACCGGGTCGTCACGCTTCGGGAGGCCCCATCCGGCGGTACGGCCACCGCCGAGGCGGGCGCGCCGCGCGGTCTGGACGCGCTCGACGCCGCCTTCGGGCTGGTGGGCGGGGGCGGGACGCAGACCCCCGTGACGGGGGAGGGGGGTGCCGTGGGGGCTGACGCCACTCCCGTTCTCGCACGGGTGCGGGGCATGGTCGGGGAGCTGCGCGGGCGGCTCGCCCTGGCGCTGCTGCTGGGCAGCCTGGCCCTCGGGTCGGCCGTGGGGCTCATGGCCGTGTCCGGGTGGCTGATCTCGCGGGCCTCCGAGCAGCCGCCCGTGCTGTATCTGATGGTGGCCGTGACGGCGACCCGGGCGTTCGGCATCGGGCGGGCCGTGTTCCGCTACGCCGAGCGGCTCGTGTCGCACGACGCCGTGCTGCGGATGCTCGCCGAGGTGCGGGTGGCCGTGTACCGCAGGCTGGAGCGGATCGCACCGGCCGGGCTGCGTACGGTGCGCCGCGGCGACCTGCTGTCGCGGCTCGTCTCCGATGTGGACGCCCTCCAGGACTACTGGCTGCGGTGGCTCCTGCCGGCCGGGACCGCCGCCGTGGTCGGCGCCGGGGCCGTCGGGTTCACCGCGTGGCTGCTGCCCGAGGCCGGGGCGGTCCTCGCGACCGGGCTTCTGATCGCGGGTGTGGCCGTGCCGCTGGTCAGTGGCGCCGTCGCCCGCCGCGCCGAGCAGCGGCTCGCCCCGGCGCGCGGCGCGCTGGCCACCCGGGCCGTCGACCTGTTGCGCGGCTGCGCCGAGCTGACGGTGGCGGGCGCCCTCGCCCGGCGTATCGACCGGGCCCGCGAGGCGGACGGCGCGCTCACGCGGATCGCCACCCGCCAGGCCACCGCCACCGCCCTGGGCGGCGGGCTCGCCGCGCTCGTCACGGGGCTGACCGTGGCGGCGGCCGCGATGGTGGGCGTGCAGGCGGTACGCGATGGGCGGCTCGACGGCGTGACGCTGGCCGTCGTCGTCCTCACCCCGCTGGCCGCGTTCGAGGCGGTCACCGGCCTCCCCCTGGCCGTGCAGTACCGCCAGCGCGTCAAGCGGAGCGCGGAGCGGGTGTACGAGGTGCTCGACGCGCCCGTCCCCGTACACGAGCCGCGCGAGCCGCGGCCCGCGCCGGACAGCCCCTTCCCGCTGGAGCTGCGCGGCCTCAGCGCCCGGTACGCGGGGCAGGACCGGGACGCCCTCGCGGCGTTCGACCTGCGGCTGGAGGCCGGCCGGCGGGTCGCCGTCGTCGGGGCGTCCGGCTCCGGCAAGACGACCCTCGCCCAGGTGCTGCTGCGGTTCCTGGACGCCCATGACGGCACGTACCGGATCGGCGGGGTGGACGCGGCCGGGCTCGACGGCGACGACGTACGCCGTCTGGTCGGGCTGTGCGCGCAGGACGCGCACACCTTCGACAGCTCCATCCGGGAGAACCTGCGGCTGGCCAGGCCCGGCGCGAGCGACGACGACCTGCGCGCGGCACTGGACCGGGCCCGGCTGCTGGACTGGGTGGACGGCCTGCCCGACGGCCTCGACACGCTCGTCGGCGAGCACGGCGCCCAGCTCTCCGGCGGCCAGCGCCAGCGCCTGGCCCTCGCCCGGGCGCTCCTCGCCGACTTCCCCGTCCTCGTGCTCGACGAGCCCGCCGAGCACCTGGACCTCGCCACGGCGGACGCGCTCACCGACGACCTGCTGCGGGCCACCGAGGGCCGCACGACCGTACTGATCACGCACCGGCTGCACGGCCTCGACGCGGTCGACGACGTCGTCGTCCTGGACGGCGGGCGTACGGTGCAGCGCGGCCCGTACGCCGAGCTGGCGGCCGCCGACGGCCCGCTGCGCCGCATGCTGGAGCGCGAGCGGGCGGCCGATCTGCTCCTGGCGCCCCCGGCAGGCTCCTGACGTCCCGGCAGCGGAGCCGACTTTCCCCGCGAAATGGGACTAACTAGGCTCAAGGGCATGACCGCCCCGGAGCCCAAGGACCCCCAGGACGGCGTGACGCGGGCGACCCGTGGCCTCCAGGGGCTGTCGACCGAGCTGACCGCCCGGGTCCCGCAACTGCTGGAGGCCATGCGGTCCGTCGGTACCGGGCTCGAACTGCACTCCACCCTCGACCGGATCTGCGAGACCGCCGCCGAGCTCGCCGACGCCCGCTACGCCGCCATCGGTGTCGTCGACGAGGAGGGCGAGGGCCTGTCGGACTTCGTGACGTACGGGGTCTCCGACGACGTCGCGCGTGAGATCGGCCGTCGGCCCGACGGCCACGCGGGCCTGCTCGGGGCGCTCATCCACCATCCCGAGGCCATGCGGCTCACCGATCTGACCGCGGACCCGCGCGCCGTGGGATTCCCGGCCGGCCACCCCCCGATGCGGACCTTCCTCGGCGTACCCATCCGCGTCCAGGGCGAGATCTTCGGCAACCTCTACCTGACGGAGAAGCGGGGCGGGGCCGAGTTCAACGACGACGACCTGCACATGGTGCGGGTGCTGGCCACCGAGGCGGGGATCGCCATCGGCAACGCCCGCCTCTACGAGGCGGCACGCCAGCGCGAACGGTGGATCGACGGCTCGGTGGCCGTCACCACGGCCCTGCTGTCCGGCGGCGACGCCGACGAGGCCCTCTCGGTCGTCGCCGAACAGGCCCGCAGGCTCGCCGACGCGTGCGCGGGGATCGTGCTGCTGCCGGCCGCCGACGGCGCCGGCGGTCTGGAGATCGTCGCCGTCTCCGCCGACGACCCGGCGACCGCGTTGGGCGTGGTCATCCCGCCGGAGAGCCCGGTCGTCGAGCGGCTCCTGGCCGGCGAGGCGGTGTTCATGGCGAACGCGGCGACCGACCCGCGCATGATCACCCGGCTGGCGCGGCACTACGGGCCCAGCATGATGCTGCCGCTCCAGAGCGGCGGCCGCGTCCTGGGCGCGCTCGCCACGCCCCGTGCCCCGGGGGCCCGCCAGTTCGCCGCGATGGAACGCACCCTGGCCACCCAGTTCGCCTCCCAGGCCGCACTGGCGCTGATGATGGCGGAGGCGCAGCGCGACCGCGAGCGCCTCGCGGTGTACGAGGACCGGGACCGTATCGCGCGTGACCTGCACGACCTGGTCATCCAGCGGCTCTTCGCCACCGGGATGATGCTGGAGAGCGCCCAGCGCAGAGCGCTCGCGCCGGCCGTCCAGGAGGGGGTGGAGAAGGCCGTCGACGAACTGGACGTGACCATCCAGGAGATCCGTACCGCCATCTTCGCGCTCCAGCAGGGCCCGGCCGAGGCGCCGTCGGGCTTGCGCACGCGCGTCCTGCGCGAGATCAACATGGCGGCCGTACCGCTGGGGTTCACCCCCTCCCACCGCTTCACCGGCCCCGTCGACACGGCGGTCGGCGAGCTCACCGGAAAGAACCTGGTGGCCGCGCTGCGCGAGGCGCTGTCCAACGCATTCCGGCACGCGCGGGCCCATCGGATCGAGGTCGTCGTGGACGCCACGGCGACACTCCGCGACGGCAGGGCGGGGGTGCGACTGACGGTCGCGGACGACGGGGTGGGCCTGCCGGAGGGCGGGCGGCGCAGCGGCCTCAGGAACCTCGCGCGGCGGGCGGAGTCGCTCGGCGGATCGAGCCGGTGCGGCCCGGGGATCGGCGAGGACGGCGGCGGTACGACGGTGGTGTGGGAGGCGCCGCTGTAGGCGCAGCCCCTCGCGGCCCCGGTTGGTGGGCCGTTCGGCGGAATGGTGATGGGCCGGTCGGCGGTACGACACCGCTGGGGTGCCGGACATCGGGCGCGCCCGGCGCCACCATCCCAGGATGGTGCTCGTGGTGCTGGCCGTACTGGTCGCCCTGCTCCCCCATCCCGCGGCCGCCGCCGCCGACGGGCCGGGCGGCTCGGCCGGGGAGGTGGCGCGGCTGTTCGACGAGGCCGCGCGGGCCACGGAGTCGTACGAGCAGGGCCGGCGCGCGGCCGCCGCGCAGCGCGCCCTGGCCGGCCGGCTCCAGCGGGAGCTGGCCGTGAAGCGGCGCGAACTGGCCGTGCTGAACGACCGGATGGGCGAGGTCGCCCGGGCCCAGTACCGGGCCGGGGGCTCCGTGGGCCTGACCGCGCGGCTGCTGCTGGCCGACGACGCCGACGACGCCGACGAGGTGATCCGGGCGGCGCGGCTCGCCCGGCAGGCGGACCGGGTCGTCAACCGCCTGATGGAGCGCACCAGGGCGGCGGAACGGCGCCTCGCGCGGGCGGAGAGGCAGGCCCGTACGGCGTGGCGCGACCTGGACGTGCGCCGCGAGCGGCTGGCCGCGATCCGGCGGGGCATCGAGGCGCGGCTGGAGCGGGCCCAGTGGCGGTTGCAGGCGGAGGCGGACCGGCGGGTGGCGGCGGGGCGGTGCGGGGGTGCGGCGGGGGCGGGTGGTGGTTCTGCCGGTGCTGGTGGTGCTGGTAGTGCTCACGGTGCCGATGCGAGCGGTGTGAGCGGTGTGCGTGCCGGAGGTGCGGGTGGTGCCAGTGCAGGCGGTGCAGGTGCCGGTGCCGGTGCCGGCACCGGCACCGGTGGTGTCGGTCGCGTCGGCGGGGGGCGCGGGTGGGTCGCGCCGGTGGAGGGGTACGCCCTGTCCGCCGGGTTCCACCGGGCCGGCGCGCACTGGGCGCGCCGGCACACGGGGCAGGACTTCGCCGTGGCCGTCGGCACCCCGGTGCGGTCGATCGGTGCGGGCCGGGTGCGGTCGGTCACCTGCGGCGGGGCGTTCGGGATCGAGGTGGTGGTGCGGCACGCGGGCGGCTGGCACTCGCAGTACGCGCACCTGGCCGCGCCCGGTGTGTCCCCGGGGCAGCCGGTCGTGGCCGGCCAGGTGATCGGGCGGTCGGGGAACACCGGCAACTCGACGGGGCCGCACCTCCACTTCGAGGTCCGGCTCACTCCGTACATGGGCTCGGCCGTGGACCCGGTGCGCTGGCTCGGCGAGCACGGGGTCCGGCTGGTCCGGTGATCGGAGTCAGTGACTGCCGAGGATGTCCTCGATGATGCGCGCGACGCCGTCCTCGTTGTTCGCGACCGTCCGGCCGGAGGCGGCGGCGACCACGTCCGGGTGCGCGTTGCCCATCGCGTACGAGCGGCCCGCCCAGGACAGCATCTCGATGTCGTTCGGCATGTCCCCGAACGCCACCACCTCGTCGGCGGAGATGCCGCGCTCGGCGCAGCACAGGGCGAGCGTGCTGGCCTTGGACACGCCCAGGCCGCTGATCTCCAGCAGCGCGCTGGGGCTGGAGCGGGTGATGCTCGCCCGGTCGCCGGCGGCCGTACGGGCCAGGGCGAGGAAGCCGTCGGGCGTCAGGTCGGCGTGGTGGGCGAGCAGCTTGAGCACGGGCGCGCCGGTGCCGGGCTCCTCCTCGTGCAGGAGCTTCTCGGCGGGGGCGACGGTGGCGACGGGGTCGAGCCAGAAGGGCGGGTAGTCGGGCTCGTAGTGGAAGCCGGTGGCGAGCTCGACCGCGAAGGCGGTGCCGGGCGCCTCGCGGCGCAGCGTCTGTACGACGTGGAGGGCGGTCTCCCGCTCCAGCGGCCGGACCTCCAGCAGCTTGCCGCCGGAGTGGAGGTCGACGACGGCCGCGCCGTTGGCGCAGATGGCCAGGCCGTGGCCGTGGACGTGGTCGCTGACGACGCCCATCCAGCGGGCGGGGCGGCCGGTGACGAAGAAGACCTCGATGCCGGCCTCCTCGGCGGCGGCGAGTGCCGAGATCGTCCGGTCGGAGACCGATTTGTCGTCGCGCAGGAGCGTTCCGTCCAGGTCCGTGGCGATCAACCGGGGACGTCGATGTGCCGTGGGCCGGGGCCGGGGAGAGGTCGCTGAGGTCACGCCGTCCATTGTCCCGTACGGGGGTGCACGGGCGTGCGGATAGCCGCACATCTGAGCCATGCCGGGGTTGTCAGTGGGGCACCGTAGGCTCGTTCCATGCGTCTGAGCACCGTGATTCTCCCCTCCCGCCGCTGGCACGACGGCGGCCGCGACGCGTGGCTGCGGGCCGAGCGGCTCGGCTTCCACACGGCGTACACCTACGACCACCTGTCGTGGCGGGTGCCGTTCCGGGACGGCCCGTGGTTCGGCGCGATTCCGACGCTGACGGCGGCGGCCGCGACCACGGAGCGGATACGGCTGGGCACGCTGGTGACCTCGCCGAACTTCCGGCATCCGGTCACGCTCGCCAAGGAGCTGATCTCGCTGGACGACATCTCCGGCGGCCGGGTCACGCTGGGCATAGGTGCGGGAGGCAGCGGGTTCGACGCGACGGCGCTGGGGCAGGAGGCGTGGACGCCGCGCGAGCGGGCGGACCGGTTCGCGGAGTTCGTGCCGCTGCTGGACCGGCTGCTGACCGAGGAGACGGTGACGCACGAGGGGGCGTTCTACTCGGCGGGTGAGGCGCAGAACATCCCCGGGTGCGTGCAGCGGCCGCGGCTGCCGTTCGCGGTGGCCGCCACGGGGCCGCGGGGGCTGAAGCTGGCGGCGCGGCACGGGCAGGCGTGGGTGACGACCGGCGACCCGAAGCTGTTCGGGACGGGTACGCCGGAGGAGTCGCGTCAGGCCCTGCGGGGGCAGATGGACAAGCTCGGCAAGGCGTGCGCGGACGCCGGGCGGGACGCGGCGGAGCTGGACAAGATCCTGCTGACCGGGTTCACCCCGGACCGGCCGCTGGAGTCCTTCGACGCCTTCGTCGACTTCGCGGGCCGGCATGCCGCGCTGGGCTTCACCGAGATCGTCATCCATGCGCCGATCGCGGACACGATGTTCGCCGCCGACGAGAAGCTGTTCGAGCGGATCGCGACGGAGGCCCTCGCGCAGCTGCGCTGACGCCGGCCGGGCAAGCGGTCAGCCGGGAAACCGGAGGTAGGCGGGCGGTACGGCGTCGGTGAGCCAGACCCCGTTGGCGCTGACGCGGAAGACATGGCCGTCCCGGTGCATGGCACCGGCGTCCACGGACAGCACGACGGGCCGGCCGCGCCGCGCGCCGACCCGAGCCGCCGTCTCGCGGTCGGGCGACAGATGGACATGGTGGCGGGCCATGGGGCGCAGCCCCTCGGCGCGGATCGTGGGCAGGTTGCGGGCGACGGTGCCGTGGTACAGGTACGCGGGCGGGACGGCCGGCGGCAGATCCAGGTCGACGTCGACGGTGTGGCCCTGGTTGGCGCGGATCCGGTCGCCGTCGATCGTGAAGCGCCGCTTGTCGTTGACGGCGACGACGTGTTCCAGCTCGGCGCGGCTGATCCGTACGCCGTGCTCGGCGGCCGCCCGCAACAGGTCCTCGATCGCGACCCAGCCGTTCGGGTCGAGGACCAGTCCGATCCGCTCGGGCTGGTGGCGCAGGTGTTTCGCGAGGTACTTCGACACCTTTACGGTGCGTCTTTCATCCATGCGTTGAGCGTGTCAGGCATCACGCTGCCGTTGCCACGGAAATTCCGGCTCGTAGGTTTGATCCACAAGCAACCCACGTTATCCACAGGTGAATTGGCGATTCTGTGGACAACGTCCGTGTCTTTTCACATGTCTTGGTCGACTCTGGTCGTTTCGTTATGAGTTGAGGCCAATGCGTCCAATGTCCTTGCCTGCACCTCTCGTTCAGTCGCCGCCACGATGAACTCCGACGCGTTCTGAGGGCCAACAAGGCTGTGGACGGCTCGAATCGTCGATGCGGGCAGGGCCACCGGCGTGGTCTCGTCGCCCTTCACCGGCGGCCCGTCGGGTGACAGGTGCTGCTGGAGGTGCCGGGTGGCGAACGTACGCATCGCGCGGGCCAGTTCGGCGTCCACCGTCTGCTGGGCGAGCGGCCGCAGCCGTCGCACCATGCTCGCCGCCTCCGACGCGTCCGCGTCCGTGGGCGGCCGGTGGCCGAGGTAGCGCGCGAAGACGTGCTCCATGGTGAACTCCAGGAAGCGGTTGGCGATGTGTTCCACCTGGCCGCGAAGTTCCCTGAGGTGGCCGGAGATTGCCAGGAGCGGTACTCCGGCGGCGTACAACTCGGCTGCCACGGCAAGCTCCTGGGGGCTCGGTACCAGGAACTCGTCGTCGCGCCCCGGGATGCGCTCCAGCACGCCGAGCTCTATGGCCTCCTCCACCGCCTTCTCGTCCGGCATTCCGCCGAAGGTGGCGACCAGCTCCGCGCGCGTGATCCGGTCCGCCTCCTCGTCCGTCCACGGGCCGTGCACCTCGGCGACCAGCCCCAGGACGCCGCCCAGGCCCCGGCCCGCGTCCCAGGCCTCCAGCAGTTCCTTGATGGACGCCAGGGTGTAGCCGCGGTCGAGCAGGTCGGCGATCTGCCGCAGCCGGGCCAGATGGGCGTCGCCGTACACATTGGCCCTGCCGCGCCGCTCGGGCCTGGGTAGCAGCCCCCGGTCCTGGTAGGCGCGGATGGTCCGGACCGTGGCGCCGCTGTGGTGCGCCAGGTCCTCGATCCGGTATTCGGCCGCCGGTATCCGTGCCGCCTGCTCGTCCACACCCGCTCCCTGCTACCCGGAACCGCCCTGCGAGGGATGGTACGGCCGCCACCAGGACCGGGACGCGGACCGGGACCGGGACGCGGCCGTGGTCCGCCCGGTCACAGCTTCGCCTCCAGCCGGGCGAGCGCCCGCAGCGCCCCCGGCGCCAGCCGGGACAGCAGCCGGGCGCCATGCGCCTCCGGTGTCACCGGCACCACCGCCTCGTTCCGCACGACGGCCCGCAGGATCGCGTCGGCTACCTTCTCCGGCGGGTAGTTGCGCAGCCCGTACAGCCGGGCGGTCTTCTTCTGCCGCCGCTTCTCCTCGTCCTCCGCCACCCCGGCGAAGCGCGCGGTGGCGGTGATGTTGGTGTTCACGATCCCCGGGCATATCGCCGTGACCCCGATGCCCCGGCCGGCCAGCTCGGCGCGCAGGCACTCGCTGAGCATCAGCACCGCCGCCTTGGAGGTGCTGTACGCGGGCAGCATCCGGGACGGCTGGAAGGCGGCGGCGGACGCCGTGTTCACGATGTGGCCGCCCTGTCCCCGCTCGGCCATCTGACGGCCGAAGATCCGGCAGCCGTGGATGACGCCCCACAGATTGACGTCGAGGACCTTCTTCCAGTCGTCGCTCGTCGTGTCGAGGAAGGGGCCCGACAGGCCTATCCCCGCGTTGTTCACCAGCACGTCCACCGTGCCGTACTCGGTGGCGACCTTCTCGGCGAGCTTCTCCATGGCCTGCTCGTCGCTGACGTCCACCACCTCGCCCCAGGCGTCCGGGGCGCCGATCAGCCGGGCCAGTTCGGCCGTCCGGGCCGCGCCCTCGGCGTCCCGGTCCACCGCCACCACGCGCGCGCCCGCCTCGGCGAACGCGAACGCCGTGGCCCGCCCGATGCCGCTCGCCGCGCCCGTGACCACCACCAGCTGCCCACCGAACCGGTCCGCGTACCGCCGCCCCGCCGCCACCGGCGCCGGCATACCGCCGCCCTGGTCCTCATGCGCCGTCGCGAACTCGGTGATCCACGCGGCCAGCTGGTCCGGCCGGGTGCGCGGCACCCAGTGCTTGGCCGGCAGCGTACGGCGCACCAACTGCGGCGCCCACGTCGCCAGCTCGTCGTAGAGCCGCTCCGACAGGAAGGCGTCACCGGTCGGCGTGATCAGCTGCACGGGCGCGTGGGCGTACGCGTCGGTGCGCGGGCGCAGCAGCCGCGCCCGGACGTTGTCCCGGTAGAGCCAGGCGCCGTGCGCCGCGTCGGCCGGCAGCGACGAGGTCGGGTAGCCGTCGTCGGGCACCTTCTCGACGCGCCGCATCAGCTGCGGCCACCGCTTGCCGAGCGGCCCGCGCCAGGCCAGCTCGGGCAGTACGGGCGTGTGCAGCAGGTACACGTACCAGGACTTGGCGCCCTGGCCCAGCAGTTGACCGACCCTGCGCGGGGTGGGCCGGGTCATGCGCTGCTTGATCCAGTGCCCGAAGTGGTCCAGGGACGGACCGGACATCGAGGTGAAGGAGGCGATCCGCCCCTCGGTGCGCCGGACCGTGACGAACTCCCAGGACTGCACCGACCCCCAGTCGTGCCCGACCAGGTGCACCGGCCTGTCGGGGCTCACCGCGTCGATGACGGCCAGGAAGTCGTCCGTCAGCTTCTCCAGCGTGAACCCGCCGCGCAGCGGCTTCGGTGCCGTCGAGCGGCCGTGGCCACGCACGTCGTACAGCACCACATGGAAGTGCTCGGCCAGCCGGGCCGCGACCTCGGACCACACCTCCTTGGAGTCCGGGTAGCCGTGGACGAGCACGACGGTCGGACGCGACGCGTCCCCCAGCTCGGCGACGCACAGCTCGATCCCGCCCGTACGGACGCGGCGCTCCCGGGCGCCCTCCAGCAGATCCGCCATCACAGTCCCTCCGCCCAGCGCCGCACGTGCGGCAGATCGTCGTCCAGCCAGAACGCGCTCTGCTCGGGATCCCTGGAGTCGGTGACCACCAGGAGCTCCTCGAACTTCGCGCCCGTACCCCTGAAGCCCAGGTGCGGCTCGACCGCCCACAGCCCGGGCTGCGGGGGGTGGTCGGAGAAGGTGTACGGGGACCACAGCGGCGACCAGCCGTCGCGGTGGCCATGGAGGGCGTCGCTCGCCAGCCCCTTCAGCGACTGCGTACCGAACCCGAAGAGTGTGGGCGACCAGCGGCGCTCCTTGACCCGGTCGACCTTGTGGGCGATGACGCCGAAGGGATACGCGCGGTGCCGGTTGGCGTACCCCTGCCGCACCATCAGCCGGTCCACGTCCTCGTAGATCTCCCGCAGCGGGCGGCGCTCGCGCACCTCGCGCAGGATCAGCTCGCGGTGCTCGCGCAGGTCGGCGAGCAGTCTGTCGTGGACGGGGTTGAGGCCGAGGCAGCCCGAGTACCCGATGTCGGCGGTGAAGCCCTGGTACACCGGGGCCATGTCGAGGATGAACGGCATCCCCGCCTCCAGCCGCTTGTTCGTGGGGAAGAACTGCAGCGGTATCCGGAAGTTCACGAACGCCGTGCGGTCGCCGAACCAGGCGAACGGCAGGTGGAACCAGTCCCGTACGCCCCGCCCGCGCAGCCACTCGCGCTGCATCCGCGCCGCCTCGCGCTCCGTCACGCCCGGCTTGAGCTGCGCGGCGACCGCCTCGGCGCATTCGTACGCCAGGCGCTGCACCTCCCTGAACCCGCGCAGCTCTTCCGTGGTGCGTTCAGCTGTCCCAACAGAGCCCATGCCACCAGTCCGTCCCGTGCGGTAGGCGCGCTACGCGTCCGTAACTTGACACTGATGAATGTGACAATGCTCGGCGGCTGCGTCAAGAGCCGTGCACGCCCTGTGGAAAACCCGGCCCGCACCCCCACCGTGGGTGGGTCCCCCTACGGGCCCGTACGCCTGGAGTCGGACGCGGAACCAGCCGCCAGGGCTGACGCCCGCTGTGGTGTGCGCCACTACCGTCGAAGGCGTGACTGTGATCGCGACCGAAAGCCTCAGCAAGCGGTTCCCGCGGGTGACCGCTCTCGACCGGCTCTCCCTGGACATCGGGCCCGGTGTGACCGGACTGGTGGGTGCCAACGGAGCCGGCAAGTCCACCATGATCAAGATCCTGCTGGGTCTGTCCCCCGCCACCGAAGGCCGGGCCGAAGTCCTCGGCCTCGACGTCGCCACCAGCGGCGCCGCCATCCGCGAGCGGGTCGGCTACATGCCCGAGCACGACTGCCTGCCGCCCGACGTCTCGGCCACCGAGTTCGTCGTCCACATGGCGCGCATGTCCGGCCTGCCTCCCACCGCCGCCCGCGAGCGCACCGCCGACACGCTGCGCCACGTCGGGCTGTACGAGGAGCGCTACCGCCCCATCGGCGGTTACTCGACCGGCATGAAACAGCGCGTGAAGCTCGCCCAGGCCCTGGTCCACGACCCGCAGCTGGTCCTCCTCGACGAGCCGACCAACGGCCTCGACCCGGTCGGCCGCGACGAGATGCTGGGCCTGATCCGCCGCGTCTACACGGACTTCGGCATCTCGGTCCTGGTCACCTCCCACCTCCTCGGCGAACTCGAACGCACCTGCGACCACGTCGTCGTCATCGACGGCGGGACGCTGCTGCGCTCCAGCTCCACCAGCGACTTCACCCAGCTCACCACCACCCTCGCCGTCGAGGTCACCGACACCGACAGGCACCCCGACGGCACGGCCGCCCTCCGCAAGGCCCTCACCGCGGCCGGCATCACCCTCCACGCGCGCGTGGAGGACGGTCTGCCGGGCGCCGGCCACATCCTGCTGCTCGAAGCCACCGGCGAGGAGACGTACGACACCGTGCGCGACACCGTCGCCGACCTGGGACTCGGCCTCGTACGGATGGAACAGCGCCGCCACCACATCGCCGAGGTCTTCCGCCCGGAGGCCGCCGCTCAGCCGCAGGAAGCCCAGGAGGTGCACGCTCGATGAGCACCAAGACCCCGCACGCGGAGACCCGGATCCACAACATCGGCTACCGCGACTACGACGGACCGCGCCTCGGCCGTGCCTATGCGCGCCGCTCGCTGTTCTCGCAGTCGCTGCGCGGCGCGTACGGACTGGGCCGCAGCGCCAAGTCCAAGGTGCTGCCGATGATCCTCTTCGCGGTGATGTGCATCCCCGCGCTGGTCGTCGTCGCCGTGGCGGTGGCCACCAAGCTGAAGGACCTGCCGCTGGACTACACGCGGTACGCGATCTTCACGCAGGCCGTCATCGGGCTGTACCTGGCCGCGCAGGCACCCCAGTCGGTCTCCCGCGACCTGCGCTTCAAGACCGTTCCGCTGTACTTCTCCCGCCCCATCGAGCGCGTCGACTACGTCCTCGCCAAGTACGGCGCGATGGCGTCGGCGCTGTTCATCCTGACCGCCTCGCCGCTGCTCATCCTCTACATCGGGTCGCTGCTGGCGAAGATGGACTTCGCCGACCAGACCCAGGGCTTCGCACAGGGACTGGTCTCCGTGGCTCTGCTCTCGCTCCTGTTCGGTGGAATCGGCCTGGTCATGGCCGCGCTGACGCCACGCCGCGGCTTCGGCGTCGCCGCCGTCATCGCCGCCCTCACCATCTCCTACGCCGCCGTCTCCATCCTCCAGGCGATCGCCTGGAGCACCGGCTCGCCGGGCGCCGTGGAGTGGCTGGGCCTGTTCTCGCCGATCACGCTCGCCGACGGCGTACAGACCGCCTTCCTGGGCGCCACGTCGTCCTTCCCCGGCGGGGCCGGACCGGACGCCGGGGTGGGCGTGGTCTACCTGCTGGTCGTCCTCGCGCTCATCGCGGGCTCCTACGCCGTCCTGATGCGCCGCTACCGAAAGGTCGGGCTGTGACAACGCTCAACATCGACCACGTCTCACGGTGGTTCGGGAACGTCGTGGCCGTCAACGACGTCACCATGACCATCGGTCCCGGAGTGACCGGACTCCTCGGCCCCAATGGCGCCGGAAAATCCACCCTGATCAACATGATGGGCGGCTTCCTCGCCCCCTCCACCGGGTCCGTGACCCTCGACGGGCAGCAGATCTGGCGCAGTGAGTCCGTCTACCGGCAGATCGGTGTCGTGCCCGAGCGCGAGGCCATGTACGACTTCCTCACCGGCCGCGAATTCGTCGTCGCCAACGCCGAGCTGCACGGCCTGGGCGCGACGGAGGCGCAAAAAGCGCTGGCCACGGTGGAGATGGAGTACGCGCAGGACCGCAAGATCGCCACGTACAGCAAGGGCATGCGGCAGCGCGTGAAGATGGCGTCGGCCCTCGTCCACGAACCGTCCGTGCTGCTGCTGGACGAGCCGTTCAACGGCATGGACCCGCGTCAGCGCATGCAGTTGATGGAGCTGCTGCGGCGGATGGGCGCGGAGGGCCGTACGGTCCTGTTCTCGTCGCACATCCTGGAGGAGGTCGAGCAACTCGCCTCCCACATCGAGGTGATCGTCGCCGGACGGCACGCGGCCAGCGGCGACTTCCGCCGCATCCGGCGCCTGATGACCGACCGGCCACACCGCTATCTCGTACGGTCCAGCGACGACCGCGCCCTGGCGGCCGCGCTGATCGCCGACCCGTCGACGGCCGGCATCGAGGTGGACATGACCGAGGGCGCCCTGCGCATCCAGGCCGTGGACTTCGGACGCTTCACCGAGCTGCTGCCCCGGGTCGCCCGGGCACACTCCATCCGGCTGCTGACGGTCTCGCCCTCCGACGAGTCCCTCGAGTCCGTCTTCTCGTACCTCGTCGCGGCCTGAGCGTCGGCCTGAAGGGATCCCTCCACCATGTACAACCCCACAGTCGCCCGGCTCACCTACCGGGCCCTGCTCGGCCGCCGCCGGGCCGCGATCCTCTTCGTCCTGCCCGGCCTGCTGCTGCTCATCGCGGCCGCCGTCCGGGGCTTCAACGGCGCCGACGACCAGATCGCCGCCGACGTCCTGGGCGGGTTCGCGCTCGCCACGATGGTGCCGCTGATCGGTGTCATCGCCGGAACGGGCGCGATCGGGCCCGAGATCGACGACGGCTCGATCGTCTACCTTCTCGCCAAGCCGGTGAAACGGCCGACGATCATCCTCACCAAACTGACCGTGGCCATCGCCGTGACCATGGTGTTCTCGGCGGTCCCCACCTTCCTCGCCGGGATGATCCTCAACGGCAACGGCCAGCAGGTGGCGGTCGCCTACACCGTCGCCGCGCTCGTGGCCTCCATCGCGTACAGCGCGCTGTTCCTGCTGCTCGGTACGGTCAGCCGCCACGCGGTCGTCATCGGCCTCGTCTACGCGCTGGTGTGGGAGACCCTGTTCGGCAGCCTCATCGAGGGCGCCAAGACCCTGAGCGTCCAGCAGTGGGCGCTGGCCGTCGCCGAGAAGGTGACGGGGGACGGGCTGGTCGCCTCGGACGTGGGCCTGCCGGTCGCGGTGGCACTGCTGGCCGGTGTGACGGTGGCGGCGACCTGGTACGCCGGGCAGAAGCTGCGGACGCTGACGCTGGCGGGCGACGAGTAGGCGTACGTACGTAAGGGCCCTTCACGCGCGCGTGGAGGGCCCTTCGGCCTTCCTCACACCGTTCTGACAATCCGGTGGGCACACTTGGCGTACGGAGGAGGCAACCATGGCCGCTGACCGCGACGCCGACGGCTCCCGGGACGACCCGTGGGACGACGTCGAGCTGGACAACGACTTCATACGCTCCGCCGAGACCACCGAGCCGTCCGCCCGGGCCCGGATGCTCGCCGCCCGCTGGCGCGGCCG
This sequence comes from Streptomyces sp. CB03238, assembly GCF_002099185.1. Lineage (NCBI taxonomy): Bacteria > Bacillati > Actinomycetota > Actinomycetes > Kitasatosporales > Streptomycetaceae > Streptomyces > Streptomyces sp. CB03238. The sequence goes on along the minus strand of NZ_NBCN01000011.1, from coordinate 25,957 downwards.
GCCCCCCGAGCCGCAGCCGTGGCGCTCCGACGAGCCGCCGGCGGGCTGGTTCTTCAGCCGCGCCCGCCGCGAGCACCGGCGCAGATGGCGCCGTAGGAAGGACCGGGACTAGAGCTTGCGGTCGCGCGCCGCCAGCAGGCCCACCGCCAGGGCCGCCACGCACACGCACAGCACCAGGGCGATCGGCACGGTCCAGCCGCCCGTCGCCTCGTGGACCGCGCCCGCCGCGAGCGGACCGGCGGCCGCCAGCAGGTAACCGACCGTCTGCGCCATCCCCGACAGCCGCGAGGCGGTCACCGCGTCCCCGCTGCGCAGCACGATCAGCGTCAGCGCCAGCCCCACGGCACCGCCCTGGCCGACGCCGAGCACCGCCGCCCACAACCAGGCGCCGGACACCGGGGCGACCATCAGCCCCGCGTACCCCGCCGCGACCAGCGAGGTGACCAGCGCGACGAGCGGGCGCTGGCCGCGCATCCGGCCGGCCAGCAGCGGCACCAGGAACGCGCCGGCCACCTGGACGAGGTTGTTGAAGGCGAAGACGACGCCCGCCGTCGAGCGGCTCATGCCCTGGTCGGTGAAGATCGTCGGCAGCCAGGCGATCAGGACGTACGACCACAGCGACTGCAGGCCCATGAAGAGGGTGACCTGCCAGGCCAGCGCCGAGCGCCAGACGCTCCGGCCGGTAGGGGCAGCCCCCGGAACCACCCGCACCTCACGCCCCGTGCGCCGCTCCCGGGCGATCAGCACCTGCGGCAGCCACGCCACCGCCGCCACCGCCGCGAGCAGCGACCAGAACGCCAGCGACGCCTCCCAACTGCCCCCGAACGCCCGCTCCAGCGGCACCGACGCGGCCGCCACCACCGTCGCGCCCGCGATCATCGCGCCCGTGTAGACGGACGTCATGGACGCGGCCCGGTCCGGGAAGTCCCGCTTGATCAGCCCGGGCATCAGGACGTTGAGCAGCGCGATCGCCGTCCCGACGAGAACACCGCCGCCGTACAGCGCGTACAGGGAGGGCAGTACGCGGACGAGGATGCCGACGGCCAGCAGCAACAGGGCACCCACCAGCACCCGTTCGGTACCCAGCCGCCGCGCGAGCCAGGGCGTGACCAGCGCGCCCACGCCGAGGAACAGCACCGGTACGGAGGTGACCAGCGAGCTCGCGGTCGACGACAGGCCGAAGCTCGCGCTGATCTCGCCGACCAGCGGCGACACGCTCGCGAGCGCCGCCCGCATGTTCAGCGAGGCCAGCACGATCCCGACGAGCAGCAGTACCGGGTGCGCGAGCAACGCCCGCCGCGCGGCGGCGCCTTGCGGCGAGGGCCGGACATCGGCTTCGGCCCGAGCCTCCGCGTCGAAGAGCAGCTGATCGGCATCCGGGCGTGACAAAACAAGCACCTTTCTCAACAACGTATCTATAGAGGGGGTTTTCAGCGGGCGCCGACGATCGCCCTGACCGTCTCCATGGGCACACGCAGCAGCTCGCGCACCGCCGCCTCCGCCGCGTCCGGGTCGCCCGCCTCGACCGCCACGACCAGCGCCTCGTGCGCGTCCAGGTCGATCGCGGGCATCTCGCGGTCGCCGAGCGACTCGACGAGGCTCTCGTGGACCTGCACGGAGAAGAACCGGTACACCTCGGTGAACGCGGCGTTGTGCGTGGCCTCGACCACCGCCCGGTGGAACGCCAGGTCGGCGTCCGCGTCCCGGTCGCCCTCCTCGCGCAGCGTCGCCAGCGCGGCGCGCAGCCGCAGCAGGTCGTGCGTGTCGCGCCGGACGGCCGCGAGGCGTGCCGCCTCCGTCTCCAGGGCGATCCGCAGCTCCAGTACGTCCAGGGCGCCGGCGGCCCGCACGGAACGCAGCACGGCGGCGGGGTCGGCGGTGGAGCGTACGAACGTGCCGTTGCCCTGCCGGGACTCCAGCAGGCCGGCGTGGACCAGGACGCGGACCGCCTCACGGACGGTGTTGCGGCCGACGCCGAGCTGCTCGGCGAGCTCGTGCTCGGTCGGGATGCGGTCGCCTACGGCCCATTCGCCGTCGGTGAGCTGGGCCCGGAGCTGCTCGACGACCGCGTCGACGAGGGAGGTCCGTCCCGCGGCCTTCAACACCATGTGGCCCCTACTCCATTTCGCCCATTCGCCCGGTTGCCCAGTCATCCTACAACTTGCCTCCAGGATTACTGTGGGCACATCCGCACTCACTCACACCCTGGGGAGCAAGCCATGTCAGACCGCTTCGACGTCGTCGTACTCGGAGCAGGCCCCGGCGGATACGTCGCCGCCATCCGCGCCGCCCAGCTGGGCAAGCGGGTCGCGGTGGTCGAGGAGAAGTACTGGGGCGGTGTCTGCCTGAACGTCGGCTGCATCCCCACCAAGGCCCTGCTGCGCAACGCCGAACTGGCGCACCTCTTCACGCACGAGGCGAAGACGTACGGCATCAAGGTCGACGGCCAGGTCTCCTTCGACTACGGCGAGGCGTTCCGGCGCAGCCGCACGGTCGCGGACGGCCGGGTCAAGGGCGTCCACTTCCTGATGAAGAAGAACAAGATCACCGAGTTCACCGGCCGGGGCACCTTCCTGGACGCGAACACGATGCAGGTCGCGCTCACCGACGGCACGACGACCACGATCTCGTTCGACAACTGCATCATCGCGACCGGCGCCACGCCGAAGCTGCTGCCCGGTACGCGGCGCAGCGAGCGGGTCGTCACGTACGAGGAGCAGATCCTCGCCGACGGCCTGCCGCAGTCGATCGTGATCGCGGGCGCGGGCGCGATCGGCATCGAGTTCGCGTACGTGCTCCACAACTACGGCGTGAAGGTCACCATCGTCGAGTTCCTCGACCGGGTGGCGCCGCTGGAGGACAAGGACGTCTCGGCGGAGCTGGCGAAGCAGTACCGCAAGCTCGGCATCGACGTCCTCACGTCGACGCGGGTCGAGGCGATCGACGAGTCCGGCCCGCAGGTGCGGGTGACCGTGACCGGCAAGGACGGCAAGCAGCAGGTGCTGGAGGCCGACAAGGTGCTCCAGGCGATCGGCTTCGCGCCGAACGTCGAGGGGTACGGCCTGGAGAACACGGGCGTGAAGCTCACCGAGCGCGGCGCGATCGACGTCGACGGGCGGTCCCGGACGTCGGTGCCGCACATCTACGCGATCGGTGACGTGACGGCGAAGCTGATGCTCGCGCACACGGCCGAGGCGATGGGCGTCGTGGCCGCGGAGACGATCGCGGGCGCGGAGACGATGGAACTCGAGTACGTGATGATCCCGCGCGCCACGTACTGCCAGCCGCAGATCGCCAGCTTCGGCTGGACGGAGGAGCAGGCGCGGGAGCAGGGCTACGACGTCAAGGTGGCGAAGTTCCCGTTCATGGCGAACGGCAAGGCGCACGGGCTGGGCGACACGACCGGGTTCGTGAAGCTGATCAGCGACGCGAAGTACGGCGAGATCATCGGCGCGCACCTGATCGGGCCGGACGTCACGGAGCTGCTGCCCGAGCTGACGCTGGCGCAGCAGTGGGACCTGACGGTGCACGAGGTGGCGCGGAACGTCCACGCGCACCCGACGCTGGGCGAGGCCGTGAAGGAGGCCGTGCACGGGCTGGCGGGCCACATGATCAACTTCTGAGCGGTACGGGTTCGACGGCGCGGCGCCGTGGCTGGGCGCCGCGCTGTCGGGTACCGCGCCGTCGGGCACCGTGGTAAGGGCACCGCACCGGTCCGGTCACCCGGTCACGGGCGCCCGCCCGGGGGGGGGGGAACCGCGTCAAGGGCGCCCGCCCGTGTGTGCCGCTGTGCCCACCCGTGCCGCCCCAGCGGCACGATTGCCCACAGCGGGAAGGGCGGGGGCAGCGGCACGATTGCCCACAGCGGCGGGGCGGGGTCAGTGGCACGATTGCCCACAGCGGGAAGGGCGGGGGCAGCGGCACGACCTGCCCGCAACGGAAATCAGGCGCGCAGGAGCTGTTCCAGTACCACCGCGATGCCGTCCGACTCGTTCGAGGCCGTGATCTCGTGGGCGACGGCCTTGAGGTCGTCGTGGGCGTTGGCCATGGCCACGCCGTGCTGCGCCCAGGCGAACATGGGGATGTCGTTGGGCATGTCCCCGAACGCGATCGTGTCCGCCGCCTTCACGCCCAGCCGGCGGGCCGCCAACGACAGGCCCGTGGCCTTGCTGAGGCCCAGGGGGAGGATCTCGACGACCCCCGCGCCCGCCATCACCACGTCCACGAGGCCGCCGACCGTCCGCCGGGCGGCCTGGGCGAGGGCGTCGTCGTCCAGCTCCGGGTGCTGGATGTAGACCTTGTTGAGCGGGGCGGACCACAGGTCGGCCGGGTCCTCGTAGGGGAGGTACGGCAGCGGGCCCTCCTGGACCCGGTAGCCGGGGCCGACCAGGACCTCGCCGTCCAGGCCGTCGCGGCTCGCGGCGATGGCCAGCGGGCCGACCTCGGCCTCCAGCTTGGACAGGGCGAGGCCCGCGAGCTGACGGTCCAGGGTGACGGACGTCAGCAGCCGGTGCTCGCCCGCGTGGTAGACCTGGGCGCCCTGGCCGCAGACGGCGAGGCCGTCGTACCCGAGGTCGTCCAGGATGTGGCGGGTCCAGGGAACGGCACGGCCGGTGACGACGATGTGCGCGGCGCCCGCCGCCGTCGCGGCGGCGAGCGCGTCACGCGTGCGCTGCGAGACCGTCTCGTCGGAACGCAGCAGTGTCCCGTCGAGATCGGTCGCGATCAGCTTGTAGGGGAACGAGGTCACTTGGAGACGGGCTCCAGGACTTCCCGGCCACCGAGGTAGGGGCGCAGGACCGGAGGGACCCGCACGGAGCCGTCGGCCTGCTGGTGGTTCTCCAGCAGCGCGACGATCGTGCGCGGTACGGCGCACAGCGTGCCGTTGAGGGTCGCCAGCGGCTGGACCTTCTTGCCGTCGCGCATGCGCACCGACAGCCGCCGCGCCTGGAAGCTGTCGCAGTTCGACGCGGACGTCAGCTCGCGGTACTTGCCCTGCGTCGGGATCCAGGCCTCGCAGTCGTACTTGCGCGAGGCGGAGGAGCCCAGGTCACCGGTGGCGACGTCGATCACCTGGAACGGCAGCTCCAGGGACGTCAGCCACTGCTTCTCCCACTCCAGCAGCCGCTTGTGCTCGGACTCGGCCTCCTCGGGAGCGACGTACGAGAACATCTCGACCTTGTCGAACTGGTGGACCCGGAAGATGCCCCGGGTGTCCTTGCCGTACGTGCCGGCCTCGCGCCGGTAGCACGGCGAGAAGCCGGCGTACCGCAGCGGCAGCTTGTCCGCGTCGAGGATCTCGTCCATGTGGTACGCGGCCAGCGGCACCTCGGACGTACCGACCAGGTAGTAGTCGTCCTTCTCCAGGTGGTACACGTTCTCGGCGGCCTGGCCGAGGAAGCCGGTGCCCTCCATGGCGCGCGGGCGGACCAGCGTGGGCGTCAGCATCGGGATGAACCCGGCCTCCGTCGCCTGCGCGATCGCCGCGTTGACGAGGGCGAGCTCCAGCAGCGCGCCGACACCCGTCAGGTAGTAGAAGCGGGAGCCGGAGACCTTGGCGGCGCGCTCGACGTCGATGGCGCCCAGCGCCTCGCCCAGCTCCAGGTGGTCCTTGGGCTCGAAGCCCTCGGCGCCGAAGTCCCGGATGGTGCCGTGGGTCTCCAGGACGACGAAGTCCTCCTCGCCGCCGACCGGAACGTCCTCGTGGACGAGGTTGCCGAGCTGGAGCAGCAGCCGCTTGGTCTCCTCGTCCGCCTCGTTCTGGGCGGCGTCGGCGGCCTTGACCTCCGCCTTCAGCTGCTCGGCCTTCTGCAGCAGCTCCGCGCGCTCCTCCGGGGACGCCTTGGGGATCAGCTTGCCGAGCGCCTTCTGCTCGGAGCGGAGTTCGTCGAAGCGGACGCCGGACGACCTGCGCCGCTCATCGGCGGAGAGCAGGGCGTCGACGAGGCCGACGTCCTCTCCACGGGCGCGCTGGGAGGCGCGAACACGGTCGGGGTCCTCACGGAGCAGGCGAAGGTCAATCACCCCACCAGGCTACCGGTGCGGGCTCGTGTCACCCCAGCCGATATGCCGTGCGGGCTTTCCGTGTCGCTTTGCCCTAATTGCCGGAATTTATCCCCCGGGGGTAGCACGGTGAATGCAGGGGGAATTCCCCGTGCGAGCCTCCTCCGAACGATCAATAAACCGCACCGGCTCACGTCGAGCGAGCGACGTTGTCCACAGATGCCGCCGGTTCCCGCAAGTTATCCACAGGCTGTGCGGATCCTCTGTGGGCTTCTCCGGGCTTGGGAATTGATCATTCCGAATGATGCGTCGACACCCTGGATTCCCTGATCAAACCCGACCCACACACTCATTCGGGTGGGAAATTCTCGCCCTAAAGAGTTGATCGACGGAATTGAGGTGACACGGTCGACCTGCAGCACTCTGCTGCCACCTGAGGCGTCCTGAGATACCTAGGGTGATTTGTCGACCTCGCCCGGTTGCGTTGTCGACTTGTCCCCAGGTCGAGAAGCAGCCCTGTGGATAACTTCTGTGGGCAGGACGTACGGACGATCAGGCCCGGCCGTCCTGGCACCGCGCCAGCCAGTCCGACGCCGCCGTGAAGTCCTGGTCGGACGTCCCCGGCCGCAGCGGGGTCACGTCCCCGGCCGTCGCACCCGCCCGCGGGTACGACCCGAGGAACCGCACGTTCGCGCAGATCCGCTTCAGCCCCATCAGCGCCTCGGCGACCCGCCGGTCCGCGATGTGGCCCTCGGCGTCGATGGCGAAGCAGTAGTTGCCGATCCCCGCGCCCGTCGGCCGGGACTGGAGCAGCATCAGGTTGACCCCGCGCGCCGCGAACTCCTGGAGCAGTTCCAGCAGCGCACCCGGGTGGTCCTCGCGCTGCCAGATGACCACCGACGTCTTGTCCGTGCCCGTCGGCGCCGCCGGCCGGGCCGGCCGGCCCACCAGCACGAACCGGGTCTCCGCGTTCTCGGCGTCGTGGATCTCGGTGACCAGCGCCTCCAGCCCGTACGTCGCCGCCGCGAACTCACCCGCGAACGCCGCGTCGAACCGCCCCTCCTGCACCAGCCGCGCACCGTCCGCGTTCGAGGCGGCCGACTCCCACACCGCCTCGGGCAGGTGTGCCCGCAGCCAGTTGCGCACCTGCGGCTGGGCGACCGGGTGCCCGGTGACCGTCTTGATGTCGGACAGCTTGGTGCCCGGCCGCACCAGTAGCGCGAACGCGATCGGCAGCAGCACCTCGCGGTAGATCATCAGCGGTTCGCCCGACGCCAGCTCGTCGAGGGTCGCGGTCACCCCGCCCTCCACCGAGTTCTCGATCGGTACGAGGGCGGCGGCGGCCTCCCCGTTGCGGACGGCGTCCAGCGCCGCGGGCACGGACACCATCGGCACGAGCTCCCGCGTGGCGGCTTCCGGGAGCGTACGCAGGGCGGCTTCGGTGAAGGTGCCCTCGGGACCGAGATACGTATAGCGAGTGGCCGACATACCGGTCACCCTAATGCTCCGGCCGGGTTTACGACTCCAGCAGCCGCTGCCCCACGTACTCGCCCTCCCCCGGCCCGGCCGGCACGGCGAACAGACCGCTCGCCTCGTGCCGGACGAACGGCGAGAGCGCGTCGCCCCGGTCCAGCTTCCGCTGCACCGGTACGAAGCCCTTCAGCGGATCGGCCTGCCAGGCGATGAACAGCAGCCCCGCGTCCGGCGTCCCGTCCGGCCCGATCCCGTCGTGGAAGGAGAACGGGCGCCGCAGCATCGCCGCACCGCCGTTCTGCTCCGGCTTCGAGATGCGCGCGTGCGCGTTGTCCGGGATGACCAGCTTCCCGTCCGGACCGGTCTTCTCCAGATCGAGCACCGTCGTCTCGGTCCCGCCCGTCAGCGGCGCCCCGTCCGACTTGCGGCGGCCGATCACCCGTTCCTGCTGCCTCAGCGGCAGCTTCTCCCAGTCGTCCAGCAGCATCCGGATCCGGCGGACGACGGCGTACGAACCGCCCGTCATCCACGGCTGCTCCCCGCCCGCCGCGACGAAGATCCGCTCCTGGAAGTCGGGTTCGGACGGCTTGGGGTTGCCCGTGCCGTCGACCTGGCCCATCAGGTTGCGGGCCGTCATCGGGTGCGCGGTGGCGCCCGGCGAGCGGTTGAAGCCGTTCATCTGCCAGCGCACCTTCGCGGCCGCGCCCGCCTCCTTCTGGAGGGCGCGCAGCGCGTGGAAGGCGACGAGCGCGTCGTCGGCGCCGATCTGCACCCACAGGTCGCCGTTCGACCGCCGAGGGTCCAGCCGGTCGGACGAGAAGGCGGGCAGCGGGTCCAGCTGCGTCGGGCGCCGCGCCACCAGCCCCGTACGGTCGAAGAAGGAGGCGCCGAACCCGAAGGTGACCGTCAGGGACGAGGGGCCCGCGTCCAGGGCCACGCCCGTGTCCCCGTCGCCGCCGACCGGCTTGCCCGCCATCAGCAGCTCGGCCGCCGCCGACCAGCGGCGCATCAGCGCGACGGCCTCCTTGCGCCCCGCGCCCGGCGCCAGGTCGAAGGCGAGCAGGTGCCCGCGCGCCTGCAACGGCTGGAGGATGCCCGCCTGGTGCGTGCCGCGGAACGGCACCGCGGTCGAGCCGACGGTCGCCAGCGCCGCGCCGGCGGACTGCGAACCGGCGGCCGCGTAGGTCGCGGCGCCACCGGCGGCGCCCAGCACCAGCCCGGTCGCGCCGGCTGCGCCGACGGTCCCGAGCAGCTTGCGCCTGGAGATGTCGAGGTTCTCGGTGCTCACGGTCAGGTCAGCCGATCTTCACGTTCTTGTCGATGGTGGTCTGGTCGATGTCGGAGGTCCGGACGGTCACCTGGAGCTTCCACTCGCCCGGCATCGGGATCTGCACGCCCGCCGACGTCCAGTGCCCGGCCGTGACCCGGTCCGGTACGACGGGCAGTGGGCCGATCTGCTGGGACTCCAGGGTGAAGGACACCTTCAGCTCGGGTACGTCCAGGGGCCGCCCGTTCGCGCCGGTCACGTACACGTGCATGGCGTTGCCGCCGGAGCGGCCGGGGGCGAGGGTGAGCCGTACCGTCCCCTTGCCGTTGACGGCGCCGCCGGTGTCGAAGGGCAGCGTCAGGTCGAGGGGCCGGTCCGGAACGGCGGGCGAGGACGACGACGCCTGCGTACGGCCCGCCTCCTCGACCGTACGGCCCGGCTCGGTCGTCGTCAGTACGGTCGTCACGGCGAGCAGCACCACCGCCACGGCCGCCTCGGCGAGCACGGAACGCCGCAGCCCGGCGCGCTCGGGGTCGGCGTCACGGGCGCGCCTCTTGCGGGCGGTGGCGAGGGCGGCCCGCTGGCGGGCCAGCTGGGCGGCGCGCTCCTCGGACAGGTCCTCGGGTACGTCGTCGGGCGCGATGAGCGGCTGTTCCTCCTCCCCTTCGGGGAGGAGGGTGGGCGTCTCCGCCAGCCGCCGTGTCCACCGCCGCGAGACCCACGCCACCCCCACCAGGACGGCGACCAGCCCCACCTTCAGCAGCAGCAGCCGCCCGTACGCCGTGCCGGTCAGCGCCGACCAGGAGCCGACCTGCCGCCACGACTGGTAGATCCCGGTCGCGGCCAGCACGACCACGGACCCGAACGCGACCCGCGAGAACCGCCGTACCGCCGTCCGCTCGATCGACGGTTCCCGGTACAGGGCGACCAGCAGCGCGGCCAGGCCGCCCAGCCAGGCGGCCATCGCCAGCAGATGCAGGATGTCGACGGGCATCGCGACGCCCGGCTGGAGCCCGGCCGAGGCGTGCTCGGACAGCGCCCACGTACCCGCGATCCCGGCCGCGACCACCGTCCCGCCGATCGCGAGCCCGAAGGTCAGGTCCTTCTTCTCGGCCTCCTCCTCGCGACTGGTGTACGCGCCGAAGAGCACCGCCACGAACAGCGCCGCCGCGCCGAGCAGCAGCAACCGCGAGACGAGCGCCGCGCCCGTCTTGGTGTCCAGTACCGGGCTCAGGGCGCCCAGGTCGAAGACGTCGCCGAGCGCACCCGACGAGGTGTACGGCGCGCGCAGCAGCAACAGCGCCAGCGTGGCCGCCGTCAGCGCCACCCACCCGCGCACCACGAGCCGTTGCAGCGGCCGTACGGTCGCGCCGCGCGGCCAGCACGCCAGAACGAAGGCGGCGCCGCCCACCAGCAGGATGAAACCGCCGTACGAGACGTACCGCGCGATCCCGTACAGCACCCCGACGACTCCGCCGCCCACCTCCTGCTTCGGCAGCGCGACGGTCGTCTGCGACGGGGCGCCGATGGAGAAGGTGAACGCGCCGGAGATGGGGTGGCTGTCGGCGGAGATGGCGCGCCAGGCGACGGTGTACGTGCCGTCCGGCAGCCCGGCGTGCAGGAACACGCCGTACTTGACGACCGCCCCCGCGCACAGGTTCCGCAGCTCGCCCGTGTCGGCGCGCTTGCCGCTCGGTTCCAGGACGCGGATGGAGTCGTCCCCCATGGCGACCTGTTCGGAGAAGGTGAGCGTGACGCCCTTGGGCGCGGTGGCGACCACCGCCCCGTCCTTCGGGTCGCTGCCGGTCAGCGCGGCGTGCGCGCTCGCCGTGCCGGAGAGCACGGTCCCGAGCAGCGCGGCGGTGATGACCAGCAGCTGAAGCACGTACGTGGTCCCGAAGCGCGGGGCGGTGGCCGTCATGGTGTGTCAGTCCCCCAAGTGCCTAGTGCTTCGACGGGTTGTGGGTGGCGGCTTCCACCGGCAGGTCGACCGTGATCGGCTCCGACCTCTCGAAGTGCAGCTCTATCCGCACCTTCTCGCCCTGCTTCGGCTGCTCCTTGATGGCCATGAACATGATGTGGCTGCCGCCGCGTTCGAGTTTCAGCTCGCCGTTGGCAGGGATGTCGAAGGACTTCACCTGCTGCATTTTCTGGTCCTCGGTCTTGTGGATCTGGACGTCGTCGGAGAGCGGACTGGTGACCGAGGTGAGCTTGTCCGGCGCACCTCCCGTGTTGGTGACGGTCAGGAAGCCGCCCGCCATGTCGCCCACCGGCTGCGGCATGAAGGCCCCGTCGACCTTCAGCTCGGGCTCGCTCGTGGACGAGGACGAGGACGAGCACCCGCCCAGCGCCATGGCCCCGGCGAGGGCCACGGCGGCGGACAGGGCGGTCAGGGTGGTGCGGCGGGTCACGGGTTCTCCCCCTTGACGATCTTCGGCAGGTCCTTCGCGTACTCCTCGGCGCTGGTGTCCTCGCCGTACACGACATAGCCCTGGTCCGTCCGGGGCGAGAACGCGATCACCTGCGCGCCGTGCATGGAGACGACCGAGCCGTCCTTCTCCTTCTTCGGCGGGTCGATGCCGATGCCGATCTGGCGTGCGCCCGCCTGGATGGTCGGGAAGTCGCCGGTGAGGCCGATGAAGGACGGGTCACCGGCGCCGGGCAGCCACTTGGCGAGCTCGGCGGAGGTGTCCCGTTCGGGGTCGGTGGTGACGAAGACGACCTGGAGCCTGTCCTGGTCCGCCTTGGGCAGCTTCTTGCGGGCCAGGGCGATGTTGCTCATCGTCAGGGGGCAGACGTCGGGGCAGTGCGTGTAGCCGAAGTAGATCAGCGTCGGCTTGCCCTTGGTCCGCTCCCGGAGGTCGTACGGCTTGCCCTTGGTGTCCGTCAGGACGAGGTTGGGCTTCTCGAAGGGCCGGTCCAGTACGGTCCCGGCCTTCTCCGGCGTCGCCTCGACGGACACGCCGGGGGTGGAGGTGGCCTCGCCGCCGCACGCGGACAGGGTGAGTGCCGTCACGGCGACGAGCGCCGCCGCGAGCAGCGGGGTGCGGCGGCGCGGCCGGGCCCCCTCGTGGGTCTTCTGGAGGTGCATGGGGTTTCTCTCTCGGAGTTTCAGGGGGCGGCCAGTCAGGCCGAGCGGCGGCGCCCGGCCAGGACGCCGAAGGCGACACCGGCGGCGCCGACCAGGATGCCGACGACACCGAGGACTCGGGCGGTGGTGTCACTGGAGTCGGCGGCCGCGGCCTTCTCCTCCCCGCCGTGCCCCTTGTCGTCCGCCTTGGCGGCGGTGCCGCCGCCGCTTCCGCCGCCGTGGTGGTCGTCCGTCGCCGCGGACAGCTCGAGGACGGGCGCGGGGGTCTGGGGCTCGGGAGCGCCGTCCTTGGGCTCCTCGATCCAGCGCACGACCTCCTTGTTGTCGTACGTCTGGAGGGCCTTGAAGACGAGCTGGTCGGCGTTCTCGGGGAGCTGCCCGAGCGAGACCGGGAACTGCTGGAACTGCCCGGGGCCGATCTTCGAACCGGCCGCCGTCCAGGTGATCTTGGAGGGGGCCTCGGTGATCTTCTTGCCGTGCACCTCGAGCGGCTTGGCGAGCGTGGCCTTCTCTACCGAGACCGTCCACCCCGGGACGGGCTGCGGCATGACGGAGGCCATCGGGGTGTCGGCCGGCAGGGTGACTTCGAGCTTCACGGTCGAGGCGTTGTCGCGCTCGTTCGGGACCTTGAAGTTCACCGTGGCGTACCCGCCCTTGGCGGCCTCGCCCTGCGGCTGCACGCTGACGTGCGCGAAGGCGGTGCCGGAGAGCAGGACGACGGAGGAGACGGCGACGCCGCCGACCAGGGCGATACGGGAAGAAACGTTCATGACGGAACACACTCCACAAAGCGCAGGAAAAGTGAACGAACGTATGCGCATGGGCGCATCACGGCGCCACTCCTGTCGAGCGGGCCGTGTCAGGCTGCGAGCACGCAGAGGGATACGGTCGGCGGGCCCCGCCTGATCACCGTGTGCTGGAGGGCGTCCACCGTGGTGGGCGTCGGAGGATCGTCATCGGTACGCGCCGGCCTTGGCCCGCCCGCGGGCAGCGCGGGCAGCCCGGCCAGCAGGGCGCGTACGAGGACGAGGGCGGCGCGCAGCGAGCGTACGAGCGCCCCTTCGGCGAGCTCGGTGGCGCCGTGCGCCGACAGCCGGCCCAGCTTGACCAGCGCGAGGTCGCCGCGCCGCAGCAGCCAGCCGGTCGCGAGGGCGGCCAGCAGGTGCCCGAGGACCATGGGGAGACTGGGCCACAGCCCGGCGGCGGGCTCGGCGAGATGCCCGGCATGGCCCGCGTGTTCGGCGGCCGCGGCGGCCGGGTCCAGTCCGGCACGGGTGACGATCCGGTGCGCGTCGACCGGGCTCAGCGACGAAGCGCCCGCGCCGCACACCAGTTTGGCAGCCATCCGGATCAGCGCGTCGTCCGCTTGGTCGCCGATGCTCACGGTGAGGTGCTGCCGCTGCCCGAGCCCGAACAGCACGTGCAGCGCGAGCTGGCCGCCGGTCAGCGCCGTGGCGATCACCGGAAGCGACCGTTCGCGCCCGGCGAACGGCACGGTCACCGCGAAGACACCGAGGAACCCGAGGGCCAGCGTCCACCACGGGACGGTCTCGCAGGCCGCGAGGACATGTCCCAGCCCGGACAGCACGAGGCAGACCGCGGTGAACACCGCGGCCCTCAGCAGCCGCGGACCAGCGGAAGGGGCAGACATGGCCGGGCCATCATCGCACTGCGCCCATCCCCTCCACACGGCAGGTCCGGAAGGTCACCGTTTCGCCACCGGAGTCCGCAAGGCCCCGACAGAGTCCGACACACGCCGACATACACCGGCGTCCGGGCTACGCATATCCGCCGAACGGGGGCTGCGGCGTCAACCCGGCGCTTACGACTCACAAGTGGGGGCAATACGTAACGGTATGTCGAGCCGCAGCCAGGAGGCTGGAGCATGAGCATCTGGTGGTCTCTCCATTTGCGGCGCGAGGCTGCGAGCGTTCCGCTCGCCCGTCGCCTCCTCCTCGGCACCATGGAGACCGCGGGCGTCGACCCCGAGATCTCCTACGACCTGTCGCTCGCCCTCACCGAAGCCTGCGCCAACGCGGTGGAGCACGGCGGGCGGACAGAGACCGGGGACGTGTCCGCGGAGTACCGGGTGACCGCGTATCTGGACGGCGAGAAGTGCCGCATCGAAGTGGCGGACTCGGGCCCGGGTTTCCCCGCGGGCCCCGTGACGACCGTCCGCAGACCCGCCCCGGAGGCCGAGGACGGACGAGGCCTGCGCCTCATCGAAGAGCTGGCCGACCACGTCCACTTCGGGAACAGATCGGGGCGGGGCGGCGCGGTGGTGAGCTTCGACAAGATCGTCAAGTGGCGTACGGACGCTCCGCTCGTGGCGTCGTGACGCAGGTGGGAAGGCCCCCCGCCGGCGTACCGGCGAGGGGCCTTCCGTCCGTATCGGCAGGCGTCAGCCCTTCAGGGCCGCCATCCACGCCTCGACCTCGTCCGACCGGCGCGGCAGCGCGGCCGACAGGTTCCGGTTGCCGTCCTCCGTGACCAGGATGTCGTCCTCGATCCGGACGCCGATGCCCCGGTACTCCTCCGGCACGGTCAGGTCGTCCGCCTGGAAGTACAGGCCCGGCTCGACGGTCAGGCACATGCCCGGCTCCAGGACGCCGTCCACGTACGTCTCGGTCCGCGCGGCCGCGCAGTCGTGGACGTCCATGCCCAGCATGTGACCGGTGCCGTGCAGCGTCCAGCGGCGCTGGAGGCCCAGCTCCAGGACCTTCTCCACGTCCATGTCCCCGAGCAGGCCCCATGAGACCAGCCGCTCGGTCAGCACCCGCTGCGCGGCGTCGTGGAAGTCGCGGTACCTGGCACCCGGCTTCACCGCCGCGATACCCGCCTCCTGCGCGTCGTACACGGCGTCGTAGATCTTGCGCTGGAGGCCGGTGAAGCGGCCGTTGATGGGCAGGGTCCGCGTCACGTCCGCCGTGTACAGCGTCGTCGTCTCCACGCCCGCGTCCAGCAGCAGCAGTTCACCCGCGCGCACGGGGCCGTCGTTGCGCACCCAGTGCAGGGTCGTGGCGTGCGGGCCGGCCGCGCAGATGGAGCCGTAGCCGATGTCGTTGCCCTCGACGCGGGCCCGCAGGAAGAAGGTCCCCTCGATGTACCGCTCGCTGGTCGCCTCGGCCTTGTCCAGGACGCGTACGACGTCCTCGAAGCCGCGCGCCGTCGAGTCGCAGGCGCGCTGGAGCTCGGCGATCTCGAACGCGTCCTTCACCAGGCGCGCCTCGGAGAGGTACACCCGCAGTTCCTCGTCGCGTTCGGCGGTGACCTTGTCGGTCAGGGCCGCCTCGATGCCCGCGTCGTGCCCGCGCACATTGCGCACCGGGCCGGTCGCCTCGCTCAGGTGCCTGGCCAGTTCGCGCACGTCCTTCGCCGGGATGCCGAGCAGCTGCTCCGCCTCGGCGAGGGAGTGCCGGCGGCCCACCCACAGCTCGCCCTGGCCGTCCAGCCAGAACTCGCCGTTCTCCCGGTTGGAGCGCGGCAGCAGGTAGATCGTCGCCTCGTGGCCGCCGTCCTTCTTCGGCTCCAGCACCAGGACGCTGTCGTGGGTGTGGTCACCCGTGAGGTACGCGTACTCGGTGGACGGCCGGAAGGCGTACTCCGTGTCGTTGGACCGGGTCTTCAGGTTGCCCGAGGGGATGACGAGCCGCTCGCCGGGGAAGCGCGCGGACAGCGCGGCGCGGCGGGCGGCGGTGTGGGCGGCCTGGGGGATGGGCTCCAGTCCGTGCAGCTCGGTGTCGGCCCAGCCGGACTTCATGCTCTCGGCGAGCTCGTCGGACACACCCGGGTACAGGCCGTTCTTGCGCTGCTTGATCGGCTCTTCCGAGTCTTCCGGGGTCTCCGGCGTGAGCTCTTCGGCCACGGGTCCGCCTCCTGGTTAGTACGACACTCGACCTCGCACCATCGTACGGTCGTGCGGACGCCGCCCCCAGGGCCTTATGTCACTCGCGGGTCACTCGCGGCGTCACTCGAACCGCGCGGCCAGCATCACCACGTCCTCGTCCCCGGACCCGTCCTCCGGCAGCACCGTCCGCAGGACGTGATCGGCGATCGCGCCCGGATCCGACCGGTCCGCCCTGGGTACGGCCGCCGCGGCCGCGTGCAGCCGTGCGAAGGCCCGGTCCATGGAGTCCCCGGTACGCCGCAGCAGTCCGTCCGTATAGAGGAGCACCGTTTCGCCGGGCTCGGGGGCGATCTCCACGCTCGGTGCCTCCCAGCAGGCGAGCATCCCCAGCGGCGCCGACAGCGACGTCTCGACGTACTCGGTGCGCCGCTCGCCCACGATCAGCGGCGGCGTGTGCCCGGCCCCGGCGAGGACGATCTTGTGCTGGGCGGGCTCGGCGTACGCGAAGAGCGCGGTGGCCGAGCGGGCCGGTTCGGTGAGCCGCAGCAGCAGCTCCAGGTCGGAGAGTACGGCGACGGGGTCCTCGCCCTCCATCACGGCGTACGCCCGCAGGGAGGCCCGCAGCCGCCCCATCGCGGCCAGTGCGCTCGGCCCCGACCCGGACACCGACCCGACCGCCATGCCGAGCGCGCCTTCCGGCAGCGGCAGCGCGTCGTACCAGTCGCCGCCGCCCCGCGGCCCGGTGCGGTGCCGGGCGGCGAGCTGGACGCCCGGGACGCGCGGCAGCCGGCTCGGCAGCAGCTCCTCGGTGAGGGTGGCCAGCCGGGCGCGGCCCCGCTCCAGCTCCAGGAGCCGGGCCAGGTGCTCGGAGGCGTACTGCCCGTAGAGGCCGACGAGGTGGCGCCGCCCCTCGGTCGGTTCGGCGGGCTCGTCGTACAGCCAGACGGCGGCGCCGAGCCGGCCCGCCAGCCGGGTGGCGAGGGGCACGGCGTAACTGGCGGCGTAGCCGAGCCGGGCGGCGACCTCCCGGTGGCGCGGGTCGAGGCCCTCGTCGGCGAACAGGTCGGGCACGGCGACGGGGCCGGGCGGCGGAAGGACGCCGTGCTTGAGGTCCCCCTCGGGGGCGTCCTCCAGGATGCGGCCGTAGGAGGTGGCACTGCGCGGCACGGTCTCGATGGTGCCGAGGTCGGCGTGCGCGAGGCCCAGCCCCAGGGTGGTGGTGGGGCCGAGGCCGTCGGCCGGCTCGAGGACGACCATGCCGCGGCGGGCGCCGACGAGCGCCGCGCCGGCGCGCAGCAGCTCCTGGAGGGCGTCGTCGAGGGTGCCCGTACGGGTGAGGCGTTCGGTGAGTTCGTGCAGCGTGGTCAGGTCCGAGACCCAGCCCGCGAGCTTGTCCTGGATCATCGCGCCGGGTGCGACCGGAGGGGTCGGGAGGCCCGGAAGGGGCGCCGCAGTGTGCGCGGGCGCCGGAACGGTTGGATCGATTCCAGCCACTTTCGGCAGGTGAGGGGCGTTCATGGCAGCCGGCTCTTCGACGGGTGCGTTTCGCTGGATAGCATCGCAAACCCCCATGTCAATCTGCGCCGCTGTCACTGCATCCACATGTACACGCACAAGTAAGGGGATGTCCAGCATTGTCACGGGAGGGCGCGCGGTATTTACGTGAGCCGTAACTTGGCTCAAAAATGCCCCCCATGAACAGGATTTGCGGTCGACTGAGCCCCGTTCGAAAAGGGGCACCCCCTGGAGGCGGCGTCGGCAGGCGCGGTCCGAAGGGGCGTCGTTCCGAGCGGGCAGGGTACGTAAACGGTGTCGGCCGGGGGCAGTTGGGGCGAGCCCGGAACCCGGCGGGGAGCCCTTGCGTCCTTGACTCCGAGGCCGCGCCCCATCCCCGAGTGGCGGGGAAAGAGAACAGCGCAACACGCGGGACAGCCAGAGCGCGCCATGGGTGCGCCACCCCTCGCCACGCGTTTAATGGACGGACAGTCGGCCCGGGCCACGGCCCGGCCCGCGATCGGCGGCCCCCGCGGTGTTGCTTGCCGCAGGCGAAGAGGGGCCGGCCCGTACGCACAGTGAAGTGACGCACACCTGTTGTGATGTGGATGACCTCGGCGTTCAACGGAAAGGAACGAGCGCTCATGCGCGAGATCCTCGGAAGGCGACGCAGGCTCCGGTTCCGGCGCAAGAGGAGGCCTGCCCACCTGGATGCGGCGCTCCTGTGCGCCACCGAGTGGCACTGGCCCGTACTCCCCGGCGTGGGACTCGAGCCGGCCGGGGGCCGCGGCGACCGGGAACGCGGCTGTGCCTGTCCCGACCCCGAGTGCGTCGTACCCGGCGCACACCCCTTCGACCCCGGCCTGCTCGCGGCCTCCACCGACGAGCGCATGGTGCGCTGGTGGTGGACCAACCGCCCGGACGCCCCGGTCGTGCTCGCCACCGGAGGCCGCGCGCCGTGCGCGGTGAGCCTGCCCTGCGTCGCGGCGGCGCGGGCGCTGTCGGTGCTGGACCGGATGGAGATGCGGCTCGGCCCGGTGGTGGCGACGCCCACCCGGTGGTCCCTGCTGGTGGCTCCGTACACCCTCGAACAGCTCGGCGAGCTGCTGTACGTCAAGGACTGCGTGCCCAGCTCCCTGCGGTTCCACGGGGAGGGCGGCTATCTGGTGCTGCCGCCGTCGGACACCGGAACGGGGCAGGTGCGCTGGGAACGCGCGCCGCTCGCCGGGTCGTCCTCACCGTGGCTGCCGGACGTGGAGGCGGTCGTGGACGCGCTGGTCGAGGCGAGCACGAGCGCGCCGGACGGCGGCAGCCGGCTGCGCTACTGACCCGTACCGCCGTTACCGCCGTACCGCCGTACCGGCTTCCGGCCCCGCTGTCACCCGTATGTCACTCGTACGGGTGTGAGCGGGGCCGAGTTGTACGGGAATTGGGCGCGCGGCTCCGAGTGCCTCCGCCTTCCGTCGATATCGTCGCCCCACCGTCAAGAATTCCCGGGCAGTTGGCAGGTGGGGTCCCCATGAATCTCCGCATGATCGGGCTCGGGGCCGTGGTGGTGCTCGCCGCACTGCTGTCGCCGGCCGCCTCCGCCGGACCGGCCGGGAGCCCCGGCGCGCCGGCCGGTCCGGCGGAGGCGCCGGAACTTCTGGCTGGAATCGATGCCCCGTCCATTGCGCAGTCCGTTGCTCCGTCCGATGTTCCGGACGGGATCTCCCCCTCTCCGATGCCCTCCGACGCGAGCAGCCTGGCGCGCTGCGGGCCGGAGGTGGCCTCGCCGGGCGGGGTCGAGGCGCAGACGTGCGTACTGACCGAAGGGCGGGACACCTGGGCGCGGACGTACTACCGCAACGCCACGGGCACGGCGCTCGGAGCCGTACTCACCTTGATGGGCCCCGGCGGGCGCACTGTACAAGCGCATTGCGCCGTGCGGGCGGAGGATGAGCCGGGCGTGTGTGAGACGCCCAGAGAGCCGTCGCGCGGGACTTCCGCCGAATACACGGCGGTGGCGGAGTTCGCGGAGAGCGGGGAAAGTGCGCTGTTGCTGCGCTCGGGGAGCAACTCGCCCGATCCGGCGGCCAGTTGAGGCCAGAGCCGGAAGATCTTCTTCCGAGGAAATGGAAGGGCCCGGTCGCTGGCGACGGGGGATGCACCAGCGACCGGGCTTCAAGCACCGTAACAAGAGATCGGCTGTTCGCAAATTCGATCTCAGTTATTCGGACAGGGATTTACTCCCGGGTACGGACCATTGTGGCGGAAGTCACCGACCGGTCGGGATGTGGACCGGCACCGCCCCCTGATAGTGGGGTCAGCTGAGGGTGACCTGGCGGTTGGTGAGCCCGCCGCGGGCCCGGCGCTCCTCCGCCGTCAGCGGCGCGTCGACGGCCAGCGCGCCCGCGAGCCGCTCGGCGAACTCGGCGGCCGGCTGCTCGCACTCCTTCGCGCCCATCCCGGTCGGCAGGTCCCACACCGGCACCATCAGGCCGTGCGCGCGGAAGGAGCCGACCAGCCGGGTGCCCTCGCCGAGCGACGACGTACCGGCGGCGTGCAGCCGGGCCAGCGCGTCGAGCAGCTGCTCCTCGGGGTGCGGCATGACCCAGCGCAGGTGGTTCTTCTCGGGCGTCTCGCACCAGTACGCGGCGTCCACGCCGGACAGCTTGACGGTCGGGATGGCGGCGGCGTTGGCGCGCTCCAGGGAGGCGGCCACATCCGGCGACGCGCTCTGCTCGGAGTCCGGCACCCAGAACTCGAAGCCCGAGTGGACGACCGGCTCGAAACCGGCGTCCGCGTCCAGCAGGTCCTGAAGGCGCGGCCCGTCCGCCGGCACCCTCTGGGCGCCCACGGGCGTACCCGGCTGCGCGGTCAGCGCGCGCTGGAGGGTGTCGGCGAGGTCCCGGCTGAGGTCGCCGGAGGAGGTGTCGTTCTGGAGCGCGAGCAGGACGGAGCCGTCGTCGCGGCGCAGCGCGGGCCATGCCATGGGCAGGACGGTCGCGAGCGTCACGGACGGTACGCCCTCGGGCAGGCCGCCCTTGAGGTGGAGCGGCGCGGTCGCGGCCGGGACCAGCTCGCGCAGGGCGACCCAGTCGCACTCGCCGGGCAGACCCTCGAACGGCCGCTGGACCAGCTCGGTCACCGCGTGCGCGGCCGCCCGGCCGTGGCAGGCCTTGTAGCGGCGGCCCGAGCCGCAGGGGCAGGGCTCGCGGGCCCCGACGACCGGGATCTCTCCCTCGTTCAGCTGCGCCTGCGGCTTCCCGGCCTTGGTCTGGGGACGCTTCTTGCCCATGGTCTGACTTCTCCCGTAACGGCTGTGCGGCAGTGCTGTGTCGGCCGCGAGCCTAGCCTCCCGCGGCCCCCGCCCGGGCCACCCCACGTCCGGCCGCCGCCGCCCACGGTGGGGCCGAGCCGCGGCGCGCGCCTCCCCGGGCTCGCCGCGCCGGAGGGCCGGGGCGGCAGACGCCCGGGGCGCCGGCCGACGTCCCCCGGGCGGGCCCGCATCCTGCGCGGGCGCACCTCCGGGGCCGGATCCCGCGCCCGCGACGTCCGCGTGCGGCGGGCTCTCCTGGTCCAGCGGGGCGCCCTGCGCAGGCTCTCCATGTCTGGCGCGGCGGCGCCCCGCGCCGGTCCGCCCACCGAGCCGGCTTCCGTTCCTGGGCGGTTCACGCGCGCCGGACCGGCGGGTGGGCGTCCCGCACTGGACTGGTGGGTGGGCGCCCCGTGCCGGGTGCCCCCCGAGTGGGTCGGTGCCCCGTGCCGGGCGCCCCCCGACCGGGTCGGTGCCCCGCACCGGTTCGCGTTCCCGGGGGCCGCGCCCGCACGGCGGCGCCTGCCGAGTGGGTCGGTGCCCGGCGCCGGTCTGTGCCCCGCCGCCGGGCGCCCCGTACGGTTCGGTGCGCCGCACCGGTTCGCGCCACCGGGGTGCCCGCGGGACGCCCCCGGGACGCCCGTGTACCCGTGGCGTCCGGCCCCGTCAGGGGGCGTGGCCGGGCGCGCTCAGCCGACGTCCTCGTACGCGTCGTAGGCCTCGTACGTATCGAGGAAGTCGAAGCCCGGACCTGTGACGCGCGTAGCGAAGTCGTCGCGCCGGTGGCCTCCCGTGAGGATCACCCAGACCGTCACCTCGCCGGACGCGCTGTCGCGTACGCCCCAGTCCTGGGCGAGCGCGCTGATGATGTTCAGCCCCCGGCCGCCGCGCGCGGTCACCGAGGGCGTGGCCGGAACCGGGCGGGTCGGACCACCCCCGTCCGTCACCTCGACGGTCAGGGCGCCGTGCTTGTCGACCCACCAGGCGGCGTGGACGTCACCGTCACCGACCTCCACCCCCCGGCCCAGCGGTCTGCCGTGCCGGCAGGAATTGCTGAGCAGTTCGGAAAGGACCAGTACGGCATCGTCGACGACCGATTCGGCCATACCGCTGCGGCGGAGCTGCTCCCGCATCCGGCGTCTCGCCTGTCCCACGCCCGCAGGGCCATGGGGAACGGCCATGCTCGACGACGTGGGCACCTCCTGTGCCACCACCAACGCCACCCCCGAGACCTCCTTCGCCCCACGCCACGGTGTGGATGCCCCAATGGACTGGACCGGAAACCGGCCAACCCGTGTGTGGTGACGCACTCGACACGGCCGAGCACGGACCGAACGCGCCGGAGCACTCCCTGTAACGGGTGTTAAAGGCGGCCCAGTTGGGACAGGACCTGTTTGGGGCGATTGGTGATGATCGCCTCCACTCCGAGCCGCGCGCACAGCTCGACGTCCTCCGGCTCGTTCACCGTCCAGACGTGGACACGGTGTCCGGCCTGGTGGAGGCGGGCGATGTAGCCCGGGTGGTTGCGGACGATCCGGATGGAGGGCCCGGCGATCCGGGACCCGGCGGGCAGCCGCCCGTCGCGCACGCGCGGGGTGATGAACTGCATGAGGTACACGGTCGGCACGGCGGGCGCCGCGGCGGCGACACGGTGCAGCGAGCGGGCGGAGAAGCTCATGATCCGTACGGGGGTGGTGGTCCCGGTCCGCGGCCGGGTCAGCCCGAACCGCTCCAGCAGCTCCACCAGCCGCGCCTCGACCTGACCGGCCCAGCGGGTGGGGTGCTTGGTCTCGATGGCGAGCTCGATGCGCCGCCCGGCGTCGGCCACGAGCCCGAGCAGCCGTTCGAGGGTGAGTACGGAGGTGTACTCGGGGTCGCCCCAGTCCGGGCTCTCGTTCGCGTCCTTCCAGCCGCCGAAGTCCAGCTGGGCGAGGTCGGCCAGCTCCAGGGTGGAGACGGCGCCGCGGCCGTTGGAGGTGCGGTTGACGCGACGGTCGTGGACGCAGACGAGGTGGCCGTCGGCGGTGAGCCGTACGTCGCATTCGAGGGCGTCGGCGCCGTCCTCGATCGCCTTCATGTACGCGGCGAGGGTGTGCTCGGGCGCGTCCTCGGAGGCGCCTCGGTGGGCGACGACCTGGATCGTGTGCTGCCGTGCGTGGGTCACCGCGACATGGTGCCACCGCTGTTCGGCCCTCTTCGACAGGCGTCCGATTTGCCGGAAATAAAGGATGGCCCGAAGACGCACAGCTCCGGCTTACAGTGGCCTGACGGGCTGTGGGAAAAGCTGACCACAGACACCCCCCTGCGACGTAGACGACGTGGAACCCCGAGGAGAACGAGCCGTGAGCACTGAGAACGAGGGCAACGCGGTCCCGTCCGCCCCCTCCGCCCCGTCCACACCTCCCGTGCCGCCCTCTTCGTCCGTGCCGGCGGAGGGCGCCCACGACGCGGCGCCCCGGGGGCCGCAGCCGCCCCACGTACCTCCGGTTCCCGGCCACACGCCCTCGCCCGCGGCTCCGCACCCGGCCCCGGCCCCGGCCGAGCAAGCGGCGCCGCCCGAGCGTTCGGCCCCGCACCCGCCCGAGCACCCGGCCCCGGGCGAGCACCCGGCCCCGGGCGAGCACCCGGCCCCGCACCAGGCCGCGGCCCCCGCCCCGCATCCGGCTCCTCCCACCGGCGCGGGCTGGCCGGCCCCGCCGCCACCCCCGCCGACCGCTCCCACCTGGGGCGCACCGCTCCCGCCGGCCGGCGAGCCGCCGCGCAAACGTTCCGGCGGCGGGCTGGTCTCCGCCGTGCTGGCGGCCGCACTGCTCGCGGGCGGCATCGGCGGCGGTATCGGGTACTGGGCGGCCGAGCGCAACGACGGCTCGGCCAGCTCGACGACCGTCGCCGCGGGCGAGGCGCCGGCAGACTTCAAGCGGGAGCCCGGCACGATCGCCGCCGTGGCGAACAAGGCCCTGCCGAGCGTCGTCACCATCGAGGCCAAGTCGGGCGCCTCGGAGGGCGAGGGCGGCACGGGCACCGGCTTCGTGTACGACAAGGAAGGCCACATCCTCACCAACAACCACGTGGTGGCCTCGGCGGCGGAGGGCGGCACTCTGTCCGCGACGTTCTCCAACGGCAAGACGTACGACGCCGAGGTCGTGGGCCGCGCCCAGGGCTACGACGTCGCCGTACTGAAGCTCAAGAACGCCCCGTCGGGCCTCGCCCCTCTCCCCCTGGGCAACTCCGACAAGGTGGTGGTCGGCGACTCGACGATCGCGATCGGCGCGCCGTTCGGCCTGTCCAACACCGTCACCACCGGCATCATCAGCGCCAAGAACCGCCCGGTCGCCTCCGGCGACGGCAGCGGCGCCGGCCGCAACTCGTACATGAGCGCCCTGCAGACCGACGCCTCGATCAACCCGGGCAACTCCGGTGGCCCGCTCCTCGACGCACGCGGCGCGGTGATCGGCATCAACTCCGCCATCCAGTCGGCCGGCAGCGGCGGCCTCGGCCAGTCGCAGGCGGGCTCCATCGGCCTCGGCTTCGCCATCCCGATCAACCAGGCCAAGAGCGTCGCCGACCAGCTGATCAAGACGGGCAAGCCGGTCTACCCGGTGATCGGCGCCACGGTGAACATGACCGAGGAGGGCGAAGGCGCCCGCATCGCCGACCAGGGCGAGGGCGGCACCCCGGCCGTCGTCCCGAACGGACCCGCCGCGAAGGCGGGCCTCAAGCCGGGCGACGTGATCACCAAGTTCGGCGACCGGACGATCGACAGCGGACCGACCCTGATCAGCGAGATCTGGACCCACAAGCCGGGCGACAAGGTGACCCTCACCTACGAACGGGGCGGCAAGGAATCGACGGTGGACGTCACCCTGGGCGAGCGCAAGGGCGACTAGCCGACGGACGAGTCACCCGTACCCGTCTCCCGGCGTGCCGGGCACCGGGTACGGGCCCACAGTGGGTCCATGACCGCCAACCCGCCGCCCGTGACCGTCTCCCCGCCGAACCCCTCCAGCGGCCGCAGCGTCCACGTCGACGGCAAGCCCCTCGGCCTCGCCCACAGCGTCGCCGACCTGGTCGACCTCCTGAGCGGCGTGGGCCTGGAACTGAGCCCGGACGACGTGGCCACCACCCACCTCATCCACTGGCAGGGCGGCGGCCCCGCGGTCTGGGCCGAGTCACCCCCCTGACCCGCCCGCCGCCCACCCCCCAACCGGTAGGCTGTAGCCGCTCCGCAGCAGTCGACGCGGGGCGAGGGTGGGTTGCCCGAGCGGCCTAAGGGAACGGTCTTGAAAACCGTCGTGGCGCGAGTCACCGTGGGTTCAAATCCCACACCCACCGCAGCAGGTCAGAGAAGGTGCTGACCAGAAGGGGTGCCCCGACCAGGGGCACCCCTTCGTCGTGGGCGGACGGCGTCAGCTCGCGGCCGGGGTCCCCAGTTCGGTGACCTCGACCCAGTTCACGCTCTCATCTTCCACGCGGAGCTGGTTGCCCCAGTCGTCCACGGCGATCACGGCATACATCACGGTCTCGCCGTCCGCCGCACTGCCGTGGAGGAACGAGGTGGCGTCCTCGCCGAGGTATTCGACGCGGTGCGCGAGCCAGACGAAGCCGCCCTCGCCGTCGTCGTACTTCTCGGCCTTGAAGACCTCGTACCGCTTGAGGTCGGGCTCCGTGTTCGGCGCCCACTCCAGAAACACGCCGTCCTGGCGCGCCGTTGCCTTGAGACCGGTGACGGCCGCCGGGGCGACAAGGTCGCCGTCGGTGGTGGCAGAGGCGGACCCGGATACGGGGGACTGGTTGCCCGCCCCGTCCACGGCGACCACCGTGTAGGTGTACGTGGAGCCGGGGCTGACCGTCATGTCTGTGTAGGTGCTGGTGTGGACCAGGTCCCGGTACAGATGACCGTCGCGGTACAGGTGGTACCGGACGACGTCGTCGCTCGTCGAGGGGGCCCAGCTGACGACGATGCCGTTGCGCGGCTCGTATACCGCCGTCACGTTCGTGGCAGGTGCGGGCGCGTAGTCGCCGCGGGTGGCGGACACCGAGGTCCGCGTCGCCGACGTGTTGCCGGCCGCGTCGGTGGCGGAGACGTAGTACGTGTAGCCCGTGCGCTCGGCGGCAGCCGTGTCGGTCCAGGAGGCCGAGGTCACCGTGGCGACCTGGGTCACTGGTGCTGTCGGGGATCCGGGTGCGGTCTGCTGCTGCCGGAAGACGGTGTACGTCGTCGCACCGGCGACCGGCTGCCACGCCAGCGAGAGGCCGCCCTTCCCGTCGGTCGCCGTCAGCCCGCCCGGTGCCGCCGGACCTGTGCGGTCGACGGTGGTGGCCGTCACGTCGGCGCTTCCGGTGGATTCGTGGCCGGCTTTGTCGACGGCGCGGATTTCGTAGAGGTAGGTCTGGCCGGTGGCGGGCGGCGCGTCGGTGTAGGACGGTGTGGTGCGCAGTGTGGTGCCGCTGATCTTCGCCCAGTTGGTGGTGGTGCTCAGGCGG